>JALHQW010000021.1:3291-113949 GCA_022841745.1 Saprospiraceae bacterium | reverse complement strand
CCATCGGCAAGGCTCAACGGCAAAATTTATCACGAAAACTGGCTTCACAACCTCCTCATATCGGCTTCGATTGGGGGGGAAGGTGGCCATCACTACAATCCGTTATAGTCAGAAAAATTAAAGGAGTAATCAAGAGTACGGCATCTGTCGTAACGTATAAAGACGCTGTGGTAAGAGTTGTTTTTTATAGTAAACCAAAAACAGAGTTAGTGGGTGAAAATCATACGATTGAAAAATATTTCCCGCCTAATTCTACAACGGATTTCGAATTAAAAGTTGGAGATTACAAAAACGTTGGTTCAATAGGATGGAAAGTCATTGAGGCTACTCCTGTCAATTAAACTAACATCTTTATAGTCAAGAATAAGACGGACTTTTCGTTTATTAAACGTTGGTCGTGGTTCAAAATCCAGTTGTCGCAAGTCTCCCACAATCCCAAACACGCCACACCTTTTTCTTTGAAAATGACCCACTGTTCGAGCAAGTGCCGCTCCGCTCAACTCCTGCTCGAACTTTCGGCTTTTACTTGGGATGTGTGCAAGGCATTGCAGGAAGGCACCAGTTCATACAGCTGCGCCTTAGTCCGGGGCTGCCCCGAGACTTTCCAAGTTTCATAAACTTGGAAAGTCTAACTCCTGCCATGAGACTTTCCAAGTTTCAAAAACTTGGAAAGTCTAACTCCTGCCCCGAGACTTTCCAAGTTTCAAAAACTTGGAAAGTCTAACACTTGCCCCGAGACTTTCCAAGCTCCAAAAACTTGGAAAGTCTAACCCCCTGAAAAACCCCACTTACCCACCACACAAACAACTAAAGAAAACCGCCCGCCGCAAGTTAAAAGGCGGGCCAATCAACAAACAAGACTGGGAAGACGCCGCAAGCCTTGGGGACACGCCCCATCGCTTGGGAGAACGCCGCATGGCACGGGAGCACTTCCTTTTTCACGGGAGCACTTCCTTTTCCACGGGAGCAGCTCCTTTTTCACGGGAACAGCTCCCGTAAAAAAGGAGCAGCTCCGGGGACATGGGGCGCACTGGAGGGTCAAAAAATGGAATCAACCAAATTTTTAAACTTAAAACAGCTGTCATGGCAAAAATCAAAAAATTAGCAATCATCCTTCCGGAAGAGCGTACCTCCGCTGCCGATGTCGTCACCTATGGCAAGGCCGTCTTAGCGGGCATGGGCGCCCACACCGAACTTTTCCCAGAGCCGGTGCCCACGCTCAAGGAACTCGACGATGCCATCAAGGCATTGGTGGCCGCCGACGTGCCGGAGGGCGACCGCAGCCCCAATACCGACCTGGTATTGCAGGAGAAAAAAATGGTGGTGATAGGCATATTGGAGCCGCTGTCCCGTTTTGTGCTGTTGAAGGCCAACGGCGACCGCACCACGGCGGCCAAGAGCGGCTTCAAGCTGAACGTGGAGGAGACCGTGAACAAGGCACCGGGGGAGTTCAGCGCCAAGTTCGTGCGCACAGGCCCGGCTGACGGCTCGGCCACCGTGCGCATCGAGGAGCGGGCGGGCTGCGCCCTGTTCATCGTGGAGCTGAAGGTGGAAGAGAAATGGGTGATGATGGACGCCTTCAACACGTTGCTGTTCACGGTGGAGGGGCTGCCCAGCGGTTCGTCCGTGCTGCGCATCTACGGCAAGAAAGGCGTGAAGAAAAGCCCGGCGGTGGAGATTGTGGTGAAGGCGGTGTGAGGGTTTAAGGTCGGGAGGTAACTTGGTATGCCTCCCCACCCCCTCCTTCCCGCAGGAGAGGGGCCGGGGGTGAGGTTTGAGCTATCAACTCACCCCACTGCCTCCGCAAACAACTCAGTTGTCGCAGGTGTTCCACAGTCGAAACAACCAGTTGTTTCAAGTCTGTCCCAGCCCTCTTTAGTTTTGGCAAGTTTGCAACTTGCCAGCGCTGTAATTTGCGGAAAGCAGTCACTGCTTCACCGTTAAAGCCGAGCCTGGAAAGCTGCAAATTTGCCAGAACTTCGTGATTCGAGGGCGTTCTCATCCACAGTCTTCCCTACAAAGCTGGTTCAACGGCTTGGTTTTTCAGTTTTTGAAAAGAGACCAAACAGGCAGCGGAAACTAAACTAAAAAGCACGGGCGGGGGTGCCCGTGCTTTCAATTTGCGGTGAAATATTTTTGGTTCATGTCGGATTACCTCACCGCTACCCCTCCTAATTTAAAACCCGTTCTAAGAGCTTGCAAAAAAAGCGGGTCTTGCTGTGCGGTGCCGCAACGGCACCATGCAGGAAGACCCACCTTTTCGCTGCATTTTTTTTTGCTGGAAAAACGGCAGCCTCATTTCACGATATACTTTGGCGTTGGGTTGAAAGTCTTCGCCTGCGGCGCTCCCGTCACGATTTCCACCGAGTAACTTTTCAGCGGGTTGCCCTCGAACGAAATGCGCAGCGGCTGGCCGCGCTGCCTCACGGCGCTTTCGGCAATTACCACACCTTTTTCATCGTAAACGAACGCCTCCGTTCCCTCGAAAACGACCTGCTCGAAGATGATTTCCCAGCGCTTGCGCAAGTCGTCGGGCGGGCAGCTCAGGCAGGGCGGAATGGGCCACCGCAGGCGTAGCCTGTCCCACCAGTGGACTTCGTAGGGCAGGTCGAAACAGTAAAAACTAAGCGGGTTCAGCTCGCAGTAGCTACAGTGGCTGCTCAGCAGCGCTTTCATTTCCCGGAAGCACACGGCACAGAAAGGCTGGCTGGAGCTGATCATCTGGCAGGTGAGCTGCGGCCGGTAAACGCCGAGGGCGGTGTAGCCGCCGCCCTCCCACAAGCCCACCACGCCCGCAGGAGTGTTCACCGTGGTGGGAATCGGCGTGGACGCTGCAATCAGGTCACCCCACTTCGTGGTCGCCCGGTTGGTGTTGATGGTCAGGTTGGCGTCCGGGGGTTCGCCGCTCGACCAGGTGGAGCCGTCGTCGCTGCCGTCGCAGACGTAGCAGGTGTACTCGTCTGCGAGGAAGCCGATTTTGTGCCCCAGCTCGTGGGTGATGATTTGTGCGAAGTTGGAAGCGATGCAGGAAAACACCAGCGTGCCTGCGCAGCCGCCCCACTGCGTGTCGTTGACCAGCACGAAAGTGGCGTCGGACGCAGGCGCGTAAGCCGCCGCCTCGATGCACTTGGCGGGCGAGTCGCTGCGGATGCAGCGCTCGGCTTCGCCCACCGACGGGTTGCCGTAGCGGCAGTCGAGTTCCGAGTTTTTAAAAATGCCGTCCTTCGGGTGGTCAACACCGGACTCTGTTGACAGGACGTTCACCCGCCAGATGTTCAGGGCGCACATCGTTTCGGCGTAGGGCGACCGCGCCTCCAGGGCGTCCACGGCTTCCTCCACTTTTTGATTGAAAAGAGCTTGCTCGGATGCCCTGAAGCCGTCGCCAATGAAGACGATGTCGTACTTCTGGGTGGTCGAGCCGTTGCAGCGCACGGTGGCGTAGTTCTGCCCGCCTTGTGGCTGGATGTCAACTTGGGCCAGCAGGTTGCCGCCCGCGAATAGCAGCATGAAAGAGATGGCAAATTTGCTCATGATTTTCAGATTTTGGAAGGTTAGCGACTGAGGATTCGAGGATTTTAAAATCACCGGTTGCCAAATACTCGAACCGCCGCCTCCTCGAATCCTTCTCACAATTTTATTTCCTGGAGAAACTTCCGCTCCCTTCTGCCTGCCTCGGTGGTCAAGTCCATGCCGCGCTCCGCCTCGTAGAAGCGGATGAGGACGGCTTGGCGAAGGTTGGGAATTTTGACCGGAAAAACGCTGGGGGAAACTTTCGCCTCCCGGTGGATTTGCGCGCCGTCCGGTCTTTCAAAAACTTCCATCCGCTCCTTGACCGGGTGCGAGATGGAGGCGGAAAAAAGGAGGTTGCCGTCCGCCGAGAGGAGGTCGTAGGACAACTGGAAGGTGCGGGTCGAGAAGCCCGAGTCGTGCCCACCGCCGTAAGGCTTGGAACTGAGCATTTCCAGCTTTCCGCTGGGGTCCATCTGCAGGACGAGTTGCCTGCCAGTCGGCGGAAGCATTTCAAAGGCGGCTTTCCCGGCGCTTTGCCCGTTTTCGGACACGGAAACCGAGGTGCCGCCCTCCGCTCCCATGGGCACCAGTACCCGCAGGTTTCCCTGCGGGTCTGTGCCGATGACGGTGGCGGGGGTTTTTCCGAAGGTGACCTGCAGCCCTTTCGTGCTGCTGCCGAACTTGCCTTGCGGCTTGGCGATGAGCACGGTTTCGCCGGGGGAGCCTTTGGCGGGCGAGACAGCGAGCTGGCTGCCGTCGTCCCGTGGTGTTTTTTTAAGGTCGCAGCGCGTGCAGAGCAGCACCGGAACCAGCAAAAGGAGCAGCAGCTTTTTCATGTGCGTTGGATTTGAAAAGTGCTTGGAAAAAAGTGTTGAAAATGTCGGAAAAGAAGTCGTGCGGGGGGCATTTCAAATTTTCGCTCAAGCCCTGAAGGTTGGAACCTTCGGGGAGTTGAGCGAAAATTTGAAATGCCCCCATTTAGAACTGTAGATGTGATTTTGGTTTGCAACTCAAAAACTGCGTACAAAATTCGGGTGGCTTTCAATGATTCGCTTTACACGTATGTTCTTTCATTTGCACGAATGTTCCAAAATTTCATAACTCCTCTTGCAGCGCTATCTCCCGCCACGCCCCGGGGCAGCGCCCAAACCGTTCTTTGAACCGCCTGGAAAAATATCCCAGGTTTTCAAAGCCTACTTCCAGCGCCACCGCCCAAACGCTCCAATTAGGGTTGTCCCGGAGCAATTGTGCCGCTTTTTCAAGGCGAATTCGCCGCAAGTATTCCGTGGCGGACACGCCTGCCACCTGTTTCAACTTGCAATGGAGGTTGGTTCGGCTGACGCCTGCGTAGCGTTGCAGGTTTTCAACGTGCAGGTTAGAATCGGACAGGTGCGCCTTTATTTGCTCGTCCAAGTTTTGCAGGAAGATTTCCTGCCAGTGTGGGGATTGAGTTTTCATTGGAATATAGGTTTGTACAAGAATCGAAGCGGTTTGCGAAGAAAAAACGAACAAGGCAAGGAGGGGTAAAATGGTGATGTTTTTAATTTTGACTAATGTTGAAATGGCTGTAAATATTGGGGCCGGAAAGTGCCGGGGCCAAGTTGCTCCCGGCCCAACTGCTTTCCGGCCTCCGTTTTTTCACAGCACTGACGCCGCCAGCGGTGCATCAGCATACTGCCAAGCCTTGTCGTAACGGGTCAGCGCCGCTTTCGCCTCCGCTGTTTTCCCCTGCTTCGCAAGGCTTTCATGCAGCCCCTTCAGCGCCCAGCCATTCTCCTTCCATTTCTTCAAATCTTGGCGATAGACCGCCTCGGCCTCGGCGTATTTTTTCGAAGAAAGCAGCACATGCCCCAGCAGGTGGCGCACCGAGAAGAACCAATCGGGTGGTTCTTGGTAGAGAAGTTGGTCTTCGTAATCCACCGCTTGTTGGAGTAGTTGGATGCTTTTTCCAAAATGACCCTGCCGCCAGGCAATGTCGCCCTCCAGCACGTGGCGGGCGATGCGGGTCACGTCGGTCAGCTTGTTGAAGCCCCAGATGGTCAGCTTCGCAATGGAGGTGTCCTTTTCAAGGCGCTCCACTTCGGCAAGCTCCCGATTTGCAGCAGCAAAATCACCTTTACCACTGTACGCCATACCCCGTGCGTAGTGCCAGACTGCGTTTGGGTAGGCGAGGTCGGCTTCGGGGGCGGGCTCTTTCAGGATGGCGTCCCACATCGCAAATTTTACCTCGATGAACAGCGGGATGCTCAGGTAATGCTGCAAGGTGGCGAGGTCGGGGATGCGCATCATCTCCCGGTTCACCACGTGGTCGGCCATGTAGCGGCTGGCTTCGAGCGACCGGCGGCCCCTGCCTTCCAGTGCGGCGCAGGCGGCGAGGAAGTGCCAGTTGTGCGGGTAGTAGGCGAGGGCATAGACGCCCGCTTCGTTGCAGACTTCGAGGTAGTTGCTGTCCCGCTTCACGGCCCGCTCGTTGGCCACGGTGCCCTCGTGGTACTGCCCCGTGTTGATGTACGTGTGCGAGGGCATGTGGACGAGGTGGCCGCTGCCCGGCACGATGTTGCCCAATCTGTCGGCAAAAGGCACCGCCTCCTCTGGGTGGGCACTGGCCTCGGTGGCGTGGATGAGGAGGTGGATGGCCTGTGGGTGGTTGCGGTTTTTTGCCAAAACACCCTTGATAATGCCCACAATTTCAGGTGTCCACGCTTTGGGGGAGCCGTTCTTTTCGTACAGGTCCCAGGGGTGCATGTCCATCAGTGCCTCGGCGTGCATGGCGGCGATGTCGAGGTCGTCGGGGAACTGCTTGTGTACCCCATCGAGGGCCTCGGCGTAGGCCTGGTAGAACGGCTGTGGGTCTTCCTCTTTCGACGTCGGGTAGCGCTTGGCCAGCGCCCCGATGAGCGCTCGCTCCTTCGGCGTGGCGGTGTTCAGGTGCAACTGTGCCATTGCGACGGCCTCCAAGGCCTGCGGCAGCACGTTCACGTCCATCACGGAGTTGTAGTTCGGGCCGAGCACGTAGCCCTGGCCCCAGTAGCACATGGCGCAGTTGGGGTCTTGCCGGGCCGCTTCCCGGAAGGAGCGGTAGGCTTCGGAATGGTTGAAACCGTAGGACAGCATCAGGCCCTGGTCGAAGTATTTCTGCGCCTCCTTCGATTTTGTCGAAACAGGGTACGTGAAGTGCTCCGTCAGCCCGGCGAACAACGGCACGAGCTTCCCGTCGAAGCCGGGCGGGGTGTTGAGCACCACCATCTTTGGGGCGCAGAAGCTGGCAAAGGCTGGGGCGTTGGGGGCTGCGCTGGGCCGCTGCCGCTGCTGGCAGCCGTTGGCGAGGGCAAGGATTGCGAGGAAGTGGAAAAGGAAATGTTGTTTCATTTTGGTCATTTTTTATTGTGAAAAGAAAATTTGTCGAAATGCGGAGACGGGGCCGTGGCTGCCCGGGGTCAAGAATTTACACGAGGATGGTACGGTTAAAAAGTTGCGCCGTTGGAGAGAATGCCTGCCGTCTTGCAGAAAGAGCGGGCTTGCATCTTGGGTTCAGTTTTTCAATAAAAAGAAGGGAGAACTACTGTGTGGATATTTTGAAGGCATGTTTCTTCTGCAAATATAACTTTCGTAATTTCTTTTCCAAGAAAATCACGGACTTAACAAGGCGTTGGCCGTGATTTTCTGAAGCTGGTCAATCTACAGTTGTCGCAAGTGTCCCACAGTTGCGACAACCGGTGACCTATGATTGAAATAAATGCACTGTTCGAGCAAGTCCCACGGGATGAATTTTGAGCGAAGCGGCACTTGCGGGCCATTGCTAGAAAATCGCAATTGCCGCTTCGCTCAACAGTTCTAAGAACTTTCGTCTTCTTCACGGGATTGGTTCATGGCATTGTCGGAAGGCATCGGGACACGCTGCACAATATGCCCATCTCCAAAAACTCCCTACCTTTCCCCTAAAATTTCAAACAAAGATGAACAGACCATTCACGATGTATTTCGAAGCCGCCGACGACTTGGTCAACACCCTGCAACAGGCCTTGGATAAAAATGAACTTTCGCATCCGACCGGGCGTGGTTGATTGGTGAATTGGACGAACTCATCCAAGACCTCAAGAATGCCAAAGCAAACCAAAAGGTAGCTGCTAAAAAGAAAGCTGCTTGAGCATTGAATGATTAGGTGAATACCTGCCTTCCTCTCTTTTCTACCAAAACATACCTTCAGGTAAATTTTGCCATTTTGGCAAGCACAAAAGCACGGACTGCAGTCCGTGTTACGAATTTCCCTACCTTTCCGCCCTAAATTTTCAAGCGACAATGAACAAACCATCCTCCATCCTCCTAGCAGCCCTGCTGCTCCTTTCCGCACAAGCGTTTTCACAGAAAACAAAGAAAGACGAACCCAAAAAAGAAGAGCCAAAGCACTACCTCGACACCCTCGGCCTCGGCCTCTCATGGCGCAGCGTCGGCCCGGCGGTCACCAGCGGGCGCGTCAGTGATTTTGCGGTGCATCCGAAGAACCGGGCTGTGTACTACGTGGCCACGGCGAGCGGCGGCGTCTGGAAGACCGCCAATGCGGGAACCACTTACGAACCCATTTTCGATGGCGAGGGCAGCTACTCCATCGGCTGCGTGGTGCTCGACCCGAACAATCCCAGCACCGTCTGGGTGGGCACGGGCGAGAACAACAACCAGCGCTCGGTAGCCTACGGCGACGGCATTTACCGCTCCAACGACGGCGGCAAGTCGTGGTCGAACATGGGCCTGAAAAACTCCGAGCACATCGCCAAAATCATCGTTGACCCCCGCAACTCGGACGTGGTCTATGTTGCTGCGCAAGGCCCGCTCTGGAAGGAAGGCGGTGACCGTGGCGTCTATAAATCCACCGACGGCGGCAAGACCTGGACAATGGTGCTGAACGGCCCGGATGGCAAGGCGCTCATTGACGAGCACACGGGCGTCACCGACCTCGTCATGGATCCACGCAACCCCGACGTGCTGTTTGCGGCAGCGCACCAGCGCCGCAGGCACGTGTTCACCTACGTGGGCGGCGGCCCGGGCAGCACGATTTACAAGAGCACCGACGGCGGCAAGACCTGGGCGAAATCGGCCAGCGGCCTGCCCGCCGGCGACAATGGGCGCATTGGCCTCTGCTACTCCGCCGACCCGGAAATCATCTACGCCATGGTCGAAGCACAGGAAGGCAAGGGCGGCTTTTTCCGCAGCACCGACCGGGGCGCCAGTTGGGAAAAGCAGGGCAGCCACGTGACCAGCGGCAACTACTACGTGGAAATCTTCGCCCACCCGACCGAGCCGAACACGGTCATTTCGATGGACGTTTTCAACAAAATAACAAGGGACGGCGGCAAGTCGTGGAGCAACCTCGGCGAGGAGTTCAAGCACGTGGACAACCACGTGATATGGATTGACCCCACCGACCCGAACTACATGCTTTCCGGCTGCGACGGCGGCATTTACGAGACTTTTGATGGTGCAAAAACCTGGAAATACCACGGCAACCTGCCCGTCACGCAGTTCTACAAAGTGGAGGTGGACAACACGCTGCCGTTCTACCACATCCACGGCGGCACACAGGACAATTTCTCGCTCGGCGGCCCCAGCCGTACCCGCAACGGCCACGGCATCACCAATGCCGATTGGTACGTGACCAGCCTCGGCGACGGCTTCGAGACGCAGATTGACCCCGACAATCCCGACATCGTCTATGCCCAAGCGCAACACGGCGCACTCACCCGCTACGACAGAAAGACGGGTGAAATGACCAGCATCCAGCCCAAACCGCTCGAAGGCGAAAACGGCCTGCGCTGGAACTGGGACAGCCCGTTGGCCGTCAGCGCCCACAAGGGCAGCCGCCTTTATTTTTGTGCCAACCGGGTCTATAAAACCGAAGACCGGGGCGATACCTGGACGGCCATTAGCCCTGATTTGACGAGGCAAATTGACCGCAACACCCTGCAAGTGATGGGCAGGGTGCAGAGCATGGACGCCATCGCCAAGAACGCCAGCACGAGCGAGTACGGCAATATCGTCGCCTTCAGCGAAAGCCCCAAGAACGCCAAGTTCCTCTACGTCGGCACCGACGACGGCCTCGTGCAAATCACTGAGGACGGCGGCCAAACTTGGACGAAAATCAGCAGCTTTCCGGGCGTTCCTGAACTCACTTACGTGAACGCTTTGCTTGCTTCGCAACACGATGAAAATGTGGTTTACGCCGCCTTCAACAACCACAAGCGGGGCGATTTCAAGCCCTACGTTTTCAAGAGCAGCGACAAGGGCCGTACTTGGACGAGCATCGCCAATAACCTCCCAGAGCGGGGCAGCGCCTACTCCCTCGCCGAAGACCATGTTGACCGCAATTTGCTCTTCGTTGGCACGGAGTTCACCTGCCATTTCAGCAACGACGGCGGCAAGCGCTGGACGAAACTCGCCAGCGGCCTGCCCACCATCGCCGTGCGGGACATTGCCATCCAGCGCCGGGAAAACGACCTCGTGCTCGGCACTTTTGGGCGGGGCTTCTATGTGCTGGACGATTATTCGCCGCTCCGCAATTTGGCCGACCTGCCAACGAAGGAGGCCGCCATTTTACCCATTAAAGATGCGCTCGTGTTCAATGTATCCACGCCGCTCGGCTACTCGACGGGCAAGGGCTTTCAGGGCGCATCCCTCTACACCGCCGCCAATCCGCCCATGGGCGCTGTTTTCTCTTACTTCGTAAAAGACGAGGCCAAGACCCTCAAACAGAAGCGGCAGGATTGGGAAAAAAAGCAGGTCAAGGACGGTAAGGACATCCGCTATCCGACCTACGAAGAACTGCAAGCCGAGCAGAACGAGGAGGCACCCTACCTGTTGTTTACTATCAAAAATAGCAGCGGCCAAATCGTGCGGCAAATCAAGTCCGGCTGGAAAAAAGGCGTGAACCGCCTCACCTGGGATGGCCGCCTGCCTTCGACTTCGCCTGTGAGCCTGGGCAGTGGCGAGAAAATGCCATGGGAAAGCCCCGACGGTGGCCGCATGGCACTGCCCGGTGATTACACCGTCAGCCTCATGAAGGTCATCAACGGCACGGCCACGGAGATAGCCGCTCCGCAACGTTTCAAGCTGACCACCCTCGGCGGCAGCACCCTGCCTGCTACGGACAAGGCCGCTTGGGAAGCCTACGTGAGCAAGGCCGCAGAACTGGAACGTGCCTGGAGCGGCGCTACCTCCCTCCTCGGCGAGGTCAACAACGTGGTAAAGCATGCCCGCCAAGCCACCTACTCCGTCGCCCAGCCCGCCCCTGAACTGCTGGCCGACGTGAAGGCTTTGGAGCAGAAAATCAAGGACATGAACAAGACGTTCTACGGCGACGGTGTGGCCTCAAGGATTGACAAGCCACATGGCCCATCCCTCGGCGACCGCATCTATGGCATGAGCTACGACATCTGGAGTTCGTCCTCCGCCCCGACCACCACGCAGAAGGAGCAAATGGCCATCGCTGGCAAGCTGTTCCAAGCCGAACTGGCGAAGCTGAAACAAATGGTGGAGGTGGATTTGCCTGCGCTGGATAGGAAGTTGGAGGCAGCGAGGGCGCCTTGGACGCCGGGGAGGGTGCCGGTGTGGACGGGGCAGTGAGGGATGAGGGATGAACGAGGGCGTGGCGGGGGCATGCCCTTATTTTTGTGGGAAGCAGGGAAACGGTTGCGGGACGAGCGCAGTAGCCTGCGTAACGTATGCAGCTGAAATACGGGCGTCAACTGCTGGATGAGGGGCTTCTGCGGTGGGAGCGTGGGAGGCAAGCTCGACTGGTCGAGTATCAGCTCTGAAATTTTCGGTTCGCTGTTCTATGAAGTGCTGACCGGCATCGAACGGCGAAGCTTTGGGCGCTCACTAATAGGCTATCCACGCGGAGCAAAGTTTTTTGGCGAGACCTTGAGGCAATGCATCAAATTCATCGAGATAACTTGATAAGTTGTCAATTCCACCATTGCTCCAAAACCCAACCAGCAACCGGACTTTTTTGACCTTCAAGAACGAAACTCACTTGGAACCAAGCGCCTTTTCTAAAGACTTTGTTGCCGGTTGTGTCACGAATAGTATTTATTAGGTCGTATTTCTTTTCAATCATCAAGAAATAAGGAATTCGGGAAATGGAGTATTCCATAGGAATAGATTTTTCTGGAGTTTTGTAAACAGATAAGATGTTGTTGGTGCCTTCGCAAGTGTCAAATTTCAACAAGTGAACTGGCGGCATGGTAGTCAACTTATTGCTGCCATCCGTGGCAAAACTGCGGAGCAGGGAAGCGTAGCCTCTCTTCGAATAAAGCAGTTGTATTATTTTTCCTTCCGTGACGTTGAATTGAAGGCGATAGTCACCTTGGGCAGAGGTTGGTTCGTAATAATAAGGTCCGGGCATCGTCTGGTCTTGTACATTCACCTTGGCACTGTACAAGGGTACGCCTTGAGCTAGGACTTGTCCAGTCAATATGACTGAAACTTCCTTTTTGCGAAAAGCGAAAAACAGACAAACGGCAAACAATGCGAGGTAAGGGAGTATAATCTTCTTCATGTAGGATATAAGTATGGTCTCAAAAAAACACCGAAAGGTAGAATCTTTCTGCTTGGATCAGTCTGATACTCTCCTTCTGTGCAGGAGTTTTAATATTTTTTTAACGCTCTGACACGGTTATCGGCTCGGGAAACCCTACTTCACTGAAGGGTTCCATAGTGAAATCCGTATGGATTTGTGGATTTTTATCCAATGGTATGTACACAGGTTTTGTTTCTGGTTTGTAGTCATTACCAATAACGTTCAACTTCAGAATGGTTTCTCTCTTACGAATCGTCAGTCTTCCGCTGAATTCGCCTTTGTGGTTGGGTTTGAACGAGACGTTTTTGCCTTCGACATACACTTGGCAATTCTGAACCGGCTTCTCCGAATTGTAGTAGTCGCTGATTTTTCCTTCAATGAAAACTTCGACTGGCGGGTTGTAAATGTAGCGGTTGTAAAGAAAACTTATCAACCCGGTTGACACAATTGCTCCAAGGATGACTTTTGCTAATACAGTGCTAAGCAAACTCTTGAAGAACTGAATGTGAAAATCGGCAAAGAATCCCTTCCGTGTTTCTTTTTTTTTGGCAGTAATAGAACGGCTTCTTTTTGCCAGCACCCTGGTTTTATTCATTTTTTCCATGACTTAATGAATTTGATGTATTTTGATCTTTACTTGAGGTAAATAAGCTAGTGAATCATGGCAAAAGGAGCGACGAAATGGTTAATCTTTGCTGGAAAGCAACGATATAATTGCTGTTAACAGGGCAATACTTCCCGACTTCCCGATGTTTTCTGCGCTTAACTCGCCGGTAAACAGCAAAACGAGTAGGGTGGCAACACCTATTGCAACGTGCCGAATAGTCAGCCATTTGTACTTGTTTTGTTTTACCTGTGATTCCAAGATTGATTGTCGGATTTCCAATTCCATTCTTTCTCGCTCGAATTGGCGATAGTCCTCTTGCCGAAAGTATCGTTCTTCGTCGAGGGCCTCTTCCAATTCCCGGTTTTGGGAGCGGAGGTTTTCCACCTCCTGGTAGTTTGAAAATGCGGTGTCATTCCAGACTTGTTCTTCCTCCAAATGCTTAGATGACTTCCGCTTGCTGCGTGAACTGGCTGACATGATGAGAATCACTGCCAAACCTGCAACGCAAATGAGGATTGTAATTCCAAATAACATAGGTCGTTGTATTTAAGTGGTGCTTTGCACGGACTTGTGCCAGCCAGTTTTTTTAAATCAAGCTGGCATAAGTTCCCGCCTATAAAAGGATTGGATACAAAGAATTTCTCAATGAACGAAGCAAAGTCTCCTTATTCAAACAGTATGGAGTGCTGATTAAAATAAGAAGCGGACAAGGCAGAGAACATGGTTCAGAGATAGTTGCAGCAATGGCGTTGTGGATAGAGTACGAAGGCTTGGTCATACTTTTTGCAATGCCCGCCTGGGTAGGCAGCCCAGTCGAGGGAGAGCCAGAAGTTGCCCTGACTGTCCGTGTGCCCGAAGATTTTATCGTCGTTGCCCAAATGATACCTTTCCCGCAGATAGATGCCGACGGCTTTCATGTCAGTGTGACCGAGGTTGATTTCGGCGAAGCAATGTCCGCTGTTCTGGTCAGTGCCACAGTAGATGCGTACTTCGGCGGAAAGAGACCATAACATGGATGCCGCCAGCACGGCGTAATCGTCGCAATCGCCCCGAAGCAAGCGAAAGGAAGTGGAAGCAGGATAGGGCGTGTCGTCGCCGCGTGGGTCGGGAACAAATTCCCAGGCAGCATTGAGAAAGTCGTTGAGATCGCAGACCATGCCGAAGTTCAACTCACCGGTGTTTTCCGGGCGGATGATTCCGGCAGCAGCGTTTCGCACGGATGGATAGTCGCAGGCAAGCAGGAGCTTTTCGGCGAAGTCGTTGCAAGGGTTGAGCCACTCGTCGAGTTGGCGGCTGAGGTTGTTTTTCGGATTTCCTGTTCCCAGCTCAATGGGCGGGGCTTCGTAAGACGGGAGTAAGGGAGATTTGTCCTTATCGAAACCGGGTGTGGAAGGCACCGGTTGACTGGGAGATGAGCCGTTCGGTTCAGTGGTAAAAAACCAACCGGCAAGACAGAGGCAACAGAAGAATGTAAAAATTTTCATGTGAGTGACTTTAGTTCACTCACTACTTGGAGAAAACATTCTGGGCTTTAGAGCGAAACTTTTTCTCAAAAAATAGACAGGATAGTTGAATGCTGGTTAGTCAGCGGCGGGAGGGCTGAGGGACCATTTAATATCGGGTCGCTTTTTTGAATTGTACCTGAAGATTTCCTCTTCAATTGTTAGCACTTCATTGAAATACTCTTGCATGGTGGAATTCATTTTAATGAGGGCATACTTTATGTCCTTTATTATCTTGTTGCCATGTCTGTCGCCTCTTCTTGTTTCGTGCATGAAGTATAGATCTCTTATCCTTGAAAACTGTGCTTGATCGAAACTGGCATCTCTGGCGCTTAAATGTTCCTCGAAAGACTTTGCATTTTTCCATGCCATTGCGCTATATTTTTTCCCTTCACGGATAATGCCAAGATTGAGAAGGTCGTTGGCTTTGTCGAGGATTAAATACCAGCTTTTCAACAGGGCTTCTAACCTTGGAAGGGCGGAGGGGTCGTCGATAGGAATTTTGCCTGTGTCTAATTGTTTTTTCAATTTCTTACTCAGCTTTTCCACATTGAACAAGTGTTTTTCAATTTCTTTTATTTTATCGTCTATTTCAATTTTTGAGGGCTTGTTAAAATCATGCGTGGACAAAGTACGGGCGGCATCTTGTTTTTGGGCTTGATCAAACGGTGAGGAGGCAGTAGCCTTTTTTTTCCCAAGATTATTGTCCTGCTTGATTTGGAACATCTCGTCGCCGTTGAAGCTGATATCTTTGTTCATCAACAAGTGCCATATCAAATGATAGCCAATCAAATCGCCGGGAGGACCGGCGGGTTTTCCATTGAAGTAAATAACCCATTGGCTTTGATCGGTTGGATAGAAGGCATTTTTGAGTACCAATCCAGGTACTTGGGTGAGCCTCAAGCTGACATCATCCGCCAGTTGTTGGAGTGAAGTGGCAAATGCTGCAACAAATTCCCAGTCTGCCCTTTTATTCTCCAAAGCACCGAGCATCAAGCGGAGGGGGTTCCTTTTCATGGGGACTGCCGAGGACTCCCATTCCCAGTTGTGATAAAACTGACTGAAAAGTTTTTCCAAGTAAATTTTCAGCAACTGTTGCCGTAGAAGGTAGTCGGGCGATTCATGATAATAAGAGAGGGTGCCATTCAAATGAACCCCCAAGGCGGCAATCTCGAAGTGTGCCCGGTAGCCATTTCCCAAGTTTAGTTCGAACTCCTCTGTGTGGGGAGAATAAAAATCGAGGCATTCAACTGGCGTCCCAAGCACATATCCATTCGGCAAGTAGATGGTGTATCGCTTGGGCAAGAGCCAGGCTCCGAGGCAAGAGGCAAATTTTTTGACGAGGTCGTCTTCCGGGAGTTTGAACCAGCTGTCGTCAGCAGGGTCGAATTTTTCCTGCAAGTCAATGAACATCATCAACTGGCACCATTCGCAGAGTGGCGAAGATAATTGGCAGTAAAGGTCGGCAGCATTTGCCTCGTCTTTTACAGGTACGCAAAGGGTGCCTATTGGAAAAAGCAGTGCCGTGGCAGGGATCCAGGAAAATCGCAGGTGATTCTCAAACAGTAAAGTTTCGTCAACGGGAGAGCCAGCATGAACGCCAACTTGCAGGTCGAAAAAACAAGAATGCTCATGATGCTGAAAGTCCTTTAGATACTTGGAATCCTTTACGGAATGCCAGCCATTGTGAGAAAAGGCAGGGTAGGCAGGCATGTGCGGGAGGTAATGAAGCAACAGATCTTTCGAGTGAAGTTGAATAAATACAGCATTATCTGAATTGCCAATTGGCAATGTGATGGAGTTAATCAGCTTGGAAAGGCTAAAAAAGTCAAAATTGGGGGCTTTGAAGTGGTCCATGCTTGTCCGGGCGGGTTTAGTTTTTGATTGAGAAAAAGATTTTCTCAATGAGAGAAAACTTTTCTCCAATACAAATTTACACAGTTTATGAAATTACGTTGCCGTATTCCCATCTGGATAGAAGTCTCCCTCTTCATTGGCAAGGTCGCCCGTCATTGCGAGCGGATTTCGTTCTCTCGTCAAAATTAGGTGTTTACAGAAAAAACATGACAAAAATTTTACTCAAAAGTACAAGACTGTGGATCTATTCAAAACGTATTGGCTACCTTTAACCAAATAATGAATGCGTTCGTGTTAAAAAAGTCGGTAAAGGGCGGATAAAAAGTGACTTCAATTATTCCTTCTATTGACATCCCCTGGTCACCAGCTTTTTTGAGGACAACAACCTTCAACAAAAAATAAACATGTCACCTTCTCAAGAATACCAAAACACCCCCAACATCACACACATGCAGAATTTGATTCCTGAACATTCAAACATCAGGGCAATCCTTCTTGGAGATTTCTCCGCAGCGGCGTCCTCGGAGCTTTTCAGCAAAATTACCGACAGGGACAATGCGTTCGCCTTGTTGATGCACCAGCCCGCGGAATTCCACAAAATTCACACTGAGGATTACGAAGCAGTTTTCCAAGAAGCTCTCCTTTCCGCGTCACTTTCTATGGAAGAGCGTCACCGGATACTCTACCAAATCATCCCTATCGTGGCAAAACACCGCAACGGACTGAGTTTTGAGTTCTTGGACGGACACAGGAAGGCCGTTGAAGAAGACCCTCAGCTCGAGTTGGATTTGTTATTGCTTCAAATCAAACTAAAAGAGGCGCAACATGATTTAGATAGGCAATCGTGGGAACTCAGGGCAAAATCAAAACCGCATTTAGCTCCTGCATTGCTCTACTTGACCATGCGTGATGAACCCAAAAAGGCGTGGTCGATGCTCCTTGAATGGAATCAAAAAGATTGGAAACCCGAAGCAAGCACGGAGCGTCATTTTGTGAGCTATCTGTTCGTTGCTGTTTATACCTTCTTGCAAAACAAAAACAATCACAACGCTTTTCTGAAAGGATACGATTCCATGAAAGCGAACCGGCTCAGGTTACTTTTGGATGAGACTTTGAATCGTCCTGCGCTCAGAGGCATCAAAAAGCACTTGAAAAAATTGAAAAAAGGTATGGGAGAAGAGCAGCCTAGCCCGGTGCAAGCCGGGCAATCGGAACCAGATTTTACCTCTTTGGATCAGATTAATTGGGAAAGCCCTGAAAATCTTCAGCCTAATTATTACCGCTCTATTATTGATTTTCTCATTCCTACACTTAAAGATCTCTATTCAAAGGGCAAGGATATTGATGCTGCATATGGTGAACGGGTTGCTGCGTTTCTTGACCAAATCCATTCCCACCCTGATGTCGGAGTAAAGGTTTCCGCTTATCTCAGCGTAACTCATCAGGTTCAATACGACGCTCACAATGCTCGGTTCTCAAACATTCCAATCAGCTTGCGCTCGCCGGAGAAGGTTCGGGAGATTGCCCGGCGAGCCATCAGTAAGGAGACTTTCGACCTCCGGTTGGAGGTCATGTTGAATTAGTTTGCGCTGTTGTCCGATACAAAAGCTGTAACTAATTGAAACGAAAAAAATAAACGCGCATGTTGCAATCTGAACCGAATCAAGTCCTCAAGAGCATAGAAGATTTTCATCAATTTTCTAAAGGGTTTCTGTTGTGTCAGGAGATTGAAAATTTGCCAATCCAACCTGCGGTCTTTTTCGACGCCTCGGATTTTGTGGAAATGATAGCTGGACTTAAAACGTTAGACAACTTCGGAAGCTTTCAGTGGGGCTATTATCATTCGGAGACCTGTTTGGCGCACGGATACGCTTATCGGGGGTGGTTGGGAAAGATTCATATTTTTCCACCCCACCTGCACGAGTTACTTGAAATCATCAAAAATAGACCCTTTCTGTTCCCCCACCACTTGCCGGTGGAAGAGGAACAGCTTTTACAAAATGAGTTTTGGGAAAGGCGCCAGTTGGCTTCCCTGCTCCTGAACCCAAAGCCGGAGCAGGCAGCGAAGGATAAATGGTTTGCGGATAATGTAAAAGCAAGTGCTGAAGACTTGTTCAAAGGTTATTTCCTTTCTCACGAGACGAAGTGGAAAGCACGTTTTAAATTGCTCCGGGGGAAAAAAGACATCGTTCAGTTGCCGGCAGAGGAAGACTTCATTGCCACTGAGGTCGAAGATAGTTTGCTTTTCAAAAAAATTTTAGAGTGGCTCGAGCACAGAAGAAGCCACAGGTCATTCAACAATTACATAGATGCGCAAGTTTTGTGCATGTTGAACGAAAAGTTAAAGAAACATAAAAACGACCCTGAAAGGTATCCGCTCCCACTTTTTCATGCTTCTCAACACGATATTCTTGCCGTCGCAGCTCATTTTGCAACAGACGAGAAACTTGGATTTCCCTTTGTTTTCCGGGGATCTGTTTCCCAACGAGAATTTAATGTGGTTCAGCGTACACGTTTTTTTATTGACTACGGTATTGTTAGCAACCTAAAAAAGCAAGAATTGGGAAAGAGCAGGTACAAGTTTCAGGAATATTTGGAAAAATACGGAGAAGTCTCCGTGCCTCGTACAAACTCTCCATCCTCTGCCTCGCTTTCTTTTTCACCGGATAAAGTATTACCGGACGACAAATGGAAAAACTCAACGCTTGATTCCTATGAATTGACTTTTTTGGAGTTGTGGTGGGAAAAGGAAGGAAAAGAAGAGTATCTCTACCTCAATCAGCAACGAAGCTTGAAACCCAGCAGAAGCCAACGTCTTGCCACAGAAATCGAGCTTGCTACTTTTTGGAATAAGGACCTGAAAAAACTTGAAGACATACTCTTGCCTTATGACCAACGCATTGAACTTGCCCGCGATTGCATGTTCAAACTGGAGGAAATTCGTGACAAAATCCGGCAGGTATTGCGTGACAAAAAAATGTTCCGCCAAATGAGTATTTATGACGAGTTAGGCATCCGACTTAACTTTCCAAAGGAGGTCTGTGAGGCGGCACAACAGGTGTTGAATGACCTTCATCACTTTCTTGCAACGAAACAACCCAGGAAGTTCGACTTTAAATTAACTGAGTTAGTGGTGGAAATGGTCGATAGCGCTCTAGACCAATCATTTAGTAAAGAAAACCAACGCAAGTTCGGAAAAGTGCTTGTCATTTGTTGGGTTTTGAAAGAATATGACCTCATAGACAGGGTCTGTAATAAGAACCGCCAACTTTACGAAGGGAAAAACCAGAAGGATAAGTATCCCAGTTATCCAATTGCCATGATACACGCTGACGCTCTTTTGTCCACCAAAGCCAACGATAAACTGAAGAAATGTTTGACTATTCTAAATTGTGTCGAAGAAAAATACCCAATTATAAATGAAGGCTCAGTAGGAATTGTTGCCCCAGTCGGTGCAGGCAAAGAAATATGCCAACCTGAAAAAGATGGAAGTTATAAAGCATTCATTGGACTCTCATTCCTTTATTACAGGATGTGGAACGAGTACCGGAGCTTGGTGTTAACGATACCTGAGCTACTTTCTGCTGAAGACAGAGTAAAAGTCTTGGGTTCTCAACCATATCAATACCTGAAAGCTGCGATGAAATATGCAAAGGCTGCCATGAATTGGTTAAGTCAACCTCATAATGTGAAAAGTGAAGCTCACCGGGAAAAGTTATATTACGCCTATAATAATTACCTTTACTTTTCAGTATTCTGCAATTCAGAAGAGGAGTTCCTGTTGAGCCAAAAGCAGGCAGACCTGCTACAAGCTGCTAAAGATAGTGCGCATTGGCAAGGTCGTTTCGCCGACACGCTGGCTTGGTTTTTTTTACGCAGAGCCATCCTGGCAGAGACACGGAAGGATAAACAATTTTACTTTGATGCTGCCAAGAGATTTAACAAGCGGGCGCTCGACAAAGCGCCATCCGTCACTTCCAAGGAGCGATATGAAGACCTGAAGCAGGAAATTGAAAAGCACTACCGTTCGTTCCTCCTCTCCGCTGGCAAACCCTATCCTTTCAATTGAAAAACGCCCCTGCTAGTTGCAAGCTGTGCTTGCACACGGGCTTGGGTTGCAGACGCTGGCTGCCACGTGTAGCAGCTTACAGCGGCCAAAGGCCTTGGCCTGCGAACAAGCAAAGCTCATGCCCAGCATGCCGTTTTCGGTCGGAAAGGGAGTAGGAACAAGCCAAATCGCCAGCTCAGGAAGCATTCACGCTGCCCGTCCTTTTCTTCCAGCAAGTTATCTTTTTCGAAAAGTCGCCATTCCACCAAAACAACTTCCCTCTACCTATCTTAGCCCCTCAACCAACACTCACAAACCATGTCAAACCCACAACGATTAAAAATCCATATATCCGAAGAAATAGGCGAGGTATCGGCACTACTGCTGTTGCCGGAGGATGCCACGTCGCTGCTGGTACTCGGCCACGGGGCGGGTGCCAATATGGAGCACGCCTTCTTGGAGGAACTGGCGCAGCGGCTGGCAGTCCACGGGGTGGGCACCTTGCGCTATAATTTCCCATACATGGAAAAGGGCGGGGGGCCTCCCGACCGGCCCAAGGTGGCCTACCCGACCGTGGTAGCGGCGGTGAAAAAAGCGACGAGCCTTGCCAACGGCAGAAAACTGCTGGCGGGCGGCAAATCGTTTGGTGGCAGAATGACCTCGCACGTTGCGGCGGAAGGCGGACTGAGCGAAGTGGCTGGCATCGTGTACTATGGGTTCCCGCTGCATGCGCCCGGCAAACCAGGCACGGAGCGGGCCAACCACTTGTCTAATATCAAGGTACCGCAACTCTTCCTGCAAGGCACCCGTGACACCTTGGCCGAGTACGGCCTCATCGAAAAGGTCTGCAACGGGCTAAAGCTGGCCACCTTGGTCAAGATGGAGGGTGGCGACCATTCCTTCAAGACCCTGAAAAGCACGGGCATCAGCCACGAGGCTGCCATTGAGCAATTGGCCATGGAAACTGCCCGTTTTGCGGCGGGGCTTTGATGGGTGTGCGCCGAAGGCATCAGGTTCTGCATGTAAATCAAGTTAATAAATATGCGAGTATGAAGTAATGAACCAGGCTAAAGTGAGGTGCAGTATTTTGGCCGTTTCCCTGCTGGTGCTTAGGTTTGCATTTTAGGGCAGCTTGATTAAACATCATGGCCATGACCAATAAAATCACCATCATCCTCGCCGACGACCACCGCAGCTACGTAGAGGGGCTGACGGCCTTGTTCCAGAACGACGACCGTGTCCATTTTGCGGGGCAGGTACACCTGCCCGCCGAGGTTGCCGAGGCCGTGCGCTTGCACCAGCCCGACGTGGTGCTGATGGATTACAGCTTCGGCGAGGGCCAACCCGACGGTATCGAGACGGCAGAACAACTGCTGGCAGAATTCCCCAGCCTGAAAATCATCCTGCTCACCAGCTACGACGATGTACCAATCGTGCAGTCCGCCCTGTCGAAGGGGCTGGCGGGCTACCTGTTGAAGGCCCGCAGCCGCTCCGAAATCAAGACGGCCATCGAGGCAGTGGCGGCGGGTTTCGAGGTAGTGGAAGGCGGTATGCTCCACAAAATCATGGTGGAGCGTGGCACGACTCGCCCCCGCAACGAAGCCGACCTCAGCATGGACAAGGCCGCCCCGCTCACGCCCCGTGAACTGGAAATTGCACTCCTGGTGGCCGAGGGGCTTAGCACACAGGCCATGTCGGAGCGCCTGTTCCGCAGCGTGAACACGATTGACACCCATCGTAAGAATATTTTCAGCAAGTTGGATGTACACAATGTGGCGGAGTTGATGAATTGGTTGCGGAGCAAGGGATTGCTTTAGAGAATCCCCTGCCAAGGCAACTCAATCGTCGTCATGCAGCCCTGGCCCGGCGAACTCTCCATTTGGAACTTCCCGCTCAAGGCATCCTCCACCCGGTAGCGGATATTGGCGATGCCGATGCCTCCCTCCGCCCCGCCCTTACCCCCCATAGGAGCACTGCCTCTTGCCAAATCAAATCCCTTCCCATTGTCCTCCAAGGTGATGAGCAGCCCAGTTTCCTGTTTGACGAACTGGAGGTACGCCTCCGTGGCAGCGCTGTGCTTGAGCAGGTTGGCCAACAGCTCCTGTACGATGCGGTAGAGATAGACGCTGGCCAGTTCGTTCAGTTCTTCAAGGTCGGCGTTGTTGTAGAAGCTGATTTCCAGCTTGGGGGCAGCGGCTTCCATGCGGCGCACCAATTGCTCCACGGCGGCCAAAAGCCCCTGCTTGTGCAGGTGCTTGGGCATTAGGTTATGGGCTATTTCCCGTAGTTCTTGGTGGATGTCCGACAAGTCCCTGACCACTTCGCCGAGGGCTGGGTCATTGCCGCTTTTTTCCGTTTGGATTTTCTCCAGCTTGAACTTTGCTGCCGCAATGCTACCGCCCAGCCCGTCGTGCAGTTCCTGGGCGATTCGGCGCTGCTCGGTCTCCATGCCAAGTGCAAGGGCGTTGAGGTTCTGCTTGCGCTGTTCGGCCAGTTCACGGCTCATTCGCTGCGATTCGGCCAGCATGTTGCGGAAGCGCTTCACGCCGATGAGCAACACGATGCCCATTTCCACCAATAGCCCGACCATGAGCACCAGCGGAGTGTGGAAGGTGATGAGCAGGCCGTTTTCCGCTAAAATGGACTGGAGCGATAGCGGGGGCACGAACTTGAACTGTTCCAAACTGGAATAGATTACGCTTGCCCCGTGCACCAGGAAGCCGACCATCAGCCAGCCGGGGAAAGTGCGGTCGTCACGCAGGAAGGCCGTGCCGGCCAGCCAGAAGAAGAGCAGCACCGTGACGATGTACATTGCACCGTTGAAATTGGCGTACAAATGTGCCCAGAACGGGGGAAGCACTGGCAGCAACAATGCTGTGAACACCATTGCGGCAGCAACAAAAGAGACTGCCCGCAGGGCAGCATGTTGGATGGGATATTTGCGGCGGGTGTGGAAGTGCGCCATTACAAAGAAGGTACCGGCAATGAGGTACGCATTGGCAAAAATGGGCAGCGATACTTGTTGGATATAAGGCCATTGGGGCCAAAAAACCATATATCCAAGCCCGATGTCAGCGAATATATAGCCACTTACGAGCAGCACGTATGCGAAATAATACCAGTAGTAGCGAAAACTGGTGAGCCTGATGGCCAGCCCCAGCATGAGCAGATAGACCAATATCAGGCAGAAGAACACGATTAACAATAGTTGTTCGATTCGGTCGAACTTGCCACGGGCCCGTGCGTCGGTGAGGAAGAGGTTGAAGTCGGTAAGGGAGCGGTTGTAGGGGATGTTGAGCAGGCAGCGCACGGTGTCCCCAGCGGATATGCGGATGGTATCCCGAAGGTTCCAATGGCGGCGGCCAGCAAATGGAATGTCACTGCCAGCGGTCAGGGTGTCCAGCACCTCGCCGTCGGCCACTTGGTAGAAGCGCACTTGGCTGAGATAGGGGTTGTCGAGTTCGAGGATGAGTTTCCGGTCGGTGGTATCGGTGAGGTCGAGGCGCAGCCAATAGGCCGACTTGGTGTATCCGATTCGGAACCGTCCTTTGTTCCAAGGCGAGAACAGGTTGGCCGGGGCGAACATCATCTCGCCAATATCGAAGGTGTCGTGGTCACTGAGGTCGTCCTTTAGTATGCCCACGACGTTCCCCTTGCCAAGCAATAGGGCATTTCCTCCAAGCTGCAAGGTGCGCAGGGTATCGTTGGCGGTTGCCGTTTGCGACAGCAGCAGCAGTGGTATAAGATATTTCAGGTAAAAATGCATCGTTGAACGTTGGCCACAAGGCGTTCCAAAGAAACGCAAAAAACCGCCCAACTATCCTTCTCCTTTTTCAAAATGCCGTGTTCTCGTGAGCCATCTCACCCTTTTAGGTGAGGGAAACGCTCTTTTTCAGCCCGCAACCCAAACTTGCCTAACCCCTGTAGGTGATGCCTCACCTCTTTGGGGCATTTTCCCCGAATCACGGGTTTGGGTGTTTCGGGAGGGGTGGCCGTGGGGGCATCTTTGCACCATGCAAAACGAAGACAGGGATTTTGGGCAAACAGCGTTTTGCCCGCCCCGGCTTCTAACTTTAAAAATCTGCAAAATGAAAAAATTGTCTTTCATCCTTATCGTTGGCGCCATGTTCGCTGGCATTTCGGCAACCGCACAGACCTCGCAATTCTCACCTACAAAACAGCATGGACTGACAGTAGCACCTTACCAAGCGTTCACTAAAAAAGGTGAACTGCAGTTCGGCTACGAACGGCAGTACAGCAGGAAGTTTGCGCTCGAACTTAACCTTGGTTTCCGTTTTAAGGGCTCGGATGACCCAGGTATCGCTCCCTACAACCACGAGCAGTTGGATACAACCAACTACTTAAGGGTACATAATGGCATCGCATGGTTTTTCTTTATACCGATACCTTCGAGTGGCAGAGATGAAGACTGGGAAGAAAAAACAGAGAATAGGGAATATTATACCAACCGCCATGTTTTTCTAACGATGGGCTATAAATGCTATCTTGTCCAATCAAAAAACACCAAGGTTGCTGGTGGCCTTTACCTAACCCCCGGTTTTACCTTGGGCAGTAAAAATGTTTCTGAGTACGTATATTCAAGAGGCCGTAGGGGCGACATGACCGAGCTTGGTAGTGACTTTGATATTTCTGGCATCCCATTATTGTTCGGCTACACAGGGGAAGAAAAACTGATGCAAGAAGATGTTTATAGCTTTGACCGACTGGAAATCAAGAAAGCCAGCAAGACCTATTGGATTCCTCACATGAAACTGGGCTACCAATTGCCCATCGGTCAATATTTTTCCGCCGACTTTGGCATAGCGGCTGACTTAAAAGCGCCTTTTTACAAAAACCTAAATAAGATTAGTTTTGAGCCTTCCTTGAAATTAGGGGCTTGGTTTTAAAACAGGTTCTAAACAGGATGGTGCCTGCTGCCTTGGCCTACCAATGCAGTGCCTTAATCACAGATTTGCTTTAGACGAATACCCCTTCGGTAGTTGCTGCCGAGGGGGTATTTGTTTAAAGGCTTTTACCCACGACACACGGCAGGCATTAAACCTAAAAACCCGCTAATCTTGGCCAAGGGCCAAAGTCTCAACAGCTTCATTTCTTGGTTTGCCATCTTTTTAATAGGATTGCATTCAAATTCACATGCCATGAAAATGAAGCCAGTTTACATAGTCGCTACCTGCCTTGCCCTTGCGGGCCTTGGCTTCTTTTTGTTCAAAAACAAAAAAGCCGGAGCCGCTTCGAACCGCCACTTCCCAGCCCCCACCAACGGCCCCGTTTACCGTACCGACCAATCGGAGGACGAGGACGGCCAAGCACGTCGGGAAGCTTGGATTGAACTATTGCACAAGGCTGCACCCGGTGTTGATTGGCGGGCCATTGACCTGCAAAATATCCGGTCGCTGCGGGAACTGAAAGCCAGCTTGGGCAATGGCGACCGCTCCATCGAGTTCTTTGCTGACAGCACCGTGATGGGCGAGTGGTCGGAGCGGGGCAGCAAAAACCAGTCGGGCAGCCTGCGCACCGTGGACTACCATGCGCCGACCGACAAGGTTTATGGCCTATCCGACGGCGGCTCGGTGTGGCGGGGCGGCACCAACAACGAAGGCTGGGAAGTGCTCAACGACGACCGCCGCTTCAATCCAAAACTGATAAAAGTGCAGCCCATAGACTCAGGCGGCGTGCGCATCATTGCCCCAGAAGGTAAAATCCTTTTCTATTCCGACGACGAAGGCCTTACCTGGCAGCAATCGAATTTCTCGCCCGACTTCTACGACGGCTGGGGCTCGCCCATGCAATTGGTAGCCTTGGCCAGCGACCCCAACACGCTGTACTACCTCGTGGAGACCTGGGACAACGTGCCCTGGGCACCCCGAATCTGGCTCTACCGCTCCACGGACAATGGCAGCAATTTTACCCGGATAAAAGCATTCGACCACGGTGAAAGAAAGCAAACCAGCCTCTGGCAGGCACTCGGCACCGACCAAATCTTTTTGCTCAATAGGCACCAGCAACTCCATCGGGTGGAGGCCGACAGCCTACCGCTACAAGCCAATGTGACTGGCCTGCCAGCCGATGTGGAGCTCCAATTTTCAGGGAGCTTGGATGCGAACGGCCAACCTGTTTTTTATGCATTAGCCAACGATACGGATGTCTATCGCTCCAACGATGGCGGGCAAAACTGGGCGATGCAGGGTGTCACGCCCACCGAGGCTTGGTCAGTGGGCATGATTTGCTCGCCATTCGACCCCAACCACCTCGTCATGGGCGAGGTGAACTGCCAGCAGAGCTACGACGGCGGTATCACTTGGGAGTTCCTGAACGAGTGGTGGGAATATTACGCCGACTTCGACCTGCTCCATGCCGACATCATGGACTTGAAGGCGTTCAGGAAAACGGATGGGACGCCATTTTTCCTTGTCGCCAACCACGGTGGCCTGCACATCAGCTACGACGACCTTCAAACCACGCAGAACATCGGCCTCGATGGCCTTAACATCAGCCAATACTACGACGTACAGACCAACCCTGCATACCCCGAATACATCTATGCCGGCTCGCAGGACCAAGGCTGGCAGTGGACCAACGCAGCCGACGAGCAAGGCCCCAACTATTTCGTGCAGCAGTGGAGCGGCGACTACGGCATGATGCAGCTCACCAACGACTACCGAAGCCTTTGGGTGCAGTACCCCGGCGGCGACTTCAGTTTCTACCCTGATGCGCTGACCCTACCTACCCCTTGGGGCGACTCCAACTGGAACCTGCCCGAAGGCGACGTGCCTGCCCTCGACTGGATCGTGCCAACGGCGCCCACGGCCTTCCCCAACGGCAATTCCATCTTCGTTGCCGGAGGCAATATCAACGAAGGCCAGGGCGGCTCGCACCTCATCACGCTCTCGGCCAGCAGCAGCCCACCCTATAGCATCGTCGCTGACCAGTTCAGTTTCGATTTCCTGGCCAATTCCAATTCTGGCAATGGGCGGATTTCGGCCATTGAGCAGTCCGAGCTTGACCCCGACAGGATTTTCGTCAGCACCGACGACGGCACCTTATTCCGCACCCTGGACGCAGGTTCCACCTGGGAAAAATCGCAGGGCTTTGTCGGCCCGACCGTGGACTGGATCTTCACGGCCTGCATCCACGCCTCCAAAAAAGACCCCGACCTGCTCTGGATTTCGGGCAGCGGCTACTCCAACCCGCCGGTCTATCGCTCCGTGAACGGCGGGCAGACCTTCGTTCCCATGTCCACCGGCCTGCCGCAGACGATCGTGCAGGAAATCGTGGCGAACCCCGACGAGACATTGCTGTTTGCGGCCACCGGCGTCGGGCCTTATGTGTTTGTGAAGGAAAAAAACAGGTGGTTCCCGCTCATTGGTGCGCAGACGCCGCTGCAATGGTACACCTGCGTGGAGTATGTTGATTTCCCTGCGGGCACGAACGACATCGTCCGCTTTGGCACCTTCGGGCGGGGCATCTGGGACTTCCAACTTTCTGAGCCGCCCCCTTCCTCTACGAGCAATATGGCAAGCGATTTTGCGGTCACTATCTATCCAAACCCCGCTGAAAAAGGCGCTGTTTTGCGTGCCGCAATTAATGCCCCCACCGCTGCCGATTTTGAATTGTTGGATTTGAACGGTCGGGTGGTTGCTTCGCAAAAAGGGCTGCAAAATCAGGCGAATATTGTGCTTGGGGCCTTGCCGAGCGGGGTTTATGCTTATCGGTTTATGCAAAAGGGGAGGATGGTGAAAGGAGGGAAGGTGGTGGTGCGGTAGATAAGGGCTTTCTCATAATAACTGCGCTTGGTTAATTTGTCGCTTTTGTCATCGCCGAAGGCGACCTGCGACGTCATGCGGGACTGCCCTCGTGATGTCGCAGGTCGCCTTCGGCGATGACAAAAGCGACTTAAAAGGGTAAAGTATGGGTTTACAATTTTTATAAGAAAGCCCTTTACAGTAGATTACCCTGTTTGTAAAATCGCAATTTTCAACCGAGCTTTCGCAAAATTTTCCATCATGCCGCCCACCGACATCCAGCAACTCCTCCAGCGCTACCAATCCGGTCATAGCCTGGAGCGGCCATTTTATACCGAACCCGCCATCTTCGATTTGGAGTGGCAAAAAATCTGGTCGAGATACTGGCTGTTTGCGGGCACCACGGCGCAGATTCCCCGCCCCGGCGACTATTTCACTTGGCAGCTTCGCAACGACAATATCATCATCATACGGGGGAAGGAGGGGCAGGTATTCGCCCATTACAACTCCTGTCGCCACCGTGGCTCGCTGATTTGCCTGGAAGAAAAAGGCCATGCGCCCAAGCTCGTCTGCCCCTACCACCAGTGGGTGTTCGAAACGGACGGCAGCTTGTACAAGGCCCGCCTCATGCCCGACGATTTCGACAAGGTGGCACATGGGCTGCACCCCGTGCAGGTGCAGGTCGTGGAGGGTTTTATTTTTGTTTCGCTGGCGCAAAATCCGCCCGATTTCTCCCAACTGCGGAAGGACTACGCCCGTTTCCTGCGTCCCTTCCAACTCGACCGGGCCAAGGTCGCCTACCAGAAGCGCTATGAGCTGCGCACCAATTGGAAGCTCGTCGCCGAGAACTTCCGGGAGTGCTACCATTGCGGCCCGGCGCACCCGGAGTATTGCAGCGCCGTCATCGGGGCGAACATGAAGGAGTCGGCAGACGAGGTGCTGGTCGAGCGGCAGGTGGCTTGGCGGGAAAAGGGCCTCGCCGTGGACACCGTTGATTTTCAGGGGGATAGCTTTCACTTCGGAATCCGCTACCCGCTGAGGCCCGGCGTGGTCAGCTATTCCTTGGACGGCCAGCCCATCGCCATCCCGATGGGCCAGCACCGTGACTTCGACGCCGGGGTGCTCGGCCTCGTCACCCTACCCAATTTCTGGTGCGATGCCGTCAGCGACTACGTCTGGACGATGCGCCTAACCGCCGTCGCCCCCGACCGCACCATCCTCGACCTCGCCTGGCTCGTGGACGCCGACGCCGTGGAGGGCCGTGACTACAGCACCGACCGCCTCGTGGAATTCTGGAAAATAACCGGGGAACAGGACTGGGCGCTCTGCGAGAACAACTACCGGGGCGTGGAATCGAGCGCCTACGTGCCGGGGCCGTATGCACCTGTGGAGGCGGATGTGGTGGGGTTCGTGGATTGGGTGGTGGGGAGGTTGCGGGAAAGTAATTTTTGATTTTTCTGACAATAATTTTGTTGCTAAAATAATTTGACAATATATTTGTAGCCAAAATTGTTTCACAACAAAAATGTTGTCAAAATGAACACGAACTGGATAAGCCCGAAAATCATTATCGGCAACCATGCCACCGGGGAGTACTACTTTCCCCGTCCACAGCTTGAATCCCAAATCTGGGAGGAAATCAAAAAGGGAAACCACGTACTCATCGCAGCGCCCCGGCGGGTGGGGAAGACCTCCGTTATGCTGGCCATGCGGGAGAATTGTCCCAAGGAAACGCAATGCGAGTTCAGGGACATAGAAGGCGTGAAGTCCGACCAAGAGTTCTTCAAAGTCTTTTTCGAGTTGCTGCTGCAATGCCTTAGCAAATTTGACAAAGGGAAAAAATGGCTCACCGATTTCCTGAAAAGCATCAATATCGAGGAAGTCACTGCCGAAGGTGTAAAATTCGGTGAGCGAAAAGAACTGAACTACGCCAACGAAATACGACAACTCCTGCCAAAACTGATGAGCAATGGCGTGAAAATCGTCCTCTGCCTTGACGAACTGCCCGAAGTGCTTGGCAACCTCCACAGAAAAGGCCATACTGACCAAGCCGAAAACATCCTCAGCCACCTGCGGGAATGGCGGCAGAACACCGACCACAAAGGCCATTTCAGCCTCGTGCTGGCAGGATCGGTGGGAATCCATCACATCGTCAAGACCATCGGCGGGCGGGTGGCCGACATCAACGACCTGCGCACCATCCCCTTCGAGCCGCTAACCCACCAAGAAGCCTTGGAATACATGGCTTGGGCAACCGACGGCGCAGCCGTCCAATACAGCCCTGAACTCAGCCGCTACCTGCTCAACAAGGTCAATTTCTTCATTCCGTTTTTCATCAACCTGCTGCTGGACGAAGTGGACAAGGCGGCGAGGAAGGCCAATAATCCCATTCTTTCATCCACGGATATAGACACTGCCTTCGACCGGGTGGTGAAGAACAACGACCATTTCACCGACTGGAAACACCGCCTCACCGAGTATTTTTCGAAAGAAGATGCCCGGTTCCTGAAAGAAGTATTAGTGTTCATCGCCCACAAGGACGCCATCAACATGCCACAACTCTACGACCTTGCCCTAAAGCACAAGGTCGAAGACCATTATATGGAACTCATGGGTGGCCTCGAACGGGACGGCTACGTCCTCGAAAAATCGGGGCGCTACCAGTTCCTTTCCCCATTCCTCCAAGCATTTTGGAAAAAAGACAACCCAATTTATGGTAACTGATTTCGACCACCGCACCAACCCCAATTGGTTCCTAGACCAACTGACCTTCTACCAATCGGCCAACAGCAGCCCGGAGGCCATGAAGCGCAATTTCCTTGTCCGCATTGCGGAGTTTGAGGCCATCATTGAGCAGCTTCGCAACAAAAAATACCCCGACCCCGTGCAGCACGAGCTGATTTTGGGACGGCGGGGCAGCGGCAAGTCCACGCTGTTGCGGCGCATCCAGATTGAGATAGACGAGGATGCCGACCTGTCAGCTAAGTACATCGCCATCAACCTCGCCGAGGAGCAGGCGTCCATTTACCGCCTCTCCGACCTATGGTTCGAGGTGCTGGAAGAACTGATGATTCGGCTCGGCCAGCGCAAGTCGCTCGATAAGTTCAGCGACTTTCCCGACAACCAAGCCTATACCCGCTACCTCTATGCCCAAATCCACCAACTGCTGCAAGCCGTCAACAAAAAGGCCGTGCTGCTGCTCGACAACCTCGACCGAATACTCGAAAACTTCGACGACGACGCCAACCTGCTGCGGGAAACCCTGCTCAACCACAACGACCTCGCCATCATTGGTGGCAGCACCCGCATGGACGAGCATTTCTGGCGCTATGACAAGCCGTTCTACGAGTTCTTCCGGCGGCACCGCCTGGAAGGACTGACCTTCGGTGAAATCCACGACCTGCTCAACCACTGGGCCGCCGAGATGAACCTGCCCGTGCTGCACAACTACGCCCTGCGCAACCAAGGCAAGGTGGAGGCCATCCGCATCCTTACCGACGGGCTGCCCCGAGCCCTCCAGTTTTTCATCCAAATATTGCTGCACGACAGCGCCCTCTACGGCTTCGACTACCTGCGTAAGGTAATGGACAGGGCCACGCCCCTCTACCAAGAGCGGCTGAACAACCTCACAGCCCCGCAACGGAAAATTGTGCAGGAAATGGCCTTTCATTGGGAAGCTATTCCCACCAAACTACTGGCTGAGCGCTGCCGCATGGAAAGCAAGCTGATTTCCTCCTATTTAAAACAATTGGACGGCTTCGGCATCATCGAGACCATTCCCACGGGCAACAAAAACCACCTCTACCGCATCGCCGAGCGGTTCTTCAATATGTGGCTCATCGTCACACAGGGCAACCCTGACCAAAAGCGCCGGGCGAAGTATTTGACGCTGTTTTTGGAGAGTTTTTATGATGGGCATGAATTGGTGGAACTGGCAAAGGGGCATATCGAGAAACTGAAAGCGGGGGAAATTGGGTTTGACAAGGCGATGGTATTGAGTAAGGGGTTGGTGCATTCGAGGTTTATTGGTGTGGTGGATAGAGACATTATTATAAACTTAACAAAGGATTTATTCCCGCAGAGTGGATTATTAGCTGAATTGCCAAGAACCTTTTCGGAGATTCATCAAGAAGCAGTAGCATTCATAGAAAACAAAAAATTTAAGGAGGCTATTAATAGGTTGGATGAAATTGAAAATGAATCGGATGGATTCAAGGAGTTACTAAAAGGGAAATGTTTTCACGAAATGAATAATATTGAAAAAGCTGAATTGTCATTTCAAAAATCTGCAAATAAAAAAAACGTTTGGGCAATGTATGAATTGGCAAACATGTACTTGAAACAAGAAAAGTTGTCGGAGGCTTTAGGGCAATATTCATTAATTATTTCCACAATTAATACTTGCCAACCAATTGGTATTGTCACCCCAAATTTAGAGCATATTCAAGTTGTTATGGAAGATGACGAGGGTTATGTTTCAAAGGAATTGCGCAAACTAAAATCAATGGTGTTGAATCATTTAGGAATACTAAGTTGGTATGTGGAAGATGAATCTAAAGCTGAGCAATACTTTAGAGATTCGTTGAGTTTAGGGAATATCCATGCAAGTAACAACTTGGCAATTCTATACTTTGCAACTAATCAAAAACCCAAAGATGCAATTAATTTAATTAGAGGCATCAAAGAAATAAAAGGTGCTCATATTGAAAACGCCATTATCATAGGAATTTGGAATGGTGAGGCTTCAAATATGAATCAAAGGGTGAGGCAAGTTTTTTCAGATATTCATGACAAGGACAGTTCTAACTTTATCAAACAACTCCTCTCCCTATCCCAAACCCACCTCGTCCTCTCCCTCTTCCACGACCCCGAACTCGGCAAAGACCTCATTGCCAAGTACGAGCTGCTGTACTATGCCACCCTCATCCTCGCTGGCGAGACCGGCGATAACCTGTTACTGCGCATCCCGCCGGAGGTGATGCCCACCGTGGAGCAAATCGTGGCGGAGGTGCGGGAGAAGCAGGCGTTTTATGCGCAGCAGCCGAAGGAGTAGGGATATGACTAAGTTGACACCTCAGATAGGCCATTCTTGACTTGATTTAAGATATAAGATAGACGAAATATGATTTTAGATTTAATGGGTGATTTTTCGATGTTAGGATTGGTGTTCGCCACAAAATCCGAACATGCCAGGCTTGGCTCGACACCCCACAATCTTAAATCTAAAATCGTCTATCTTAAATCTTAAATCAAAAAAAACGAGTCATCACCTCAACCCCGCTCCCGCCCAATACCGCCCACCCAAGCCATCACCCCCACCCCCGCTACCAGCCCCGCATTCAACAAAAAAATCCCCCCGATTTTCATCCCCGTATCCGCCAGCCAGCCCGTCCAGAAATTGCCGAGGATGGCCCCGGCCCCGAAATAGGCGGCATAGAGCAGCGACTGCCCAGTAGCCCGCCACTCCTCCCGCACCATCGAATTGACGTGCTCCACGCAGGCCACCCAGAACAGCGACCACGAGACGCCGTGCAGCAGCTCGATGGCAATGGCCAGCTTGGGATTGCCAACGAGGTGGTACAGCAACATGCGCAGGGCCAGTGCAAACAGCGTGAGCAGCAGCGTTGGCCGCAGGCCGAACCGACCGATGATGCGGGCCGCAAAGAAGAACAAGGGCAGTTCGCAAAGCCCCTGGAACGAAAGGCCAAAACCGACGAGCGAGGCCGTTGCGCCGTTTTCCTTCATATAAAGCGAATAGAAATTCCAGATGGTGGTGCCGCCCATGGAGACGAGCACGACCATGAGCAGGAACAACAGCAGGCGGGGGTTCGAGAAGACTTCCTTGGGGTCTGCCTTGGTCGTTGCCACGGGCTTACCACCCGTTTTGGCGCCAGCCAACAACAACGCAAGGCCAAAGGCGAGGAACATGCTGATGGCCGATAGCACGAAAATCACGCTTGTATCGAGGGCTTCGATGCAATAGCCGTTGATGATGCCCGTGAACGACCAGCCCGCCGCCCCTGCGATGCGGAGGTTGCCATAATTGAAGCTGGGATCACGCTCCGAAAGGCCGAGAGCGAGGGTGTCGAGCAGGGGTTGCAGGGCATTGTAAAACACCGACATGACCACGGTGACGCCGAGCAGGTACCAGAAGCCGCCTTGGCTGAGGTAGAGCAGGTAGCTGAGCCCGGCCAGTGACGTGGATAAAAGCAGGCAGCGCTTGTAGCCGATGCGGTCGGCGAGCATCCCGTAGAAGGGCTGCACGGCGAACATGACGATAGGCGTGGTGCTGAGGATGGCGCTGGTCTGCAAGCCACTCATGCCCCGTTCCTTCAGGAAGTCGGCCATGATGGGCAGCCAGGCCGCCGTGCAGCAAAAGACCATGAAATAGACGGCACGTATGCGGTTTCCTTCTGTAATAGGCATGGTTGTTTTGTCATCCTTACTTAGCAGGGGGGTGTTTTGGGAAAAAAATTCATTTTTCTCCCTCCTCCCATCCCTCCTAAATAGTTGTGTTTTGTCTGCTTTTGAGTGAAAAATGGGCGGTAAGTTGACAATATCTGTTGGTATTTTCCCCAATGCTCGGAAAGTAACTGCCATTTTGTCTCTCATGCGGGTTTGGAACGATTTTCAAGGCCCCCACCATCCTAAACAAAACAGAAGGCCGGCACAAATCAGCCCGGATATGTCAAAATCAATTTCAATCTCTGCCCCGCAGAACCATTCCGACAACAGTTATCCACCCGTTAACGCGCCGCACCCCGATGCCTATTTGCTCGATGCCTATTCCCGAACGGTGGTGGGCGTATCGCAGACGGTCAGCCCGTCCGTAGTGCAGATTAAAGTGGAAAAAAAGCCCAACCCACAAGCCCGCCAAGGGCAGCAACCCTTTGGCACGGGCAGCGGCTTCATCATTTCCTCCGATGGGTACATCGTGACGAACAGCCATGTGGTGAACAATGCCACCAAGGTTGAGGTCGTGCTACAAGATGGCCGGGAGTTCACGGGCCGCCTCGTGGGCGAAGACCCTGCCACCGACCTCGCCCTGCTGCAAATCGGCGGCGACGGCCTCCGGGCCGTGCGCTTCGGCAAGAGCGAACAGTTGCAGGTGGGGCAGTTGGCCGTTGCCATCGGCAATCCCTACGGTTTCCAATATTCCGTGACGGCGGGCGTCATCAGCGCCTTGGGCCGCACCTTACGCAGCGAAAGCGGCAGGCTGATTGACGACGTGATTCAGACCGACGCAGCGCTCAACCCCGGCAACTCCGGCGGCCCGCTCGTGGACAGCCAGGGCCAGGTTATCGGAGTGAACACGGCGGTGATTCTGCCAGCGCAGGGGCTTTGCTTTGCGGTGTCGTCCAGCTTGGCCGAGTTCGTGGTGGGCAAGCTGCTCATGGACGGCAAGGTGCGCCGTGGCTTTATCGGCATCAGCGGGCAGACCGTGCCCATCAATCCCCGCTCGGTGAGCTACCATAACCTGCCGAGGAAAACGGGCATCCTCGTGCAGGGCGTGGAGCCGAGCGGCCCGTCGAGCGGCATGCTATTGGTCGGCGATATCATCATTGGCTTTGAGGGCGAGCCTGTGCAGTCCATTGACGACCTGCACAAGCACCTTGACGCCAACAGCATCAACCGGATGGTGGAGCTGAGTTTGCTCCGCAACGGGCAGAAGGAAAACGTGGGGGTGAGGCCGAAGGAGTTGAAGTGAGGAGAAAATTTTTAGAAATACTACCTTCGCCTCATTCCTTCACCAAACATCACCTTTATGCGACTGTTATCCATCCTTGCATTCTTGGGGATTTTTTGCTCCGCAACGCTTTACGCACAACCTGCCGCTACCCTCCCCGCCTTCCTGCGGGACAGCCTCGATACTTACGTGAACCGAGCCTTAAAGGATTGGAACATCCCCGGCGTGGCCGTCGGTGTAGTGAAAGATGGCAAGCTCGTAGTGGCCAAGGGCTTTGGCGTACTCGAAGCGGGCAAAGCCGAAAAAGTGGACGCCAACACGCTTTTTGCCATCGGCTCCAACACTAAGGCATTCACGGGCACGGCCCTCGCCATGCTCGAAAACGACGGCCTTTGCAAGCTCGACGACCCCGTTGCGAAGCACCTACCCGGTTTCAACATGAAGGACAACTGGGTGGAACAGCACCTGAACCTGCAGGACATCGTGAGCCACCGCATCGGCATGGAGACCTTCCAAGGCGATTTCATGTACTGGACGAGCAACCTCACACGGGACCAGGTCATCGAAAAATTCGGGAAACTGACGCCCGTTTACCCCTTTCGCACCACTTGGGGCTATTGCAATGCGGGCTACGTGATTGCTGGTAAATGCATGGAGCGCATCAGTGGTAAAACTTGGGAGGACAACCTGCGGCAACGCATTTTCCAACCCCTGAAAATGAACCGGACGCTGGCCCTCAGCGCTGAAATCGGTAAGGCGACCAACGCTGCCCGTGCGCACACGCTGCACCCCGCCACCGGCGAACTGATGAAGATACCCTACGGGCAAATTGACAACCTCGCCGCAGCTGGCAGCATCTTCAGCAGCGTGGAGGACATGAGCCATTGGCTCATTGCGCAGCTCGACAGTGGGCGCTACGAGGGCAAGACCGTGCTGCCGATAAACGTTTTGCGGCGCACCCGTCAGCCACTGAGCATCGAGGGACGTCGGCAAACGACGAAGTATGGCATCCGTCGGCACTATGCGCTTTACGGCATGGGCTGGGAAATGAGCGATTACGACGGCTATGAGGAGGTGTCGCACACGGGCGGCGTGAACGGCTTTGTGACTTCGGTGACGATGTTCCCGGAGCACAAGCTCGGCATCGTGGTGCTGACCAACACGGATGCCAACGCTTTTTATGTCGCCTTGAAACGGGAAATCATGGATGCCTATCTCGGCCTGCCTTACCGGAACTACAACACAATTTTCCTGGCAGACAACAAGGCTCAGTCTTCGGAGCAAATGCAGTACATAAAACAGATGCAGGACTCCATTGCGCAGCTGCCAAAGACCACAATCGCTTTGGATAAATATGCCGGGCACTACGAAAACGAAGCCTACGGCAACCTTGACATGAAAAAGGATGGGAATTCACTAAAGCTTAGGTTCCAGCACCACCCGAACCTCATTGGTAAATTGGAGCCTTTAGGTGGCAACCGCTTTCTGCTTTCCTTCGACGATCCGCTGTTTGGCATCAAGCCCGTGGAGTTTAAGGTTGAAAATGGAGCTGTGAAGCAGTTCGTTCTGCAAGTCGCTGATTTTGTGGAGTTTACGCCGTATGAGTTTGTAAAAAAGGGGTAGCAGGTCAACCAAATTCATCACGCAACGCCGCAACGGACGCAACGATAATAAGTGAACGTATTTAAAATTGTTAGCAGTCCCTTTCGAGAGGAGGGGTTTTCAAACCCCGATGTTCTAGGACACCGGGGTTTGATAACCTCTTCTCTCAAAAGGGACTGCTTGTTGGGAGGTTTAGTTCATCAACTTTAAATGCGGCTATCAATTAGAACCTCCCAACTCCTCCAACTCGCCCAGTTTTTGGATGTACTCAAAAGTCTTCATCGCCTCTGCCTCGTCCACCACGCTGATGGCCACACCTACATGCACGAGCACGTAGTCGCCGACCTGGGCATCTGGTACCATCGAGAGGTTCACTTCTTTTTTGATGCCGCCAAACGACACGCTGCCCATCCGGAAGGCATCGTCCAATTGGGCGCTGATGGCGGTTATTTTACCGGGGATTGCTAGGCACATTATGAACAGTTGTTTTTGATTTGATAATGGGTGGTATTTGATTTCAGATATAAGATTTAAGACGTAAGATTTTAGATTTAATTGGTGATTGAGAGACTAAATGATTTTTGATTTAACTCCAGCAATAATTCAATAAGCCAATAAAATCAATACTTCCCGATGCCCCCAAATCTTAAATCTAATATTGTCTATCTTATATCTTAAATCAAATCCCACTCATCCCCAACTACTCACCCCTCCTTTTGCGAAGCCACTCATACCACCGCTCCATCCCCTGCCCCGTGGTGGCTGATACCTCGATGAACTCGGTGATATGGCTGACCCGTTGGGCGTATTCCTTCGCTTTTTCCACGCTGAAATTCACATAGGGCAGCAGGTCAATTTTGTTGATGATGCAGAGCTGCGAGGAGTGGAACATATCGGGGTATTTGAGCGGCTTGTCGTCGCCCTCGGTCACGCTGATGATGACCACCCGTGCACCTTCGCCGAGGTCGAACATGGCGGGGCAGACGAGGTTGCCCACGTTTTCGATGAAAAGCAGGGAGCCGTCCGTGGGTTTTAGCTGGCGCAATGCCTCATTGACCATATCAGCTTCGAGGTGGCAGCCCTTGCCCGTATTGATTTGCACGACCTCGGCACCCGTGGCGGCGATGCGGTCGGCATCGTTGCTGGTCTGTTGGTCGCCCTCGATAACGTAGCAAGGGACTTCATTTTTTAAATCGGCCAAGGTACGTTCCAGCAAGGCCGTCTTGCCACTGCCCGGCGAACTGACGAGGTTCAGGGCGAGAATGTTCTTCGCCTCGAAATAGCCCCGGTTGCGCTCGGCCAAAAGGTTGTTTTTGCCCAAGATGTCCTGCTCGATTTGCAGCACCGTTTTGCTCGGCGCTTGCTTCGCAACAGGCGTGTGAACATGGTGGTGGTCATGGTCATGATGACCCAAAGGTGACACCTCTTGGAGAGGTGTCACCTTTTTCAAGTTGACCTTTTTCAGGTCTATTTTGCTGATGGTTACTGCGCCGTTGGGTTGGCCGCAGCCGCATATTCCGCACATAAGAGGTGGTTTTACCCCTGACCCCTAAAGGGCAGAGGCGATTGGTTCTATTTTTTGATTTAAGAAGTAAGATAGACGATATATGATTTTAGATTAATTGGCGATTTATGATTGCAGAATTGCGATTTGCCGCCGAATCAAAGCATTTTGGGCTTGACTCGGCACTCCACAATCTTATATCTGAAATCGTCTATCTTATATCTGAAATCAAATTGATAGTGGATTTGTAGAACCAAACGCCTCTGCCCTTTAGGGGTCAGGGGCTGATTGTCAACGCCTTGACGCTCAGTTCTTTACCTTTCAATATTTCGCTACAATAAGACCCGCAACTCGGGCATGGGTCGTACAGTGCCTGCATGTCAAAAACAGTTTCACACTCGTTGCACCTCGCCTCCCCGCCGATGCGGTGGATATGTCGCTCGGCACCTTCCAGCACCGTTTGGCTCACGCCGACCTCCCATGCAAAATCCAGTGCCGAGAACTCGATGCCCGCCAGTTCGCCGATGTCCAGTTCGATGGACTCGACCCGCTGCGCCCCGGCCTTTTCTACCTCGGCCTCAGCAATTTGGACGATGCTGGAGATGATGGAAAGTTCGTGCATGGTGCGGGTTTACTCCCCTCTCCTCGTAGTGCTTGTCCCGCACGGCGGGAAGAGGGGTCGGGGGTGAGGTCAAACAGCCTTCTTGCTCCTGCTCCGCAACACCAGTCCCATCAGCACAATGCCGCCGCCAAGCGGTAGGGCATGTTCGGGCGTGGTGATGTAGTGCAGGATATTGCTTGCATCAAAAATGCCGTGGCCGTCGTGGGCGGAGGCGATGAAGGGCATGAAAGCCGCAAGAAGTAGGAGCCATTTCTTCATGTCCTGATTTATTTTGGTAGATATATCGTGGCGAAATTAGCAGCTGCCCGCACTTAGCCAGCTAAATATTATCCTCCATTTTATTGACAAAAATCAGTGCTGACGCAATATAAGTCATTAATGAGTTTTTAGTGAAACCTTATTGCTTATTATAGATAGTCGCCTTTGAAATGGATATTCGGGTTGAGCAAGTTTGCAGTCATCTTCGAGAGGAGGGGTTATCAAACCCCGAAGTTCCGGAACTCCGGGGTTTGATAACCCCTCCTCTCGAAGGGTGCCTACCATCAATTTTAAATGCGAGTATCTATTGAATCGAATAGGGAATACATGTTATCAATAGGCCCCATCCATTAAACTCAAATATAGACAAAGGAGCGCTGCTAAATTAAAAAAGGGCAAGCATTTCACCATATTCCGCTCATGTTTTAACAAAAGAAAGAATCGGATTTTAAGCTGCTGTTTATCAATGTTTTGGATGATAAATCTCCTTCCCTTTCAGAGCCGCTAATGTGACCCATATCACCCTTTAAAAACAGGTATCCCCGCAATTTTAAACCGCTTTACAATAGGCAAGCACTCGTTAATTGTTCACCGAAACCCGGCGGCTTTGCCCCATAATCGGACGAAACGGCGGATTAAAAAAACGGAATCATGAAAAACCTGCTTATTTCCATTTTCACCATACTCGCAGCTACATTGTTGGCACAAACAGGCCACGTACTCCAAGGCGCTGGAGCCGTCAACTTCTCGATGGGCGGTGCCGGCACGGCCCTTCCACTCGACCCCACCGGTGCGCTGCAATGGAACCCGGCCTCCATCACGGCTTTTGACCGCAACGAAGCGGGGCTCAGCGTCGCCTATTTCACGGCTGCCCCTTCGGTTTACGCCAAAGTGACACAACCAGACGGCCAAGGCGGAACTTTTGAAATCAGCGGCACGACCAATGACGAAAAGGGTGCATCACCGCTGCCAACCTTGGGTGCAATTTTCGCCAAACCGGACAGCAAATTCGCTTTTGGCATCTCTGCTTTCGGCATTAGTGGCTTCGGCGTGGACTACCCCGCTACCACGGAGCTGCCGACGCCCGACAACCCAGATTTTAACCCAAACGCCTCCAACCCGCTGCTGTACCCGCAAAGCATGTTTGGTTTTGGCCACCTGAACTCCAACTACCAATTGATGCAATTGGGGCTGACAGCTGCCTATGAGCTGACGGAGGGCGTTTCCTTTGGCATCGCCCCGACCTTCAATTATTCTTCCCTGCTCATTGAACCCGTACCAATTGCTGCACCTTCCGAAAAGGGCTACCCGCTCGGTGAGAAGGCTTCTGCATTGGGCATTGGCGCACAGGCTGGCCTGTTCTTCCACCTCCCAACTGGCATCAATTTCGGCTTGGCATACAAAAGCCCACAGTATTTCAAGGAGCTTGAAATTGAAGGCGAGTACCTGGACGGCTCGGCAGCCCCAGTGACCAATTTCAAGATGAACTACCCTGCTATTTTCAGCGCAGGTGCCGCCTATACCCATGAGAAATTTGACTTTGCCGTGGACTACCGTATGATTAATTACGAGAAAACAGATGGCTTTGAAAAAACCGGTTGGGTAATTGGCGAGAACGGCTTCCCGACTGGCGCCGTCGCTGGGTTTGGTTGGAAAAACGTGACGGTTGTTGCCGCAGGGCTTCAATTGAAAATTGTAGAAAAATTGCCCATTCGCCTCGGCTACACCTATAGTTCCAACCCTATCACAGAGGACAATGTGTTCTTCTCATCTGCTGCCCCTGCAGTCATCAAGCACGCCGTACAGGCAGGCTTCAGTTATAAGTTTACCGATAACCTGGGCATCCACCTGACCTACCACCGTGGCATCGGCGAGGACGTGACCGGGCAATTGATGAACCCGATGATGATAACTGCTGACAGCCCCCTTGGCAAAGTCCCCGGCAGCGAAATCACAAGCAGCATGCACACCGATGTGGTGCTTTTGGGCGTGAGCTATGGGTTTGGTAAATAAACCATAAGGCAATTAAGTAAAAGAGGCATGAGGCATTTGTCCCCATGCCTCTTTGTATTTCAAGGCATCTCAATTGTAGTTTTGCGAGGTTCCTTTCTTTGGCGAGCGTAATTGTGGTTAAGAGGCGGAGGCAGTACGCAGCGGTTGTATGGAATAAAAAAAGTAGCTCCAACTACTGATATTTTACCTTATTAAAAGTACCAAAAATCATCAAAGCTCCCGCCTTTTCCTTACATTTTGCGGCATTGTTTAAACCAACTTTCCTGACCATGTCACAACCCGATTCCAAATTAGAAGGCTTGCGCAAAGCTGCGCTGCAATACCATGAATTTCCTCGGAGAGGGAAAATCGAAGTCGTGCCCACCAAACCCTGCGTCACCCAGGGCGACCTCTCGCTCGCCTATACGCCCGGCGTGGCGCAGCCTTGCCTCGAAATCGCAAAAGACCCCTCACTGGCCCGGCGCTATACGGCCAAGGGCAACCTCGTGGCAGTGGTCAGCAACGGCACGGCGGTGCTCGGTCTCGGCAATATCGGCGCCCTGGCCGGCAAGCCTGTGATGGAAGGCAAGGGTGTGCTGTTCAAACGCTTCGCCGACGTGGACGTGTTCGACATCGAGGTGAACACGGAAGACCCCGACGAGGTCATACGCACCGTGCGCAATATAGCGCCGACCTTCGGTGGCATCAACCTGGAGGACATTAAGGCACCGGAGTGTTTTTACATCGAAGAAACATTGAAGCGGGAGCTGGACATCCCCGTTTTCCACGACGACCAACATGGTACGGCCATCATCTCAGGGGCGGCACTGCTGAATGCGGCGGAACTGGTGGGCAAGGACTTGGGGCAACTCAAAATGGTCATCAGCGGGGCGGGGGCGGCTGGCATCGCTTGCGCAAACTTCTACGTAACGCTGGGCGTGAAGCTGGAAAACATCCTGATGACCGACAGCAAAGGCGTTCTCTGGCAAGGCCGGGGCGACGATGACAGCAACCCTTACAAGCAGCAATTTTATCGAAAAACAAAGGCCCACACGCTGGAGGATGCCATGCGGGGCGCCGATGCGTTTTGCGGAGTCTCCAAGGCCAATTTGCTGACACCCGAAATGCTCCAATCCATGGCCGAGCGACCTATCATTTTCGCCATGGCCAACCCCGACCCGGAGGTGGAGTACCCCATTGCGAAGCAAGCAAGGCCTGACGCCATTGTGGCCACTGGCCGCAGCGACTACCCCAACCAGGTGAACAACGTGCTTGGCTTCCCCTTCATCTTTCGGGGGGCATTGGACGTGGAGGCCACGGCCATCAACGAGGAAATGAAGCTGGCAGCGGCCAAGGCCCTGGCCAACCTCGCCAAGGAAGAAGTGCCCGACTCCGTCAAGCGGGCCTACGATGACATGAGCCTCAGCTTCGGGCCAGATTATATCATACCCAAGCCCTTCGACCACCGGGTACTAGTGGCGGCTTCGTCGGCGGTGGCAGCGGCAGCTATGCACAGTGGGGTGGCGCAAAAGCAGCTCGACCTTGAAGCCTATCGGGAAACGCTCCGGCAAAAAGTGGATTGGTCGAGGGAGTTCATGCGCAATATTTACACCCTCGCAAAAAAAGACCCCAGGCGCATCGTGTTCCCAGAGGCCGACCACCCGAAGGTCATCTGGGCGGCCAGCGAAATCGTGTCGGAAGGCTACGCCAAGCCTGTTTTATTGGCAAAAAACAGGCAGGAACTGTTGCAGCATTTTGAAGAACTGCACCATAGTCCAGAGGGCATTGAAATCATCGAGCCTAAGCTCTGGCCGCACCGTGAGGATTATGTGAAGGAATATTATCGGCTGCGCCAACGAAAGGGCGTAACCCTGAGCCAAGCCGATTTCGACCTGAAGAACTACTTCAACTTCGGTGCCATGATGGTGCAACAAGGCCACGCCGACGGCATGGTGGCGGGCGCTACCGTGCAATACATTGACGTGCTGCGGCCAGCCCTGCGCATTATTGGTGCGAAAGAGAAAGGCAAGCTCGTGGCGGGCATGTACCTGTTGCAGCACGAGCTCAAGACCTACGTCTTTGCGGATGCTGCCGTGAATATCAACCCGACTTCTGCGCAGATGGCGGAAATTACGCTGATGGCCGCCGAGGAAATGGAGCGGATGCGCATAGAGCCGAGGATTGCCATGCTTTCGTTCTCGAATTTTGGTGCGGTGCGCACCCCTGAAACGGAGAAGGTGAGGGAGGCCGTAGCCTTGGTCAGCGCCCGCCGCCCCGACCTCATGGTGGACGGTCCCGTGCAGCCCGATGTGGCCTTCAACCCAGAGCTATTGGCCGAGCATTACCCCTTTGCCAACCTCCGCCGCCGCCAGCCGAACCTGCTCATTTTCCCGAACCTCGATGCCGCCAATATCAGCCTGCGGCTGGTACGGCATATGAGCAGCGCCCATTCTATTGGGCCGCTCATCATCGGCCTTGCGAAGCCCATCCACTTATTGCCGAAAGGCACCGAAGTGGACAATATCGTGAACATGGCAGCGATTGCATCGGTGGATGCGCAGGGGAACTGAGGGAATAGGTTCCCTGCGGGAATGACAAGGATTGCGGAATGGCGGAATTCGGAAAAATATTGACACAGTTTTTTGACGCAGAAAGACGCAGATTTTTTATGATTTCTTATGTCTTTTCCACCTTCGGTGGAATGGGCTTGTTGCTTATTCTATAAAGCTTCGTGTTGGCAAATATTCCAGCAGCCCCCAATCACGAGTCACCAATCACCAATCACTCCTCAAAATACTTGTCATACGCACTGCCACCCGGCTGCTTTTTCAGTTCGGGCAATTCGAGTGGTTTTTCCTTGTTGGGCTTGCTCTCAATCTCTTCGAAATCAATCAACTCGCCTTGGCGCTCGTTTTCGAATTGCTGTTTGGCCTGTTTGAACTTCTTTTTCAGTATTGCCTTACCAAATAGGAAAGGGAACACCAGCGCATAGCCGAAGATGGTGAACAAGATGGCACCTACGCCCAATGGCCAATTGGATTTCAAGGTAGTGCCAATCCATTTCAGGTAATTGGTGACTACGGTATGGTCAATGAGCAGGGTGGCGATGAGCAGGAGCGGCGCCACGAAGGTGAGGGCAATCAGGGTGTACTTGACGATGAAGTACATGGCTACTAGGAAGCCAACAAGGATAAGCACCCCTGTGATTCCGTCGAACCTAAAGCCGGATGTTTTGCGGTATGATGTCATTTTCTTGGATAATAAGTGTTTGGTTTTCAACAGCAAATCTCATGTAATCAACTGTAAAAAGCATGGCCTTGTTTGAATAAAACCCGAAAATCTGTGGAGTTTGTTCAAAAAGCGGATAGTGTGTAGCAAAAAATAGACAAACAGCTTTGGTCATGCCCTTGGAGACCCGCCGATGATTTCCAACAACTCGTTGAGCATCATGGCGGTTGCACCCCAAAGCACCCGGCCCTGCACATCGAAATAGGGTACTTGCTTCAAGGTTATTTGCGGCGCAATGCGGATGTCGGTCGAGCGGCGGATATGGGGCTGCATGAAATGCGAGAGCGGAACCTCCAGTACGTCGTTCACCTCCTCGGCCTGCAACAGGTAATTGGGTTTCTCCTCCAGATAGCCCAAAAACGGATGTACCTGAAAATTGCTGACGGGGATGTAAAGCTCCGTCAGCCCACCGATGACCTTCACCTCCTCCCGCCCTATGCCGACTTCCTCCTCTGCTTCCCGCAGTGCCGTGGCGAGCATGGAAGCATCGCCCAGTTCTGCCTTGCCTCCGGGGAAGCCGATTTGCCCGCCGTGGTGGTCACGGTCGTTGGCATTCCGCTCGATGAAAAGGATATGCCACTCATCATTTTTGGGGAATAGCGCCATGAGCACCGCCGCCTGCCTTGCCTCGGCGGGTGCGTCCACGTAGTGCCGCCGGGTGATGTGCGCCATCTGCAAATGGGCGGGGCGGCCCGGCAGCGGGGCGTTCATCCTTTCCGTAATCCTTCCAATCAGGTCGGTCATGTCAGTATTGTATGACTTTTCTTAGTCAGTGCCCAGATTTTGGTCACCACCCAGCGCGGCTGCCGATTCTTCTTTTGCGGCGAAACTTTTGCCAGCAAAACAAACAACAAAACGCCTCATTGTTCACGACGAGGTGGAAATTTGACAACTGGCGAGGCTATTTGGCGGCATTCCGGCCTTGAGCCGTGCTTTATTGAAAAAAAGTTTTTTTAGTAGCCGTTATTTAATAAGTTCACGCCTCGAATTCTCAATAATTTCTTTTGTCGTTTGTTGGGTCTTGTTCCCTTTTACTAACCGAATCGAGCCAAAGACGGACACCCAACAGCGAGTAAACCAACAAACGTTAGCATTATGACTTACGACACCAGCAACATCCGCAACGTCGTCATGCTCGGCCACCCTGGCTGCGGCAAGACGACCTTGGCCGAGACGATGCTCTTCGAGTCCGGTGGCATCAGTCGCAGGGGCACGGTGCAAGAACAGAACACCGTGTCCGACTACACCGACATTGAGCACGAGCGCGGCAACTCCATTTTCTCCACCCTCATGCACGACGACTGGCGGGGCAACAAAATCAACGTGTTGGACACGCCCGGCTCCGACGATTTCGTGGGAGAGGTGGTCGCTTCGCTAAAAGTATCCTCCACTGCCCTCATGGTGCTGAACGCAAAGAGCGGCGTGGAAGTGGGCACAGAACTGCTTTGGGAATACGTCGAGAATTTCGATACACCTTGCCTTTTTATCGTAAACCAGGTTGACCATGAAAAGGCCGACTTCGATGCCACCGTGGATCAGGCAAGGGCACGTTTCGGCAGCAAAGTGATGCCGTTCCAATATCCGTTGAACCCAGGCACTGGCTTCAACACCATCATTGATGCCCTGCGCATGGTGATGTATGTTTTTCCAGCCAACGGCGGAAAACCAGAGAAAAAACCCATTCCAGATGCAGAGAAAGGCCGTGCAGATGCGATGCACCGAGCCATCGTAGAGGCCGCTGCCGAGAACGACGAGGCCCTCATGGAGCGCTATTTTGAGGAGGGCAACCTATCTGAGGATGACTTGGCCGCTGGCCTAAGATTGGCCATTGCCAACCGTTCCATTTACCCACTCTTCTGTTGCTCCGCAACAAAGAACATGGGTAGCGGGCGCATCATGGGCTTCATCAACGACGTGTGCCCCTCGCCTGCCGAACGGGCCAGCGTAAAATTGGAAGACGGCGGCGAACTCAACTGCGACAGCAAGGGAGACACCACTATTTTCATCTTCAAGACTCACAACGAACCACGGGTGGGTGTCATTTCCTACTTCAAGGTGTTTTCGGGTGTGCTGCGCGCTGGCGACGAACTCATCAACGCCGACAATCGTACGGTGGAGCGCTTCGGTCAGCTTTTCCTCGCCAATGGCAAGAACCGGGAGGCCACCGACCAACTGAAGGCGGGCGACCTAGGCTGCACGGTGAAGCTGAAAAATTCGCATACCAACCAAACGCTGAACAAAAAAGGCGTTGACCGCAAGATAGACCCGATTCATTTCCCCAACTCCCGCATCGAGGTTGCCGTGAACCCACCCAACAAGAACGATATGGAGAAATTGATGAAGGCGCTTCATTCTATTTCTGAGGAGGACCCCACGCTGAAGGTCATCCAATCTGCCACTTTGAAGCAGACGATATTGGAAGGCCAGGGACAACTGCACCTCGACCTCGTGAAGCACCGCGTCGAGCAGGAGTTCGGGGTGAACATGGATTTCATCAAACCGAGGATACCCTATCGGGAGACCATCACCAAGGAGTCGAACGAGGTGTACCGCCACAAGAAGCAGACGGGCGGTGCTGGCCAATTTGCCGAGGTTCACATGCGCATAGAACCGTACCATGATGGCATGCCCGACCCGCATGGTCTTACCACCCGCCAGAAGGATGTGGAGCAACTACCTTGGGGTGGGCAGTTGGCCTTCTACTGGTGCATCGTCGGTGGCTCGATTGACGCCCGTTTCTCTGGAGCCATCAAAAAAGGCGTTCTGCAAAAAATGGAGGAAGGCCCGCTCACTGGTTCCAACTGCCAAGACATCCGGGTGAGCATTTACGACGGCAAGATGCACCCGGTTGACTCGAACGATATGGCGTTCATGACGGCCAGTATCCAAGCCTTCCGGGCCAATTTCGAAAAGGCGGGCGCACAGATCATGGAGCCGATTTACGATTTAGAAATCCTATGCGACGGGGAAGTGATGGGCGATATCATGGGCGACCTGCAAACCCGCCGGGCCATCATCATGGGCATGGATTCCGATGACCACTATCAGAAAATCATGGCCCGTGTACCGCTGGCCGAGATGTACCAATACTCCTCAACGCTGCGCTCCATTTCGCAGGGCAAGGCGAAGTTCAGCCGGAAGTTCGCCGAGTACGCTCCTGCACCGCCGGATATTCAGCAAAGGCTGATTGCGGAGCACAGGGCGACGCAGAAGGACGAGGATTGAGGTATGAAGGTATGAGGTATTGAGGTATGAAAAAGCCCGTGCGGGGATTCCCTGTCACGGGCTTTTTCGCTTTATTCCTTGATGAATTGACCTGTGGCCATTCCCGATTTTTTGTCCAATGCAACGAAATAATGGCCGGGTGTCAGGTTGCCGATTTCCAATAGTTGGCCGGGCAACCACTGCACCTCCATCAATTTTCTGCCAAGCGAATCCAATATGGTCAATCGGCCTGGTTCGATGGCATGGATGGTCACGCTCTTCGAGTAAGCGGGATTCGGCGAGATAAGCAGTTCTTCGGTTTTTTCCGAGGTAAACGATCCATCATAAGTGGGCGAAATGGGAATGGGGCATTCCCCCGGTGTATCGGGGCAAAAGCTTCGAGCAAGTAGGGTGCAATCCACGACATAGGGATTGGGCTTGCCGTCTTGGTAGTTGGCGATTTGCCAGGAGCGGTGTGTTTCGAGGCTGTCGGCGGGGTCGAGGTAATGCCACTCGCAGAGTACCTGTCGTTGGAGTGGGAAGTAATTGGGGTCGGCGGCGTCGGCCTCCTGCTGGTACATGGTGTAGAAATAGAACATGGCCCTTGCCACGTTGCCCTTGTGGTCTTCCCTTGGCTCGAACTTGCCGTTTATCCTTTCGCTGTAAAGTTCAATTTCCTGAACGGGCATGTACGCCTGCACTTGGTGTAGGTAATACCATTGCGTCGTTTGCACGTCGGGTATTTCGGCGAAGGGGAAATTGTCCCTTGCTGCGTTGACGGCGCTGCGTGTGGGGAACAGGTGGTGCATGTCGCTCTCTGGGTTGCCGGTGGCCGCCCCTTTAGACTGGGGCCAAGTGTGCTCGCAGTTGATGCCCTCGTTGGAGCCGTTCATGAACAGCCAACTGGTTGGGTCTTCGCCGGGTGGCAAGTAGAGGCGTTGGCCAGAGTAAACGCATTGCACGCTGTCGTTCAAGTTATGAATGCGTCCGTAAAGTGTATCACGGGCTTCTGAATAAGATAAAACAGTGGACGGTTTATATACGCTTACGAGCGTATCCAACAGGGCTTGGCCCTGAATGCCAAGGAAGAGAACCTGAGCTGAAACTGGCTTGCCTATGGCAAGAAAAAGGACTATAACGAGCAGTTGTCTAAAGTGCATCACAGTAAATTGGGCGCAAGTTACTGGCTTGGCAACTGAAAGGCAAATTTATAAGGGGAATGAAAAAAAGAGGAGCGTGCTCATGCAAACATTTTAAAGGCAGAGAACGTCAACTCGCAAATAGCCATACTTGTGCTTTTCTCATACGTATGCGGCATTTGGGGAGTCGTGCCAATTAGGGGTTTCGCATCCAATTTTGGTGGATATCCATCCCAAGTTGCTGGTTTTCAATGCCCCCAATGATTACTCACTTTCAAAAACTGCAACCCATTCCATAAATGACTATCCCGTAGCAGTTGGGCACTGCCTCGGCGAGGCATTCATTCGGCTGGAAGCTAATGGTACCCACCCAGTGGCTTAGTCCTGTTGTCACCGTCCAAGTGTATTCAGGCACTTGGCACAGATACTGCACGGAATTCCATTTGAAACCTGCTTTGCACAACTGCCAGTTGGAGCGGATTTGAATGGTACCGAGTTCTGGCGCCCAGGTTGTCTGTGTCTCAAGGTTGAAGCATTCGTCCCACAGGCCCGTCCAGTACACCGATTGCTTGCTGTCAATACAAAGGTTCACGCTGTACATCGTAGCGCTCCCGCAGTTGTCCCCGGCGAGTCCTTGACGCTTCTTGGTGCTTATCTCCATGTTTGAAACCAACTTCAATGCAAGGGCTATTATAATAGCAAGTGTGACAAATCGTTGCATAATGGGTAGTTTTGTGAATCTAAATGATTAATTGTGTGGCAAATGTAATGAAATATCCCTAATCATGTTTCATAAATGGGTAAATGATTTATTTTATGGAAATAAAATTACTCATCACATTCCCTTTGGTTTAAAAAAGTGACGCCTGTTACAGCCATGCTATGGAAAAATCAGGCTTAAGCAGCACAGCTGCGGTTAGGAGGGCCGTCTTTAATTGTATTTCTGCAATAGTTACCCGCTTGTTTGAGTTGATTTAAGAAAATGGTTAGGTTTGGAAAACCATTCTACAAATTGCCACAAAATGCAACAAATGTCTCATTTTATGGAAATAGTTGCATTGCAATGCAGTTTTCAAAATCGAAGCCATGTACCTGGGCAATAACATCTTAGTGATACGTACGCATTGGAAAGAAACGCAAGAAGTCTTTGGCCGCCGCTTTGGCGTGGGCAGGTCTTTGGTGAGCAAATGGGAAGGCGGTGAAAGCGACCCAGGCGTAACGGTGCTCGTTCAATTGGAAGAACTGACGGGTATGCCATTTGCCCGGTTGGTGGGCGAGCGGCTGTCACCAGAATTCCTACCCAGCTACCCAAGGCAAAAAGCGGAGTGGTCGGCGGTGGCGAGAGACCCCGAAGAAGGCCCCATGCCAACGCCCAAAGCACCAAGCCCAGCCAGCACCAGCAACGAAGAACTACTGGAGGCACTGAAGGCACTGCGCATGGCCTTGGAGGCCGAGCGGGAAATCGCCGCCAACGAGCGGGCCGAGAACGCTCGCTTCCGCAAAGAGTTTGAACTGATGAAAAAGCGGGTTGAACTGATGGACGCCGAGTTGTTAAGATTGGCCGGGAAGAGGAGGTAGGTGACCTTTATTTAAAGCCCTGCTCAATGAGGGCGATAGGCTCGTGGCAGAAGTGGTGCCAGGGTTTGAGGTGGGCGTTGGGGAGGTGTTTGGGTGAGGGGGAAAAAGGTTTCAAAGATAATCGGAACACAACCCATGTAAATTGAAGCTGAAAAGGTGTAGTTTTGTTGAAAATTGCGAGCTATGATTGCCGATATCATTACCATATCGCCCGATGTGCAAAGCGGTACACCCGTGTTCGCTGGCACCAGGGTACCCATCAAGAACTTGTTCGATTACCTGCGTGGTGGCGACACGATTGAGGAGTTTTTGCATGATTTCCCTTCGGTAAAAAAGGAGCAGGTAGGTGGGCTGTTGGAGTTGGTCGAAACCTTAATAACCTTGACGCCTCATGAGACCAAAGCTGCTGCTTGATGAAAGCCTCCCCAATCCCCTGAAAAAAGACTTTTCCGAAGATTATGAAGTAATAACAGTTCACGACCTCGGCTGGGCCAGCCTAAAGAACGGCGAACTTTTATCAGCAATGACCAAAGCAGGCATTGAATACCTGTTGACGGTTGACAAAAACCTGCAGCATCAGCAAAACTTGGACAAATTCCCTTTAAGATTGGTATTGATTCGGACTTACGACAACCGTTATAAAGCCTTGAAACTGCTCGTTTCAAAAATTGAGCAGGGCCTGAGGTCCATGCCTTCGGACGCTAAGTTTTGGGAGATTGATTTGAGGGGGTAGCCCACCGATTCTGTGGTTCAATTCACTGCCAAACTGCCTCCTTCTTCACCCTCCTCCTCCGCCCGAAAATACGCCTCCACCTTCTTCGCCGCCCCCTTCCCAATCGCCTTTTCGATTTCCTCCGCACTGGCCTCCCGCATCTTCTTAACCGAACCGAAATGCTTGAGCAGCTTCTCAGCAGTCTTCGATCCGATGCCGGGAATGTCTTCGAGTTCTGTCTTTGTGAAATCCTTCGAGCGTTGGTTGCGGTGAAAGGTGATGGCGAAGCGGTGCGCCTCGTTGCGGGCCTGTTGGATGAGCTTCAGGCTCTCCGATTTCTTGTTGATATAAAGCGGCACCGAGTCGCCGGGGAAGAAGATTTCTTCGAGGCGCTTCGCAATGCCGACGACCGTGACAGAGTGTGAGAGGGTGAGAGGAGTGAGAGGGTGAGAGAAGTGAGAGGGTGAGAGGGGGGTGTCAGCCTCAGTGCGTGAAATGGGGGCATTTGTGCCAATTCCGAGGGCTTCGAGACTTTTCACGGCGGCACCGAGTTGGCCCTTGCCACCGTCTATGATGATGAGTTGGGGCAGGGGCTGGCCTTCGGCCAACAGGCGCTTGTAGCGGCGGTAAACGACCTCCTCCATCGTGGCGAAGTCGTTGGGGCCGACGACGGTCTTCACGTTGTAATGGCGATAGTCGCCCTTGCTGGGCTTGGCGTTCTTGAACACCACACAGGAGGACACGGGGTAGCTGCCCTGCATGTTCGAGTTGTCGAAACATTCGAGGTGGAGCGGCACGTCGGCCATTTGTAGGTCGCTCTGGAGGGTGCGCAGGATGCGCTCGGCACTGGTCTGCTTGCCCGTGGCCGAGGCTTCTTCCTTCTTTTTTTGGAGGAGGAAAAAATGCACGTTCTTCTCCGAGAGTTCCAGCAGCTTCTTCTTGTCGCCAATCTTGGGCACGGTGACGGTCACGCTGGTATCGGCCACGGGGATTTCCATTGGGACGATTATCTCCGAAGCTATGCTGTTGAAGCGCTCCCTGATTTCCGGGACAACGAAGGCCAGCAGGTCGGCCTCATCGTCGTCGAGGTTCTTGACCATTTCCTGCGTCCAGGTGTTGATGATGGCCCCATTCACCACCTTGATATAATTCACGTAGGCATTCTTCTCGTCGCTGGCTATGCTGAACACGTCCACGTCCCGAATAGTGGTGCTCACGACCGTGCTCTTGCCTTGGTAATCCTCGAAGGCGAGCAACTTCTCCTTTATTTGCTGGGCCTTCTCAAACTCCATGCGCTCGGCGTGGTGCGCCATCAGTTGCTGGAAGTGCCGCTTCACTGGGCCGAAATTGCCCCGCAGCATGTTCTTTATCTGCTCTATTTTATCGTTGTAATTGGCTTCCGTCTCAAAGCCCTCGCAGGGGCCTTGGCAGTTCTTGATATGGTATTCGAGGCAGACCTTGAACTTGCCCTTGGCAATGTTTTCCTCGGTCAGGCTGAGCGTACAGGTGCGCAGGGGGAACAGTTGCCTGATCAAATCCAGTATGGTTTCCACCCGCTGCTTAGAGGTGTAGGGCCCGAAGTAGGTGCTGCCGTCCCGAATGACCCGGCGGGTGAGGAAGACCCGTGGGAATCGTTCGCTCTTGATGCAGAGGTAGGTATAGCTCTTGCCGTCCTTCAGCATCACGTTGTACGGCGGCTGGAACCGCTTGATGAGGGTGCTTTCGAGCAGCAGGGCATCGGCCTCGGTGTCCACCAGCGTCATCTCGATGCGGTGGGCATGCCTCACCATGACACGGGTCTTGTAGGCCATGTCCTTGGTGTTGGAGAAGTAAGAGGAGAGGCGGTTCTTAAGGTTCTTAGCCTTGCCGACATAGAGCACACGGTCCTCGGCGTCGAGGAAACGATAGACCCCGGGGTCATAGGGCCAGTTGGGCAGGAGTTTTTTATAGTCGTCGGTGGTCATGTGGTGTGGCCTATTTGGAAATTAGGAAATTAGGAAATTAGGAAATTGGAGGTCGTTGGCTGTCGGCAAAATTAGCAGAAACGCCTTTTGCCTAAGGGGCAAAATTTGCCTTTATAAATTGGCGCAAAAATCAGGTTTTTGATTTTTTGCAGAACTATAGTTTTGCGCAGCAATATTGCTACTTTCGGCCTTGGGAATCGGATTTGTCATTCCCGAAGGGAACCTAAACACATTCCTGATCCTCCATACCTCGTCATGAAAACACCTTCCAGCAGACTCTACGACCTAATCAAGTCGCTCACAAGTGCGGAGCGGCGGTACTTCAAGCTGTACGTCAGCAGCAAGGACGCAAACAGCAACAAGTACGTTCAGTTGTTCGATGCCATCGTGGTCAGCGAGCGGTTCGATGACGAGCAATTAGCCAAGATCATCTATAGCGGCCAGCCCGTTGAGACCCGCAAGTACTCGGAGCTGAAATCCTACCTCTACGAACTGGTCATCCGCAGCCTCCAGTCATTCGATGAAAAAAGCTCGGTGGACTACCGTTTGAAGAACCAGTTGCTCGGCGTCCGTGCCTTGTTCAAGCGATCGCATTTCGAGGACTGCAAGGCGATTTTGGCAAAGGTGAAAAAGACGGCGGCGGAGTACGAGGACTTCAAGGTGCTGGTGGAGGTGCTGGAATGGGAGAAGAAGATTGCTTATACGCAGACGGATATTGCTTTTTTGGACAAAGAGATGGGGCGAATTACAGCAGAAGAGCAGGTCTATTTAGAGAATCAAGCCAACATTTCGGCTTATCGAAATATTTTTTTTAATATACTTGTTGGTATCAGAAAGGACGTTTCACGTAGCAAAGCCCAAAGGGAATCCTTTGCACAAATCATGGAGAACCCTTTGATGGCCAACGAATCAATGGCCCGTTCCTTCAATGCGAAAGTCCTCTACTATCGCATCTTGTCCATTTATTATTTCTCGAACTCCAATTTCGAGTCTTTTTATGACTCCTCTAAGCGCCTGCTTGATTTAATGGAGCATAATGAATTGATGATGGCCGAGGATGTGTCTGAATATATTTCTGCCTTGAACAACCATATTATCAGTTGCGGCAGGCTTGGCAGGGTTGAGGAGGTGAGGGAATCCTTGGACAAGTTGAACACGGTGACCCCTATTACCCTTGACGATGAACTGAAAATACATAGGCAGTACTATATGAACAAGTTCAGGCTTTGCATTAGTACAGGGGAGTTTGAGGAGGGGGCCAATGAATTGAAGCGGCATTTGAAGACCGTGGAAAAATTTGATAAACAGCTTTTTATTAAGAACAGCTTTTACTTACAATATTTCTGCATATATTTTGGTAACGGCGATTTTGAAAATGCGCTTGAAAGCCTTAATGATTGGATAAAACTGATGGCAGGTAGTGTAGAAAGAAAGGATTTACAGAGCCTATCCCGTGTGCTGAATTTGATCATTCATTACGAACTAGGAAATTCTATGCTCCTTGATAGTCTGCTGCGATCCACTTATCGTTATTTGAATAAGTCAAACAGGCTGTCTGAGTTTGAAAGGAAGATGATGAACTTCATCCGAGAGGCAGGGAAGCCCCATTCAAAGGGTGAAATGCAACAAATCCTCGAAACCCTGAAACAGGACTTCGAGGATTTGTCAAGACAGCCGTCCTACGGTGTCTTTGATCTCTTTGACATCATCTCGTGGTTGGAGAGTAAAATAAACAACAAGCCGTATGCCCAGGTAGTGAAGGATAGGTTCCTTCGCTGATCAGCGCCACACTTTAGTTAAGCCTACCTTCAGCGATTCGGAACTACTGGTTAGGAGGTTGTTCTCACGAATTTCTACATCATCCCAATTGATGTACCCTACCGAGCCAGTGTCCGTTGGCACATAAGCTTTGCCGCCTTTCACTTCGTTGCTCTCCTGAGTGTTGAGGGCTTTGCCCATAAAATCGTTGAGTTTTTTCATTGAAGCCATTTTTACGAGTTTAAGTAAGTGTAAAGGTAGAAAATTTCAAAGTGTAAAATGGGGCGAATACCTTCCTGCGCAAAACCACATTTTTCCAAAAGTCAGCATCCTGATGCAGGAGATTTGGTCTTTCTCACCTATTTGCAAAGATAAATCCGTTTCTCGGCATTGTCAACCAGTCAAACACATTACGTCGGATGGCCTACAAAATAGGCACCTTGTCCTATAATCAATGGTTCGTGAAGTTCTAAGGTTCTGGGGTTTTAGGGTTTGGGGGCAAAACCAAACCACAAATCATTTTTGAAAGGATTGAAAACCTAACCAACCATTTCAAAAACAGCTATTAGGCCACAACCTTAAAACCCGAAAACTTCACGAACCATTGAAAATAGCTTTGCACAAAAATGAGCAAGGCCATGCTGTCGGGCCAATTCCAACCTTACAGCATCCCTGAAACCAGTGAAATTTGCCTTTTCGTCCCACCATTTTGGGCAAAATCCTCGTACCATCCTTAACTTTGGAATCGCATCCATTACTACCCACCACTATAAGGACATCCCAATTGCGGACATAGGCCGGAGGATTGAAACATCCAACCGTGAAATCCGTACATTCGGGCAAACGATTTAATAGGGCAGACGAAGCCCTGAACATGTTCAAAAACAAGCAATTGAAAGCATCGGCAATGAAAAGTGTACAAGGTAAGCCATTGATTATCAGCCATTAATTTGAAACCGCACCTTGCCCTTTGATTTAATCGAGCAGCTTTCGTCCCAAATCAGATTTAAAATTATGAAGAAATCAATCCTGTGCATAGCAACCGTGCTTTGCCTGCTCCAAGCCAGTTTCTCCTTTGCGCAAAGCGACGGCGCTTCCATGAACGGCATCTCGGCAAAAGTCCTTTTCATTGACTACAATAAGCTCAACGATTTCGGCGGGTTCAAGCCCACGAATGGCCTTGAACTGGCCTATTTGCGGAACGTAACCGAAAATATCGGCATAGGAATACCCCTCAAAATCGGCCTCGCCACCTTGGATGGCTCCGAGGACAAAACGGTCATCGTCAGCTTGGACGCCACGGCACAATACCAGTTTGGCAACTCGGAGAGCCTCCTGCGGCCTTATATTTTTGGGGGCATTGGGATGGTTTTTGAACAATTCGAGGAAAACAACGCCCAATTGCCCATCGGCCTCGGCTTGAACGTGCGGGCGGGGCAAAGTTCGTACTTTGCTTTGCAAGGCGAGTACCGCTACTCGTTCGATGAATTTCGGGACAACCTCCAGATAGGCATCGGCTGGCATTTTAAGCTGAACCCGCAGCCCCGCCTCGACGGCCCGCTCGACACCGACGCAGACGGCCTGCCCGATGCACAGGATTATTGCCCCAATGAGCCAGGTACCGCACTTGCTGGCGGCTGCCCCGACACCGACGATGACGGCGTGCCCAATGGCGAAGACGATTGCCCAACCGTGAAAGGCCCCGCCGAAACCCGTGGCTGCCCCACCGCTGCACCTCCTACGCCAGTGACCGTCCAGCCGACGAACCCCGCAGTGGCCGACCGTGACGGCGACGGCATCAACGACAACCTCGACAAATGCCCCGACGTGCCCGGCACGATTGCGCTCAAAGGTTGCCCGCCAAGCGCACCTGCCCAAACACAGCAACCGACCAATGCAACGACTACGCCAACGACTACGCAGCCAACACAGCCTGTTCAGCCAGTCGCCAGCGGCGTATTGGATACCGACAACGACGGCCTTGTTGACAACCGTGACCAATGCCCCGATATGGCTGGCCCCATCCAACTACTCGGTTGCCCCGATACCGACGGCGACGGCGTGATTGACAAAGATGACCGCTGCCCCAACACGGCTGGCGTGGCCCTGCACAGCGGCTGCCCCGATACGGACAAGGACGGCATCGCTGATGACAACGACAACTGCCCTAACACGGCTGGTGTGGCATCCGCCAATGGCTGCCCCGATGCCGACGGTGATGGCACCCCCGACAGTCGGGACAATTGCCCCAACGAAAAAGGCCTCTCGTCCAACAGCGGTTGCCCAGTCTATGACGCCGACAACGACGGCCTGCCCGACAAGGACGACGCCTGCCCGAACCAGGCTGGCCCATCTGCCACCAAGGGCTGCCCCGATACGGACAGCGACGGCATCGCTGACCGCAACGACCTCTGCCCCACCGAGGCCGGCAAAGCTGGTGCATCCGGCTGCCCCGATGCCGACGGCGACAATGTGCCGGACCACACGGACAAATGCCCCGATGAAAAAGGAACCAACCAAGGCTGCCCCGATATCGAGAAGGCGGACAAGGAGTTCCTGCTATCCGCTGCTAAAAACGTGCAGTTCGAGACGGGCAAGGCCACCCTCAAGGCGCAGTCCTATGCCATTCTGGAAAAAGTGGCCCAAATAATGGAAAAATACCCTCGCTATAACCTCAACATAGACGGCCATACCGATGACACGGGCGATGCTGGCGCAAACCGCATCCTTTCCGAAGAGCGGGCCTCTTCATGCTACCAGTACCTGCTGGCCCGCAGCGTTGATGCAACTCGCATGAATTACAAAGGCTACGGCGAGTCCAAGCCCGTTGCCTCCAACAGCACCTCCGAAGGAAAGGAGAAGAACCGGCGGGTGGAGTTTAACATGTATGTGCGGTAGTTTGAGTCTTCAGTTGGCAGTCCGCAGTCTTCAGCCAGATTCTGCTATTGGTTGCTGAACTGTCAAATTAATAAATGCAAAGCGTCCAGCTAATGAAACATTGGCTGGACGCTTTTCTTTATGCAAATCATCCACTGACTGCGGTCTGTCGAAAATACCACTTACCTCATGATCGTCACCCCGCCCTCCTTGAACACATTCACCACCCTCGACCCGCAGACCGTAACCTGAGCCTTCACAAACCATACATGAACGTCAATCTGGCGCTGCGTTTCCCGGTAAGTGCCGTCCCACCCTTTTTCAACATCAAAAGTCGCAAACTGCTCGTCGCCCCAGCGGTCGAATACCCGGAACTCAAAGGACAGCAATTCCGCATGTGGTGCCATGAACACCCTGAAATCATCGTTGATGCCGTCGCCATTCGGTGAAAAGCTGTTGGGGACGTAGAACAGGTCATTTTCATAGTAAAGCGCCTCCCATTTCACCTGAATATCACGTTCCAATACTTCGCAGCCGTCGTCCACTTGTACCGTGTAAACGCCTTCCTTACCCACTTCAAAACTTGATAAATGCGAGCCATCGGGCCAAGTCCAAACCACGGCCGCTGGATGCTCGCTGATAAGGGTTGGCTGTAGATTGACCGAGCCTTGCTCGCAGTTAATGGTTGCATCTTCTACCACCAAAGCCGAAGGATTGGTCTGTGGCACCATAGCATCTAGTACAAGTCTGCATCCATTGTTGTCTTGAACAGTTATTGAGTGGGTTCCAGCGGTTAGCCCTGGGAAAAACGTCTCATGCAGAAATTCGCCGCCATCCAGCGAAAAGAGGAAGGGTTCCTTACCTCCAAAAATGTTCAATTCAATACTTCCATTGTCAATATTCCAACAGGTTTTCGTGGCGCTCAATTCATACGTGATGGAAGGCAACGAAAGTACCGTCACCACCACTACCGAGTCGCAGCCATTTGCGGCAAAAAGAACGACCTCCTGCGTTGTGCCCGCCAAAATGCTGACTCCATTGTAATTGATACTTTCGCCGTTGCAGGCTTCCAAGGTTAGGTTCGTGGTTGTTGGATTGGAAAGCAATGTCACCACCGTCACCACTGAGTCGCAGCCGAACTGATTGGTGAGCGTAACCTGCACATTGCCAGCATCTTGTGCCGAGCAGGTGAACTGTTCAACGGTAATGAAATTGGGTTGCAATACCGTTACCGTCCACGACCCGCTGGCCATGCAGCCGTTGGTATCGCTGGCCGTCACGCTGTAAGTGCCGCCCTGCGTCACGCTGATTTGCGGCGTCGTTTCGCCTGTACTCCACAGGTATTGCGGAAAATTGCCGGAGGCAACCAGCACCGATACATCGCCCTCGCAATGCGCCGAAGCGCCCAGCACCTCCACCGTGGGCGGGGTGGGCGGCGTGTAGTTCTCGACCGCCGTACCCGTGCAGCCACTCGCATCGCTCACCGTCACCGAGTAGATGCCTGCGGCAACGACCGTGATAACCTGCGTTGTCGCTCCAGTTCCCCCTGTGGGGTTCGACCAGAGGTAGCTGGCGAAGCCCGACCCGGCATCAAGGCTGGCCGTGCCGTTGCAGTCTTCCAGCGTCGCCGTGATGTCTGGCGAGAGGCTGCTGCCCACCATCAGCGTCAGTGCATCGGAGGCGGTGCAGCCGTTGGCGTCGGTCACGGTGACGCTGTAAGTTCCTGATTGTGAAACAGTTATATTTGGGGTTGTCGCTCCGGTACTCCAGGTGGTTTGGGTGAAAACGCCGCCCGTCACCTCAAATTCCGTGCTGCCCCCGCAGATAGTGCCCGGCCCTGTGACGGTGGGCGTCGGCTGCGGGAAGTTGCCTAAATCGTGGTTGGCCGTGGCCGTGCAGCCATTGGCATCCGTGGCAGTGACACTGTAATTATTGGGTTGTGAAACACTTATACTGCTTCCCGTCTGCCCATTTGACCAAAGGTAGCTGGCAAAGCCCGACGTGGCGCTAATGGTGGCGGAAGCCCCCTCGCAAGCCGCCGCTGGCCCACCTATGGAGACCAACGGTTGTACTGGCCCACCTACGGTCACGGATGCCAAATCAGCGCAGCCGCTGGCATCGGTCACGGTGACGGAGTAATTGCCTGCGGCAACACCCGTGAGGTCCTCGTTGGTAGCGCCATTTGACCAAAGGAAGGTGTAAATACCTGTTGGTGAGACGCTTAGGTTGACTTGGCCACTGGCCAAAATACAAGAACTGCTGGCCGTTGGCACAGTGCTTAGGCTGAAATTCGAGTTGAGGTTGGCAACTATGGCGCTCAGGGTAGTGGTGCAGCCGTTTGCTCCCGTACAGGTGACAGTGTAGGTGCCAGGTGCAATGCCCATGAGGTCTTCCGAAGTCGCCCCTGTTGACCAGAGGTAACTATAGGTTCCGTTTGGCGTCGCGGCAAGGTCAATGCTGCCGTTGCTCTGTCCGCAAGTGGCGGGGCTGTTCGACTGTGAGAGCGATGGAGCTGTGCTGCCACCCATCACCACATAAGTCGCTGTGGTAGAACAGGTTGCGCCTTGCGTGATGGTAACAGTGTAGCTGCCTGCGGCAATGCCCGTGAGGTCTTCCGTTGATGCCTCAGTTGACCAAAGGAAGGTGTAGCTGCCAGACGGTGCCACGCTCAAGTCAATACTGCCGTTCGCCGCCGTGCAGGACGAAACGGGCGTCACATTGGTGTTTGGGGTGAAAATGGCTGGGCTGTTCATCACCAAGGCGCTCGATGTTGCGGAGCAGCCGTTCGACCCTGTTACCGTCACCGAGTAGGTGCCTGCGGCAATGCCCGTCAAGTCTTCTGTCGTGGCCCCGTTTGACCACAAATAAATGTAAGTACCTGACGGCGAAGCGGTTAAGTTGACGTTACCATTACTCAAACCACAAGCCGCTGCATCTATGACGATGCCAAGGCTTGGAGCACCGGAATTGTTCGGCACGGTGTAGCTGCCCGTTGCGGAGCAAGAACCGCCCGCCGAAACGGTGACGATGTAGTTGCCTGCGGCAACGCTTGTGAGGTCTTCGCTCGTCGCCCCGTTTGACCACAAATAAGTATAGTTCCCGGTTGGTGTGGCGTTCAGGTCAATGCCGCCGTTGCTGGCCATGCAGGAGGTGTTCGGCACCGCATTGCCCGTGAGGGCGATGGTCGTCGTGTTCTCTGCAACGGTGGCAGCCATGGTAGCCAAGCAGCCGTTGCTGCCCGTAACGGTGACGCTGTAATTGCCGGAGGCAACGCCCGTCAGGTCCTCGCTCGTCGCCCCGTTTGACCATGAAATGGAATAGTTCCCTTGCGGGATGACAAAAAGGTCAACACCTCCATTGGCTTGACCGCAGAAGGCAGGGCTTGCGCCCTGCGAAAGCGTGGGCTGTACAACCTGGTTTTCAACGGTGAAGGAGGCCGAGGCGGTGCAAGCGCCACCCTGCGAGACGGTGACGATGTAGCTGCCTGCGGCTATGCCCATGAGGTCTTCAGTGGTCTCGCCGTTTGACCATAAAATATCATATTTCCCGGTTGGTGAGACGGTTAAATTGATGCCTCCATTTGCTGCTCCACAATTGGTGACGGGCGAAGCTGCACCACCAAGGGTAAAGTTGTTGCTGTTGTTGGGCACGTTATAAGCATCCGTTGCGGAGCAGCCACTGGCCGAAGTGACGGTGACAGCGTAGTCGCCGGGGGCGATATTGGCCAAGTCCTCGGTGCTGGCCCCGCTTGACCAAGTGAAAGCATAACTGCCTGTAGGGGAAACACTCAGGTCAATTGCTCCGACGGCATTGCCGCAAACAGCGGGCACCACAATGGCCGAAAGGCCCGGAAAATCGGCAGCCTCGGCCACGCTGAAAATGGCCGTGCTGCTGCAAGTGCCGCCAGCTGATAAAGTGACGGAATAGCTGCCCGCCGCCAACCCAACGATGTCTTCGGTGGCCATACCGTTCGACCATAAATAACTGTAAGTGCCTGATGGGAAGGCCGTTGTGCTGATGCTGCCGTTGCTGCCATTGCAAGCGGTGTTGGGCGTGGCCGTGCCAGTTACAGCGATGCTGATGGTGTTGTCTTGCACCGTGGCAGCGGCGGCGGCGGTACAGCCTGTGGCGATGGCGGTCACTACCACCTCGTAAGTGCCGGGGGCCACGTCGGTCAGGTCTTCGGTGGTTTCGCCGTTCGACCAGAGGTAGCTGTAGCTGCCGCTTGGCAATATGGAAAGGTTGACGGAGCCGTTGCTTTGGCCACAGGTGGCGGGTGTGGCGGCAGCCGTTGCCAAAGGTTGTGTGGTGTTGTTTGCTACCGCAAAACTGGCGCTCGCCGTGCAGCCGCCGCCGTCCGTCACGACGACGGTGTAGGTGCCTACGGCAATGCTCGTGAGGTCTTCCGTGGTCTCACCGTTTGACCAATTGTAAGTATAACTCCCTGCTGGCGAGAGGGTTATATCAATTTCTCCATTGGGCGATGTACACGAACTGACGGGCGTTGCAACGCCAGAAATACTTACGTTGGAGCCGGAGGAATTGACTTCGGCGCTGCCCGTGGCCGTGCAGCTGCCCGTGCCCGTGACCGTCACGGTGTAGGTGCCGGGGGCGTTCACGGTGATGGAAGGCCCGCTGCTGCCGTTGCTCCATTGGAAGTTGGTGAACTCGCCGGGGTTGGTCACTTCCACGGCCGTGCTTTGGCCGGGGCAGATAGCCGTCGGGGCGTTCATGGCGGGCAAAGCGCCGCCGGGCTGTATGTCAATGGCATCGCTGCCCGTGCAGCCGTCAGCATTGGTGACGGTGACGGAGTAGGTGCCGGGGTCGGTTATTTGGAGGGTCGAGTTGGTGCTGCCGTCCTGCCAGAGGTAGTCGGTGAAGGAGCCGCCGCCCACGTTGAGTGTGGCGTTTTGGCCTGGGCAGAGCGTGGCTGGGCCGTTCACTTGCGGGGTGGGTGTGTTCCCACCGCCGATGGTGACGGTCACCACGTCCGTTGCGGTGCAAGGCACGTCGGGGTGGGTCATGGAAACGGAGTAGGTGCCGGAGCTGGTCACTTCAATCATGAAGCCCGTCTGGCCCGTTGACCAAGTATAAGTCGTGCCAGGTATTTCGGCGGTGGTGCTGGCGATGAGGGTGAGCGAGCCGCCCTCGCAGACGGGTATCTGGGAGTAGTTGATGTCCACGTACCAGACGTTGACCTTGACGTGGATGGAGGTGACCGCCGTGCAGCCGTTGTCGTCGGTGACGGTGAGGACGAGGGTCTGGTTGAAGGGGGCTGGCACTGTGAAGCTTGGTGTGGTTTGGCCATTTGACCAAGCGTAGGTGTAAGGTGCCGTGCCGCCACTGACGGCTGACGAGATGGTGATGCTCTCGCCTTCGCAAACGACGCCGGGGTTCGGCACACTGACGCTGGTGGAAAGGATGAGGGGGCAGCCCCCGCCCGATTCGATGAGCACAAAGCTGGCCGTCCCCGTGCAGCCGCCCCCGTCCGTGGCGGTGACGGTGTAGGTGCCTTCGCCCAATCCGGTGAGATCTTCGGCGGTTGCCCCGTTAGACCAAGCGTAGGTGTAGGTGCCTGACGGCGTGATGGTTATGTCAATGGCTCCGTTGTTCCCGCCGCCAGAGGGCTGGGTCACATTGCCTGTTACGGTTATAGTGGTTGTGTTGTTCGTGACGGTTGCGCTGGTCGTTGCAGAGCACCCTGAAGCCGTGGAAGTGGCGGTGACGTTGTACGTACCTGCTGCAATATCGGTCAGGTCTTCGGTGGTGGCCCCGTTCGACCAAGCGAAGGTGTAGCTGCCGGATGGCGTCACAATTAGGTCAACCGCCCCGTTGCTCTGCCCACAGGTAGATGGAGTGGCGGTGGCAGTCGGCACAGGCGGCGTGGTGTTGTTTGCTACCGTAAAGCTGGCGCTCGCCGTGCAGCCGCCCGCGTCGCTGGCGGTGACGGTGTAGCTGCCCGCTGCGAGGTTGGCGATGTCCTCGGTGGTGGCACTGTTTGACCAATTGAAGCTATACGTGCCAGATGGAGAGGGTGTTATGTCCACCTCGCCATTGGTGGCGGCACAAGAGGTGTTGGCGGTGGTACTGCCGCTGACGCTGATGTTGCTACTACTGGAAGTAACCTCCACGCTGCCTGTTGCGGAGCAACTGCCGCCCGCCGAAACAGTGACCGTGTAGGTGCCAGGGGTGCTGACGCTGATGGACGGCCCGCTGCCCCCATTGCTCCAATTGAAGGAGGTGAAAGAGCTGGCGTTGGTGACTTCGAGGGTGGTGCTTTGACCAGTGCAGATGGGAGCGGGGGCATTGAGTTGTGGTTGCACACTGCCTCCCAGGATTTCAATTTCATCGTAATTAATGCACCCGACCTCGTTCCAAACCTCGACCCAATAGATGCCAGGGCCGCTAATATCCATGGTGGGGTCTTGCTCAAAATCGCTCCACCAATAGCCGTAGAACGGCCCGCCGTCCACGGTCAGCGTAGCGTTCTGGCCAGCGCAAAGCGAAGTCGGGCCAACAATGATGGGGAACGGTGCTGGTTCTGGCAAAATGGTCACCGTCTCTGATGCCGTGCCCGAGCAACCAGAAGGGGCGGTAACGGTAACTGAGTAGGTGCCAGATGTGAGGACGTAGGCATCCTGGGTTGTTTGGCCATTTGACCAAATAAAAGTGGTGCCTGCCGGGAAATCGGGCCAAGCACTGAGCCACAGCGTGTCCCCTGCGCATACCCAAGCAGGGTCGTAAACAATGTCAACCAATGCACCATAGGCTTTTATGTGGATAGATGCGAATGCCTGGCAGCCGTTATCGTCTGTTACTGTCAAGAAAATATCGCCAGTAAAGGGAGTCGTTATTTCAACAGTTGGAGTTGTCAGGATTCCATAGCCTGGGACTATCCACGAATAGGAGAAAGGCCCCACCCCCTGAAAAATATTCACAGACAGGGTAATCGTCTCATTACATAAGAAATAATGTGGGGGCGGAGGGTCAGAAATTATGCTCAAAGACATGTTGCATTGCGCAGACAATTTCATACCCAATAATAGCAAGGCAAAAACTAGGAGGAAGGCTCTCAGCGTTGGGTAAACTCTTTCCATAATCAAAAATGATGAAACAAGCAGTGTACCCTTCAAAGATACCTTGGCTGTACTAAAGAACCTTCTGCAACTTACTGGGAGGGGAATTCAAGCAGTCGAACGGGAATATTTGCTTACTGAGGCAAAAAATGGAAAGGAACCTGTGGTAAGGGATAGGGAATAAATTCCCAGCTACAAATGAACTGACATTGTTGTTAAATTTTCACATGTCCAAGCCGTAAATTACCTTGCACACGCATTAAAACTTTGATATGAAACAGTTCACAGCCATTCTCCCACTCCTGATTTATTCCGCAATTGCCCTTGCACAAACCCCCACGCACCTACCCCATATCCGGGTAGCTGCCAACCACCGAACCCTCGAAACCACAGAGGGTACGCCCTTCTTCTGGCTCGGCGACACGGCCTGGGAACTCTTCCACCGCCTCAACCGAGAAGAGGCCATTGAGTACCTCGACACCCGCAAGGCACAGGGCTTCAACGTCATCCAAGCGGTGGCCTTGGCCGAGTTCGATGGGCTGCGCACACCCAATGCTTATAACGATTTGCCCCTTGTGGAACTAAATCCCACCCACCTCGACGTCACGCCCGGCAACAATCCAAAAGACGGCGCTGAATATGACTACTGGGACCACGTTGATTTTATCATAAAAGCTGCCGCCGACCGGGGCCTCTATATCGGGATGCTGCCCACTTGGGGCGACAAGGTGGCGCACCTCTGGGGCGATGGCCCTATCGTTTTTGACGAAAAAAACGCCCGTATTTATGGTAAAATCATGGCGGAGCGATATGTGAAAATGCCGCATGTGCTCTGGATACTGGGTGGCGACCGCCCCGCAGTGTACAAAGGCCGAAATGATGGCCTCGACTACGACGACCGACCCATTTGGCGGGCCATGGCCGAGGGCATCCAGTCCGTTTATGGTGAAAAGGACGTGTTCATCACCTACCACCCCTGGGGCGGCGAAAACTCCACCACGCAGTACATCCACGACGAGCCTTGGCTCGACATGAACAGCTTCCAGAGCGGCCACGGCAGCCGGGAGGCCCGTGCCTGGGACTGGGTGGAGCGTGACCTCAAAATGACACCGCCCAAGCCCACCCTCGACATGGAACCCTGCTACGAAGACCACGCCGTGAACCCTTGGGATGGAAAATGGACCCGCCAACGGGGCTATTTCACCGGCTACGACGTGCGGGCGAGGATATGGCGGAGCGTGCTGGCCGGGGGCTGTGGCGTCACCTATGGCAACCATTTCATCTGGCAGTTCTGCGACCCTGCAAAGAACCCACCCATCAACAACGGGGATACGATTATTCACTGGCGGCAGGCGATGCAGGCCGAGGCGGCTGGGCAATTGAAGCATTTGGTGAAGCTGATGGAGTACGCCCCTTTCGCAAAATGCAAAGCAGACAACAGCCTCATTCTTTCCAATAACCCCACCGAATGGGACAAGCACATTCGGGCAATGAGGGCAGAGGATGGGAGCTTCGCAATGGTTTACTTGCCTGAAAATCAATCCATTACAATTGACTTGGGAAAAATTGCCAGTGGCAAAAAGCGGGTTCAGTGGTACGACCCCCGCACGGGCAACATGAGCGTGGCCAAGCCTAAACAGGGGAACAATTTCACGCCACCGAAGAAGGGAAGAGATTGGGTGCTGGTGATTGAGGGGAAGAGCGGAAACCGCTAATCGGGGATAGGCACAATTGGCAATTCTCTGGTGTAACCACCTCCATTTTATCCACAGGGTATGCCTGTGCGAAGGCTGCTGCGTTAATGAATTATCGCTTCACTTCACTACCCGCAGCGTTTATAATCACTTGTGGCTGACCGCCGCTGGCTTCCGCGTTCCCCGTGCTCTTGATGGTAATGATTTTCTTCAAGATATCGAACCAAAAAGGCGCACCGAGCGAAATGGCCAAGGCCGTGATGAACCAGCCAAGCAACCTCCGAAGCCAGGTATGCGGCTTGACGAGCAAATCAGTACGGGTCCAGCCAAGGCCGAGCACATTGGACACCGTGCGGAACTCAGTCGTATTGATAAAATCCTTTACCCCCTGCTTAATCTCGCCACCTGTTAGCGGTGCGGTGGGCGACGGGGTCAAACTGGGTAACGTATCGTTTTCGTCGGCAAAAGCTTTTGCCAATGTGGAAAGTTTCTGGCGGCTGGTAGCATTGGTGGTCAAGTGCGAGTAAATCTGGAAACTGTCGGCGTTCAACACCACGGCAATGCCGAAGCCCACGAAGAAGGTGACAAACTGAAGGTGGCGCTTGTACCAGCCGCTCGATTGGCCCATTACATCGTCGAACCAGGTCTGCATCCTGGATTTGAACGCCTCCACAGTTGTGTGTCCTTCCTCCTTGAATTGTTCCAGCACTTCCCGCAACCGACTCCCCTCTGGTACGCCATTGATGATGTCGTCCACAGATTGGATGGCCTTGTCCTTTTGCTTTAGTACATTGGTGAGGATGGAGGCGAAATTAGCGGAGCTTAGGTACGCCGGGGCCTGCGACTTGCGCAGAGGAGCCTTGTGCTGCATCATCTGCCGGAACAAGGGGTTTCTCATGAATTTTTCAAAAACTTCCTTCTTGTCGCTGAATTCCAGCATGCGTTTTAGCGCCTCCTCTAAGTAGAAGCCCCGCCAGCCCCGCCACGCCGATGCCAGTTCGTTCAAGGTAGTGCCCAATAAGCTTAGTAGCATGAACGTGAATATCATTCCAATGATGACTTCGAGCATTGCCATATTTGCAAGCGTTTTGAATGGAAGTAGCTACTTAGAAAGGGTGTTTTTGGTTAAAATTTTAATTTTTAATCAAAAACACTCGAAAACGTTGGAAAAGAGAGAAAAATAACATCTTTCCGCTCCCTGCCCACACCCCCCTAAGTATTATACGAATGGTGAATGTTGCGGACAAGGTAGTTATTTCTCCATTGTTTTTTTGGAAGCACGGACATAAAAAAATCATGCGCTTGGCGATGCCAAACCCTGATGTTAGCAGAAGTTTCATGCGAGGTTGCCAAAGAAAACTAAGTTGACGGCTTCATTCCCGGATAACAGCTCAGATGAGCCAAAGGTAGCCGCCGTCGTGGCTCTTCGTGGAATTTGATTCTACGATTTTCAGGTCAGGAGTAGGCTTTTCAGCGGGCACTTGCGTTTTCTCTTTTTGCTTGTTTTTCATGAGTAGGGAGTAGATTGTTTTGATTCAATGAAAAATGATGAACTTGAAATTTTCTGGTTGCAGCCACCTTCGCCTTTACAGCAGTTGGCGCACCCAGCCTTTGCTCGGAATGGCCTCCGTTTATTCATCAAGCGGGACGACCTGCTGCACCCCCACGTTTCAGGCAACAAGTGGCGGAAGCTGAAACACAACCTTTTCGAGGCCCAGCGGCTTGGCTGCACGAGGCTCGTCACTTTCGGTGGGGCATACAGCAACCACCTTGCTGCCGTTGCAGCGGCTGGCCGTGAGTTTGGTTTTTCAACGTTAGGTGTTGTCAGTGGTGAGGAAAGCAGTGCGGGAAACCCAACCCTGGGCTTCGCTATTACATGTGGCATGGACTTGCGTTTCACAAGCCGGGCAAATATGAGAAACTTGTCCGAAAAAACAGTACTCCAACTGTTGAATATTGACACAGAAAAAACTTTAGTGCTGCCGCAAGGCGGTTCAAACTGTCTCGCCCTCGCTGGCTGCCGTGAAATCGTGGAGGAAACGACAACTCAACTCGGCCACCAGCCCGATTATTTCATCACAGCCTGCGGCACGGGCGCTACCTTGGCGGGTATCGCTTCTGGTTTGGATGGCAAGGGTTCAGCACTTGGCATCGCTGTTTTGAAGGGCAATTTTTTGCAAAAGGAAGTGGAGAAACTCTTGGCCGCCTGCGGCGAAATGGAAACACCCAAATTCCAAGTCGTGGACGGTTTTCATTTCGGTGGCTACGCCAAATGGACGCAAGAATTGGTCGGTTTCATCAACGATTTTAAGGCTGAAACTGACATCCCGCTCGACCCTGTCTATACGGGCAAGGCGTTCTTTGCAGCTATTGAATTGGCGAGGCAAGGCTATTTCCCGGAAGGGGCAAGTGTTGTTCTCGTGCATACGGGCGGGTTGCAGGGGATCGCTGGCTTCAACGAGCGGTTCGGCAACCAGATTTTATAAAAAAAAGGCCATTCACGGGGTGTCGTGAATGGCCTTTGCATGCTCAAAAAACACCCCTAAATTGAGGGGAGAGAAAAAATAAATTATTTCTCTCCCTTCCTTAAAGGTTACCTTTTCTCGCAAATACATAGGGAGGTGAGCCTCCTTCCCTCAAACTAGAATGCTTTGTGGAAAAATCCCATTTTTCCACAAACACAACCCTATTAAGTTTTCAATCAATCCACCACCGTATCCCCGCATACCCCCTCGCACCAACCAGCGGCCCCCAAACCTGCATGGCATCGAAATACGCTCCGAATGGGTTCAAAGCATCCACGATGGCGGCTTCTTGGCGGTAATCGGTCAGGTTCTCGCCGCCGAGGTAGAATTCGATGTTCTTGAAATTGCGGCTCACTTGGGCGTTCACCATCACATAGGCAGGAGACTCCCCCGTGAAGTCTGCAATCAACTCTGAAGGGACGTTGTGGCTGTGCGCAAACCGCTGTTTGCCAACGAGTTGGGTATAAGAGTTGAACATCCACTTACCATTGGGCGTCTTGTAGTTCAGTGTCAAGAGGCCACGATGGCGGGCCGTCATTGGGCGCTGGATGGCATCGTTGGCGCCGAGGTAGGTCACTTGCACATCGTTCAGCTTGTACGCCAACTTCATGTCAAAGCCCTTGAACGGCGCCCAAGTGCCAAGGAGAAGCAAGGAGTTGGAAAAGCTTTTACCATCCAAATTGTAGAAAAGCACCTTCCCATGCTGGCTCTCCATGTCCATCACCACTTGGTTCACGAACTCGGTGCGGTACAGGTCGGCGAGGAAGCTGGCGCTTTTTCCGCCGAGCTTGAAGGTCTTGGTGAAGTTCAGGCCCACGTTCCAAGCATCCTCGATGTCCAACTGCGACTGGTCAACCACAAACTGGCGGTTGCTGGCCATCACGGCCATGTTCTCGCTAAGGATTTGCGCCGTGCGCACACCCCTACCGCCGCTCATACGAAGAATGGTGTTGCCGTTGAAATTGTATTTGAGGTTCAGCCTCGGCGTGGCGAAGCCGCCAAACAAGTTGTGGTGGTCAAAACGAAGGCCAGCGATGATGCCGAATTTGTCCCTCGTGTACACGTACTCCCCGTACACGCCCGGCATGGTCTCTACCCTGCTGAAGTCGGCATCGTTGAGGAACTCGTCGTAGTCGTCGTGCTGGAAGCTGGCCCCCACATTGAACTTATGGTCGGTGGTGCCGATGAAACTGGCATACATCAGGTTGGCGTAGAAGTTCCGTTGCTGGCCGTTGTAGCGGGTGTTGCCGAAGTTGTTCTTCATGTCGTGCAGCGAGCCGCCATAGATGAAGCCAGCGGAGGTCTCTGGTTTCATGAAGCCCACATAGCCGAACTTGCCGAACACATCCACCCGGCGGTTGCGCTGGTCAATCTTATAGACCGAGCCGGGCAGGTCATCCTCGTCATCGAAGGCCGCCAGTTGCCCGCTGCGGCGCTCGTCGTCCAGCACCTGCACGTTGAACTGGGTGCTAAAATTGTCCTCCACCCAGTAGTTGCGCCATAGCGCAATCAGGCTGGTCTTTTTGGGTTGGTCAATGAAGCCGTCCTCGTTGCGGTCGAACTCGCCCTGGGTGCTGCTGCCGTGCAGCAAAAGGCCCGTGCTGAAATGCTCGCCCACCTTTTTGTTGGCGTGTAGGTTGATTTCGCCCCTCCCGATGGTAGAGCCAAACAGGTTGACGAACAGGGGTTTGTCTTTCCAAGGCTTAACCAGTTCGGTGTTAATCTGTCCAGTGATGGCCTGCGGGCCGTTCTGCACGGTGCTGGTGCCCTTCGACACCTGTATGCCCTCGACCCATGTGCCGGGGATGTACTCCAAGGCCAAAGGGCTGCCGAGGCCCGTATAGACTGGCCTTTTTTCCATCAACAACTGGGAGTAGATGCCCCGTAGTCCCAACATCTGGATTTCGGAGGTCGAGGTCACGGCGTCCTGCCGCATCACGTCCACGCTGCCGTTGGTCTCGAAGCTCTCGGAGAGGTTGCAGCAGGCTGCTTTTTTTAGCTCGCAGGAGGTGATTTGCTCCATGTTGAGCGTACTGAGGGTGGAGGTATAGGTGTCGCCCCTATGCTCGGAGACGGTAACAGTTTGAAGCTCGGTCACGCCCTCAATTTTGATAAGGGCCGTATCCTCGTGCGGGAACATCTGAATGGTGACGGGGTTGAAGCCCACGTATTGTATAACAAGGTTGGCAGTATCGGGCATTTTCTCAAGCCAGAAGTCGCCGTTTTCATCGGTTACCGTACCGATAGTTGTGCCTTCCCAACCGACAGTGGCACCGATAAGGGTTTCGCCGCTTTCGTTGAAAACATTGCCGTATAGCTGTTTCTGGGCTTGACTTAAAAAACTGAATATCAAACAGATGGATAAGGTTAGCGCTCTCATTTTTATAATTTAAGCGTCGGATTAATAGACGCCGAAATGAAGAATTTCCTGCTAAACGCAGGGTTAGCTGATAAAATGGACTTTAAACAGCGAGCACTAACAAAGGAAAGATTGAATTCTGGGTAAAAGCTCCTTGCCATAAGGTGGGGGAGGCATGTCTTGTTGCCACCGAAGCAGGTTGGCCGTTTCGACTACGATTTGAGGTATCGTAAAATGCGTTGTTTGCGGAGCTGCAAAATCAAAAGGCTTGAGGTCAAAAAACGTGGGAAGCAGGTAATCTGCCTCCATCTTCACGAATTGCGAGGTACAGTTGGAGCAGTTGTGCTTTTTTTCGTCGGAAGGCTTGCCGCAGGAATTGCCCTTGCAGCAGCTTTTGCCGGGCGATTGCTTTTCAGCCACTTCGCATGGCTCGTCGGGGCGGAAGATGGATGTGACCATTTCCCCCTTGCAATAGCAGTACAGGTGATGTACGCTAAGCCCCGTGGTAGCCATGAAGACCGTGGCTGCCAACAGGTAAACCGTGATATGTCGGAAATGCTGCTTCACTGTTTTTCAAAAGCACTGCAAAAATAAGGTCAAAAAAAATGCCGTGCCAAGATTTCTTGCAGTTTAACGTTGTGTTAAAAAACGCCCGAAGCAGCCTATAGTTTCGCTTTGTCCATTCATCGTCATTCTGGCTATCAATTATACACCACTTTCTTCGTCTCGAACTCCATATGCAAAGTCGCCCTGCCGGTAGTCGCAAACGGTATCTATATGAAATTGACGAGTTGCGCTTGTCGTCACAACGGCTTTTTCTGCACCAAAAACCAAACAGTGAGCGCACCCGACACCAACAGCCCCACATCCTCCCGAATGCCCAGTTTTACGGCAGCCACCGTGCCTATCAGCGACCAGAGCAGTGGGATGATGAGCAGGTACAGCGGCGGCTTTTTATCAAGCCAGAGCAAGATGCCAAGGGTGAAAATCGTGGTCGGGCAAGGCAGGCCAAAGGTCGGGGAATCGGGGTAGCCGTGCCCCAGCAGATAGCTAAGCAGCGGGTAAATGAGCAGGGCATACAGCATCATTGCACTGCCCACCCAAACGGCGGGCGTAGGCTTATGGATGAACTTCAGTTTGCCGTACAAAACGCCTTGCGTCAGGAACAAGGCACCTTGCGCCACAAAGGCAGCCCCGAACAGGTAGGCCGCCTTGTTGATGCCAGCAAAAAAGCCCCAATGATAGACCATGCCCATCCAAAGCCACAACAGGCCGAGTATGGACGAGATGGCCCGCCCGCTGTTGCGGTGGTGCCTCACGGCAAAAACAATGGCCATGATGGCCAACAGGATGAACAAGAACTGTATGGGGAAAACGGCAGTGTTGTACTGGCGGAACACCTCCAAGAATTGGGAGACGGTGAATGGAAGTTCCATGGCAAAGTTTTAAGTGGTGGTTTTGGGGGTTTTGGGGGTTTGGGGGGTTTCGGGTTTTCGGGTTTTCGGGTTTTCGGGTTTGGGGGTTTGGGGGTTTGGGGGTTTGGGCTTCGCCCACCCCGAAAACCTCAAAACCCGAAAACCCGCCCCCCAGCACCTATGAGTTTTTCAACCGCTCGTCCAGCACATTGCCAGCGGCATCGTAGAGCACTGCTTGCAGCGGCATCTTACCAATGGCGTGGGTAGCGCAGCTCAGGCAGGGGTCGTAGGCACGGATGGCGATTTCAACCTGGTTGAGCAGCGTGTCCGTAAGCTTGGGCTGGCCGCTGAGCACGTTGTTGGCAACCCAGCGCACGGCACGGTTCATCGGCTCGTTGTTGTGGGTGGTGCTCACGATGAGGTTGCAGCGGGTAATCATGCCCTTCTCGTCAGCCTGGTAGTGGTGGATGAGTGTGCCCCTGGGTGCCTCCACGATGCCAATGCCTTCTGGGCGGCGGTGTCCTTTGCGCAGGATGTCGTCGCTGAGCACATCGGGGTCGTGCAGCAGGTCTTTCATCAACTCGGCACAGTGCAGCATCTCAATGAGCCTTGCCCAGTGGAAGTGCATCGTGTGGTGGTTCGGCTTGCCGCCCGTGTAGCTTTTATAAATCTCAAATTCGGCTTGCGCCAATGGCGTACCTATGCTGTCGCAAACGTTCAGGCGGGCAAGCGGCCCTACCCTGCTCCAGCCGTTCTCCCGGCCCAAGTGGCGCAGGTACGGGAACTTCAGGAACGACCATGGCTCCACACCTTCAGCGAAATAATGGAGGTAGTCCACGTCCCGGATGTCGTCGAGGGTACGGTTGCCGTCGGCATCAATAGCACGTAAGCGACCATCGTAGAGTTCGAGTGAGCCGTCGTCGGCGTTCACGAGGCCGAGGTGGCCACTGGAGTAAGCGGCAAACGTATCGAGCCAAGCAGCGTTTTGCTCGTGGTAGCCCTTGATGAAGGTCATCACCTCTATCATCCATTCAATCATGGTGTCCACGCTGGGCAGGTCTTTCCCCGACAGGAAATAGTCCCGGTCTTCGAGCGTCAAGTGCTTGTGTACCCCGCCCGGTACGGCTGCGATGCCGTGTATGCGCTTGCCCGCAATGGCCCGGATGATTTCCTGGCCGAACTTCCGCATGAGGATACCCTTCTTTGCCAGTTCCTTGTTCTCCAAGGCCACTGCCACTACGTTGCGCTTTTCGACGGGCGCATCCACGCCAAAGAGCAGGTCAGGCGATGCCAGGTAGAAGAAGTGCAGGGCGTGGGACTGGAAAATTTGTCCATAATGCAGCAGCCGCCGGATTTTGGTGGCGGCAGGCGAGAGGTCTTTCGGGTCGAGACCCGCCAGTTGGTCAATGGCCTTTGCCGCTGCAATATGATGGCTCACCGGACAGATACCACAGAGCCGCTGCACCAGCACGGGCGCCTCCCAATAGGGCCGGCCCTGTATGAAGCGCTCAAACCCCCTGAACTCGACGATATGGAAAAAACTGTCCTTCACCCGCCCCTCGTCGTCGAGGTGGATGGTGACTTTTCCGTGGCCTTCTACACGGGTGACGGGTTCTATGACTACTTTTTGTGACATGGTGATGTGGTTTTCGGGTTTTCGGGTTTTAAGGTTTTCGGGTTTTGGGGTTTTGGGGTTTTCGGGTTTTCGGGTTTTGGGGTTTTGGGGGTGCGTGAATGATATTGGGTTTTCTTATGTATTAGAAAACTATTTGACTATCAACGATTTGCGTTCTTATATTTGGCATTACATAAAACTACTTCACAAAATGACTTTCAAAAGATTCGAGGACATTGACGCTTGGAAATTGGCCAGAGAACTTTGCCAACTTGTCAAGCGCCTTATCGAGTATGAAGCCTTTTCCAAAGACTGGGGGCTTCGAAATCAAATCCGGGACTCTTCAGGTTCTGTTATGGACAATATTGCCGAAGGTCATGGACGAGGAAATAACCCTGAATTCAAATATTTCCTCGGAGTAGCCAACGGCTCGTGTGCCGAGACCCGCTCCCAAGGCTATCGTGCGCTTGATTATGGCTATATTTCACAGGTCGAATTTGACCAACTCAAATCGCTAAGCCTACGTACCAGCGGCGCAATTACTAGACTAATTGAATACTTGAACAAAACCGATATTAAAGGCCCTCGTAATTACTTCACCGATTTCAAAAACCCTAAAGGTCAAATCCCTCCACAACCTCCTCCAGCATAACACCCAAAAACCCCAAAACCTGAAAAACCCAAAACCCGAAAACCCGAAAACCCCAAAACCCCAAAACCCCAAAACCCGAAAACCCGAAAACCCGAAAACCCCAAAACCCGAAAACCCCAAAACCCCTTTCAGTCATATTTAAACTCAGGATAAACCACCGAGTACTCCGCCCCAAAAAGGATATTCTTCACCATCTTCCAGATATGGTTGGCACTGGGCGGGCAGCCGGGTATGAAATAATCAATATCCACTACCTCGCTGCATGCGTAAACCTTGTCCAGAATCTTGGGTATATCCTCGTGGCTTGGAATAATAGCAGCCTCATTTTCACTGGTGAACGAGTGCAGGTAGGCTTCTTCAAGGCATTCCCGCAGGGGCACCATATTGCGCATGGCGGGCAGGCCGCCCCAGATGGAGCACTCGCCCACTGCCACGAGGATGTCGCATTTCCTGCGGAACTCCCGCAACACTTCCACGTTCTCGGAGTTGCAACAGCCGCCCTCTATCAATCCCACGTCCACTTTTTTTGTGAAGTGCTTGATGTCGGTCAACGGCGACTTGTTGAACTCTACCAGGTCCACGAGATCGAGAATGCCCATGTCGAGGTCGAGCATGGACATGTGGCAGCCGAAGCAGCCCGCCAACGATACCGTGGCGATGACTTTCTTCTCGCCGTTACTACCCATCGGAGCCAATGGTTTTTCCATCGGAACATTTTCCCCTGAGTGGACACCCTTAATATCGTATTTGCGGTCGCCAAAAGGCCTTGCCAAGCTTTTTCCCCGCACCAAAATGGCGCCTGTAGGGCAGATATGCATGGCCCGCATGGCTTGTTCTTCGTTCAGTTTGGCCTCTTGTTCGTAGTCAATGGCCACCTCCGTGTCGTTGCCCCGATGGGCAAAGCTGAAGACCCGTTTGCCATCGTCGGTCAGCACCTCGTCCACGCAGCGGCGGCAACGGATGCAGCGGTTGTGCTCGATGACCATCCGCTTGGGGTTATAGTCAATGATGCGGTCAATGAATAGGTGCGGGAAGCGGCTCATCTGCACGCCCAGTTCGTAGCCCATGCCTTGCAGGTCGCAGTCGCCGCTCTTCTCGCAGGCGGGGCAGAAGTGGTTGCCTTCGGCAAAAAGCATTTCCACCATTGCCTTGCGGGTATCATGCAGCGTTGGGTCGTCATGAACCACCACGTTCATGCCGTTGCGGGCAAGGGTAGTACAGGAGGCCTGGTGCCGCCCGTTGACCTCCACCGTGCAGACCCGGCAGGTGCCGAGCGGTGGGTCAATATGCTCGTAGTAACAAAGCGAAGGCACGTCAACGCCCGCTTCACGGATGGCATTTATCAGCAATGAACCATCCTCTACTTGGACTTCTTTTCCGTCAATGGTGATGGTGATTGGATTTGACATTTTTATCCTAATTTATTAGTCCTTTATGTTGATATAAGATATAAGATATAAGATGTACGATATAAGATTTTAGATTTGACCCGCACTTATATCCTGCAAATACTGATGCTTTAAACATTTAGCTTAAATCGCCAATCACAATTAAATCAATCGCCAATAAATCTAAAATCTGATTTCTTAAATCTTATATCTTAAATCAAAACCCAATTTTCAAAAGCCTTACGCCTCTACAGCTTCCTCGTACTCCCGCACCGCCCTTTCCATGTCAAAACCACGGCTTAAGCGGCTGCCAGATTTGTCCACCCGGCTGTCGAAGTATTCCGGGAATTTGTGGATGGCATCAATGATGCTGTTTGGTGACAATTGGCCGAGGCCGCAGCGGCTGTTCTGCTTGATGGTGACACCCCAATCTTCGATTTCGACGAGGTCACGCAGCGAGCAAAGTCCCAGTTCCAGCTTTTCCAACTTGCGGTTCAGGATGAAGTTGCCGGCCCTACATGGCGTACAGATGCCGCAGCTCTCGTGCTTGAAGAAATTGTTGAAGTTCAGCAGGATTTGCAGCAGGTCACGGCTTTTGTTGAACACCATGAACGAACCACCGCAGACCAGGTCTTCCTTGCAGAGGCGGCGGTTGCGCTCCTTCATCGAAACGGTGGTACCGCTCGGCCCGCTCACCTGCACGTAATAGGGGTCATTTGCTTCGCAAAGCGTCAGAAGTTCGCTCAGGTGCATGCCCCATTCTATTTCATAAATGCCCGGTCTGGCACAGTCGCCGCTGATGGAAATCAGCTTCGTGCCGGGCGAGTCCTTTGTGCCAAGTTCCCGCATTTGGACAGGCCCCGATTCGAGGATGCGGGCGGCGGTGGCAAAGGTCTCCACGTTGTTCACGAGCGTCGGCTTTGACAAATACCCCCGTTCGACCGGGAAGTAGCGGCGGGTACGGGGTTCGCCCCGCTTGCCTTCGAGGGAGTTTAGCAGGGCAGTCTCCTCGCCGCAGACATAAGCGCCAGCGCCGAGCTGTACCCTTATGTCGAAAGAGAAGGGCTGCTTCGCCGGGATATGGTCGCCAAGCCAGTTTTTTTCACGGAAATCTTCCAGCGTTTGCTCGATTTTTTCTTTCAGCCAACGGTACTCCGCCCGTAAGTAAATAATGCCCTCCGAAGCGCCAACGGCATAGGCCCCCAGCGCCATGCCCTCTATGACGAGGCCCGGCATGGTGTTCAGCAGCACCCGGTCCTTGAAGGTGCCCGGTTCGCCCTCATCGGCGTTGCAGACCACGAACTTGCGGTTGCTGGCATTCTTGCGGCAGCCTTCCCATTTGATGCCCGTCGGGAAAAATGCGCCGCCCATCCCCATCAGCCCAGCGTCCTTCACCTGCTGGATGACGTCTGTTGGCGCCAATTCCCCCAGCTTTTGCAGGGCAGTTCCAGGTTGGTAGTCTTTCAGAATGAAGGCCCGCTCGCCGGGCGTGTAGCGGATATTGTTCTTCGGCTCATCGCAAACCGTGATGGCAGGCGCACCTGATTTCAGCTTCGCAATGAGGGTTTTAACCTTCTGCGGCGTCAGTTCCACCACCGGGCAGAAATCAACCAGCGCAGCAGGTTCCTGGTCGCTGAGGCCGATGCAGGAGGTTTCGTAGAAGCCAAAAGTGCCCGTGGCGTCCACTTTGCCGAGGGTGGCCCCCGTTTCTTTTTCAAAGGCCCGCTTCACCTCCTCAAAGCCGCTGAATTCCGATACGATGCTGTTGTTCAGGTAAATCGTGTGCTTGCCCGATGGCTGGCGGTGGAAGAAATGGTAGAACGACACGACCCCTTCGATTTCCACGGCAGAAACCCCAAACAGGGTGGACAATTGGCCAATATCGTTGTCGTCAAGGAAACCTTTTACATCGTGCATGGCCCAAATGGCGTTGAGCAATTGTGGGCGGGCGAGACTGATGGGTTGCATATAGCTACTTTTCGTTTGGGTCAAAAATCACGGAAGTTAGGCAGGGAAGTTGTGACAATGGTCAGGGTTTGTGGTGAAAAAAATCAGGGTTTAAATGGTCAGCTCAACGGTTCAAATAAAAGTCAAAATGGCTGGCAGGTCGCCAGATTTCCGAAGTCTTCGAGACTTCGGAAATCTGGCGACCTGCCAGCCCATTTGCATTCACATTGACAAACAGTTACTCAGGATTAAGTGCCGTTTACTGCAGGAGCTTCCTGTTTCATAAGCAGTTCAGGCGCTGCCGTTGTTGACTGGGCAAGACTTACCCTCAACTGTTCGTGCTCCTCGGTATTGATTACGATGTGGATTTGGTGAAAAATGACTGTGGATTTGGAATAAAAACAAGGCACGCCAAGAATTGAGCCTCACCAAACCACCTCCACACCCTCCCCCTTCTTCACTTCCACCTCCCAGCGCCCATCCTTCCCGTCCGTCAGTCGTGCCGTGCCGCCGACCCTCGAAAAGACCTTCACCTTCACCACCCGGCCATCCTTCCAGTCCATGTCTATCACGAAGCCACCACGGGCGCAGAGGCCCTTCACGGATCCGCTTTTCCAAGCATCAGGCAGGGCGGGCAGCAGTTGGATTTGCTTTTCGTCGGACTGCACCAGCATCTCCGCCACGGCAGCTGTGCCGCCAAAGTTGCCGTCAATCTGGAAGGGCGGGTGCGCATCGAAGAGGTTCGGGTAAGTGCCGCCGCCGTTGCTCATGTTGGTTTTCAAGCCGTCTGGTGGCACGAAGCGCAGCAGTTCCCGGTACATTTTATAGGCCCGATTGCCGTCTTGGAGCCTCGCCCACAGGTTGATGCGCCAGCCCTTCGACCAGCCCGTGGTTTCGTCGCCCTTAATATCTAGCGTTCGGCGGCAGGCATCGGCCAGTGTGGGCGTCTCGGCGGGATTGATGTGGTGGCCGGGGTGCAGCCCGAACAGGTGCGACTGGTGGCGGTGCTTGGGGTCTTCGTCCTGCCAGTCGTGGTGCCACTCTTGGAGGCCGCCCGTACGGCTGATTTGGTAGGGATGCAGCCGCTCCAGGGCCATTTCCAACTGAAGCCTGAAATTGTCGTCCGTGTTCAATGCTTTTGCTGCCGCAATGGTCTGCTCGAACAGCTCCCGAATCATGCCCAAATCGGCGGAGCCGCCATAGAAAGTAGCGCCGTGAAAGCCCTCCGGCGTCACGAACTTGTTCTCCGGCGAGGTGCTGGGCGAAGTGAGGAGGTACTGCCCGGTCTTGTCTGTCACCAACCAATCGAGGCAGAATTCGGCAGCGCCTTTCATCAGCGGATAGCCCTCGTTTTTCAAGAAATCCAAATCCTGCGTGAAGGCGAAATGCTCCCAGAGGTGTGTGGAGAGCCATGTGCCGCCCATGTTCCAGTTGGCCCATACGGGGTCGCCCTTGCCAAAGTCGCCCACGGGGTTGCTCATGGCCCAGATGTCAGAATTGTGCGCAGCGCACCATCCCCGCTCCACGCCGTAAAACGTCTTGGCAGTGGTGGCCCCGGTTTTTGCCACGTTGCCAATGAAGGAGAGCAGCGAATGGTGCATCTCGCTCAGGTTGCAGGTCTCAGCGGGCCAGTAGTTCTCCTCAGCGTTGATGTTGATGGTGTAATTGCTGCTCCAGGGCGGGCGCATATAGGGATTCCAGATGCCCTGCAAATTGGCGGGCACGCCCGGTGTCCGGCTACTGCTGATGAGCAGGTAGCGCCCGTACTGGAAGTAAAGGATTTCGAGGTTTTTGTCCTCCTCGCCCTTTGCATAGCGCTTTAGGCGCTCGTCGGTGGGCAGGTTGGGTGCGGTCGTAGGGCCGAGGTCGAGTGACACCCGCTTGAAAAAGCGCATATAGTCCTTGCGGTGGGCGTCGAGGAGGTCCTTTTGCGGCTTTGTACGGGCTTTATTCATTAGCCGCTCCGCAATGTCGGGGGCGTCCAACCCTTGCTTGACGGGGTCTTTGTCGAAGCCGTTGAAGCTGGTGGCCAAGGAAACGAAGATGAGCGCCTCGCTGCCCTCCTGCAAGCCAAGCCTGTTGCCCGTTTTCGTTAATTTACCATCTTTGTTTTTGATAAAAAATTGCGCAGCAAACCGGGTTCCTTTCCCTTCTTTGAACACAACAGCGTTGGGCATATCGCCCCGGTAGCTCGGCTCGGCCACGAAGGGTGCATAGCCGTTTGCAAACAGCTCAGTTTCATTCGATGATACCATGTGCCGCAACAGGCTTTTGAAGCCGATTTCAAAATTAAGCGCCCCTTGCTTGCTGCTCCAAAGCCGGATGACCATCACCGAATCAGGGGCAGAGATGAAATATTCCCTTTGGAATTTCACGCCGTTTACCTCGTAGCGCAACGTGCTCACGGCTTGCTCAATGTCGAGTTCCCGATAGTAGTTTTTCACTTCGCCTTTTTCATGCTGAAAATTCAGGTAAAAGGTACCCAGCGGGGCGAAGCTCTGTGAGAACGAGCCTTGCAGCCGCTTGTTCAGCGAGTCGGCGGCGGGGTAGTCCTCCCGTGCCAGCGCCTCCCGCACGGCGGCAAGATGCGTGTGGGCGTCGGGGTTCATGTTGGCGTTCACCGGCCCGCCCGACCACAGCGTGGCGTCGTTGAGGAACATGGAGTCCACGGCCACGCCACCGAAGACGGAGGCCCCGATGCGGCCATTGCCGAGCACGAGGGTCTCCTCGAAGAACTGGGCGGGGCGGTCGAACCAGAGGGTATGGGTGGATTGAGCGTGGGCGAAGGACACCCACAGCACTAAAAAAACTGTTAGAATTTTCATTTATTTCGGCTTTGGGCAAATGTAATTAACAGAATGACAATGCAGCGTAAATCTGCATTGTCATCTGGTCTTCCATAATTAATGGTGCTTAAAATAGGCCCAATAACTGTAACAAATCAGTAATCAACTTGAGCCTATTCAGCCATTGGAAGAATGACTCAACATGGTGTTTGTGCTTTTTCCAAACTTGTTTTAACTTGTGGAATTGAGCATTAAGTTTTGCTCCAAAAGGAATGAATTGGAGCAGGTGCCGTTTATTTGGCATATTAAAGCGTGTTTAAAAATTCAAGTCCTCCGTCTGCTCCTAAACTTTGGACGCCGCAAATATACGACAAACCAATATAAACACAAAAAGTTTTTTTGTTCGAAAATTTTTGTTCAAACTCACCCCTTCGCAAACTCCAACTCCTCCCGCACCTCCGGCAGCAAATAATTCAGCACTATATCCAACTTCGGCACCCCGGCCTCTACGAGGTCGTTGGCGATGCCGTGCTCAGTCTGGTCTTGCTGTATCCAGATTTTGCCGCCTTTGATGTCGAAGTGGAGCGTGGCCGTATGCACCCGCTTGTAGCCGTCCCAACCAATGGTCACAACTTGGTAGCGGTGGTTTTCCCGGTCAACAATTAGCTCATTGCTGGCGGCGATGTTGGCGTAGGGAATGGCGGCGTATTCCTGCATGATTTGGAGAATGATGGCCTCGTATTTTTTTATTTTATCCATTTTACGATTGTTTCACTGTGAACGTTTATAACGATGGCTTGGATATGTTTGTGTTCCATGATTTTTTGGATGAGCAGTTCGTCTTCCATTTCTTTTTCATAGATGTGCGCTGGAATAGCGAGGAACAACACCCTGTCCGGTTCTTCAATTTCAAGTGCCTCTTCGTACAAGATGAATTTGCCCAATGCTTCGTAGAAAGCTGCTAAAAATGATAGGTGAAGAAAACTTTTAACCTCGACTGCAATTTTCTCGTTGCCCTTTTCTGCCGCTATCAACCTTTCAGCACCGGGGTCAATGAATATTTCCTTTTTCCCAATCTTGAAATGCAATGGGTCGTGCGTAATAGTCCAACCATCCTTTTCGATGGCATTCCTTACTTGGTCGTGGTATTTGTCTTTTTCCGGCATTTTGTCTTAACAAGTTCCAACATAAATAAGTGAAAATAGAAGATAAATGGAGCTGAACAACTATTTGTTCAGCTCAAATTTCACCCTCAGCACCCATCCATCCGCCCCAGCACCCACACATAGACCGTATTGCCCACAGGCAAAAAATCCGTTTCCGCATAATCGGGCAACCCGAAGAAATTGAGCGATTGGTCTTCCCATCGGCTGTAAACACCATCCTGCTTGGAGAACATATCGTGCCCAGATTTGGCAGCGTTCAGTAGGCCCCGGGCAGCAGTGTCGTCGCTTTGGACGGTGGTCCAGGTCTTTCCTCCATCCGTTGACACCTCGGCGTCCTTCTCTTTGTAGGTGGCCAATAACTGTTGCCCACCAATGGAGAGCAGCTTCCTCACGGTAGCACCTTTGCCCACCCAATCCCAGTGTTTGCCGCCATCACTTGACCGGGCTATGCCGATGCTGGTGCCGAGTAGGATGTCCGAGCCGGACTGTGCCGCATGGGTGGCAAAAACCCCTTTCATGACTTCCCGCCATTTGCTCAAAGGTGTTTCCGACATAGCATACAAACTGCCCAGATGCCCTACCCATATTTCATCGCCAACCTTGAAAATGGCATGGATGAAATTGTCGTTGCCCATTGGGTTATCGTTCAATTTGGTCCAGTGCTGGCCTTCGTCGTGCGTTGCAAAAACGCCCTGTTTGTCCACGGCTACGTAGATGCCGCTGCCATCGGCAGTCAGGGCAACGATGTCCTTGCTGGGCAATTGTTCCATGCTCAACGGTTGCCAATTTTGCCGTCCTGCATCGCTGATGAACATACCGTGATCGCTCGTGGTAACGATAAGGCGGTCGTTTTGAAGCGCCATTTGCTTGACCGCCGCATCAGCAGGAAACCCCGCATCGGCTGGTTTCCAGGTATAGCCTTGGTCAATGGATTCGCAGACGATGCAGGTGCTTTTCAGCTTTTCCTTTGTGCCTTCGATAGAGGCTTGGGCTACTTCGGTTGTAGTGTTAGGGTCGTTTTTGCAACTTGCCAAAAGCAGCAAACAGACGGGCAATAATTTCTGGAACATGGTGTAGATTTTTTTGATGAAACAATGCTAGGCAAATATGCAGCCGCCCATTGCCGAAGGTAGCAAAAACCCTGTAAAACAGTGTAAAGGAAATGTAAAACACTGTTTTCCAAGGAATTAAGCCGTATTTTTGACCTATGAAAAATAGCTTGCTCAAGTTGGGACTGCCATTGCTGGTATTGTTGACTTCCCTGTTGGCCGTGGGGGCATCGGGGCTGTTCAAACCGCCAAAGACTGACGAGCGGCTGTTCTCGCAGCAGGTCAACCTCGCCTTGCGCCAAACCGCCGACCGCCTGCTCGACCTTGCCGGGGACACGACCCGTGCCATTCCCCCCGTGGAAAAGATGTCGGAAGGCGAGTACATGCTCCGAATTGAATCTCAGTTCAGCTACGACAGCCTGCCCCGTTTTTTGGAGGCAGCGCTGGCGCAACATGGCATCCGTGAAAAATACCACGTAGCTGTGCTCGATTGCCTCGAAAACCTGCTGATGCTCGGCTACTCGCAGGAATCCGTGGAAGAAGGCAAAGTACCGTGCAGTGGACGCCAACCCATTGGTGATTGCTATAACCTCTCTATTTCTTTTCCCAACCGGACAGCTAAAGCTAGCAGCTTCGGCTGGGCTTGGTGGGCATTGGCCAACCTCGCCGCCTTTGGCCTTTTGTCTTTTTTCGTTTATAAAAAACTAAAAAACAAGCAATTAGGCGAGGTTAAACCTGCGCCATTAGTCGTTGAAAATGATGCCTTGCTGCGATTTGGGGGCGCTATTTTCGACCCTGCCAATTTATACGTGCAAGTCGGCGAAACCCGCCAGTCGCTCACGTTCCGGGAGGCCAAACTGCTCCAGTTTTTTGCGGAGCGACCGAATCAGGTATTGGAAAGGGATGCCATACTCGCCGCCGTTTGGGAAGATGAGGGCATCATCGTGGGGCGCAGCTTGGACGTGTTCGTTTCCCGCTTGCGCAAAATCCTGCAAAAAGACCCATCCTTGAAACTCGCCAATGTGCATGGCGTGGGCTATCGGCTGGAGGTAGGCTAAAGCCCCAATCCCCGCTGTAATAGGTTCCGCTTGTAAACCTCGATGTTCACCTTGTGCGCATCGTACGTCACGGCGAACATATGCTTGCCGGAGCCATCGCCCGTTGCCACAAAGAACATATAATCGTGTTTCTCCCGGTTCAGCACTGCATCCAGGCTGGGGATGCTGGCCATGCTGATGGGGCCGGGTGGCAGGCCGGGGTATTTGTAGGTATTGTAGGGGGAGTCGAGGTCTTTGTACTTGGCCAGGTCACGGGCCTCCCAGTCACGGCTGGCAAAGACGAGTGTCGGGTCGGCCTGCAGCGGCCAGCCCTGCTCCACCCGGTTCAGATAGACACCCGCCATTCGGGGCTTTTCTGCCTTGTCGTTGGTCTCCCGCTCCACGATGCTTGCCACGGTATAAACTTCCACCTGCGATAAGCCGAGCGCCGCTGCCTTTGCTTTGCGCCCTTCGGCCTCCCAGAAGCGGTCGTGCTCCTTCTTCATCCGCTCCATGAACTTGCGGGGAGTCGTGTTCCAGAAAACCTCATAAGTATTGGGAATGAACAGCGATAGCAAGGTGGCAGGCGTAAGGCCGAGGCTATCGAGGTAGGTTGTGTCGTTCAGCAGTGTGACCAGCGCCAGCGAGTCTGGCTCAATGGCCTTGGCCACCTTGGCGGCGATGTCCTCTGGCAGGCGCTCGTTGACCAAAACGACCTTCACGGGCGCTTGTTCGCCGCTGCGCAAATGCTTGACGAGGTGGTAGCTGCTCTGACCCGGCTTAATTTCAAAGCGGCCACTGCGCCCCTTATAGCTGAGCCGCTCCGCCATTGTGCGAAAGGAATTTTCATCAAAAATGAAGCCGCCCGCCTTCAGCGAATCCACCACTTGGTTGAGCGATGCGCCCGTGGGGATGAGTACGTGCTTTTTGGTCAAACTGGCAGGCACGTTTGGCTTGTAAACAAAGCTCCAAGCCAAGTAGCCTACCACGCCAGCGGCCACAAGGCCAAGCAATAGCAGGATTTTTGCGGTATTTCTTTTTGGGGCGGGTTCAAGTGGTTGATTCTCCATGTGATGCTGAATGCGCTTTATTTTATTGATAAATTAGTTGAACGCCTTAACTGCTTTATGGCGTTTTAGTTACTTTCTCAAATTGAAAATATTGTCAATAAAGGCAGAATTAGTGGGATATTTTAACTGATGCAGTTCCTTTCAGAGGCGGGGTTATCAAACCCCGCTGTTCCGGAACAACGGGGTTTGATAACCCCGCCTCTCGAAAGTGGCCGGGGAAATTTTGAAGACCCTTTCGTTTTCATCCGTTAAAAAAGCTCTCCACCAAGGCAGTCATTGCCAATCAACTGCCATCTGACTGCCATCCCGATGGGTCGGGACAAGACCTGCCCACTGCCGAACTGCCAACTATTCATTCCTATAAACCTTCCCATCCTTCATCACGAACCGCATTTCCATCATGGCCTTCATATCGGCCAGTGGGTCGCCCTGCACGGCCACGATGTCGGCTAATTTGCCCTTCTCGATGGTGCCGAGGTCGGCGCTCTTGCCGAGCATCGCAGCTGGGGTCACTGTTCCCGATTTGATGGCCTCCATCGGGGGCATACCGGCCTCGTTCATGAACACGAACTCCCAAGCGTTCTGCCCGTGCATGCTCACCCCGGCATCGGTGCCCATGACGATTTTCACGCCCGCCTTATAGGCTTTCGCAAAAGTGGCCTGAATCTGCGGCCCGACGATGGCCGCCTTCATGGCCACCACCCGTGGGAAGTAACCTTCCTGTTTCGCTTTTTCTGCCACGAACTTCCCGGCGCTGATGGTCGGCACGTAATAAGTGCCTTTTTGCTTCATCAATTGCATGATTTCGTCGGTCATGAACGTGCCATGCTCAATGCTCGTCACGCCCGCCAGCACGGCCCGCTTCATGCCCTCGTCGCCGTGGCAGTGGGCAGCCACTGTGAAGCCATAGTCTTTTGCTGCCGCAACGACTGCCTCCACCTCCTCTTGTCGGAACTGTGGGTTCAGGCCATTGGCAGCCACGCTGAGCACGCCGCCCGTCGCCGTGATTTTGATGAGATCAGCGCCGTTCTTGTAACGCTGCCGAACGGCCTGCCAGGCATCGTCCACGCTGTTGATGACGCCTTCGTTGGGGCCGGGGTCGCCCATCATGTCCTTGCGGACGCCATTGGTCGGGTCGGCATGGCCGCCCGTGGTGGCGATGGATTTTTCGCAAGTGAAAATGCGGGGGCCGTCCACCAAGCCAGCGTTGATGGCATTCCGCAGCGACACGTTGACGCCACTGCCACCAAGGTCACGTACCGTCGTGAAGCCCGCCATCAGCGTTTTCATGCCAAACGACTCGGCCACGTAGGCAACGTCGGAGGGATTCTGCCGGAACTTCTCTTCGTAGCTCTTCGGGTTGCTTTCGTTCTCGACGTGGATGTGCATGTCCATTAGGCCGGGCATCACCGTGCGGCTTTTCAGGTCAATGACCTTGGCATCGGCGGGGGCCTTGGCGTAGCCCTTCACCACATCCTTGATGCGGTTGCCTTCCACGATAATGGTCATTTCGGATTTGGCCTCGTTGCTGGCGCAATCTATAAGCTTACCGCAATGCAGGTAAGTCGTTTGCGCAGCGATGGAAAAGCCCAAAAACAGGGCGGCGAGGGTGGCGAAATGTTTGATATTTTTCATTTTAATTATTGCCTTGTTTATTTGATATAAGATATAAGATAGACGAATTTAGATTTTAGATTTATCAAGGTCGTGCTCAATTGAAAAAACCTTTATTTGCAAAGTTTTCCGACCCTCCCAATCTTAAATCTTAAATCGTCTATCTTAAATCTTAAATCAAAAAAATCAATTTAATACTGTTCCTGCTCATTCGGAAAATCCTTCCCCTTCACATCAGCGCAATAATGCTCCACTGCCCCTTTGATTTCCTCGAACAACTCGGCATAGCGCCGCAAAAACCGGGGCTTGAACTCGTGCGTGATGCCCAACATATCGTGGGTGACCAGCACTTGCCCATCGGCGTGCATGCCCGCCCCGATGCCGATGGTGGGGATGTGAAGGCTCTCACTGACTTCCTTTGTAAGGGAAGCCGGTATCTTCTCCAGCACCATTGCGAAGCAGCCGATTTCTTGCAAAAGCAGGGCATCTTCCTTGAGCTTTGCAGCTTCCTCCTCCTCCTTTGCCCGTACCTGGTACGTCCCGAATTTGTAGATGCTCTGCGGCGTGAGGCCGAGGTGCCCCATTACCGGGATGCCCGCCGACAGGATGCGCTTGATGCTCCCCTCAATCTCGGCGCCGCCCTCCATCTTCACGGCATGGGCGCCCGCCTCCTTCATGATGCGGATGGAACTCTGCAAGGCCACCCGGCTGCTGCCTTGGTAGTAGCCAAACGGCAAATCCACGACGATGAGCGCTTTTTTCACGGCCCGCACTACCGAGGCGGCATGGTAAATCATCTGGTCGAGGGTGATGGGCAGGGTGGTCTCGTGCCCGGCCATCACGTTGGAGGCAGAGTCGCCCACCAATATCACGTCCACGCCGCCCTCATCGAGGATGCGGGCCATGGAGTAGTCGTAGCCAGTGAGCATGGTGATTTTCTCCCCACGGCCCTTCATGGCCTGCAAGGTGTGGACGGTGATGCGCTTGACTTCTTTTGTTACGGACATGTGGAAGGATTGAAGGATTGAAGGGGTGAAGGATTGAAGGGTTGGGCAACGATGCTGCCTTCAATCCTTCAATCCCTCAATCCTTCAATCCTTGATAGACAATTTGAAGGCAAGAAGGATTGAAGGGTTGGGCAGGGTGCTGCCTTCAATCCTTCAATCCCTCAATCCTTCAATCCTTGCGTTCAAGACCGCCAAAGGTAAATGTTTCTTGCAATCCCCTAATATTGCCCTTGTTTTATGTCCTTCAAACTTTGCTGCGCAACATGATTACCGTTCAGACAGCCACCAACATCGTCCTTGAAAACCTGATTCCACTGCCTGTCGAGGTTGTGCCGATGCACCGCTCCGTAGGCCGGGTGCTGCGGGAGCCGCTCCTTGCCGACCGTGACTTCCCTCCCTTCGACCGGGTTTCGATGGATGGAATTGCCATCTGCTTCGCAAATTTCGAGGTGGGCCAGCGCAGGTTTTTCATGGAAAGCACACAGGCGGCAGGTGCTCCGCAATTGGCGCTGAAGGATAAAACAAATTGCATCGAAGTGATGACCGGGGCCATGTTGCCGCAAGGCACCGATGCCGTCATTCGCTACGAAGACCTCAGCATTGAAGCGGGTTTTGCGACGGTTTCCATCGAAAATGTGCAGGCACGGCAGAATATCCACCGACAGGGCATTGACCGCCGGATAGGCGAGGTCATCGTTGCCGAAGGCAGCCTCATCAGCCCCGCCGAACTAGGCGTAGCGGCCACCATCGGCAAGTCGGAACTGAAGGTAGTGGCATTACCGAGGGTATGCATCCTTTCCTCCGGCGACGAACTGGTGGAGGTGAACGAAACGCCATTGCCCCACCAAATCAGGAAGTCGAACGTGCATGTGATGGCCGCCGTGCTGGGCACTTGGGGCCTCCCGGCCGACCTGCTCCACCTCCCCGACGACCCCGCCGCCATTGAGGCCACGCTTGGCGATTGCCTGACGAAGTACGATGTGCTGCTGATGAGCGGCGGCGTTTCGATGGGCAAGTTCGACCATATACCCTCGGCGCTGGAGCAGATTGGGGTGCGGCAGTTGTTCCACAAAGTTTCGCAAAGGCCCGGCAAGCCGTTCTGGTTTGGGCGGTCGGTGGGCACGGTGGTGTTTGCTTTTCCCGGCAACCCTGTGTCGTCGTTCATGTGCCTGCACCGCTACTTCCAGCTCTGGCTTCGGGCGAGCTTGGGGCTGCAAGCCATTGAAAATCAATACGCTGCACTGGCTGAGGACTATTTTTTCAAGCCTGACCTCACTTATTTTTTACAAGTAAAATTGGCCGCAGGCTCAGATGGCCGCTGGCTTGCCACGCCCGTGACCGGGCAAGGCTCCGGCGACCTCGCCAACCTCGTGGATACGGATGCGTTCATCGAATTGCCCTTGGAAAGGCAGGTGTTCCAAGCGGGGGAGGTGTTCCCGATTTGGCGGTATAGATGATGAGGGCAGTTGGCTATTGGCTATTAGCTGTTAGCCAACCGCCTCTCATCAAAAAACCAGCTCATGCACCATCCCACCCTTTCAGCTGCCTACGGTCGCTCAATAGGATGATTTCCCCATCCAGCCCTTCACGACTTGATAGGTGACTGCGCCGCCAACGCCACCAACCACGGCCAGTTCGTGAGCTGCGTCGCAGCATTGACCAACGCCTGGAAGGCTACAGGGCTTATCACTGGGCAGCAGAAAAGAAAAATCATGGCTTGTGCTGCTCATGCGGATATTCCAAATAATAGACCGGCTTATTTTTAGGAACAGGGTGAGGCTGTATCATAAGTCAGTTGGGCCAAAGGCCCAACAAATTAATGAACGCAGAGACGCTAAGGCGCAGAGGATTATTTCAAACGCTGCGCCTTTGCATCTCTGCGTTGAAATTAAATTTTTCGCCCTCAACGAAAAATTGACTTATGATACAGCCTCACCCTATTTTTATTTCGAAAAACGCCTTGGATATTGACAATAGTATTTATTTTAAAAATATTCTGAATTTGGCTTATTTTGTCAAACTATATATTACCTTTGTTGGGCAATATTAATCTAACATTGTTTTTTTTAATGGTAAGACCAAATTGAAAACAACTACCCTGAATTCAACCAAGTTCTTGCCAATGCGCCAATTCTGCGCCTGCTGTTCTGCCCACACTTCATAAGCACATGATCTTATATTGATTGAGGCTTTGCAAGGCGGTTTCGCCTTGTTGAATATCAATAAGTCGTGCAATTCCAAATGCTGTGACTGGCTAAATGCCAGCCATTAATTGTTTATTATCAATTACCCAACTGCTTGCAGTAGGGCTGTATTCTAATGTAAACCTTATACCAAATGCAACAACAATTCCCACATCAGGGCCTTCTTTATGAAGGCCGTTCTCCACCAAGCTACATGGTCGTTGCCTTGCGATGACTTCCGCTTCCAGCTACAAGTAGTGGTTTTGCCGCTTGACAAAACACGCCATTAATTGGGATTATGACCTTTTAGTGGACGCTACTTTATTACCCGTTACCAATTGATTTTATAGCTGTATGGCCAGCCCCGGGTTGCCGAAAACGGTGAGAGTAGGCATAAATAATTAATTCCTTTTCAATGAAAACTTTCAAAACAATCCTTCTCCTCAGCTTTGTCATGTTCTTCATTTTTAGTTGTGTGAAAGACCAGCTAAATGACTACGCCAACGGTGCTACTGGTGCTGCCAACCTGCACGGCCAAGCCACTAGTGGCGAAAAAAGCAATGGTAACGCCAAAGTTGACCTCTGCCATTACGATGCGGATAATGGCACTTGGCATGTTATTAATGTCAGCCAAAATGCTGTACCTGCTCACTTGGCACATGGCGACGTTATTCTTATTGATGCGGACGGCGACGGCTGGGTGGAAGCCGAAAATGAATGCGTACCTGGTGGCGATTGTAATGATAATGACGCTACTGTACATCCGGGCGCTGAGGAAGTCTGCGGAAACGGCGTGGATGACAACTGTGATGGAAACGTGGACGAAGGGTGCATCACAGGATGTTGGTCTGAAGTTTATCCTGATGCATTCAACATATCATCTGCCACAAGATATTCTCAAGATGGACTTAATGGTAATGGGTGTGCGGGTACCGATGTATGGACTTACATCTGCTTTGATTTTTGCAACACCGGTTGCACCGAGTTTCTCTTCACTTACGGATTCCAAGAATCGGGTGTAGGATTCTGTGCTTACGCTACAGAGGAGGAGGGTTATGTTGAAACAAGTATTACTTTCGATGAAGTTCTTGCTCTTGATGCTGAATTAACAGGCATTGCGACGGGCTTAGGGTTGACGGATGCCGAAATTAACTGTTGCTACAGTTGCTCCTGTACAGGCTTGAAAGGAGGGGTTAAGAAAGTCAATCCTAAATCTCCAGTTCTGGCTGAAAGAGGGACTTCTGGCCAAAATGATTGACAAAAATTTTTCGCCTTAGACAGGGTACAGTGCTCATCCACTTAAAAAGTGGATGAGCCAAATTTTTTAAAATCGGGGCCAAACCTACTTCGGGTCTTGGTCCTGATTTTTTCATTTAAAACTCAGCACCTCCACCTTCCAGCCTTCCATCGCTTTTCGTTCGTTCCGCCAAACTATTTCCCCGTCCAAGCCCTTTGGCAACATCACCATAGCCTTTTAGCCTGTCCCAAATTTTTCAAGTTTGACGAATATTTCCCCCAGCGGGTACGGCATCTTGCCTTCGGCAAAACTTAGCTCGCCGAGGCACGGCTCGATGCGCACGGTGGCAAAGCCCGGCTAACCCGGGTTCACGCCCAGCACTGTGCTGAGGAACTGATAATTGGGCGCAGCGCTCCAGGCATGGCAGTCGCTGCGGGTCGGCTCCGGGTTTTCGGCGAAGGTGGTCAGGCCCATGTCCAGCATGGCCCGCCAGTCGTCGAGTTGGGCGTTGAACTCCTTGCCCATGCCGTGTTTTTCCAGGGCTTCCAGCAGGTAGAAGCGGAAGTAGAGCGTCGTCTGTGTGATGCTTTTGTCGGCCATTATTTTGAGGAGTAAACCGGGCTGCTGCGCCTCCGGCAATGCGTCCGTCAGCACGGCGAGGATGTTGGCATGCTGGCTGAGCGTGGCCTTTGTCGGGTGTCGGCAAAGAGGCCACGGCTAGCGTCCCAACAGTTGCGGTAGGTGGCCTCCACCAGCCGGTTGGCGAGGTCGGTGCAATGGGCTGCTACAACTTAACTTCGATGCGTCTTCACTTCCATCGGGAATGTACTTTTGTCAGCTTATTCCTGGAAGTTATCGTGAGCAAGTGAAGCTGGTGAAACTTGGAAGATAAGGTAACACCTTATTGCTTTCCTATTCGGCTGTTTCTAAAAAAATCGTTTGAGTGGTTTTAACTGCCGCTCAAACGTTTTTTTTACCTAAAATTCAGCACCCCCGCCTTCCAGCGCCTTCCATCTTAAAAATACAGCACCGCAACATTCCCACCCTTTAGGGCTTTCCGCTCGCTCAGCAAAATCATTTCCCCATCAAGCCCTTTTGGCAGTGATACGGTCGCTTTTATCCCAGCACGGGTCCATTCCAGCCTCAAGGAAATCTCGCCCAGCGGGTGCGGCATCTTGCCTTCGGCAAAATCAAGCCCCCTGAAAACCGGCTCGATGCGCACCGTTTCAAAGCCCGGCGAGCCGGGATTGATGCCCAGCACCGTACTCAAGAAATGGTAGTTTGGTGCGGCGCTCCAGGCATGGCAGTCGCTGCGGGTAGGTTCGGGGTTCTCTGCAAAGGTGGTCAGCCCCATGTTGAGCATGTTGCGCCAGTCGTCGAGTTGGGCATTGAACTCCTTGCCCATGCCGTGCTTTTTCAGGGCTTCGAGCAGGTAGAAGCGGAAGTAGAGGGTCGTCTGCGTGAGGCTTTTGTCGCCGATGATTTTGAAGAGCAGTTCTTTTTGTTCCTCAAAAGGGATGGCGTCCGTCAGCACGGCAAGGATGTTGGCATGTTGGCTGAAAGTCGTCTTCGAGGGATTGTCGGCGAACAGGCTTTTGTCTTTGTCCCAGCATTGTCGGTAGGCCGCCTTAACGAGCCTATCGGCGAGGGCGATGCAATGCGCTGCGTCCGCTTTTTTTCCAAAATAATCATACAGCGCTGCCGCCTGCCGCAGCGTGTAGGCAAACTGCAAGGTCAGGATGCTCGACCCGCCTTTGGCCACCCCTGGCGGCACCCCGCCGATGCGCTCCTCCTCGCTCCATGGCCAGGCCCAGTCCACAAAGTTCCACCACTCGGTAGCGCCCATCATGCCCGTTTTTGGGTCGAGGCGGCTCTCCTCCCAGGCCAGTACGCTCGCTACGCCCGGTAGGAATCGCTTCACAAAGGCTGTGTCGTTGCGCAGCATCCAATAATCGTGAACCATGGAGACCCAGAACATGGAGTAGGTCGGGATGATTTGCATGTCGTTGCAGGGGTAGCGGCTCTGCGTAAGGCCGTCAGGGATCCTGCTATTGTCGAAGTCCTCGATGCTCTTGCGCACGAGGCGGTCGTCGCCGCTGACGTAGAGCGAGATGAGCGCCTGTATGCGGGTGTCGCCGACGTAGCTCAGTTGCTCGTAATAAGGGCAGTCGAAATAGGTCTCCCCAGCGCAGCGCTGGGCGGTGCGCCAGCCCACTTCCCATATTTTGGCATGGGTAGAGTCGCTGCTATTGAAATTTGCTTTCGCATCGAGCGGGTAGCCGTAGTTCATGCCGTACAGGTCATTGATGGTCAGGGGTTCATTGCCCGTTTCGATGTCGAGTTGTAGCCAGCGCCAGGTGCGGAACCACAGCGGGCGGAAGCTGCGCCCTGTTCCGCCGTCGGTCGTGAAGCGGTCTTGGATGCCCATGATTTCCTTGCCCTGCCACTCGTTGCGGTTGCCTTTTTGGCGGTCTTTGTCGTAAAGCGCCTCGGCGTAGGTGAGGGTGATTTTTGCGCCTTTGCCGCCCGTGGTGTTGAGCACGGGAAAGGCATTTACGAGGATGCCCTGGTCAATGAGTATGCTCCATTTTGTATTTGCTTTGATGGTAAATGGCAAATCCGACCGCACCGCAACTGGCATTAATTTGCCTTGCTGCCCAGTCGCCACCGCTTTTCCAATATTGATTCTTTCTTCTTGAAACAATGGAATGGAACGGGGCACGAGCATCCAGTTGCCATCGGAACCGAGGCCACGGGGCTTCCCAGCGAACCATAGTGGCTCGGCGTTTTTCCATTTTGAGTCATCGAAACCGGGCTGCTCCCAGCCCCACGGGTATCGGCTGCCGTCCACGTCGTCGCCGTCGCCGGTCACAAGGTAACTTTGGAGCTTGGCACGGTCAACGGGGAGGGGCTTGTACGCCTCATTGCGCAGCACCCGCCAAGTTTTATCGGTATTTACAAGGTCTTCGGCCTCGGTGTTGCCTTGCAGGATGAAGCCTGTCTGGTAGCTGATTTGGGCGAAGGGGGCGTACTCGGCGGCGTTCCAGACGATGGCAGCGAGGGTGTTTTTGCCGGGTTTCAGTTGCTTCGCAATGTCAACGGTCTCGAAGTTCCAGTGGCCGAGGTCGCTGCGAGCTGGGCCACTGCTCACGGCCTGCCCGTTCACGAATAGGCGGTAGCGGTTGTCGGCGCTGACGTGGATGGTGAAGCTGCCGGGCACAGTCTTCAAGTCAATCGTTTTCCGAAAATGATAGACCCCATACTGCTTGGGCGACTCGCCGGGGCAGACCACCCAGCGGGCTTTCCAGAAATTGTCGAGGATGCGAGGGGCGATTTGAGTTTGCAGTCGGCAGTTGGCAGTTGGCAGCAGGGCCAAGCCAATTGCAAAAAAGAAGGGCAGGAGTATTTTCATGAAAAAGCTTTTTATCAAAACTGCAAGGAAAGAAATTCTGTGTGTTTATCTGCCCAAATTCTTCAAAATCACGCTTCTAATTTGTTCCGACAGTGATTCCGCATCTGCCATCGTCAGCCCAGCCGTCTCAATGGGCTTGCTCCAAACGATGTGCACCGTGCCGGGCCACATATCAAGGCCCTTGTGCTTGGGGTTCGAGATTTTTTCAATATTGACGATGGTCTGGATAGCAATCGGCATTTGCGCCTCTATGGCAATGCGGAAGGCGCCCTTGTGGAACGGTAGCAGCGGCTCCGACGTAGTGTTGCGGGTACCCTCCGGGTAAAGGAACACGGAATAGCCGTCCTCCTCCAAAGTGCGGTGCAGGTACTTCATACTGCTGCTACGGCTGGCAGCGCTGCTGCGGTCCACCAATACGCAGAGCTTGCGCACGATGAAGCCGAAAAGGGGCACTTTTATCAGTTCTTTTTTTGCCAAGAACTTATAGACGCCGGGGAATGCACGGGCGTTCATCATGAAATCGAGCGCAGTCTGGTGGTTGCTCACGATGATATAGGGCTGCCTGCGGTCTATGTTTTCCAGCCCCTCTATCTTGAACCGAATTAAGGTAAGCCCAAAGAACAAGCGGGTGTAAACATGGTGGCTGAACCAAATGATATGCCGTACCCACGGATTCGGAAAAACAAGGAAACTAAGGTAGTAAAATGGAAAAAGTACCAACCAAAGCAGGAAAAAAACGAGGATGCCGTAGATTGCCCAAAGTTTTCTAAAAAGGTTCATAGTCGCTTAAAATTGGGCGCAAAGGTCTAAAAATCAAGCATGGTTGAAACAGTTTTTATGAAAAACATCTTGGTACTCGACGGCCATACGGCCAACCCCGGCGACCTTTCATGGGATGGTCTTGTTGCTTTGGGCAATTTGAGGGTCTATGAACGCACCCCGCCAGCGCTTATCGTCGAACGGGCCAGTGGAGCCGACATCGTGCTCACGAACAAGGCGGTTTTGGATGAAAAAACGCTGGCACAACTGCCCCAGCTGCGCCTCGTCAGCGTATTGGCAACCGGCTATAACGTGGTGGACGTGGCTGCTGCGCAACGGCTGGGCGTCACTGTCTGCAACGTGCCAGGCTATGCCGCCAACTCGGTGGCGCAGCATGTTTTTGCGATGGTTTTGGCGCTTGCCAACCGCATTGCGGAGCACAGCCAACATGCCAAGGCGGGCGGCTGGGCCAACTCACCAGATTGGAGCTACACCCTATCGCCGCTTTGGGAACTGGCAGGCAAGACGCTTGGCATCTATGGCTTCGGCCAAATCGGGCAACGGGTGGCGGAGATTGCACTGGCCTTTGGTATGAAGGTCATTGCCAACCACAAACACCCGGAGCGGGACAAGCGGGCGGGCGTCGAGTTTGTTTCCTTTGAAAACTTGTTGGCGCAAAGCGATGTGCTAAGCCTTCATGCGCCATTGTCCGCTGATAATCAAGGAATTATCAATAAAGCCACGCTTGCGCAAATGAAGTCTTCGGCGTTGCTCATCAACACGGGGCGGGGTGGCTTGGTGGTGGAGGCTGATTTGAAGAATGCCTTGGAGAACGGCGTCATCGCAGCTGCGGGCTTGGACGTGATTTCAGAAGAGCCACCCCACAAAGGGAATGTGCTCATGGCGGTTGAGAACTGCCTCATCACACCGCACAACGCTTGGGCAACGAAGGAGGCAAGGGAAAGGTTGATAGTCGAATCGGTGGAGAATGTTAGGGCGTTTTTGGCGGGAAAACCGAGGAATAAAATCGGTTAACGAGGGACGGTAGGGGGTGGACGGGTCCCATAGGCCGTCCACCGTCCACCGTAGGCCGTTATTTATGCAATAGGCGGAATGCGCAGCACTTGACCAGGGTAAATCTTGTCAGGGTGGGTAAGCATCGGCTTGTTGGCCTCGAAGATGACCGGGTACTTCATGGCGTTGTTGTAGTGGGTCTTGGCGATTTTGGAAAGGGTGTCGCCCTTCACTACGGTATAGAACACAGCTTCAGGCTCTGGCGCTGCTTCGGCAACAGCCGCGACACTCATCCAATCGTCCACGGTAGCGATGCCGGCGACGTTGCCAACGGCAAGGATAACCTTTTCCTTTTCGGATTGGCTTGCGGCCACGCCGGTTATGGTAGCCTTGTCGTCGTCCACCACGATGTTCAGGTTGTCAACCTTGAGGCCCAAAGAGACCACATGGTTGGTGAGGCGCATGGCCAATTGAGCGTTCTCCAATTGGTCGAGTGCGCTTGGTGCAGCAGGTGCGGCAGGTTTTGCGGGAGCTGCTTTTTTGTCGCCACCGAAGAGGGCAGTGCCCGCATTTTTCAAGAAGGAAAATAGACCCATGATTCGTAAAGATTTGAAGTTTGGCCACCCTTCCCCCGCCATGAGGCAGTTGTTGGGTGGTGGTTTGATGTCATGTTGGCGGCAAAGGTATTCATTTTGCGTTTATCTAAAATTATAGGCCCTTCTGCCATCCATCTTGACGAAAAGCACCCGATTAGTCACGTTTTTACATGAAATAAAAAAATCAGGCATCAAGATTGCCTGAGTACAAGCCTGCAATTGTTAGGAAACACCGCATGACACTTCATTGAATGGGCTGAAACAAAACAAGGCGAATTGAGTAAAAGGCGTATATTTGCCCAGTTTTTTCGGAAGGGGTCTTAAAAATCTTAATTTGTGCATTTAAATTATTGATTTACAAGCCCTTAACAATCATATAACTACATTTCACAGAGCGTTTTACCACTCGAAAAAATGTGGATTTGGGTCAAGTAACAGGCCCGTTTCGAATCGGAAACAGCAAGTGATTGCCATTTCCGCTCAGTTGAACGGATGTTCCCCATTTTTCACAGCTTAAAATTTGCTTGTCATGCAAGGAAAAGGTTTTATCAAGTTCTTTCTCGTGGCGTTTGCCGTGGTCTCGGTCATCCAGTTGTTGTTCATGTTCCCGACGTGGAACGTGGAGCGCAAGGCCGAAAATTTTGCCGCCTCCAATTGTGCGGACGGTAGTGCAACCTGTTTAAGGATGCAAAAGGCCGCTTACCTGGATTCCATTTCCAGTGAAACTATTTTCAGGATTCCACTCCTCAAGTCCTATACCTACCAAGAACTGAAAGGCTCGCAGCTTGGTTTTGGCCTTGACCTCAAGGGGGGCATGAGCGTGTTGCTGCAGGTTGACCTTCGGGACTTCCTCCGGGCAATGGCTGGAAGTTTGGACACTGAAAACAAGGTCTTGGAAGATGCCATCACCAGGGCTAACGAACTTCAAAAAAATGCCCAAACTGATTATATCAACTTGTTTGCGCAAGCATGGAAGGAGAAATCAGGTGGTGCTGCATTGGCCACGCTTTTCAAGCGGAACGAGTCGCTGAAAAACGAAGTCAACGCCAATACCTCCGATGCCCAAGTGGTGGCGCTGCTGCGCCGTGAGGCCGACCTGACGGTAGGCCGTACCTACGAAATGCTAAAAAAGCGTATTGACAAATTGGGTGTTGTAGGCCCAACTGTTTCGCTGGACAAAGGCCGTGACATCATCCTCGTGGAACTGCCCGGCATCGAAAATCCGCAGCGTGCCCGTGAATTCCTTCAGAGCGCAGCCAAATTGGAGTTCTGGAACGTTTATCGGATAACCGATGGCGCAATGGGCAATGCCTTTGTGGCAGCAAACGATAAGTTGAAAAAATTAGGTGCTGGCGAAGTAAGCGAAACTACCATCACGATTGACAGCTCAAAAGTGGATTCTGCGGGCAATAAAATCATGGATACGACTGAAGTTGCTGCAACCAATCCAACTGATACCAACAAAGTTGACCCAACGGCCACAACCGGCCCATTGTTCGACATCTTCACGCCAAACAATGGCACGAGGGGAGCCGCCGTCATGGGCTTGGCAGAAAAGAACAAGCAGGACGATGTGATACGGATGCTGAACCGCCCAGAGGTTCGTTCTTTGTTCCCAAATGACGTAATGTTCCTTTGGGGCCGCAAGCCAGCCAAGGACGACAAGGGTGTTGAAATGACCAATACCTATGAGCTGTATGCCATCAAGAAAGAGCCGGGCAAGAATACCGCTCCTCTCGAAGGCGACCGGGTAACGGATGCTTCTTCAAGCCCCAACCCTACTACGGGCGAGCTTTCCATCAGTCTGCGTATGGATGGGGAAGGTGCCCGCACCTGGGGCATCATGACCAGTAAGGCCGCCAATGACGGCAACCGTGAGATTGCCATCGTGCTCGACTCCGATGTTGTCTCTGCACCAATGGTGCAAAACCCGATTCTTACAGGTTCATCAGAAATAACGGGCAACTTCTCTTTGGAGGAAGCCGACGACATCGCCAGTATCCTTGAAATAGGAAAGCTCCCTGCTGGAACGAAAATCATCCAAGAATCCTTGGTCGGCCCGTCGCTCGGCGAGGAGAACATCAATACCAGTATGTTGGCGCTGTTCAGTGGCTTCCTGCTAGTATTGGCGTTCATGATATTTTACTATGGTGGTGGTGGCGTAATTTCCATCATAGTGCTGTTCCTCAACGTGGTGTTTCTGCTCGGCACGATTTCATCCATTGGCACAGTGCTTACTTTGCCTGGTATAGCTGGTATCGTACTGACGATTGGTATGGCTGTGGATGCCAACGTAATCATTTTCGAACGCATACGGGAAGAGCTTCGAGAGGGCAAATCGCTGCAAGTGGCCATACGGGAAGGCTACCGCCATTCTTATGCCGCCATTATTGATGGCAACTTGACAACCCTGCTCACGGCCTTCATCTTGGCCATCTTTGGTCTTGGCCCCATCAAGGGTTTTGCGGTCATCCTGATTTGGGGTCTCATATTCTCCTTCTTCACCGCTGTATTGGTAAGCCGCCTCATCATTGAGTGGTGGGTGGGCAAAGGGAAGGAAATCACCTTCTGGAATGTCCCCACCAAGAACTCGTTGGCAGACCTTAATATTGATTGGATGGCGAAGCGCAAGATGTTCTACGGTGTTTCCATCGCCATCACGCTGCTTGGCATCGTCTCCTTCTTTACCAGGGGATTTGACCTTGGCGTTGATTTCAAGGGCGGCTATTCTTACAACGTTACCTTCAGCCAACCAACCGACGCACAGTCCATTCGCCAAACATTGGCAGGCCCATTGGAAGGCGAGCCAGTTGTAAAGGCCGTTGACACCGAGAATACCTTCAACATCCTCACAGACTACAGGGTGAACGACGAGGGCGACAAAGTACAGGACGAAGTGACTGCCAAACTGCTGGAGGGACTCAAGCCAATTGCTGGGGGCACAACCATTGAGGAGTTCAAGAATCCGGACAGCAAGGAAACCCACATCATCTCCTCCAGCAAGGTAGGCCCGACTGTGGCCGACGACCTCCGCAACAGTGCATGGAAGGCCGTTATCTTTGGTCTTTTGGTCATCTTCCTTTATATCTTGGTACGCTTCTCGAAGTGGCAGTACAGCTTGGGGGCGGTCATCGCTACCTTCCACGATGCATTCGTGGTGATTTCGCTGTTCTCGCTGCTTCACGGAATGTTGCCTTTCCCGATGGAGATTGACCAAGCTTTTATCGCTGCCATTCTGACCATCATTGGTTACTCGGTAAACGACACGGTAATCGTCTATGACCGTATCCGTGAGTACTCGACTAAGTTCCCTGAAATGAGCACCTACGACCTTATCAACAAGGCTATCAACAAGACCATGAGCCGTACACTGCTCACGTCCATGACGACCTTGTTCACGGTACTCATCCTGTGGATATTCGGCAGTGGCAGCATCAAAGGATTTGCGTTTGCCTTGGTGGTAGGTATCGTTGTGGGTACTTACTCTTCCATCTTCATTGCATCACCTGTCATGGCCGATTTGGCAAAAGGCGATATTCGGATCAGCAACCGTGGCCCGCTCACTGGTAATCCTGCTGATGAGAAGAAGTCCTTCACGCATCGGAAAAAGGCCAGCGCCTGATTCTTCTGAGCGATCAAAATTCAAATCCCCTTGCAGTTTGAACTGCAAGGGGATTTTTTTTTGAAAAAAAATTCAAATCCTGTTTCGATTTTTGGCACGGTTGTTGGCTTATGCTAAACACGTAAGTTTTGGTTAATAATTGTAAGAATTGTCAAATCTGCCTGAAGTAAGTTCAGGCTTTTTTTTGCCCATACCCGAACCAAAAAAAAAGAGGCCCAACGGCGTACCGTTGGGCCTCTTTGCATGGAAAAAACTCATTCCCGAATTACTTCGCAGCACTGATGACCGCCTTGAAAGACTCAGGGTGGTTCAGGGCGAGGTCGGCAAGCGACTTGCGGTTGAGTTCGATATTTGCGGTAGCAAGCTTGTGCATCAACTTGGAGTAAGTAGTGCCGTTCTGGCGGGCACCTGCGTTGATACGGGCAATCCAAAGCTGACGATAAGCACGCTTTTTCAATTTGCGGCCAACGTAGGCATAGCCCATTGCTTTGTCAACAGCGTTCTTTGCAACGCTGAGGACGTTCTTGCGGCGGCCAAAATAACCTTTGGCGGCCTTTAGGATTTTCTTGCGCCGGGCACGTGATGCAACGGCATTTACTGAACGAGGCATAAAATGAATTTTTAGTACAGCTCAGGGCTTTCGATTGCAATCCGCAATCCGTAATCGCAAATCCGCAATCGAGAAGGCTTGCAGCCTGGACTCTCGTTAAAAATCTGTTTGTTTCAAAGTTGGAATTAGTGGAACAAGGCATTAAGGCTATGGAAGCCAGAATTTCTCAATTTCTAATTTCCCAATTTCTGCTTATCCGACTGCGAGCATACGCTTGATGCGATCTTGGTCAGAAGCATCTACAACTGTGGAACCAGCGTGGCGCAGCTTGGCCTTTGGGCTTTTGCCCCAAAACCTGTGCGAGGTGTTTGCGTGGAAGCGCTTAACCTTGCCGGAGCCCGTCAGCGTGAAACGCTTCTTTGAGCCGGAATGTGACTTCAATTTTGGCATAATAAACGTTTTGATGTAAAGGAGCGCAAAGGTAAGCAACTCCTTGGGTCATTTCCAAATGAGGATTGGCATATTTGGCGATGAAAATGAGATTTTTTCTCTCTTTCTCAACTGGTAAGTTACGAATCACGAGTTACTAATCACCAATCACTTCTTCTTCTTAGGCGTCAGTACCACGATCATGCGCTTCCCTTCCAATTTGATGGGGGCTTCTGGTGTACCGACCTCTTCCAGTTCCTTCACAAAGCGGTTCAGGAGGTCGAAGCCACGGTCTTTGAAGACGATGGTACGGCCAAAGAAATGCACGTATGCCTTCACCTTGGCGTTTTCCTCCAGGAAGTTTTTGGCGTGCTTGGTCTTGAACTCGAAGTCGTGGTCGTCCGTGTTGGGGCCGAAGCGGATTTCCTTCAATACCGTCTTGGCTGCCTTGGCCTTCATTTCCTTCTCTTTCCGCTTCTTCTCGTACAGGTACTTGTTGAAGTCCGTTAGCCTGCACACGGGAGGGGCAGCATTTGGTGATATTTCGATAAGGTCGAGCTGTGCTTTGTCGGCCCAGAACAGGGCCTTACGGGTTGGCACGATTGCGCCTGCCTCTATTTTTTCCCCAACGATTTCACTGACCTCCTCTAGGTTTTCACCCGTGATGCGGACATCTGGAACCCTGATTTGTTCGTTGATTCGAAACTTAGGCTCTGGCGGCCTTGAGAAGTTGCGGTTAAAAGATCCTTTTGCCAAATGGAAATAGGTTTAGTTAAAGAATAAGTAATGTGTGACTGGTGATTCGTGATTGGTGGATTGGTGGGCACTGTTCGTTGATAACTAGTTCAATGCCTATGCAAAAGCACCCCTGACTCAAAAACCTGTCATTTAGTTGTTAAAGTTGATGGATAGAATGGTCGCTGCGAAGGTTCACAAACTTTATCCAACCCAATCAACTGTTTTTCGTGCTACAATTAAAATGCTTCTTTCGTTCCGCTGAGTCCTTCTGATTTGGGCAAAACCTTACGCAAGGCTGTTTTACCCAAATTTTTCCCCACAAACGTAAAAAACAAACGGCCAATGCCCAACTATCCAGTCGTGCATTGGCCTGTTATTTATCAAAAATTGCTGTAAAAATCAGGGTTTCTCACGTCAAGCATCGGTTTTCACTTCCTTGGCGTAAGAAATCACCAACCCAGAACTATCCTCATTGAGGTCAGCCTCCAGAATGGAGCCTTCGGCAACGTTTTCGTTCAGCAGGAATTCTGCCAGTGGGTCTTCAATGTATTTCTGGATGGCACGATTCAGCGGCCTTGCGCCGAACTGCGGGTCGAAGCCTTTTTCGGCCACAAATTCTTTCCCCTTTTCGGTCAGCACAAGCTTGTAACCCAAGGCTTCAAGCCGTTTGAAAACATCTTTTAGCGTGATGTCAATTATCTGGAATATCTCCTCACGCTGTAGGCTGTTGAAGATGACGACGTCGTCAATGCGGTTCAAGAACTCCGGCGAGAACGTCTTTTTCAAGGCATCCCGGATGACCGTCTTGGCATGGTCTTCTGCCGCTTCCACCCGTGCTTTCGTTGCGAAGCCAACACCTTGTCCAAAATCCTTCAACTGACGAACGCCGATATTGGAGGTCATGATGATGATGGTATTCTTGAAATCCACCTTGCGGCCCAAGCTGTCGGTCAATTGTCCATCGTCCAGCACTTGCAAAAGGATATTATAAACATCCGGGTGTGCCTTCTCGATTTCATCCAAAAGCACCACACTGTAGGGCTTGCGGCGAACCTTTTCCGTCAACTGTCCCCCCTCTTCGTAGCCCACATAGCCCGGAGGCGCACCGATAAGGCGGCTGATGGAGAACTTCTCCATGTACTCGCTCATGTCAATGCGGATAAGGGCATCATCGGAATCGAACAGGTAACGGGCCAATGACTTGGCCAACTCCGTTTTACCAACGCCAGTGGGGCCGAGGAAGATGAAGGAGCCGATGGGCTTCTTCGGGTCTTTCAAGCCAACCCGGTTGCGCTGGATGGCCTTCACGATTTTTTTCACAGCATCGTCCTGGCCGATGATGAGCTTTTTGATGTCATCGGTCATGTTCACGAGCTTCTTGCTCTCGCTCTGAGCCACCCGCTTCACGGGGATGCCGGTCATCATGGACACTACTTCCGCAATGTCCTCTTCGTCAACAGGATAGCGCTTGGTCTTGCTCTCTTCCTCCCATTGCATCTTGGCAAAATCGAGCTGGCGCAGCAGCTTGCTCTCCTCGTCCCGAAGGTCGGCGGCACGCTCGTATTGCTGGTTTTTCACAGCCTGGTTCTTCTGCTCCTTTATCTGCTCTATTTTCTTTTCGTATTCCTCAATGTGCTTCGGCACATGGATGTTCTTCAAGTGAACCCTTGCGCCTACCTCATCCATCACGTCAATGGCCTTGTCCGGCAGGAAGCGGTCGCTCATGTAGCGGTCGCTAAGCTTCACGCAGGCTTTGATGGCATTGTCGGAGTACACCACGTTGTGGAATTCCTCGTATTTTTCCTTGATATTGTTCAAAATATGGATAGTATCATCGGCTGACGGTGGGTCAACCACTACCCGCTGGAAACGACGGTCGAGTGCACCATCTTTTTCGATGTACTGGCGGTACTCGTCCAATGTAGAAGCACCTATGCACTGCAACTCACCCCGAGCAAGCGCAGGCTTGAAGATATTGGATGCGTCCAGCGAACCCGTGGCACCGCCAGCACCCACAATCGTGTGGATCTCGTCAATGAACAGGATGACGTCCCTTGACTTCTCCAATTCGTTCATGATGGCCTTCATGCGCTCCTCGAACTGGCCCCGGTACTTTGTGCCAGCGACCATGGCTGCCATGTCGAGCATCACGATGCGCTTGTTGAACAGGGTGCGGGGCACTTTCTTTTGGAAAATACGAAGCGCCAAGCCCTCTACAATTGCCGTTTTGCCAACGCCCGGCTCGCCTATCAAAATCGGGTTGTTCTTCTTGCGGCGGCTGAGGATTTGCGACACCCGCTCGATTTCACTTTCCCGTCCGATGATGGGATCGAGCTTGCCTTCTTCTGCATGGCGAGTCACGTCTCGGCCAAAATTGTCGAGCACCGGGGTGCGGGACTTTTGCTGGCCCTTGCGCTGTTGCTGTTGGTAGCGAGCGTTCTCGTCGTCGTCGTAGCTCGACTCGTCGTCGGGTGGCGGAGCGGCGTTGTAGATTTCCGGTGCCTCGGTCATGCCTTGCTCTTGACGGACGTATTCAAGTTCCGTGCGGAAGATTTCGTAGTCAATATCAAAATGGTTCAGGATACGGGAAGCAGGGTTGTCCTTGTGCTTTAGGATGGAAAGAACCAGGTGTTCCGGCGAAACCTCCTCACTTTTGTTGGCCTTGGCCTCCAAAAAAGTCACTTTCAGCACTTTTTCCGCTTGTTTGTTGAGCGGCAAATTGCCTATATGAATGGTAGAGTTGGCCGATGGGCGGCGGGGCACGGTTTCTTCGATAATCTGCTGAAGCTCAACGGGGTCAACGTCGAGGGAATCCAGCGTCTTAAAGGCGAGTGTGTCGGCCTCCCTTATCAGGCCAAGCAGCAAGTGCTCGGTACCGATAAAATCCTGCCCAAGCCGCAAAGCCTCATCACGGCTGGCAGAGATTATTTTTTTTACTTTGTTTGAAAATTTCTTGTCGTTCATATCAGTTGAATCGGTGAAATTTTGACAATTCATTGGGGAATCGAAGCAATGTTAAGATGATTTGAAGAAAGTTCAAAATAGGCCCGAAAAAACTTGCCCATTCCGTCGCTTGATGCCGTTTCGAAGGCTACAATTTTTCTCCTTGATGGCATTTTAGAAACGGCATCCATTTCATGGTAAAAAACAGTGCCAGCATTTCGTGACTACAACCAGATTGGTGATAAAATTTCGAAAAAGGCACACCAAGTAGAACAAAATCTTTCCTGCACTCAATGTTGCCTTGACAGTTTCTTTTGGTTCCTGGCCCCAGTTCACCAACGGCTGGCAAAGTTCGGCAAATAAACGTTTCATCCCAACCTTAGTTTGATGCACTTCCAAAAGCAAACATATTGCAATGGCAATTTATGCGTTTTACGTTGAAATAAAAATTGTCTTAAATTACTGACAAACAGCACTTTACATCAAAATTGATGTGTGGTGTTTGGGTGGGGTTAGAGGGAAGTAGGGTAAAAAAAACGCTCAAAATCTTCTCGCAACCACCACTATTTGAATAATTGCAATAGAAAATGGTAACTTAGCGCCTTAATTCTGGCATAGCCCTCCACTTGGGCAATCCACTTCAAGCGCAAAACCGTAGCATGAAATATTCGATAGATAAGCAGGAGCGTTACGCAGTCCTCCATCTCCACGACGAAAACCTCAATTCCGTGGTGGCCCCAAACCTGAAATCAGAGTTGGTCATCATCTCCAATGAAGGGGTGCCCAACCTTATCCTCGACCTTTCCGAAGTAAAGTACGTGGACTCCTCTGGCCTTAGCGCCATCCTTACCGCCAACCGCCTTTGGAAGAGCCTCGGCTGTTTTGTCCTCACTGGCATCAAGCACGACACTGTGCGCAAGTTGATTGAAATCTCCCGGCTCGACTCCGTGCTCACCATCCTGCCCACGCTCGAAGAATCCAAGGACTACGTCATTTTGGAGGACATCGAGCGGTCTTTGAGCGCAGAGCGCCTATGAGGTTTGACCTGACGATTCTGGGAGTAAATGCCGCAACACCCGCTTTCGGGCGCTACCCCACTTCGCAGGTGTTACATGTACACAATCATCACTTCTTGCTCGACTGTGGCGAGGGCACCCAAATGAGGATGGGCGACTTCGATATCCCCCGCCACAAAATCCAACAGATTTTCATCAGCCACCTACACGGCGACCATGTGTTCGGGTTGCCTGGCTTGCTTTTTTCGTACGACCTAAACGGCCGCCAAACCCCACTGGATATTTTTTCCCCCGCAGGCTTGGAGCCCATGATTGCTGCGCAACTGAAGCCGGGAGGCTATCTTTCCTATCCCATCCGTTTTCATGCAGTGGACACCCAGTCTCCCAATTTGGTTTTTGAAAATGACTCGGTTAGCGTCTATTCCATCCCGCTGAAGCATAGCATACCGACCGTAGGCTATGTATTTCGGGAGAAGCCCCGCCCGCTGAACATTCGCCCCGAGCAAATTAGAGTGCACCAACTGACCATTTCACAAATAAAGGCCGCCAAGGCAGGCGAGGATGTGCTTTTGGAAAATGGCCAGTTGCTCCGCAATGAGGACCTCACCCTACCGCCTGCCCCTTTGCGCTCCTATGCCTTCCTCACCGACACGATAGCCGACGATGCTGTACTGCCCCATATACAAGGTGTGAGTATGCTCTACCACGATACCACCTTCTGCGACGACTTTGCCGAAAATGCCGCCCTCACCATGCACAGCACTGCCCGCCAAGCCGCCGAACTGGCCCGAAAGGCCGGGGTTGGGCAATTGATTTGTGGGCATTATTCGTCGAGGTATAGAGAGTTAGGGAGGTTTCTAGAGGAGGCGGGGGAGGTTTTTGATAGGGTGAAATTGGGAGAGGAGGGGAAACGTTACGCTTGCTTTGTAGCCGACGTTATTGATTAACCATCACTCCTTCCTTTTCGACAACAACCAGTCATACAAATCCTGCCCACCATACACCCGTCGCCAGGTATCGTGCCCCAAGTCCTCGTGAATGGTGAAGCGCACGTCAGGGGCGCCGAGTTCCTTTAGCTTATTAACGCCAGCATAGAAATAGCGGGGGTGAATCACGCCATCCAAGCCGCCAGCGAAAGTCCAGGAGGGGATTTTTGCTTTCGCAATGGGCGGCATGAAATCTGGGTGCCCCCAGCCCACCACTGGGGCGATGGCGGCGAACCGCTCCGAATGCGTACTGGCAAAATGGTAGGTGCCGAAGCCACCGTAGCTAAGGCCCGTGAGGTAAGTACGCTGTCTATCGCCTTGGTAATAGTTTTGCACAAAATCGAGCATGACCAGCAGGTCGTCCTCTACTCTTTCCCAACCATCGGGAAGGGTCTTTATGCCACGGGGGAAGGTGTCGGATGGTACCGAACCGAGTATCGGGCCACCTGGCAGGTCGCCCCAGTTGCGAGGTGGGGTGCCATCGGTGAGTCGCTTGGGAATCGAATCCTTGCTGCGGTTGTCAATATAGGAAATGCCTTTTTTGTCCATGCCGAACATGGGCAGTTGTGGCGAGATGATGATGAACGGTAGGTCACGCTTTTGAATCCAAGCCTCGTACAGCGGGCCGTGGGTGAGCACATAGTCGAGTTCATCACGGCCATTGCCCCGCTCGCCATTGCCATGCAGGAACATTAGTACGGGGTATTTCTTGTCAACCACGCCATCGTGCCCCTTGGGCAAGTACATGAAAAACTCGTGTTCCTCGCTGTCCACTTTGCTTTTGAAAGGCACCCGTTGCAGGCGGGGTTCCGTCGCCACGGCCTCCACGGCGGGTTTTCCTGGCTCGATGAGGTCGGTGTTCGGGGCATCGAGTTTGAGTTCCTCCATCCAGATATTACGATAGAGCACGTTATGGCCCTCGGCTTGCAGCTTGAGGCCTCCGGGGCGGTCAGTGATGCCCTTGCCACCGTCATTGCCACCATCGAGGCCGGAATTGGGGCCGCCCCATACCTGCTGTATTGGCTGGTTTTGATGCACCTTCACGCCGTTGAAATGCAGCGTCACCATAGGCTTTTCCACCAATTTACCATCCTTGAAACGAGCCGCCCGGAACACCACATCGTAGGCGTTCCATTTGCCTATACCATTATATAGATGGTAGGGCGCCCGCCGCTCGTTGATGACGGCAGCAATCCCGTGCGCTGTGCTGTCGCCATCGAGTACCTGTATCTCGTAACGGTTCTGGAGATAGACGCCGCTGTTGCCGCCGGGTTCTTGAATAAGAAACTCCACATGCGCCCGGAAGTCACGGAATTCCTGCTTGGTCACGATGTCGGCAGCACCGTAAAGGCCGCCCGCTGCGGCAGGGTCGTTGGTGTTCATGGCCGTGCCGGAGCCAGTTGGGTCCTTCACGATAGCCCATTTGATGGGCATGGCGGCCTTGAATCGAGGCCCCTCCCAATATTTCCAATTGTCGTTGAGGGATTTGGCCGTGCCATCGAAATGGACTTTAGCGCCCTTGGTCGGCTTTGCGCCAACGCCGATGGACTGGGCTGCGATATTGCCTGCAAGGGCGAGCAGTAGGATAAGGATGTGTATGTTTTTCATTTCTCAAAAATTATTGTGGGTCAACTGAGTGGCGGTAATTTAACGTGAGGTTAAGATTAAACCGGGGTTTCTTGATGGAAGAATTTGGAGTGATAATTCAAGCAGAACCTTGAACCGTCCCGATAGCCATGCGGGAGGGCTGGTTATCAAACCCGCTTGTTCCGGAACAGGCGGGTTTGATAACCAGCCTTCCCGCATGGGTACTGCCATATCCGCTTCTCCTGTTATTATTTCGATAAGGCCTGATTATCAATCATTTATGAAGATTATAATCCAGACCTCACATTAACTTGCTAAGGCTTCAAGGCTTCGGAATCTTTCTCTCAGAAATTTTTCTTCGATTCAACTTTTCTGGCCCATTGCCCAAAAAAATTGACTGCGAAATGTCGGTAAGAAACTCCGCATTGCACAGCCAAAAATTGTTTTTGTTTGAAAATCTGGGAATAGTTACGAATAAAACCTCACCGCTGCCTTCTTCACGTCCCTCGAATTGCCACCGACAAAGCACTCGAATTTGCCCGGCTCGATGGCCGGGGCGAGTTTTTCAACCTCCGTCAGCACCATACGGATAATAGCCATTACGGCCATCGCTTGTACATCCATGAGGCGATGGTGCAAGCCCCTCTCGTCCCGTGGGTCTGTTATTGAACCAAAATGCGCTTTGAATAAAGTGAGTGCAGGGTTCATTTCTATGTCGTTTTTTCCTGCAATAAACAATTTCCCTGTCTCCTTTTTTTATGCGATTGCCATAGTTTTTTTTCACTTACCGTTTTATTTTTCCAGAAAACTTGTAATTTCGCACCCGCAATCGGCAAAAGGGTCTTTTGCTACAGAATCAAAGGGGGTATAGCTCAGCTGGCTAGAGCGCTTGCATGGCATGCAAGAGGTCATCGGTTCGACTCCGATTATCTCCACCTAAAAGAAAGCCGTCACTGCAAAGTGGCGGCTTTCGTCGTTTATGGGCATCGCTCAGCTGGATAGAGCGTCCCGACTGGCCCGTCGGGAAGGTCATCGGTTCGACTCCGATTATCTCCACCTAAAAGAAAGCCGTCACTGCAAAGTGGCGGCTTTCGTCGTTTATGGGCATCGCTCAGCTGGATAGAGCGTCCCGACTGGCCCGTCGG
>JALHQW010000021.1:0-3281 GCA_022841745.1 Saprospiraceae bacterium | reverse complement strand
AGGTCATCGGTTCGACTCCGATTATCTCCACCTAAAAGAAAGCCGTCACTGCAAAGTGGCGGCTTTCGTCGTTTATGGGCATCGCTCAGCTGGATAGAGCGTCCCGACTGGCCCGTCGGGAAGGTCATCGGTTCGACTTCGGTAGTACTCCCGCATACCACTGCCAGCGTTAGCTTTGCTGTCGGGCATAAGCGTCGAGTGCTTTGATAGTGGCATTTCTTCATTTTTCCAAGGGAGTATCATCAGAAATAATTTATTGACATCCCTAACGAAAAAAGCCGTTGATTCGATTCAACGGCTTTTTTTGATTCTTATTCAACGGTCAATTCTAAGCTACTTGTCAACCTCGACCCAAATCCGCATCTTGCCATCTTCAAGCCTGCCGTATTTTTTGTTTCCATCGCCAAACGAATAAAGGTCACAAGAAAATTCAAAAGTAATTGTGTAAAAGCGTTTTGCTCCAATGTCTTTTGTTTCGAGTTCAGTAACGCTTAAATGGCTATTTTCTTGTTTGCCTCCACTTGTTTGTAAGGAAATGGTCTGACCATTTAAACCCTCGTCATCTTCACTTGATTTACTGAGAATCATCAACTTCAAGTTGAAATTATTGCCTTTGTTAGCTTCGTCAGTTATTGGCAATTTACCAAGACTAATAGTTGACTTTAAAATACTATCTTTCCCAATATCCAAATTTGAAAACTTAGGTGTTTCTATTTGAAAAAATTGGCTCAAATGCTCCCATGCGTAATCAGCAGGTTCAATCGAAAATGTGGCCCAGGTGCGGGATGTTACAGATGGATTATCGGGGTCAAGAAGGGCACCCGAAGTAAACCCGGTGCTTTTCCTCAAAACCATTTCGTAGTCATCATAACCTACATGATAACAAACCCGTTCACCATTGAGGGTGCCTTCAAAAAAATAATCAGATTCTCTCTCCTCGCACTCAAAAGTTGATGCATCAAGCGCCTTCATCAGTGGGCTTTCCTCTTTGCACCCAATTGAACAAATGAGCAAAAAAGCTATGCTGGTGAAAAAAGTAGATAGTTTCATGACGCTGCATTGTTTGAACGAAGACTAAACAAAGTTGCTGAGAACCCCTTTCATTGTCAAGGGTTCTCAGCACAATTCTTTATTATCTGTTCAAGTGAAATCAAGGGGCTACCGTGAACGGTAGTTGCAGATAGGTTGATTGGCCACTGCAACTGTTCACTGCACTAAAGGTAATGCCTCCCGTACCAGCACTCAGCCAATCCACATCTATCGAGTTTCCGTTCTGGGTCAGAGTTGCAATGTTTGGCGGAAAAATGGTCACGGAATAAGTGATATTCGGGCCATTTGTTGTCGTACTTAGCTGGAAGTTGCTGTCCGTATTGACATTTGCAGAAATCTGCCCATTTTGTGGCACTGCATTCGCGTAAACGGTCAGCGTTCCTACCTGGGTGCTTGGCAAGCTGAATAAATTGATCGTTTTAGTCTCGGTATTAGCTGCCATCGCTCCGGGGTCTCCCATTGCTTCTGCGCATAATGTCGTAACTACAACATTCAAGGGAACATTTGGCGACACTTGTGTTACAAATGGGCCCAACAAAGCTGGCTGGCCAGGGAAAGAGGCTGATGAATTCCCTTCATTTATTACCCAATCATAAAACTCGGCATCATCGCCTGCGCCCCATCCATATAATTGAAAACCTGATGTGCTGCTACAAGCAGAGGTGGGGTTTATCACAGTAATTCCTTGTATCGGTCCGCAGTCGCATTCATCACCGTTGAAGATACCGACGACGCCACCTATCAGGCCACCAATAATCCCTCCAATAATAGTCAAGCTGACAGCCACCGCCTGCCCTAAGACTTGAATTATTACCTCTGTAGGTTTTTGTGGGTTCATATTTGCAAATATTTCGGATACTGCTTCCCCAACTGCAGCCCCAATACCAGCACCTTTGAGGATATCATCAATAAGGTCTTTGATTTTGCACGGGTCTCCCCTTTCTTCGACCCCACCATCTGGATAAAGCTCGTTAATCACGTTGAGGATAATATCATAAATGAGTTGCAAAGTCGCCTGTTCCTCGGTCATCAATGAAATGTTATTTCTTTGCCCTTCTAAGGTTTGAACCAATGTGCCAAGGTTAGTGCCATTGATGCCGTCAACTGTGCCTTTTAGGTTTTTAAGCGAGACACCAAGTGCACTTGTGAACCTGCCGCTCAACACCTTTTGGTCAACCCAGGCATTGTAGCCCAGAGCATCAAAAACTGCTTTCTCCTCCAAGTATTTCGTCTTGTAGGTTTCCCTCATGTACTCCGGCAATAGATGCCAAGGCTCTACCGTTGCATGATACCTGAAGTGGTTACCAAACATTTCCCTGAACGGTGCTATGTTAGGGTTCTGACTGTAAGTTGCCAAACTGCCCCTGCTTGTTATTTGGCCATCTTTGGGTGAATTATCGTCCTGTTGGTTGGTTGTGCTTTCAGCAACCAAGTTACTGTCAGAGAACGAGTCTGATTTGTCGCAACTTACCGCAAATAGCAGCAATCCGATGAAAGGGAGAAGTTTTTTGAAATTCATAAGATGAAAATTTTGATGATGAGAATTTGAGTTAACAATAAGAATGATGCTACAAAAATCAGCCCATCGAATGTGTTGAGCAATGTACAAATCGGGAAATGTCTTGTATAATTCGGGAAAGATGTTGTACAATTCGGGAATCAAGAACTCTTCAAAAGGAATTTGCGGTAAGCAATTGGGGGCAAACCACTTTGAGATTTAAAGAACTTGGAAAAATGTGCTGGGTCTCCAAAGCCCAATTCGATTGCAATTTCCTTGATTGCTTTTGGGCCTTCAAGCAACCTGCAACCTTCCAACATCAACCTGGTGTATAGACAATGGCTTGGGGATGCTCCAATAATTAGCTGACAAATTTTCCTTAGGTTGCTTTTGGTCATGTTCAATTTGTCGGCATAGAACTTCGGCGAATGCTGCTCTCGATGGCTTAATTCTATCAAATGGATGAATTCTCGGAAACCTCGTTCCGCATGGGTCTTGTCGTTTTGGCCTACCTCCACTATCTGCTGCCTATTGAAGGAGATAGCCTCTTTCAGCGCCATTGAAGGGTTCTCAGTTGCTTTTTGTGCTGGTTTGTTGTCTTGGTTATTCATAAACAGGGTAAAAGCATCAAAGTATTGTTAGGACTTCTTGCAGGTATTGGACGTTAAGCGAAGCTCTGAACCGTCGTTTTTTCAGGCTCAACTTGTCCGGCATTTTCGACAACCTGTGCAGT
>JALHQW010000020.1 GCA_022841745.1 Saprospiraceae bacterium | reverse complement strand
CCGTTGTAGCCGACCGTATTGGTAGCAAAACCGGGGTAGATTTCGGTCGTGCCGTGCTGTACGGTCAGGTCAATCGTGTTGCCCGACAGCGTGGGCGGGATGGGAACGGGCGTTTGGGCGAAGGCCGAAACGGTGATTGCGGCGAAGCCGCAGCAAACCAATTGTTTGAGTATGGATTTCATGCGTTGAATTAATTTTGAAATGACAGCGGTCAAGACCGTAGCGTGAGGAAAAATATTCGTGAACCCGCTTTGTGGAAGGGGTCTCCCCGACGAAATTCAGGGTCATGGCAAGGTCGTCGCCTCAATTCCGCCATTGCTGATTCCGCAGGAAAATCGGGATTTTCCTATGGCTCCATATTTCAAGGACGTACAAATCAGCCAACAAGCACCGGGTTCTGGCTGCCCTCAAAACGCAGACGATGCAGTTCAATACTGTTCGCCCGTTGCCTCGAACCGCCTCCATACAGGTCGCACAAAACTTGGAAAAACGAGCGACCAGCCTGGGGTTCTTCCGCCGCATCTCCCGGAGCAAAGCACAGAGCGGGCAAACGAAGCGTTCGTTAGCCACCAACAGGGCACTGGCAGTTCCGCCAAAGCCGAAGACCTTCAGCCAGTTGGCAAGCCAGACGGCTGCCCTGAACCTTGTTTTATCTATTTTGTCTTCCAAATTCATTGTTGGTCTGCGTTTTACCTTCCTGTTCAAAGTAAGTCCAGCCGTTGAATGACCATGTGCCGTCGGTCGTATCGCAGGACGCCCTGCTTTCGCAAGGTATTCAAAAAATCCGTCACATACTGCCTCGACGAATTGGACAGGCTGGCAATCATGGTATGGGTCAGCCGCCAGGTTATCTCCCACTCGCCCGTTGCCAACTGCCGGCCCTCCTCCTTCACCCAATCCCTTAGAAAAAGCCGGATTCGGTGTTCCGTGCGGTTGAAGCGAAAATGAAGCATACGTTGCTCCGTTTTTTGCAGGCGAAGCAGCAGCGATTGGAAAAAATGCCAAGCTGCCTTTGGGCTTCTTTGAAGGATTTGCGAAAAAACGGATGCCGGAAGCACGATTACCGTGCTGTCTTCCAGCGTCTCTGCCCGGCAGTTGTAGTGAATGGCGCCCGTCAACAGCCTTTCGCCCAGCACCTCGCCCGGTCGGGCGAGGTGGACGGTAGTTTCGTTGTTCTCCCCCGCATCCTGCAAAAGCTGCACTTTTCCCGTAACCAGCACATACACCTTGTCGCCTCTCTCGCCTTCATGGAACAGGATGTGCCGCTTCGCAAAGTCTTGAACGTATGCCCAGTACAACACCGTCTCACGGTCGCCGTCGGAAAGGCTGTCCCAAAACCCCGTCTGTGATAAAGCATGGTTGTCCAATTTCCGGCGCATGGGTTTCTCGTTGTTATTTCACCGCCCGCCACATCCGCAGCGTCCCGAAAACGGTCTTGTACTTCCCCGTCTCCTCCACGTTGTCGAAGCCCGCCTCGTACAACAGTTCCGGCAAGATGCCCCGGACGCTATCGGCGGTCGTCTCGAAGCCGTCGAGCAGTTGCACAAGATAGAAAAGCAGCCGTTGAAACCCGTTGGCGGGCTTCCCCCAATCGGCGACATGTATTTCGCCGCCCGGCACTAGCACCCGGTTCAACTCCCGTAGCGCCCGCTTGCGCTGCGTTCTGGTCAGGTGGTGGAACACCAGCGACGACACCGCCCGGTCGAAACTGCGGGACTCAAAGGGCAGTTTGTTCCCATTGTACCGCACCAATCGCACGGTGGCATGACTTTCGGCGACCTTCCTGCGGGCAATGGTCAGCACCTTCTTGTCCACGTCCACGCCAGTCACATCGGCATCGGGGTGTTGCTCCGCAAGCAATATGGACAGGGTTGCCGTTCCCGTCCCGAAGTCGAGCACCCGGTCGCTGGGGCGGACGCCCGCCTGCCGGAGGAGCGCCGTTTTGAACGCCTTTTCGGGCATGGTCGCCGCTATCAGGCGGTCGTAGAACCCGGTCAGCCAGTCGAAGCGTAGCGCAGGGACGTGGTTTTTAGCTTCCAATGTTTTCATGTGCGACAGCATTTTTTGATGAAGAGAAAGCGGAGTATTTTTTAAAAAAAACCTTGCATTGTGATGGGGTGAAAACTTAGTTTGAAAGCCTGAAATCGAGATAATTGCCGCCCAGCTCGCCCGACTTGGTGATGACCACTTTGTAATAGCCCTTGTCCAGCCATTTGCTGTTGGGTGCGGACGGTGTGCCGCAGATGCCGCTGCAAGCGGACGACCTGTAGTACCTTTTCCCGTTCATCATACAGGTGGCGTCCACCAGCGCATACTGGAACTGCTCGCCCAGCGACTCGTAGCGCAGATAGTCCGATGACTTGCCCTTCGACAAGTCCTCCACTTCCAGTCGGCTCACGGCAAGCCCCGTAAGGTTGCTGCCCGCCTTGTTGACGAACTTGACGTAAATGGCATCGGCATTTTTCGGCAATTCTTCTTTCTGGCATCCTGCCAGCAGGAAGGCACCTGCCAGCAGCAGGCAAATCGGCAATGTTTTGAACATGGATTGCATAGGTTTAAAAATTTTAAGTATGAACGGCGACAAGTGTTGAGCCTGTCGCCGGGTTTAAAAAAATTGGTCAAAAACCCACCCCATGACAAAGAAAAGAGGGGCGGTATTCTTAAAAACGGGGGCAGCAAAGCGACCCAGCCGCCCCCCATTATCACCTAACTCAGGTGTGTTAGATTTTTAAAACGGACTCGAAAACCGCTCGTCCTCCAAAAACGAAACATCCGTCAGCGTTTTCAAGAACGCCACCAAGTCAGCCCTATCCTGTGCCGAAAGCTGCAAGCCGCCCGGATTGAGGTTGTTGAAAAGCAGCCCGTCCACGGTCGGCGAGTTCTTCACGCCCGTATCGTAATGCTCGACGACCTGTTCCAACGTCGCAAAGCGCCCGTCGTGCATGTAGGGCGGGGTGATGGCGATGTTCCGCAGGCTCGGCACTTTGAACTTCGCCCTGTCCGCCGGGTCGTTGGTCACTTTGTAGCGCCCCTCGTCCGTGAAGTCCGCCTCCGCGTCCAAACCGTTGTTCATGTACTGGTCGTTGGTGAGGTTGAAGCCGCCGTGGCAATGGAAGCACTCGCCGCCCTTCTGCCCGCTGAACGGGTCGAACTCGGCAAAGAACAGCACCCGCCCCCGCTCCTCGGTGTCCGTCAGCGTTTCGGTGCCGGCGAGGTAGCCGTCATACTTTGATTTGTTGGAAACCATCGTGAACTCGAACTGCTCCATTGCCAGCCCCATGCGCTCCGACGTGATGTTGTCGTCGCCGAACGCCCGGATGAACTGGTCGGTGTAGCGTTTATCCGCCTTCAGCTTGGCGACGGCGTTTTCCAGCGTCTCGTTCATTTCCAGCGGGTCTTGGATGGGCTTCAAGGCTTGGTCTCTCACCTTTGGCGCACGACCGTCCCAGAACATCCCGTTCTTGTGCCAGGCGAGGTTGAACACCGCCATCGCCTGCCGCTTGCCCGGCAACTGCTCCACGCCAAGGCTGAACTGCCGGATGTCGCTGAACCCGTCCTTTTGAAGGTGGCAGTCGGCGCAGGCTTGCGAGCCGTCTTTCGACAGCATTTTTTCGTAAAAAAGCATTCGTCCCAACTGCACCCCGGCTACGGTCGGCAGGTTGTCGGCAGGCAGGTTCGGGTCGGGGAACTCGCCGAAATCGAGGGCGTAGGGCGTGGGGTCATAGACGGCTTTCACCGTGTCATCGTCGGGGTCGCAAGCGAACATCAGGGCTGCGAGGGAAAGGAAAGTGAGGATGATTTTTTTCATAAAAGAAGTTTTCGATTACTGTCTGAATTTTGGATTGTCCAAAAAATCGTCGTCGGTCAGGGCTTTCAGGAACGCAATAAGGTCGGTTTTTTCTTGCTCAGTCAAGTTGAGTGGTTTTATCAACTGGCTTTTGTGCGGGTGGTTTTCCCCGCCGCCATTGTAATGCTCCATCACCGCCGCCAGCGTCGGCAGCGAGCCGTCGTGCATGTAGGGGGCGGTCAAGCCCACGTTGCGGAGCGTCTGTACCTTGAACAGCGCCCGGTCAGCCTCCAAGCCCGTCAGCCGGAAGCGTCCGGGGTCGGGGTAGTCTTCGTAAAGCCCGTTGTTTTCAAAGGCATAGTTGGTGAAATTGAACCCGCCGTGGCACTGCGAGCAGTTGGTTTTTTCACCAAAAAACAAGCCCATGCCACGCCGCTCCGCAGCCGTCAGCGCAGCGTTTTTCCCCTGCAAATACTGGTCGTAGGGCGAGCTGCCGCTCAACATCGTCCGCTCGAAACAGGCAATCGAGCGGGTGATGACGAAGGCATCCGGCACACGCCCGTAGGCTGCCCGGCTCTCCCGCACGTAGCCGCTGTCGGCGTTCAGCCGCTCCGCAATGTCGAGGATGTTCATGTCGAACTCGGCGTGTTCCTGTATCGGCACAAGGACTTGCATTTCCAGCGTCGGCACACCGCCCTCCCTCGTGTAGTAGGGGTGGTAGGCGATGTTGGCGAGTGTAGGGGCATTGCGGGTGCCGAGCCGTCCTTCCACTCCCTCGCTGAACTGCTTTCCGTCCGTGAACGCCATTTCCGGCAGGTGGCACGAAGCACAGGAAACCGTGCGGTCGCTGGATAGGATTGGGTCGAAAAAAAGCCGCTTGCCCAATGCCCAACGCTCCGGCGTCAGTTCGTTCCCTTCGGGAAAAACGGGCACAGGGAAGCCCTCCGGCACGGCGAGCAATGGCTCGACGGGCGGGGCGGACTGCTCTTTTTCGCAAGAAAGAAGGAGCAGGCAAGCGAGTAGCAGTAGGCTGTTTCTCATAAAACATAAAAATGATGGGTGACGAATGGAAGCCCATTCATCATCCATCATTTATCATTCGTTATTTACTTCACCACGAGCTTTTCCAGCGCCAAAAACTTCTCCCTGCTGAAAATCCGGGCGACGTAAACGCCCGGCTGCCAGTTGGTTTCCAACGAAACCGACTGCGCCGAGCCGCTCAGTTCCTTCGTCAAGACCGTCCTTCCGGCGAGGTCGCTCACCGTCAGCGTTAGTTGCTCGTAGCCGGGCAGGTCGTAGCGCAATGTGGCGTTGCCATTTGTCGGGTTTGGCGAAATGCCAAACGTGCCGACAACGCCCGGCTCGGTCGTGCCGCTCACGGTTGTAGCCGTGAACACATGGTTCTTCATGTTCTCCGCAATGGTGGCGGAAGCGCCCGTGGCTGCGTGGGAGGTCACACCGCCAGTCACGTCAAGTTCAGCGAGAATGTGGTGGTAGTTTGCGTCGAGGTTGATGGCCAAGTGGCCGCCGTCCATGACCGCCTCCACGGGGATGTTGACGGTCTGGTAGTTGGCATCGTCAATGGTGTGGACCTGGAACACGTCAGGGAAGGTCGAACCGCCATTGTTGCTCGTCTTGCCTTCGAGTGCGATGAACCGGTAGCCCGCCGACCAGCCCCATTGCATGGAGGGGTTCTTCGGTGCCAGCGGGTGGTCGTTGGCATAGCTCGCTGGGTCGAGGTGGTTGTGCGCGGCGTCCACGCCGATGCTGAACTCGATGCCCTCGATGGTCGTCACGTTGAAGTTGCCGAGTTCAAAGATGCTGTCCTTTTGCGCCGTCACCAGCAGGTAGAGGTCGGTCACGGGCGTCACCTGCCCACCGTCGTGGACGAGTTTGATTTCGCTGACGTAATACTGCAGGCGGGTGACCCGGAAGGGGTAGCCCATCTCGGCGGTCGCCGTCGTGTTGAGTGCGAACGCCTGGTCGCCGAGCTTCGGGTGCAGGTGCAGCGCCACGTCCATCTGGGCGAATAGCCCATTGGCGAACAGCGAAAGGAGAAGGAAATGTAAAAATCTGTTCTTCATGAAATTAGGTTTTGAATTTGAAAAGTGGATTTGCCATTTGCTGCGCCACCATGTTTCGCATGGCGGCGCAGCGTGATATTTTATCTTTCCAAAACAACCTTCCGGGTGGCGAAAAACGCCCCGCTGCGGATGGACAGCAGGTAAATACCGCTGGAAAGATTGCCAAGGTCGAGTTGGTGAACTTGAGCACCGCTCTTTTCTGTCAAAAGTTTTCTCCCCGTCAAATCGGAAATCTCCAATAAAACCTCATAGCCTGTGGGCATTTCCGGCAGGCGCACCAGCAGGCTGCCGGAGGTGGGGTTCGGCGATACGGAAATATGACTTTCCCAAGCCTGCTCCCCGGTGGCGCTGACTTCGCCGGGAACGACTTTTGTCAGCGTGTTTTGCAGGCGGTTGGTGAACCAGATGGCACCGTCAGGCCCTACTTTGATGCCCGTCAGGCCCGCTTGCCCGGTGGCGATGCGCCCCAGTTCAGCGAAGCCGTTTTCGATGTCATAGATGTAAATGTCGCCGGAGGCATAGTCGCCGACGAGCAGGCGGTTGCCCATGACCTCGATGCCGCAGGGTCGCTCGATGCTGTCCTGCACGATGACCTCCCAAGCCACCCCGCCCATTTCGGAATGTTCTGCCAAAGGCTCGTTGATTTCCGGCAAAGCGTTTACGACGCTGCCAGAATTGATGTCGAGGCGAAGCACCCGGTCGTTGCCGTTATCCACTGCGTAGAGCCAGCCCGTGGCCTTGTCAAGCACAAGATGGCTCGGTACGAAACCGTCCTTTTTTACCTGTATCTCCGTGTAGCGGCGCACGATGCCGTTGGCGTGGTCGTCGTTGCCGGGGCCGTGGTCGCCCCGGAAGTCGTAGCGCACGATTGTCTCGTTCCAGCCGTCGAAGACCCAGAACACATTGTCCGTTTCGCTGGCAATACCCATGCTGTACGGGCTGCCGTGCAGCATGTCGAGGTGGCTGCCATTGCCGCCGGAGGGCTGTGCGTAGATGTCGGCGTCGCTCGACCAAAGGGCGGGGCCCGTGAATGTGCCGCCGTCGTGATTGGCGTCCTGGACGCCGGGCGAGGTGGCAAAGTTGAAATTGTCGCTGAAGGCGATGCCCGTCGGCAATGACATGAAGTGCCAGGCGTTGCCGTCCACCCGCTGCAGGAATTCAGCATTGGGAGCGTCCGGGTCGTAAATGGTCAGGGTACTGCCGCCAAGGGCTTCCGTGCGCTCGTTGACGACCCAGAGTTCGTTTTTGCCAAGGATGGGAAAAAAATCGAGGTCGTTGGGCTTGTCGAGCTGGTTGGCAGAGGTGGCTATCGTGGTGAAAACGGGTGCTGCCAGCAGGAACTCGTCAATGCGGTTGGGCACGACGACCTGCGGGAAAATTTCCGTTTCAGCGGACAGGCTGTTGTTGGTGGCGACCTCGTCCGAGCCGCCGTTGACTGCCGTGATGCTCACTTCGATGGTGTGCAAGCCGCTTGCGACAGCCGTCCAAGGCGTCGGGTGGTGGAACTCGTACTCGGTGAACGGCTCGATGTTCAGCCCGGTTTCCGAGGCGACGACTGGCGCTCCGCCGTTCACGGAGTAGCTGACTTCGAGGTCGGTTATGGCGCTGACGCCGTTGTTGTAAATCGTGGTGGCGATGTGGTTTTCGCCCATTTCCTCGCCGTACTTACTGGCGTGAACCTGTGTCAGTTTGGCATCGAGCAGGGCGGGCACTTGCACCGTCACGTTGTCAATGCCGCCGCCGTAGAGCCAGCCGCCGCCGTCGTCGTAGTGTAAGGCGATGTAAACGCTGTCGTGCCCGGCGTGGGCGCTCAGGTCAATCAGATGGGTATCCCAGCCGCCATGTCCGTGCAGGTCTTCCACCTCCTCCCAAGTAGTCAGGTTGTCGGTCGAGACCTCGACGGTCAGCCGCTCGGTAGCGCCCTGGTAGGTGTTGGCTTGGAAAAACACATCCACCGACAGCACGACAGCCCCTACCGTCGAGAAGTCCAATGGCGGCGTCACAAAGTAGTCCTGGCTTTTGTCGCAGTTGCAGTCATCGTCGTTGGAGGCGGCGATGCGAGTGGAGCCATTGGCGGTAATAGGCCAGAATTGGCTGGAAAGCGCTGAAGGCATTCCGACCTTCCAGCCGCCATCCGAGGCGAGGGTTTGGTTCGTCCAGCCTGCGGGGATGCTGCCGCCTTCAAAATCTTCGGAGAAGATGACCTGCGCTTGCAAGCAAGCGGCGGCGAATAAGAAAAAACAAAGTGAGAGTAAGGTTTGCTTCATGATGAAAGGATTTTATGATTAGGTGAAAAATGCTTGTTCATTTGGGAAAACTGGCAGCGGCAGCTTCCCCTTGCGAGGGAAGACCGCCGCCAACCAGCTTAACCCCAAAAAACCATATCTTTTTGGGCAAGCCCAAGTTGTCGGACACCGAGCCTTCACGGGCTGACGATGATGTTTATCGTTTTGTCCTCATAATTGTGCTCGTAATCGTCGGCATGAACCCATACACTCCATAAAGTAGCGGTGGTTATGCCGCTGACGACGTAAACGCCCATCATGGTATGCTCCTTCGTATCGTGGGCTAAGCCAAAATTGCTGGGCACTATGACCCCTGCGGTGTCGTAGATGCCCCATGCGTACTCGTGCAGCGATTCATTGTCCGTCAGCATAGCCATAATGTGGATGGTATCGCCAACTTTGAACACCTGGCCTTCTTGCGGGGACATGACCTTTAGGCGTGGCGATTCAAAGTCTTGCTCATCCGAGTCGCTTTGCACACAGGCAATCATGCCCATCACAGCCATGGTCGAAAGGCATACTGCCCATTTATTGAAATTGAAAATCATGTTGCCCATGCCACCGATTTTATTTGCCCGCTGCTTCCAATTGGCAGCGGCGGCTCTCTACCCAAAATAGCCATTAAGAAATGGTAGGAAGCCTGCCGCTGCACCTGGTAAGCACCGTTTTATGCTCTTGTTTTGTTCCTGCTCATTCCAACTTCGTGAACAGTTGCCCCACGGCTCAATTTTTCGGTCGCTCGTACTGGCAGCAGCCCGGCAAGGTGTTGTACACCTCATCCTTCGCACGAAACTTGTCGGTGTCGTGCCCGGCAGCAGCCACTTTCTTCTTGATTTCGTCCAGCGCAATGACTGAGTCGTCATATTTGACGGTCATCACCTTGGTTTCCACGTCCCAGTCGGCAGAATGGACGCCGCCGATGAGGGCGAGGGCGCCCTCTATCCTTTTTTCGCACATGCCGCAGTTGCCGTACACCGTGAAAATATCGGTGACCGAAACGGCGGGTTTTTTATTCTCCACCTTATTCGGCTCGTGGCTATGGCTTCCGTGGTCATGCTGCGCCTGTACCTGAAAACATGAGAACAGTAAAAATGCCATGCTGAAAACAATGCTCGGATGCTTCATCTTGAATGAATTTTATGCTTGTAAAAAGTTACTTGATTTCCATTTGCAGCATCATGCCGCTGTCCTCGTGTTCGAGGTTGTGGCAATGGAATACGAACACGCCCTTTTCCAGCCCGAACGCCACGATGACCCTGACCTTTTCGCCCGGCATCGCCAGCACGGTATCCTTCCAGCCTTTTTCGTGCGGAAGCACCTGCCCCCGCCCGCCCGTGCGGTCGAGCACCTGGAACAGCGCCCCGTGCAGGTGCATCGGGTGCGGGTCAATGCCCTCGGTGTTGTCGAAAGTCCACAATTCGGTAGCACCTGCGGTGATGGTCTCGTCAATGCGGCCCTCGTCGTAGCTCTTGCCGCCGATGTTGTGCATCGCCATCATCCCGCCTCCATGACCGCCATGCCCCCCGCCGTTGGAGATGTCGAACGAGCGGCTTCGGGTCGCAGCCGCTTCCGGCAATGGGGCGTAGCCGGATAGCACCGTTGGTATCTCGAAGCTGTCCGTGCTGCTTTCTGTCACCTTGAACTTCAGGATGTTGAAAGCCTGCTTGCCCTGGTACTCGCCACCATCGAAGGTTTTGCTTTCGAGGAAAACTTCCGTCCCGACAGCCTGCCCGGCGAAGCTGACCAGCACATCCGCCCGCTCGCCTGGAGCGAGCAGTATCGTTGTCGCCGCTTCCGGCGCAGCCAGCAGCCCGCCGTCCGAGCCGATGAGCATAAAGGCTTCGCCATTGCTCAAGGCAAGGTTGTAAATGCGCCCGTTCGAGCCGTTCAATAGGCGGAGGCGGTAGGTTCTGGCAGCGACCTCCGCAAAGGGTGAATGGACACCGTTGACCAATAAGCCCTCGCCGAGCAGACCGTTCATCACGTCGGTATCGGTGGGAGCGTAGGCGAAGTTGCCCGCCGAATCTGCCCGTTTGTCCTGAATGACGAGCGGCAGGTCGTATTCACCGGATGGCAAGCCGAGCGCCTGCTCCTCGGCATCGGTCACAAGGAAAAAACCAGCCAGCCCTTCGTAGGCTTGCTTGGCGGTTTTCATGTCAGGGTGCGGGTGGTACCAGTAGGTTCCGGCACGGTTGACGACCGGGAACGAATAGGTGAGCGAGCCGCCCGGCTGTGCCACGTCCTTTGGGTGGCCGTCCATGTTGGCGGGCGTGAGCAGCCCGTGCCAGTGCAGGTTGGAAGTTTCGTCGAGGCTGTTCTGGAAAACGGCGTTCACGGTGTCGCCCTTTGTTGCGGTGAGCGTCGAGCCAAGTATGCCGCCACTTTGGTAGCCCGACACGCTGGAGGTCTTACCCTTGAAAATGGTAGCCGTCGTCCGCTGTGCCTTCAACGTGGCGGCGCTGGCGGGCATGGTGGGCGGCACTGGTAGCAGCGCGTCGAATGCCCCCTCGACGACCTCCGGGGCTGCCCCGCCCATGTTCATCATGCCCTCTTTGTTGCAGCCACCGCAGGCGGTCAGCAGTACGGAAGTGCCGCCGAACAATGCCACGCCCGTCCCAGCACCCGCCAATCCTATAAATTTTCTTCTTTTCATGCTCGTGATTTTGAAAGAGCGGGGCGGCGACCTGCCGCCCCTTTAACCCAATACCTATGAAGAAACTTTTACCCTCGCTTCATTTAAAAAGGAATGCCGAAAGCGGATGAAGCAAGACCGCCGCTTCCGGGGTTTAAAAAATCAGCTTCGCTCAATTGACCGTAACCGTCTGCGTGGTGGAGTCCATCTTTGACATGTCCTCGCTCAACACCATCTGCAGCACGGTGTAAGAACCGGGGTTGTTGTAGGCGTGGGAGGGGCTTTCGTCAGTGCTGGTCGCCCCGTCGCCGAAGTCCCATCCGCTGTGGTGGGCATCGGTGGCACAGGAAGTGAACGTGATGGACGTGCCAGCGGTCACGGTGGTGGCACTGGCGGTGAAGCAAGCGACCGGCTGCTTTACTTCCTCGTCTTTTTTACAGGAAGCAACTGAGAGTACGGTGCTGAAAAGCAGCCATGCAAGAAGTTTGAATTTCATAAAAACGTTGAATTTGAGTTTATAAAGGTTGATGGTAGCTGCGCATAATTTTGGCAGAAACGCTTAAAAATTGAAGTTCAGCCCCGTGCGAACCCCCATCAGGTCTGGCTCGCTGTTGCGCCACGCATGGAGGTAGTAGCCTTCCAGCGATAGGTCGAAGCGCCTACCGATGGGGAACGCTACCCCAGCGCCGAGCCGGGCGTAATTTTTAACCACACCCCCTTGCTCGGAATGGTGCTCACCCTTGTAAATACTGCCCGCCACATCCGTTTCGTAGTGTGCCATGAACGGCGACACCCTCATGCCAGACCAGCCGATGCTGCCGAAGGGATGCCAAGTTGCCTGTGGCAAGCCCTTGTAGCGCAAGCCAAGCCCCAAGAAGGTCAGACGTTGGTTGGACACCTCCATTTGCAGGAAGCTGTGCTCCGGCGAGGGCAGCGGCAGCGTTGGCAAGCCAATGGCAGCGTCGGGAGCGAGGGCGTTGTAGTGGAGCGTTGCCCGGTGCCAGTCCGCAGTCAGGCTGACCTTCCTTGAAAAACCGAATGCCGCCTGAAAGCCGTACCCGTAGCCCGTCTGGTGCTCCATGTCGGGTTCAAGCGGGTAGAGCCAGCCAGCCGATGCGCCGATGCTGAACGACTTGGGCAGCAGGGCATTGGCGGCTTTCTTGGTAAAGGGAAGGTCGGCGGCGGGGAGCATCACGAGGTCGTTGTCGAGCAGGAGGGGCAATCGGAAATTGTTTTCCAAAAGCTGAGTGCCCAGCAGGGGAAGCCCTTCGGGGGTAACTCCTGCCGCGATTTGCTGCCCGTTCCCCGTGCCACCATTCTGCGGTGGGCTGTTTGCGTCCGCGCCTGCTTCGTCATTTGCCGTTGGCAAACCGGGGTCGACTTCTTGGGACGCCTGTTCCTGATATTGCGTGGGGTAACTTGAAATTGCGGAATAGCCGTCCATGTGCCCTTGTTGAGCAAGGCTTCGACCAGCAGCCATGAAAGGCAGTTCGGCGGCGACGCTCCTCCGAGCGCCATCAGCTTTCCGTAGGTCGGCTTGCAGGGCTGCTACCTGCTCCCGCAGGGCATTGACCTCGCCGCAGGGTGTGTTATTGGAAATTGGGGAATTGGGGAATTGGGTCGCATCCAATTTTTGGTTCAATGCCGTCAACTGCGCCGTAAGGTTGGAGAGTGAGCGGTCTTGCCCCCTGAAGGTGAATCCCCACCAGAGGTTCGACCCCAAGAACAGCAGGAGCAGGGCGGCAGCGGCAAGCTGCCAACGTCTGCTTGCAGAAGGCTTTGCCGTGGGCAGGGTGGCGTCGAGGCGATGGGAAAGCGCCCGCCAGTCTTCCCCAGCCGTGCGGTCGGAGGGGCGCAGGGAGCGCATTTTTTTCCCGAATTGGTCATAAAAGTCGAAGTCTGACATGCTGTGCTTTTTGAAACCGGGGCGACGGGCTTACCGTCGTTTTTCTATTCAAAAAGCTGGGGGCAAGGGTTGCCTGAGCGGGTGTTTTTTTTTAAAAAAGTAGCCTCAGTTGGCTCATCAACACCCGCAGCCTCGCCCTCGCCTTGCTCAAATTTGACTTCGACGCCCCCACGGAAATGCCCAGCATTTCAGCAATTTCCGTATGGGAAAAACCCTCCACGGCGTACAGGTTGAGCGCCAAGCGGTAGGCAGGTGGAAGTCGTTGGGTAAGTTTCAGCAGTTCTTCGGCAGAGAGTTGGTCGAGTGGTTCGTCGTGATTGGTGGTGGGCAATATCAGCGCCTCGTCGAGTTCCAGCCAGTCGGGTTCCCGCATCCGGTGGTGGTAGCGGTTGATGGCGGTGCGCACCACGATGACCCGCAGCCATGCGGTAAAGGGTTGCGCCGGGTCGTAGCGACCGATGCCCGTGAAGACCTTCAGGAACGCCTCATTGAGCACCTCCCTCGCCTCGCCCGCATCGCTGCAATAGGGCAAAGCAACCGCCAGCCCGTACGCGTAGAAACGGTCGTACAGCGCCTGCTGGCTGCGGCGGTCGTTGCCGCCGCAGCCGGATAGCAGCTCGTCGAGTGGCGGTTGCTTCATTTCCCGGATTTATTGCACCAAGCTCTCGCTACGGTCGTAGTGGCAGCACCCGTGCAGGTTGTCATAAACGGCATCGTCCGCCTTGTGCAACGGCGTGTCGTAGCCCTTGGCGGCAATGGCTTTTTGGATGGCATCCACGCTGGTCTTCTTCTCCTTGAAGGTGACGGTCAGCGTATGTGCGTCCATGTCCCAGGCGGCAGATTTTGCGCCCGCATCGAGGGCAGTGGTTTGAATGGTCTTCTGGCACATGCCGCAGTTGCCGAGGACTTTGAAGGTCTCGGTGACAGTCGCCTTTTGCGCTTGCGCAGCGGTTGCAAGGAATGTCAGCAACAGCGCCGGAAGAATGATTTTTAGAATTTTCATAATTGTTGAATTGGTTTGGAATGCCGCCGCCATTTGGCTGGCGACGGCATTGGTTACTTGACTTCTTTCAGATCCATTTTGCAGACCGGACAACTGCCCGGCTTGTCGTAGGTCTTGTCGCCCTCGCATTTCATGGGGCATTGGTAGGCGGCGGCTTGCTGTTCGCTGCCTTCGTGGTGCTGGTGCTTGGAGTGGTCTTCCCGGCAAGCGGAATAGAGGAAAATGGCGGCTGCGATGCAGCCCATTTGGAACATCCTTTTCATGTTTGAAAATTTTGATTTTAACAATGAATGAAGCGCCCGCTGGCTTTTTCAGCCCGGACGAAAGAAGGCAGGGAATCACCCGGCAAGTGGCAAATACGGCAAGCCCTCCCGGACTTCTGGGACGGCAGCATAGCCCTTGCAGCGGGTGGCGAAGCTATCTAACAGCGGAATGTTTGTTTGAAAATGAGCAGGCTACGCCCATGAAGCTGCACTGGCGGTGCATGTGGTTGGAAAGAAATGAAATGCGTTGAAAATGCTGAAACGAGTGTGACAGCTACCGGGGCGGGCGGCGAAACGAAGATGTCGCCAAGGCTTTTAAGCGCCCAAGCTGGCAGCCCGTCTGAATAGTCGGAATCAGTTCTGGCAATGGAGACTTTGTTCTCGCAGCAAGGTTTTGGCTGGATGCCCGCCTTCTCGCATTTTCTGGTTGAATGGCAGCCTTGCGCTGGTTGCGCCACTTGCCTTTTTTTGGCGCAGCAACCACCGGAAGGCAGTAACAGCGACGAGCGTACCGTCCCCTGCCCATGACAGACATGGGTGAACACCGGGACGCCGACGTTGGTCAGCAATACCAGAATGACAAGGTGGTATGCGATGATGCGGTTAATCATGTTGAAACCAAACACAAAGGTAATTTTTTAAGTTGTTGGTTGCATTACAGAGTTTTTGCGGCGATGTGCATAATTTTGACATTGGACTGGCGGCTCACTGTTATTAAACTACGTCAGGGTAAACGCCCTGAGCCTAAAATACCGCGCATGATTCCATCCGCCACCGCTCGCCTCATCTTGGAAACCGCCCGTATCGAGAAGGTCGTCGCCGACTTCCTGGCCCTCCGCCGTAGCGGAGCAAACCTCACCGCCCTTTGCCCATTCCACCACGAGAAGACGCCCTCGTTCAGCGTCTCGCCAGTCAGGAACACCTTCAAGTGCTTCGGCTGCGGCAAGGGCGGCAACGCCGCCAAATTCCTCATGGAACATGAAGGCTACAGTTTTCCCGAAGCCTTGCGCTGGCTCGCCCGGAAGTACAACATCGAAATACAGTATACCACTTCCACGCCGGAACAACTGGCAGCACACCAAACGGAAGAAAGCCTTTTCATCCTCAACGACTTCGCCCTACAATTCTTCCAAAGCAACCTGCCCGGCACTGGATTGGAGTACCTCAAAAGCAGGGGCTTTACAGAAGCTACCATCCAAAACTTCGCCTTGGGCTTCGCACCCGACAGCTGGGACGGCCTGACTAAAGCAGCCACAAAAGCAGGCTTCAAACTGGAATACCTCCAAAAATTGGGATTAACCACCTCATCAGGCAAAGACTTTTTCCGAAACCGGGTCATTTTCCCCATCCACAACCTGAGCGGCAAAGTCGTTGCTTTTGCCGGGCGCATTTTGCAACAGAACACCAACTCTCCCAAGTACCTGAATTCCCCGGAAAGCGACATCTACCACAAATCCCAAACCCTCTACGGCATCCACCTCGCCAAAAGGGCCATCCGGCAGCAGAACGAGTGCCTCCTCGTCGAGGGCTACACCGACCTGATTGCCCTGCACCAAGCGGGCATCGAGAACGCTGTCGCATCGGCTGGCACTGCGCTCACCACCGAGCAGCTTTTGCTCATCCGCCGCTTCACTCCGAACCTACACATCTTGTATGATGGCGACCCGGCTGGCATCAGCGCCACGTTGAGGGGCCTCGACTTGGCGCTGGAACTCGACCTCAACGTGCGCATCACTCCCCTACCCCACCCGGAAGACCCGGACAGTTTTTTACGGAAGGTTGGCATCGCTGCCTTTACGAGGTTCATCAACACTCAAGCAAAAGATTTCATTGCCTTCAAAGCCAGCATCCTACTCACCGATGCGGGCAACAACCCCGTGAAGAAAGCCAATGCCGTCCACGCCATCGTGGACAGTATCGCCCGTGTGCCCGACCCCGTCAAACGCTCGTTTTTCGTCAAAGACTGCGCTGTGTTAGTGGGCTTGAAGGAAGATGTTTTGGCAGAGGAAACCAACAAAATCTTGCAGGCTTTGGCAAAGAAGGGCAACTCCCCTTTTGGGGTTGGGGACAAACCTGACAGTGCCAGGGTCAACTCCCCTTTGGGGGCTGGGGGTGTTGAGCGCCAACTCGTCCGCTTCCTCCTCGAATACGGCTCCGAAACCTTTGATGCAAAAGAAAACATCACGGTCGCCGAGCATATCCTTGGCAATATCGAGGACATACTTGAGTATTTTGAAGACCCAATCTGCCAGTGTATTTGCCGGGAAAGCATTGAATTGGTACTGGCAAAACAGCCCGTAACGGCACAGTATTTCATCGCACACGAAGACCTCGCTGTGAGCGGCTTTTCAGCGGATCTGCTGCACCAAAGCACCATTGAGCCCGACCCAATTTGGGAGCGAACCAACTATTTTTCCGGCAACAACCCGGACGAAACGGGCTACTTGGGCGGTATAGCAAAGACCATTTGCCACCTCAAACTCAAAGTTATCAGCCAGCATTGTGAACAAAACCTACAACGGATGAAGGACATCGCACCTGACGATGAACAGGCTATGACTCGGCTATTAAAGGTTCACGAAAAACTCAACAGGATGCGGGTGGAACTGGCAAAAAGCCTTGGTTTGGTGAAAATCTGATGGACGTTTTGGCCGAAGGCAAGAAGAACGGGAAGGCAGCCAAGACTGCCTTCCCGATTCCAATCTGTACACTAAAAAGCACAGTTAGCACCGCGAAAAAACAAAATTTCTTGGAAATTAGGACACTAGCTTTTACCTTGCGCTTACAGTTAGCGACTACACCCTTTTCAAACACACTACAATACTTCATTCGACTTCTCCTGCTCTTACTGTACACAACAGTACTTTCCCTGATTGGAATAAAGCCAGAAAAGTCCGCTGTCAAGTGCTGAACGCATGATGGCAGGCGGCAACGCTTAATCTCAACATGGTATGAAAAACAAGAACCGCAACGCTCACCGCCCCGGACAGGACGACCATCACCTGCTCTCTCAGGAACAACTCGCCCAGTTTGGTATTACCATCCAGCACGATTTTCCGACCGAACAGGCCGTCATCGGCGCTTCCCTGCTCACTTCGGGCGCTTTCCAGAAAGTCAAGCGCTACCTGCCCAAAGCTGCTTTCTTTGAGGAAAAACACCAAAGCATATACGCGGCTATGGACAGCCTCTCTCGGCGCATCGAGCATATTGACCTGCTCACCGTCTCCCACGAGCTGAAGGGCATGGGGCTACTCGGCGATACCACAGTCAAAAAGGAAGGCAACATCATTGAGATGAAACCAGGCGCTGTGCCATTGCATTACCTCGCCGAATGCACCAGCGCAGTCCTATCGGACGCCCACTTGGAAAACCATTGCCGCATCCTGTATGAACTGCACATGCGCCGTGAAGCCGTCCGTCAAGGCTTCCGCTTCATCCAACAGGCACAGAACCTCCATCGCAACATCTTCGATGTTTACGACGACATTGCCAGGCACACCCGGATTGTCAACCCCGCTAAAGTCTTGCGCCTCCGCACCATGAACGATGTCATGGAAGCAGGCAAAAACGATACGCCCAGCCGACGCATCTGCGGCAACCTCGTAAAGGAAAATGAGGTCTGCATACTTTTCGGCGACGCCGGGTCGGGCAAGACCATCCTCGCTTTCCAAATCGGTGACGCCGCCAGCCGCGGTATCCCACTCTTCCACGGGGTCGAAGAATTTGTCAATGAGACCGAACCCAAGCTCACGATTTACTACGATTTTGAAATGCAGGACAACGAACTGTACGCCCGGTACAAGCCTGCCGGGGATGCGCACCGCTTCAACGAAAACTACCGACGCTCCGACCTCAACCCGGATTTCCTCGACCTTGAAAACACTGACGAACTGATTATGAACGAAATCCTCCGGGACGTGGAAATGCACAAGCCGGGACTTATCATCATTGACAACATCACCTACATTTCCTCCGAGAGCCAGGACCCGGCTGTCGCCACCAAGCTGATGAAAAAACTATGCGCCCTTCAACGGCGCTATCCACCGCTCACTATCTTGGTCATCGCCCATACGCCAAAACGGGATTTGAGCCAGCCTGTGCAGTCCCGCCACCTTGCCGGGGCAAAGAACCTCGACAATTTCGCCAAGAGCGTAATCGCCATCAGCTTTTCCAGACAAGACCCCGACAAGCGCTACATCAAGCAGACCAAGTGCCGCAACCGCAGCGACGGCTATCAGCCATACGACGAGGCGCATGTCATTGACTGCGCCATAGCCAGAACCAACGGTTGCCTTCAGTACGATTTTTATGGGTTCTCAAACGAACAAGCGCACCTCGTCGCAAAAGACCACTCAGAAGTCGAGGCGGAAGCCATCCGCTATGCCTATGACGAGCGTACCAAAAACGATACTTCTTTCAGGGACATCGCCAAACAACTCAAGCAGGTGTACGACATTGACTGGGCGCATACCACCATCAGCAGAAAGCTCGCTGCGTACCGACGGGAGATAGACCTTGGCATTGCCCATTCCGAACGAGTCCAATTGGGAGAAGGCCAGGGGAATTCCCTTTAACTAAGTCTTTTTTTGTTGCATGTTGGTGCGATGCACCAAGCCTGTGATAGAACTATTTGTGCTATAAAACCATGATTTTCAATTGTTTGCATCAAGCCTTTTATTATTGGTGCAATGGTGCAAGCCGCACCACGTGCAACATTTTTTGCTTCAACCTACCGCGCCTTGCTGTCAATCCCTGCCTACCACCCTGCCGTGCGCCGCCTATTGGCCTGAATTGACCACCCTACAATCCAACCATCCAACCATCATCAACTATTTGTGCTATGCGTATCAAACACACCCTCCTTTTTCTGTGCCTGACAACAGCCGCTTTCGGTCAGCTCGACTTGACCAAACTTCAACCCGTTGACCAGCAGCTTATTCGCTGCTTCGTCAATGCCCGTTGTGCAACCCACGGCGACAGCACGTTTGCCGTCGAAAGGTTTCCGTCCTTTTTCAGGACGCAGTTTATTTCCAAGTTCTACAACACTGGAGAAACCATCCCCTTCCGCATTTACTATGCAGAGGATGTGGGCCAGCCGCTCTACTGCATCCAGCACGGCTTCTGCCGGGGCTTCTCCATCACCTGCCCACTACCGCAGCGGGGTTTCTATTTCGTCCGCTTTTTCAACCAAGCCAAGCCTGCACTTGTCGAGATTGATGCCCGTGAGCTGACCGTCAAGGTCAAGATGTACGGCGCTTGCGAAATACACGAGTGAGTGCGCCGAAACTCCAGTTCCAGCAAATCCTTGTCATCCCGGAGGGGACCTGTCGAACTCACGGTTGCTCGCACAACAATTCAACAATCACAACAATCAAGCAATCTTCAACTATTTGTGCCATGAAAAACATCCTTATCACCACCCTCATCATGGGCTGCCTACTGCTTTCGTCCTGCAACAAGGACGACGAACCACAGCTACAAACCGCAACTACCAAGCCTTGCAATTGCAACAACTTACTCCAAGGCTATTTTGAAATGGAGGATTGCCAGCTTTACCTGCCCACCGAATCTCCGTTTTCCTGCCAAGGCTACGACTTGCTCGAACTTTCTTGGAACTTTGAGATGCACCGGGTCACCTTCCGCTCGACCGAGTTCCGTTTCTGTGAAAAGCCCGTGGAACTCTGGGTGTTCGACGGCGAACCATCCCCGACTGCATCATGGTCTTGCGAGGCAACGGTCGTCCATGCCCAACTCGACTTCAACGGCCATGAGCTATGCCTCGAACTGGACGACGCTTTCCTGACTTGTGCTTTTGAACAAGAAGATGGGTTCTGGTTTGCGCTGGCGGTGGAGTGAAGGCAACGACGGGTTTCAATTTTCCTCAAGGCTGTTCGAGGCGGGCAGCCCTTTTTTATTTTTAAACCTCTCGAATTCGAGAGGTTTAAAAATAACATTCAACTATCAACTGAGCTTCTTCTGCACTCCCGGCAACTCCTTCAAACTACCGCTATTCAGCACCACCTCCATCCACTCGATAGCCGCTTTATTGAGCAATTCGAGGCGTTGCTGCGCATCGCTCCCCCACTCCATCAGTTTAGCGTTTAGTCCTTGCAGCAGCGACATTACGAGTAGCTGTTCGTGGGTAGCGTTGTCACGAAGATTTCCTTTTGCTTCGGGGTTTTGCAGTTTCCAATCTTTCGATGTCGTACCAAAAAGCGCCATGTTCAACAGGTCTGCCTCATTCGCAAAATACAATCCTTCGAGTTTGGTGTGCATGATTTTTGGCGGAATGAGGTGCTGGCGCACCGCCGCTGTGTGGATTGGGTAGGATGCCTTGGCCATGATCCGCTTCACGTCCCATTCGAGGTTGCTCAATTTGGCTTCCTCTTCTTTCAGGCGTTGGAATTCCCGGATGATGTAAAACCGGAAAACCGGGTTTATCCAAGAGCAAAATTCCAAGGCTATGTCCTTGTGAGCATAAGTCCCGCCGCCGTGCCTGCCAGACTTGGAAACGATGCCTGTGGCATTTGTCCCATCAATCCATTTTTTCGGCGACATGGAGAAGGTGTTTAGCCCGGACTCAAATCTAAACCTATCGAATTCGGTAGTGTTAAAACTGGGGTTGTAAACCTGCTCCCACACGCCCAGGTATTCGAGCGTGTTTCTGTTCCGCATCCAACGATAGAGAATCTGGTCGTCATCGAACTTCCTGACGATGTCGGTCAGGGAAAAAAAGTCCACTTCGTTGAACTCGATGATATGTATATCCGCGCCCTCTACAGTAATTTTGGAAAGTTTCTCTTTTGCCATAATTGTTTGATAAAACTGATTGCAGGTTTGCAGTTTTAACATTTAAACGGTTTGCAGTTTTAGCGCTTCATACACCAAGCTCCTTAACAGCAAGATCGAGCAAAAACTCCTTCATGGTAATCCCCTGCTCAAAGCAGCGCATCTTGATTTTCGCATGGAGCGGCAGCGCAATGTCCAGCGTGATGCGCTTGGTCTTGTCGCCATGAATCGCACGGATAGCCTCATCGGCGGATTTCACCTGTTTTGCCGGAGCGGGTTGCTGCGGCATCAGGCTCGAAAAATCTGTTCTTCTATCTTTTGCCATTGTCTCTGATTTTAGTTGAGTTGATAATGGGCTGCTTTTGAGAGTACCTCCTTCGCCAGCACCTCGATTTCCTCGATTGCTTTTTGGTCAGTCCATTCCACGACGCCCATGCCCGATACACCAGTCTGGGCATAAGCAATCCGGCTTTTGACCTTAGCATCCAAAATTGGGATGTCGTACTGCCCTAACAAGTCCACCATGTCTGCATGAAAGTTGAGGCGTTCATCGAACTTGTTCAAGATGAAATAGGCGGGCAACTCCGGCTTGAAGCCTTTTGCCTGTTCAAAGCGTTGGAGCAGCAGCACCATCGAGCGAAAGTCGTGTCCGCTGGGCAACAACGGTATCAGCATCAGGTCGCTGGCGAGCATGATGCGGGTGGTCATCTCCCCAAGGTCGGGGGTGCCGTCTATCAGCACCATGTCGTAGATTTCCTTTTGAGATTCCACGAGCTTGTTCAAGGCGCGGGGTTCGGTGCAGCCCATCACGATGACCTCCGGCAGGCTTGCCTTGCGGGCACCCGACCATTCCATGCTGTTTTGGTTTTTGTCCGCGTCCACGATGCAGACCCGCTTGCCCTGATGGGCAAAGGTGACGGCGAGGTTCAAGGTTAATGTGGTCTTCCCTACCCCACCCTTCAAATTGGTGATTCCTATTACCATGTTGCAAAGATATTGATTAACTGCAAAACTGCAAACCGTTTAAACTGCTTTCCGTTTTGCCGTGCCGCAAACATAGCAAGTATGGAAAACTTGGAAAAGAAAAATTGCCGAATTTGCGAGCATGGTGTAAACAGCACTACCGCAGGTAGGCGCTTCTTGGAATGATTGGGTAATCTAAAATCGTGCAATTTAGGATACTAAGACTGCAAAACTGTTTACCGTTTTGCAGTTTTAACAAAATCCGATGCTGACAAATCCCTTGCAGCAAGGCGGTTGGTCCATGCTATTGGGTTTTCCTGCTCAATTTTCTTCTTGCGAAGGTTCAAGCGTTCCATAATGACGGCAAAATGTTCTCCCTGCTCAAACACTTTCAGTTCGAGAAACCACTTGACCAGTGTGCCAGCCCTCGCCGGGCCATCAGGTTGATTGGTTTTTGTCTCAAACAGCCTGATAACTTCCTCGACATACCAGTCCTCAAAGCCACGCGTCTCGCTGCCCCTTACCTTGCTGACCATCTCCTCGGCCACGCCGTCCTTCACGCCGTAAGCCACCAATTTCTGAACCGCCAGTTCCTGCGCCCTTGTGGGCGTTACCCCCAATGCCGATGCAAAGGGGAGTTTGTTATCTGAGCGCTTTTTCCGCTCTTCCTTGTCGCCAAAATTGAATTCAATGGCAATGACCTTCCTTCCTTCCTTAACCTCGGTCAGCTTGACCCATACGGTTGTTTTGTTCACCTCAGCCATTAGCACATCGAGTACGCGACGCTTGAAATTGCGCCAATCGTCGTACTTGTCCTCCACGCCCAGCAGCTTCCTTAGTTCGTCCAACTCGTACTTGAGCTTGGAAGCCTTTTCGTGGGCGCTCATGCGGTCTCGCCAAGCCCGGAAAACCTGGAACATCCGCACCGAAAATCCGCTTTCCATCGCCAGCGTTTCGCGGTAGTCTATCTGCGCGTATTCCTTCAACGCCAGCAAAAACGGGGTCAATTTTTCGGAAAACATGAATTCCAGCGACACCTCGCCGACGTCGTTTTTTACAGGAACAATACTTTGGAACCAGTTCACCCGCCCCGGTAGGCGCTTGCCCTGATACGTGATGCCGCTATCAAACTCGATGCGCTTTTCGACTATTCGCTCGCTGAACCGCTGCATTTCCTCGTAAAAGCTGCCGCTCCTGCCTTCGAGCAGCAGTTCCTGAAGCTCCTTTAGCGAAATGGTTTGCTCATGCAGCCGGGTCTGATTGACTGGGTCTATCTGCGCAATGAGGTACAAAATCACCTTCTGCTCCTTCGCAGTGAGGGAGTAGCGGGCATTGAAAATGAAGAAATTCTCGACCCTTGCGATAGGGGTACTGCTTTTCATGGTATGAGTTGGCTGGATTCGGGGGCGAATATAATGCTAATCGTGTACTGACAAAATTCTTCTTGACACAATTGGCGCGTACATGCTGTGTTTCCGAGTACACGCCAACTCCCATTGACGTACACCATAGACTCCCATTCATGTACGCGATAACCCCATTGACGTACACAAACACTCCCATTGACGTACACGATTGCGGGTTGCTTTGCCCATTCACGTACACATTCAGGTTGCTTTTCATCCCATTGACGTACACGATACCAAGCTCCCATTGACGTACACGATGCAACCAAAAAGTCAACAATGACAAGGGTTTTGATGCCTTCTAAAACTCCGAGCTTATGCTGCAGCAAAATATAAAGACTAAATAATCAAGATAAAAAGTCCCAAAACCCACGATTGACACGACTTTTTTAAAAAAAATCTTGATGCTCCGCCAGGTTCGCAGCCATTTCCAAGAGTTACCGCCAAAGGGTAAACGCGTTTCAACAACCAGCCATAAAGCAGTATAAACTGCAAACCGTATAAACTGCAAAATGATATACAACCATAGCCGGAACTTTCGATAGCTGCCCGCCCATTTTGCTGCGTGTTGTTGTAGATGTGAAATGACGTAGCATTAGGTGACAAACTGCAAACCGTGCAAACTGCAAAATGATATACAACCTAGCCGGAACTTTCGATAGCTGCCCGCCCATTTTGCTGCGTGTTGTTGTAGATGTGAAATGACGTAGCATTAGGTGACAAACTGCAAACCGTGCAAACTGCAAAATGATATACAACCTAGCCGGAACTTTCGATAGCTGCCCGCCCATTTTGCTGCGTGTTGTTGTAGATGTGAAATGACGTAGCATTAGGTGACAAACTGCAAACCGTGCAAACTGCAAAACGGTGACAAGCCTAGAATAGCTTGTAGAAAGCAACCAGAAGTCTTTGTAATTGCTGACTTCTCATGCAAAACTGCAAAACGTTTAAACTGCAAACCTTAGAACTTGAGCACTGCATTTTGAAACGTAGGGGTAGTGCCAAGCCCTGAACGTGGCTTTCAGTTTTAATAATATGAGACATAATCATCCATGCTTCAGCTTTACTTAGAGACTTTCATGCTCACCTTATTTTATGCAGTTTTGCCGTAAAACAGTTTAAACTGCAAAACTGTATTTTCAAAATACCTTGTGCATTTCTGGTGCAACTGGTGCGATTGTAACATTTGGTGCAACTGGTGCAAATCAATCGTTCATGCACCTACCCCTTATCAAGAAGAAAGAAAAGAAAGAATACTTCTTCTTCTATCTACACACCTCTGGTGCATTTGGTGCAACTGTAACATTTGGTGCATTTGTAAGAAAACCATGCTGCTGCAACATCGAGGGTAGGGTAGTGCCGCCCTTTTCATTCGCCAAGAGCAGTCTCATTTTCACGCCTCACCCTGTTTTTTGCCCCTCCGTAAGGATTTCCGCCAGAAACCCACAAAGACCCTGCTTCCCGCTTTTGCCCCCGCCAAATCGCCTGAAAACGCCCCGTTTGCCAGTTTTGGGTTTTGTCGCCCTTTCCCGTCACCTGCCACGCGACAAAAGTGGCATTATGTCACCCCCCTCGACCCCCGCCGAAATGAAAATTTTCTCCAAAATCCGTTTCCAACAATCCGTTTTCAGAACTCTCTTTGCATGAGAACTATTTTCCAAATATCTTTGACGAATCGAAATGGGAATGCACGGATAGCGCCAGCCGTCCGTGCATTCCCATTTTTGTTTTCAGCAACTATTTGTGCTATCGCACTTCCCATTTCGACACGGTAGCGGGAGAAAAACCCGCTACTTTTTTCGGTTCGAGGGTGGCGATGGTTCGTAAAATGCTGGACGGCAACTATCCAGTAATCCAACAATTTAGCCATTGAATGCTTTCCTACCAGACGGCTTCAAGGTACTCTCGCCGGGTATGCAGGACCTGCTGTTGGCGAAGTGCAACGTGCAATACCGGGTCATCGCCCTATTCATGCTTGATGGCGGGCTGCGTGTCTCCGAGGTAATGAAACTGCGGGTGAAACATATCAATACCCTTAGCAAGACCGTCCATGTCGAGAGCCTAAAAAAGCGAAAGCCAGAACACCGGGACGTGCCGATGTCCGAACGACTACTCGATGCCATGACAGACTATTGGAAGGACATGAAGGACAGGAAGCCCGACGCCTTCCTTTTTCCAGCCGTGAAGGATGTTACCAAGCACAAGAACCGCAAGTCCGTGTGGCGTCGGCTGAAAAAGTACACCGATGGCGTGGTGCATCCCCACATGCTGCGGCACACATGTGCCACCCGCATCGTCAACGAGGGCAAGGACTTTGAGGCATTGCGGGCAGCACAGAAGATACTTGGTCACAAGTCCATTTCCACCACCGAAATCTACACCCATGTCAGCCGGGAGCAGATGGTCGAGGCCATCCAGAGCATCGAACAGACGACTTGGTTGGAACGGTTTTCAAGGAATGTTTTCCCAAAAAGGCGCGTCCACATCGTCCCGATGGAGCAGGGCTTGACACAGTTCCACATCGGCAGGAAGGAAGAACTGCGGCGGCTCACGGAACTCACCCAAAAAAAGGTAAACACCCTCATCCTCGGCGTACAGGGCATCGGAAAAACCCATCTTCTGGACAACTACAAAGCCCAGAACCTCATCAGGGTAGGGGAGTTCAAGAGCAACAAGGAGGTGCTGGGCGGCTTGCTGCTCGCCATCATCGAGCGCGATCCGAACCGGGCAGAATTTCTCTTACAGGTAGAGGAAGCGAGGATTGCGGAAATCGTCATGCGGAAAGCCCCAAAGTACCTTATCTACGACCTCATAGCAGTCACCAAAAAGCACGAGTTCACGCTCGTCATTGACGACGTGACCACCATCACTCCAACCGCCGTCACTGGGCTGGAAAAGCTGAAAAACCATTTCCACGTCATTTGCGCCGCCCGTCGAGTGCCCGTCGAAAAAGCAACCTTCCTGACCAACTTCGAGCGCATCGAGCTAAAGCCGCTTGCCCGCCCAGAGGCAATGGAACTCATCGCCCGCCTCTCAAAACCCTTCCTCAACCGCATCGAGGACTACGAAGCCTACAAGAACCACATCTGGGAAAACACGAACGGCGTCCCGCTTTTCATCTGCGAAATGGCGGAACGCTACGGCAAAGAAGCCGACATCAATACCGAAATCGTCAAAGACATCCGTCACACCGCCGCCTTGCAGGAAATCAACTTCGCCCCCTTCCTCATCGGTGCGATGGCCTGTATGACCGTGCTGCGCTACTGGGGCAAAATCTCCGGCGAGGACTCAGGCCCGTTCTACCTGTTGGCCGCCCTCGGACTGGTATTCCTGATTTTCGGACGTGGTATCATCGCTGCCACTAAAAAAAAGTACATCTGACCGTGCCGTTGGCTGCGGGCTGACTGCCAACTGCCAACGGTCTAACTGCCAACTGATATGACAATGCCCAACCACCTCGCAGGAGGCGCCGTCTTCACGGGCTTTTTTGCCAGCATCCTGTTCGGCGTTAACATCCTCGCCTCTCCCTGGACACTGGCCATCACCCTCGTCGCCTCTGTGCTGCCCGACTGCGACCACACCCGCTCGCCCATCGGCAAGCTCCTGTTTCCCTTGGCAAAATGGCTCAACCGCCGATTTGGGCATCGAACCATCACACACAGCATCCCAGCGCTCATCGTCCTCACGCTGTTGGTCAGTTTCGTCGAGAAGACCTACTTCGGCAGCTTCCGGGTGTCCATCGCCTTTTGCCTCGCCTACTGGTCGCACCTGCTGTTCGACATGTGTACCTTGCAGGGAGTCCCATTGATGTACCCCTTCAAGAAAAACCCCTTTGTTTTGATAGGCAACCCCGACGCCCGCATCCGGGTGGGCGACTACCGCCGAGAAGCCATCGCCTTTAGTGTGTTCCTTGCGTGGGGCGTCAGCCTGTACTCGCTCGGCTTGCTGCAAAACGGTTTCTGGACGACCTACAACCGAACCTTCGCCACCCTGCACCACCTCCACAGCGAGTTCCGCCGCTCCACCGACCTGCTGCGGGTGGACTACACCTACCTCGAAGGCACACAGGAAATCACTGGCACGGGCTACTGCATCGAAGCCAGCGAATCGAAGGCTACACTACTGGTCTCCTCCCCAGAAGGGGGAGGTCGGGAGGGGGCTGGGGTAGGGGAGTGGCTGCTCCTCGACCAGTCCAAAATGACCGTCAAGCGGGTGCTGCCCACCCACACGGGCAAACCCCTCGACATCCGCTATCTCGACCTCGTGAACGTCACCGCCGACAGCTTCAACCGGGCGCTCTCCAACAGGGCCATCCTCTCCTTGGAACTCCAAGCCAACCAGCCTTTCCAAATCACCGAAGCCAACGGCTTTCCCAAAACCGTTACCAGCTATGAAGGCAAGTATTTGAGCCAAGTGCCTGTTTTTTCATCCCTCATTCCTCAACCCTCATCCCTGAGCGATTCGCTCCTCACCGATTACAGTTATCTACCCCAAATTGAACTGCTCGAACAAAAAATCGCCATTCATCGCCGGGAGCAATCGGCAGAACGGTCAGCTTGGGACGCTACCCAGTCGCAAATCACCCAACTCCACCGCCAGTACGTCGCCACCGACGACCCGCTCCAGCGCCAGAACCTTCATGCCCAAATCCGGGAACTCGAAGCCATCAACCCGCCGAAGCCCGACAACACCCAAGTCGAGGAACTCCAGAACCAAATCCGCAAAATCGAAAAGGAAGCCGCCCTTCGCAACGAAGCCAAGCGGCAGGCGCTCGAACTGAGACGGCGACAGGAAACGGGGCAGTTGCAGGAACTGCGGTTCACGGGCATTGTCCGGTTTGTCGAACTATGAGGCTGGCTTCGGGCATTGTGGAAAAAAATTATGCAACAAAAAACCCGATTAAAGCCTTTTGGGATAATTTTTGAAACAAATTATTTCATATTTGCTCCACTATCGAGAAAATATAAAATCAAAATGTTTCAAAACGCAATCCTGCACCTTGACCTCGACGCCTTCTTCGCCTCGGTGGAGGTCAAAAAAAATAGTGCCCTGAAGGGAAAGCCGCTCATCGTGGGCGGTGCAAGCGACCGCGGCGTAGTCGCCTCATGCAGCTATGAGGCGCGGCGTTTCGGGGTGCGCTCTGCCATGCCGACGCGGATGGCGCTCAAGCTCTGCCCCGACGCCATCGTGTTGCGCGGCGACCACGACGAGTACAGCCGCCATTCCAAGCTCATCACCGACATCGTTGACAGCGAAGCGCCCCTGTTCGAGAAAGCCTCCATTGACGAGTTCTACCTTGATTTGTCGGGCATGGACAAATACGTGGGCTGCTGGAAATGGTCGAACGAGCTGCGGTCGAAAATCATGCGGGAATCGGGCTTGCCCGTGTCGCTGGGCCTGGCGGTGAACAAGCTCATCTCCAAGGTGGTCACGGGCGAGGCCAAGCCCAACGGTGCAAGGCTCGTCGAGTGTGGCACGGAAAGGGCGTTCCTGTCGCCGCTCTCGGTTGGCAAAATCCCCTCTGTGGGCAGGGAAACTTTTCAAAAACTCAGCATGATGGGCGTCCGGCAGGTGGGTACACTGGCGCAGATACCGCCCCGGCTGCTCGAAAGGGAGTTCGGCAAGCATGGCATCTCGCTCTGGAAAAAGGCCAACGGCATTGACAATTCGCCCATCGTACCGTTCCACGACCGCCAGAGCATCTCGACGGAGCGCACGTTTCAAACAGACACGATAGACGTGAACTTCCTCAAAAGCCAGTTGACGGACATGGTGAGCCGCCTCGCCTTCGATTTGCGGGGCCAGCAGAAACTGACCTCCTGCCTCGCCGTCAAAATCCGCTACACCGACTTCAACACCTACTCGCAGCAGCGGAGCATTGCCTACACCGCCCACGACGGGGCGCTGCTCGCCCATGCGAAGGAGCTGTTCGACAAGCTCTACCAGCGCCGCCAGCTCGTGCGGCTGGTTGGGGTCAAGTTCTCCAACCTCGTGCATGGCCATTCGCAAATCAGCCTGTTCGAGGACACGCAGGAAGAAAGCAACCTCCTCGCCCAACTCGACCGCATCCGGCGGCGCTTCGGCGAGCGGGCCATTATGAAAGCCAGCGCACTCTAAGCCTCCTATTCCCACACACTCACCGCTATTTGCCTCGCACCCCGGCATACGAGAAAACATTTTAGCGAAGCAATACAGTGCATCTCAATTGCCATACCTACTTCAGCCTGCGCTACGGCACGCTGTCGCCGGAGCAGCTTGTGCTCTCGGCGAAGCAGATAGGCATCCGCTCGCTGGCACTGACCGATGTGAACAACACCTCGGCGGCGGGCGAATTCGTGCGGCTCTGCCAGCGGGAGGGCATCAAGCCCCTGCTCGGCATTGATTTTTTCAAGGACGGTAAACGGCTCTATACAGGCATCGCCCGCAACGCCGAGGGCTTCCGTCAACTCAACCAGTACCTCAGCGACCATTCCCTCGACGGCAAGCCGCTCCCCGAAGCCTTTGACCACAGCTTTTTGTCACCCCTCACCCCTCATCCCTCGTTCCTAATAATCTACCCTCGCCTCCTAAAGCCCATCGAACAGTTCAAGGAATACGAGTACCTCGGCATCCGACCGGAACACGCGCACGGGCTGTTCTCCTCCCCGGTGCGCCACCACCCGCAAAAGTTGTTGATTTTCAATCCCATCACCTTCCACGACACAGGGGGCTACGAGCTGCACCGGGTGCTGCGGGCGATTGACCTGAACACGATTTTGACCAAGCTCACCCCAGAGGACACCGCCAAGAAGACCGAGACCCTGACCCCAACCGATACGCTGGAAAGCTTTTACAAACTCTACCCAAAAATCATCGAGAACACCCAGAAATTGATGGACGCTTGCCACATCGAACTCGAAACGGGCTTGCAGGTGAACCGGCAGAACTTCACGGGCAGCAAGGACGGCGACTTCAAACTGTTGGAAAAACTGGCGCGGGAGGGCTACAAGCGGCGTTTCGGAAATGCCAATTTACAGCCACCAGCCTCCAATAACCAGCGCTTCGAGCGGGAACTGAAGCTCATCCGGGAAATGGACTTCTGTGCCTACTTCCTCATTACTTGGGACCTCGTGCGCTATGCCCAGACCTCCGGTTGCCACCACGTTGGTCGGGGCAGCGGTGCCAATTCGCTCGTCGCCTACTGCCTCGGCATCACCGACGTTGACCCGCTGGAACTCGACCTCTACTTTGAGCGGTTCATCAACCCGCACCGCCCCTCGCCGCCCGACTTCGACATTGACTTCTCGTGGGACGAGCGAGACGACGTGACCGATTACCTGTTCAAACGGTACGGCAGGGGGCACACCGCCCTGCTCGCCACGTACAGCACCTTCCAGTTCAATGCCGCCATCCGGGAAGTGGGCAAGGTCTTCGGTTTGCCGAAAGCAGAGATTGACAGCCTCGCCGATGGAATATTAAAAGCGACCGGCACAGAGGACATCAAATACTGGCGTCCAATTTCAGATTTCGGGTTGCAGGATGCGGAAAGCCACCAGCTTGCCCACCAACCCCAAGTCTCGGTCACGGCAAAGACTGACGGCCAAAAACTAAAATCCGAAAAACCGCCATCCGCAACCCCCAGCCCGAAATCCGAAATCGTACATCCGCAATCCGAAATCCTGAAGTTCGCCCGCCTCCTCCACGACTTCCCCAACCACCTCTCCATCCATGCGGGCGGGGTGGTCATTTCGGAGAAGCCGATTTTTTACCATACCGCATTGCAGATGATGCCCAAGGGCTTCCCGGTCAGCCATTTCGACATGCACCACGCCGAAGACCTCGGCTTCCACAAGTTCGACGTGTTGAGCCAGCGCGGGTTGGGGCATATCAAGGAAACGGTGGACCTCGTGAAGACCAACCAGGGCAAGGCGGTGGACATCCACGACCTGCCCGCCATCAAGCGGGACGAGCGGGTGCGGGCGCAGTTGCGGGGCAGCAACTGCATCGGCTGCTTTTACGTCGAAAGCCCCGCCATGCGCGGCCTGCTGAAAAAGCTGCGCTGCGACAACTACCCGCACCTCGTCGCCGCCAGCAGCATCATCCGCCCCGGCGTGGCAAAGTCGGGCATGATGAAGGAGTACATCCGGCGCTTCCACTCACCGCATAGCTTCGAGTACCTGCACCCGGTGTTCAAGGAACACCTCGGCGAGACCTTCGGCGTCATGGTCTTTCAGGAGGATGTGATGAAGATTGTCCACCATTTTGCCGGGCTGGGCCTCGACGAGGGCGACATGCTGCGCCGCTTGATGTCGGGCAAGCGGCGCAGCGGCGACAAGTTCGAGGTGCTGAAACGGAAATACTTCGATAACTGCCGTTCAATGGGACACCCGGAGGCGCTGGCGCAGGAGGTGTGGCGGCAGGTGGAGAGCTTTGCCGGATACTCGTTCTGCAAGGCGCACTCGGCGAGCTACGCCGTGGAGAGCTTCCAGAGCCTTTACCTGAAAGCCTATTTCCCGTTAGAGTTCATGGTGGCGGTCATCAACAATTTCGGCGGCTTTTACCAGACGGAAATCTACTTCCACGAGGTCCGAATGGCGGGGGCAAGCATCCACGCCCCCTGCGTCAACCGCAGCCAGCGGCTCACTTCCATCACCGGGACGGACGTGTTCACGGGCTTCATCCACGTTGCACAACTGGAGCAGGGGACGGTGCAGCGGCTCTTGTTGGAGCGACTGCGGGGCGGGACGTTCCGCAGCCTTGCCGACTTCGTGAGCCGGGTGGATATTTCGTCGGGCCAACTGGACATCCTCATCCGCATCGGTGCGTTCCGCTTCACGGGCATGGGCAAGTGTGCCCTGATGTGGGAGAAGAACGCCGTGTTCAACCCCAAGGAACGGTTCGAGCCGAGCGGGCTGCTGTTCGCCGCCGAGGAGGTTTCCCTCGGCAACGGCAACTACGAGCTGCCGACGCTGGAAGAAAGCGAATTCGACCAGTCCTTCGACGAGATAGAACTGCTCGGCTTCCCGCTCCGCTCGCCCTTCGACCTGTTGGCCGACCCATTGGCTGCCTTCGGCGGCATATTGGCGGAACACCTTTCCGGCTCCGTCGGGCGCATGGCCACGCTGACGGGCTACTACGTCTGCCGGAAGGACGTGCGGACGGTAAAGGGCGAACTGATGTGCTTCGGTACTTGGCTCGACCGGGAGGGGCGCTTCTTCGACACGGTGCATTTCCCAGCCTTCCTGAAGCTGTCGCCGTTCCGGGGCAAGGGCATCTACCGCATCGAGGGCAGGGTGGGGGAGGAGTTCGGCTTCCCCAGCGTGGAGGTGCTGAAAATGGAACGGCTGCCTTTCAGGAAGGATGGTCGCTACCCGGAGGATTGATGCGGGAAAAGGCGATATTTGGGAAAAATTTGTCCGATGAAACCGTTTGTGCTATTCCTTGCTGCGGCGCTTGCGCTGCCCGCTGCCCATTCTCAGTTGCCCGCTGCCGACTCCCTCCATGCTGCCCTCGACACTTTCCTCGACCGCCAGCTTGCCGCCCAGCTCGCCGAGTTCGACGAATCCAAAAAGGGCAACTGGCTCTACTACCTCCCCTCCGTGGGCATCGGCTACACGCCCATCGCCAAGAGCGGCCCGGACGGTGACATCCGATTCGACAATGCGCCCCGCCCAACCCTCTCCTTCTCGATAGGTCAGGTGCTAAATGCCCGCCGCCGCGACCGCGACCTCAGCGCAAAACGCGAAAGCCTCGCGGCCAGCGCCGCGCTCGACCGCGAAAAAGCCCACCGCGAACTTGACCGCCTGCTGCACCGCTACGCCCTGCTCCTGCTCGAACTCGAAACCATGCGCCGGGTGCAGGAGATTGACCGCCAATTGTTCGTGCTCATCCAAGCCGATTATGATGCTGCGAGGATTTCCCCACAGGAGTTTTTGCCAAAGCAGAAGGCGTTCTTGGAGGGGGAACTGGCGGTGATGCGGAAGGAGATGGAGGTGGCGGGGGTAGAGGGAGAGGTACGAAACTTCGCCCATTTTTCTCGTTGAAGGAACTGTCATCAAACAAATTCGTTCATTTTTCAGGGTTTATCACATACCTTTGTGAACTATTCAACGATAAAAAATGGCACGGTCAGACCTTTTAGTGAAACTTGTTCAATCCGGTTCTTCCGGTGATAGGCATCTTTTCAAAAAGACTGTCCAAGCTATTATTGCCGAGGAAAAGGGCAAACAACATCATCAATTGGCGGACCGCTTGCAAGAGGTGATGGTGGAAAAACAGCCCGAGCCTTATGTCAATGGAAATGGAGCTGTTAATGGCTCGGCAAGTTCACAAATCGAAAAACTCCTCTACAAAAGTGCTCCGAAGGTTTCATTGAAAGACCTATACCTTGAGGAGGTCACATTGCAAACTGTGAGCGAATTTGTGCAAGAGCAATACCGCAGCGACTTGTTGCGCTCGCACAACCTCGAACCCAGACACCGAATCTTGTTGACAGGCGCTCCCGGAAACGGTAAGACTTCCCTTGCAGAAGCAATTGCCACTGAACTGATGGTTCCCTTTTACCGGGTACGGTATGACGGCATTATCACAAGTTATTTGGGAGAAACAGCCTCTCGCCTTTCCAAGTTGCTGGAATATGTATCGCAGGAACATTGCGTCCTTTTTTTCGATGAGTTTGATGCCATTGGCAAAGAGCGGGGCGATACGCACGAGACAGGAGAGATTAAACGCCTTGTAAACTCCCTTTTGCTGCAAATGGACGAGCTTCCCAGCTATGTAGTGGTGATAGCGGCAACCAACCACCCCGAACTACTCGATAGGGCTGTGTGGCGGCGTTTCCAGATAAAGATTGAGTTGGGAAAACCCTCCGAAAGTGCCATTGAGAAGGTAGTGCAGGAATTTGAAAAGCGCTTTCCAAAAAAATTCGGTGTTAGCTCCGTCCAGTTTGCAAAAAAGCTTGTTGGGCGCAGTTATTCTGAGATAATTGACTTTTTACTGGACATACAGCGGAAATATGTTCTTTCCCTTCCTGAAGGTAATTTAAAGGCCATTGCCCAAAGCCAGTTGAAGTCTGTAAAATAATGGCGACGGGTCATCTTTTTTGACCGTTCCCAAAAAATCCATTCAAAACAGCATGGCAAACCTCCCTCATTTATTGTTTCCAAAACCAACTACTTCTACCCGTGGTACGCTATCAGGTAGGGGCGGCGGTGGTTATTCCACCAATGAACAACGGCAAGCAGTCCGAATTGAGCAGCGTTTGACGGAGCTTGAACAAGCATGGCTGCGAAAAGAAGCTGCCCTCGCTGACGGTATGACAGGTCAGATACCCGAAATGGTGCTGGTGATGGAAATCGCTGGCACAATGGATGATTTTTTCTCCGCAATCCGTCTAACCGAAGGCATGGAATTCTTGGGGGAATACGATGGGAAGTTGGAAATGGACGACGAGTTTGAATTTTACAATGCGGAGAATGAGTTGGTGACCCAGTCAATTCCCAAAAGAGTGTTCCTCTCACTTGCCAATCAAGCGGCTCTTGCAGAGCTGCGAAGCCTCTGGCAAAAATATCAGGCTAATATTGACTTACCTCGTGGAAAAGGAAAATACAAAACCTTGTTCCAAGTCTTAGCGGACATCCGCCCTTACAGCGTTAAAGACCGTTTGCTCGAACCGGGTATCAGAGAGTATCTCCAACAATACACCTCTCCTGATGAACTGGTCAATTTCGAAGTTGAATTGGTGTACAAGGACGCCGACGGTATCTTCAATCAAAATACCTTAAATGTTTTCAGACAGGCAGTACAGGAGGCGGGCGGTTCAATCATAACTGGTTCGGAATTGACCATTCCTGAACTACATTATCATGGACTGATTGCACAGGCACCTGCTTCAAGTTTTGCCGATATGAGCGAAAATACCGACGTCAGTTTCCTGAAATCCTCGGTGGCTTTAGCTTTTCGTCCTGTTGGTCAACTCGTGTCTTCGCTGCCGGAAGAGGAAGGGTTGCCGGAACCTGGTTCTGGCAGCGATGTCCCGCCTCCTGATGGCTTGACTGAATCAATAGCCGCTTTGTTGGATGGGCTACCCATTGCGAACCATGCCCGCCTTTACGACCGTTTGACTATAGATGACCCGGATGGACTGGAAGAAAATTATCTCGCCAATTATCGCCTGCATGGTACGAGCATGGCCTCTCTCATCATTCATGGTGACCACAATAATGAGGAGGAAGCCATTGGCTCCAGACTTTATGTCCGACCCATACTTCGTCTCAAACAAGAAGGCAACCAATGGGTAGAAAAATTGCCCGAAACCAGGCTGTTTGCTGACCTGCTAATCCGTGCCGTCAAGCGGATGAAAGAGGGTGACCCCAATACGGGTGAAGCTCCGACTACGCCAAATGTCAAGGTCATCAATTTGGCTATTGGCGACCCCGACCGTCCTTTTTTGTACACAATGGGTATTTGGGCGAAAGTGTTGGATTGGTTGTCCTACAAGTATAATGTGTTGTTCGTGGTCAGTGCAGGGAATCAAGTTGACGACATTTTCATTCCTTCAGTAAATGAGGATAACGAGCCGTTGTCAATTGCGGAGCGGGAATTGGCTGTGCAACGTCAGTTTGAACAGGGGCGGAATGGTCGGCGCATCCTTAGTCCAGGGGAATCCATCAATGCCCTCACCGTTGGCGCTACCAACACCGATGGCTGCGGAGTGCCTCCAGAGATTTATAACGTAAAACTGATTTTTGAAAACGAAGCTATGCCTGCTCCTTACTCAAGGGTTGGCTTTGGTTTCGACCGTTCCGTCAAACCAGAAGTTTTACTGCCGGGTGGCCGGGTCATGGGAAGACAAAGCCCACTGAACGGTCAAATAAAAGTGTATTATCCAAATGGCATTGCCCAGCATCCTCCCGGAATCAAAAGCGCGATGCCAGGCCAAAATGGAGCAACTAATGCCGAGGGGTACTCCATTGGCACGAGCAACTCTACAGCACTTGCCACACGACAGGCTATTCTCATCCACCAGATGTTGGAAAAGCTGAACACTGAAAAGCTCGACAGTCCCATTCCGACGGAATATTTTCCTGTCATGATAAAGTCCTTGTTGGTGCATGGGGCGCATTGGTCAGGAGCTGACAGGGTTTATAAAGATATTTTGACCGAAAGAGTAAAGGCTAACCAAGTGAAGAGGCATACCCATCCTTTTTTGGGATACGGGAAAGTCCACGAAGCCATTTCATTGTTCTCAACTTCCAAACGGGTGACGATACTGGGTCACGGTGAATTGGCAAAAGAGGAAGCACATGAATTTTTTATTCCACTACCCGAAGCGCTGAACGGTGTGGACATCGAGAAGAACATCGTTCTGACTTTGGCTTGGATATCACCTCTGCATTTTCAATCTTCCAAATACAGGAAGGCTCACCTTTTTTTGGAAAACATGGCCAACAATGGCCAAACAGAACTAAACTTGTCGCAAGATATTTTTGATTTCAAAACGACGGGAAACGGCACTGTACAACATCTTGTACTTAAAGGTAGGGGAGCGGATGCCTTTGTCGAAAGCGCATCGTTGAGGGTGAAGGTGAACTGCAAAGAGGATGCCCCAGCCCTACCAAAATCTGAAAAAATTCGATATGCCTTGGCTGCCACTTTTGCCATTCCCGCAAATTCTCAGATTGAGATTTATGAGCAAATTAGGGCAAGGCTTCAACTGCAAGTACAAATAAGGGAGCAAGTTTGAAAACTGTAACGATACTTTGGGAAAATACCACCCACCAAAAAAGAACCCAACACCGTCCTCGTTGCTATTGCCAACAGGTAAGGTTTAGCCAAGGTAGGCTCGTATCGCTTCCCTTTCCCAATCCGAAAACTTTTGAGGGCGTTCCAAAAACTCGGCCCAGGCATCGTTAAGTATGTGAACTGGAGAATCTTCGGAAGCATCGAAGAGGTAGGGACTGGCTTCTTCGAGCATGTAGTCAAGGTTTTCCTCAACAATAGGTTCATACTCATCGGCGTAGTAGCCAAAATACTCTGGGGTTTTTATGTATTGTCTTTGCAGTTGCCGCCATTCGTTTTCGACCCTATCGGCTGCGTCGTGGTAGCCCAATTTCCTTGCCCGCTTGACCAGTAGGTGAACCCGGATAAGCGTTACGGGGTGTGTGCGACCGTTCAGGTCTTCCTTCCTTTGGTGAAACTCGTCCCTTCCCCCCATTTGGCAATAGCCAGAAAAGGCATATAGGTAGCTCTCCCCACCGATGACAAGCCCCACCGCATCGCAAAAAAATTCTTGCACCCATTTATACCAAGTGTTGACGATAGCCTCCACGTTCTTGAATTCCTCTGCACTACGGTCGTCGTTGTGTACGTAAGTAGGGCGATTGAATTCTTCGATGCCCAATTGTATTTCTCGCACTAAGTCGTCCATTTCAGGTTTGTGGAGTTTGAACAAAAGGTGTCCAAACTCGTGAAAAAACAAAGGCAGATAGAGCAATCCTTTTTGGTCGGTGGCTGGCAGATAATAGAGCGTTGGAACAGTAGGGTAAATGCCAAACGCGCCATCCGAAATGGCGAATGGAATGGATACGGATTTATCATGCCTTTCGTGAAGCCATTTCAGCAGCTTAAGTGCAATTTTGTCGGAATGGATGCTACGATGTATAGGCGGTATGTAGTAAGTGCTCAACAATCTTACCTGTTGGCTGACTTCTTCAGTATAGCTCAGAATGTCTGGCAAAATACTGGCAACGTTCTTTTCCAACTTGCGAAGGTTTTTGTCTATGCGAGTGTTTACCTGCCCCAGAAAACTGAGCAACCATTGTTTGTACAATTCCAGTTCACGCGGGGCGTCTTTACCCTCGGCTGTTTCGAGCAAAATGCCTACTTGTTGCTTGAGGGCGAGGTTGTGTCTGATTAAAATGTCTTTCATCAAATCTCCGGCACTAAGTTTTGAACGTCGGCTTGGTTGTGCTCTTCGAGCAGGATGCGCAGTTCCGTAAGCGCGCTCACCAAGGGTTCAAGGTTGTTTGGGTTTTCATTGTCCAATAGTTCAATGACCTTTCCAGGTTTATCCTTGAAAGTGACCGAGGAAAAGTCTTTTCTGCGTTTTGCAGAGACAAAGCGCTTAACAAGCGCAAATTGCCGGGGGTCAACACCGGGCAGGATTTGAAACATGCTGCGCTCGTAATTTGCCACCTGGCGGTCGAACTCGACCAAAAAGTCCCGTATCAATATCCTTGCTTCCTTGACGTCCTCCTCATCTTCCTCGTCTTCGATACCCTCCATTTGGAGTTTCCAATGGATGCAAAGCGCATTGATGGCACTTATCAGGCTTTGGTTTCTGAAAAAACTTTGAACCGATAACCATTTTGCTTCCATGATGCGATTTTTTAACCCCTGACTGGGATGTGTTGAAATTGCTTTGTCTTGAGTTTGTCGTCCAGTTCCTTCACGGGAAACGGAAGTCTTTGGGCAACCTGTGGGCTACCAAAATTGAATTGTGCCGCTTGGTGGAGGTATTCAGCCACATCCAATAGCTGTACGTTCCCGCTTTTTACTTCAACCAATAATGGATGAGCTGTACCTATGCGCAGCGTCCCAGCCCCCGTGGTAGAAAGTACAAATGTTTTGCTATCGAGTATAACTCCGGTTCCTTCGAGGACATTGCCAATGCCATCGTTCCACGACTGCGAAAGACGGATTTCCTTTTGCGAAGTTTTGTGCAAATCAATAAGGTCAAATCTTGCGTCCTGAGCAAGTACGCACGCTTGTATCAAAAATTGTCGGGCAGCCTCTATGCCTTGATTTTCATCCCCGCACAGCTTTCCGTCACGAACGACCAGTACAGAGCGCAATGCTGCAAACCGCGCCTTCATGCGAGCTTCATTAAAAGTGTCAACGATTCTTCGTTCGAGTTGTCTCGCATTTATGCGTTCTTTCTCTTTGCTGTCCGGCTTATGGTGGGTATTCGAAATAAAAACGGGTATTGCCTTTCTGCCTTCTTGTCTGTTAATCATCAAGGAAACCCCGAAGAACTTGGCTTTTTCCCCAACGTCAATAACCAGCATACCATCATAAGAGGTGGTAAGGTCAGGTAGATAGGGGATGCATTGCATTTGGACAACGACATCGTAAGCACAAAGCTCTATGAAGGAATTCCATCGCCTTTCTTTGCCATGTTGTATGTTTTCCCATTGGGTTAACAGCGTAACATCGGCTATCCTTTTGATTGGCAAGTGTTTCAGTTCTTTTTCTACTTCATAGTACGCTTCTGGCTCTTCGTTCATCACAAAAACCACCATGCCTGATTGCAAGGATTTAAGTGGCACGAAAACCTCAAGCTTGCTGTAGCGATAGGTCAGTATTTCGGCGGTAATTTCTTTTCCGGTAAGGAAAGAAATCTTCTTGCACAAGTCATCAGCAAGCCTTTCCCGGATTTTCTCCGGTACTTGTTCTGGGATGGCAAAATGAATTACCCTGGAGATGCCGGGTGGCACATGATAGCATCCCACGTTGTCAAAAGTATGCTTAACTTGCCTGAAATGATTATTGTGGGTATCGGGTGTGGCTTTCGCTGGTGCAGCGACACGATTGTCTTTATTGCAAAGCACGGTTGGCAATGAAATATGAAAACGCTTGTTTGTGTCTGGTTTCCAGTAACCTCGTTGAACCTTCAAGGTGGAATATTGAAAAGGAGTTGCCCCGACTTCCCGCCAAAAAATATCTTCTAAGTCAGCTCTTTCGGAAGGGATGATTTTGTCCACCTGTTTCAACTCTCCCGTCAAAGCATCATTCATCACCCTTACGTAAAGCATGTTTGCTGGAACGGAAACAGCATCTGACATACTCCCGCTAAACGACACTTTGGCCACCCTGTCTTCGGGCGTAACCAGCACGGAAGGATATTTGCGGCGATAGTAATCAAAGAGGTTTTCGTACCGTTCTCCCTCAATAGTCATGGGCTGGGTAGTGCCACAGGTGACCCCTTGGCAATAGGTTACGAAATAGCATTTCAGGTGTTTTTCACCCAATCGGTACAACAAAGTTCCCTTCGACCCCTCCTGCCTACTGGTGAGCTTCATAAACCGCTCTTCACGCCCGCTTGAAAAGTAATCTTGCACAGAACGGTTGGTAAAAAAAGCAGTCTCGACATGTACTGAAATACCGATGCCCTCTCCTTCAATATCCATGCTGGAGGCACTGTATCTGCGGTAAGCGCTGATATCCCTATCGGTTTTAAATGGTGTTTCTTCATACCATATTTTTGGAGTGTCCATCCGCCAAAAGCGTGTGCCTTTTTCGAGCCGGGCATACATGGCTGTCATCAGCAAGTCAGCGAGCCACTTCCTGTCACTGAGATTTCGGTAGGATAGGGTGATGAAGTCTTCGTTGTCTTCCAGTTCCACTACCCAGTTTCCTTCTTTCAGTTTGCTGCCGTGCAACGATTTTTTAGAAAGCACCAGCAGCGATTGGTTTTCCGAATCCCGTTGATAAGGTATGGCTCCCAACCCATAGATGTTCCGAAGGTTGGAGCACACCCTTTGGATTGCTTCATCGTTCAATCGGTCTCCTTTCAACTGAACTACCCTGACATCTTGGGAGGTGTGTTTCCCTGTCTCCAAAAGTTTGATATTTACTTCCATGTTCATTGACAGATTTTTTGAAAAGGGCATAATGCGCAGATTTTTCGTTGATTGCAGGGAGTGAAGGCTGACCAATCACCTTCTTCCCCAAACTCCGCCATTTCCAGCATCACATCGGCGCTTTGACGGATGGCTATTTTGTTCATGTAAAATTCCCGCTCGGAAAGCCTAAACTCCTTGACCTCATTTTCGAACAGGTAGGCTTTGTAAAGCTTGACCTTATCCAAAGGGACATTTTGGGTGTCCATCGCCCACCAGGTATAGGTTAATAATTGCATGGAATCATCCCCATCGTCCACCTTCCCGGTTTTCCAGTCGCAAATCAGGAAATGGCCATCCTGCCAAAAGGCAAGGTCGGCCTCGCCGGAAACTTTTGTGTGGTCATCGAGTGGCAGCTTGAACTTTTTTTCAGCGAATGCACCAGGCTTTTTGCCAGCTTCGACAAAAGGCTTGAAAACCTCAGATTGATAGAAATTCTCAAGCAGTGTTGAGGTCTTGTCTATAACCTCCTGATAGGTTACTTCGTAGTTTTCACGTTCTTCGAACACCTCTTGTAGCAGGTGTAGGTATGGATTTTTTTTCTCATCACCCTGCTGGTAGTTCTCAGTATAAACAATTGAATTGGTAACACTCTCTCTCGCCATTTTCTTCAAAAAATCCAACGGGTAAATTGTCCCTTCTTGAGCTTTCGTTAGAAAAAGGCGAATAAGCGAATGGACAATTTTGCCGCTCACCAAATGCTGGTTGGACAGCATTTTCATAAAACGGATGCTGTCCAATTCTTTTGGCGAGCCGCGTTTCTCCTGTTTCCCACCGTAATACTGGTAGTAGTATTTGCGGGGGCAGGTCTCCAACGTACCCCTCCTTGAAAAGGACCACTCTACGGATGGGGTAGGGGTTTGTGCTATCTTTTTTGGTGGCAGCTCTTCCTCGAAGAGAGTGCCGCCAAACAAGTCCATTTGTTTGCTGCGACCTTTCATCTGAGTCTTTTTAAATTTTCCGTCAACAGCCCCCATTCATCTTTTGATAACTGCATATCCCTCGCTGCGTTCATGAACTTCAAAGCAGCAGCATTTGAACCCAACATATCTTTTAAATCCAAAGGCAGCTTGTTGCCATGTGATAGCAGTTCTTCGACCGGAATACCAAGTACCCTGGCAATTTTCATAGTAGTCTCGGCGGCAGGTGGCGGCAGGCGATCATTTTCAACTTTGCTGATGTATGAAAAGTCAACACCTATCTTTTCAGCCAACTCGCGTTGGCTGACATTTTTTTCCCGACGCAAGTCTTTAAGTAGCTTTCCAAAAGTTTCTTTCATGGTGGTGGTTTGATTTCTGGAGCAAAGATAAAAAATGTTGAGTTGTTAGTCAACTCCATTTTTATTTTTTTTCTCTTTACCTGAAATTGACCTGATTGTAACATTCCTAAACAACCATTAACTTTATACCTTAAGTCATCATCAAACTATTCTGTGCTATGAACCAACCCGCCTCTACAGCGCCCCGGCGGGATGTCGGGGTATCCACCATTGGCTACTGCAAGGACTGCAAAGCCCGATGGCAAGGCAGCAACGCCGCCTACGACGCCATCGCCCACCACGAATCCACTGGCCACAACATCCGGGTCGAACAGACCATCTTCTGGGAACGAAGGACAGTTGGCAGTCCCGCTTTTTGTCATCCTGTAAGGACCTGACCTGACTGCCCTCTGTCAAACTGTAAACTCAAAATTTGTGCTATATGAAAAGACCACTCTCCCTCGCAGGGTTTGCCCTGCTCGCATTTTCGGCATTCGCACAGGTGCAGCCGCACAAGTGCCAATGCTCCTACTTCATGTCCTTCAATTGGGCGTTTTCCTACCCCGGCATGTTCCAAGCCGTCATTGACCCGCAGGCGGAGACGATGACCGTTACGCCATTGAGCGGAGCATTCACGGGCATTGTCTCCATTGCCGTTTATGAGTCCCTCAACTGTGGGTATCCGGCGGAGTGTGCCTATGAATTCGACGTGCCGATGTCAGGACTGGTTCAATTGCCGGAAGGGTTCATGCCTTGCGCCCTCGATGCCTCCCCGTTTTTCTTGAAGCTGTGTTGGTGGCGGAAGCTGAATTTTCAAAGCCTTCAAATGTCGGCGGTTGAAATGCGGTAGCTACATTTGTGTTTAGATGCAGGCAAAACTACTTGTAGTTTTGCCTGTGTTTTTTGAATCGAACCGATTCTAATTCCCCCGAAATCGAAGATTCACGCAAGTAATTCGGAGGAATTAAAAAGCAAACACTTGATTGGTTTATGAAAAGTACCCTCAACGTCAAGGGAACTGCCATCACCATCTTCAGCCAAAACGAAGCGGATTATGTCTCGCTGACCGACATAGCCAAAGGTTTTGTGGACAATGAAGAACAGCGCAATTCCGACTACTTCATCCTCAACTGGCTGCGGCTCGGCAATACGGTCGAGTTTCTCGGCGCTTGGGAGCTGCTGCATAACACCGGTTTTAATCCTGTCGGATATGACAGGATTAGAATGAACCTGACGAGCAACGCCTTCCGACTTTCTGTGAAAAAATGGCTGGAAGAGACCAATGCCATTGGCATCCTCGCAAAGCCTGGGCGCTATGGTGGCACTTTTGCGCACAAGGACATTGCCATCCAGTTCTGCTATTGGCTCAGTCCGACCTTCCAGATTTACCTCATCAAAGAGTTCCAGCGTTTGCAAGAGGAGCGCCGGGATGCCCTGCATTGGGACGTCCGTCGCCTGCTCACCAAGGTCAACTACCACCTTCACACCGATGCCGTGCGCAACAACCTGGTGCCGCTAATTGACTGGCACTCCCGGCGTGAAGGTTTCTACTTCGCCAGCGAAGCAGACGTGTTAAATGTTGCCGTTTTCGGCATGACCGCCCATCAATGGAAAGTGGCCAACCCGGAGGGGAAGGGCAACATGCGTGACCATGCCTCGCCAGAACAGCTCATCATCCTTGCCAACCTCGAAGCCATTAACGCCGAACTCATCCGGGAAGGGTTGAGCCAGGACGAACGGGCGGCCAAGCTGAACGAAATTGCCGTTTACCAGATGCAGATACTTGCCAATTTGCCAACTTTGAAGGGATTGCCAGGGAAGAAAGGGTAGGGGTGAAGATTTGACGAACTTTTATCAAGCCTTAAAACGGTATTTTAACCTCTCGATTTCGAGGGATTTCAGTTGACAGACCGACCAACCGGACAGGTTTGGTTTTGACTGTCTCCATTAACCGTGCGGAATTTTGCATGGTTTGACAACGTCCGTATCGGGCGGTATTCTCGCCACAAATTTGCAACCTGGCCTTTTTCTTTGTTCTTTTGCGCAAACAAACGCCATGAAAAAGCAATACTCCTCCCTGAACGCCGAAACGCTCCGTTCCCTGTTGGCCCAGTTGAACAAAGCTGGCATCTTTCCCTTTGGCTTCACCACCAAGTTTGCGGAGGAGACGGGTTTGGCACTGACTTCTATTCGTGCAGCCTTGAAGGGGCAGAGCGCCGCCATCGAGACCCAAGAAGCCCTCATCAGCCGTGCGGAGGAGATGACCAGCGTCATAGCCACCCGCCCCAAGCCGCTCAACTTTTCCCACCTCAGCGTTGCCGAACTCATTGAACAACGCCTACTGCCCACGGGCTACCTCGAACAAGCCGCCAAGATTGCTGGAACGACCGTCAACGCTGTCGGTTGGTTTTCCAAGAACCAACGGGAAGGTGCCAACCGTTATGAAGCCACAGAACCCATAGAGAAAGCCCTGCTCCAATTGGCAGGCTACAACAAGGAACTGGAACTTATCCACCGGGCAGAAAGGATATTGAAGCACCTGCGGCGGCAGGTGTGAAAAGGCCAGTCGTGGGTACTGGTGTAGTTGATTTTGAACTTGTGTTCAAGCCAAAGACCTTATCTGAACCTGGGCTTTGGATAATTTATTGTAAATTGGATACTCTTCGAATGGCAGAAAAAAGAATACTTCTCCATCCTCTCATCTGGTGCTTAATACCTTCTTGCTGCATCGTATTGGCTGCTTTGTGGGCGTAAGTGAAGAAGTTGCCATGTCGCTTTCGATAGGCATCTTTTTGAACAGGTGAAAAAACGCCAAATTCATTTTTGCGCCAAACAGTTCTTTGGACAATAGCCTTCCCAGGGTTGCTTCCTGCTGGTGAAAATTGCTTCAATAGCCGTTTAAGAAAAAATGGTGGCAATTCAAATAACCTTTGTTTTTCCTGTACTTTTAAGCGTCGTTGATGAGCCTTTTTCACCCCTTGAAGCATACGGCGGTAAAACTTGGCGAGGTTGGCGCTTTTTATCAATGCTTTGTCACCATAAAAATCAAATCCGAGATAGGTGAAAGGCACATTTTGACGTAATGAACCGTTTTGGGCAACCTGATGTACAACCAATTTCTCACTAACATGTCTGAAAACCGACACCTCAGTTTTTGAGGCAGAAATACTCAAAAGAGATTGCTGTATTTGGCTTTCGACAAAGGATTTTACTGCTTTGTATTCATTCTCGGAACAGACGACGACGATGTCATCAGAGTAACGGCAGTAAAAACCGCCACGCTTTTTGACCACTTCTTCTAACAGGGCTTTGTCAAATTCCAGCAAGTAGATATTAGCGAGAACAGCGCTGATTGGTAAACCTTGCGGGATGCCCCTGACTTTTCTTTTGCCCGGTTCCGCTTCATCGTGGCGTTGGTTTTTGAAGACCCTGATACTCCCTTCACGGACAGCTTGTCGAAACTCAGCAGCATTTTCAAAAAAAGCCTCAATTCCTTTTTGACGCAATTTTGCGAGCCTCCTTTCATCCAAACCAGAACGTTTAGTTTGACCTGCCCGCAAGTCATCATATCGAATGTAGGAGAATTTGGTGACTGAGCGGAAGACATTGAAGTGGTCGGCTGGCAATCTTTCAATATTCAGAACACATTGCCAAGCCTGCTTGAGCAAATCATGGTCAAGGTTGCTGAAAAAACTCTCTATGTCGAAAGCCATTGCTACGCAATTGCCCCTCTGCTTGATTTCGTCAAAGACTTCTTTGGCAAAGTCAATATTGGATTTGCAGCGTTCTGTCCCATCACCAATGGGGATTCTACGATAAGCAGCAATGCAACAGCTCAATGCTGCCTCTTGTGATAGCAACTGCTCGTATTGTTTTGACAACTGCTCGGCGTAGTAGGAGTAAATGGCTGCATCAACATGCGTGGCATAATGAATAGGGCGCTTTTTTCGGGTTGACTTGCCATCACCATCCACATGACTTCTGTAGTGGTCGCCGTTTTCATCCGCTATCTTTTTATAGCGCCGAAAAGAAAGGGAACGAAACATCAGCGGAAAGAAGGCGTGACGAGAAATGTAAGCTGGAGTGGTGATGAACTTACGGAGGCGACCATTCTCTTTCGGGTCGAGCTTGGGAGTGATGTGCAGATAGCCTTTTCGTTTGAACCAATCTTGTTTCGCTTTCATGATAAAAAAGCCGCAGCACTTGGCAATGCGTGGAATGTCATATTGCTCTTGCGTACACACCATCGGCGTTAGGGCTGTCGCCCGTTTTCACGAGCCTCCACTTTTTGTATTAGAAATGAAAAGAATACTTAAAATTGCATTCTCTTTGAGGTCTTTCTTGGGTTCAGTCAAATTCAGATTTGGCTGCGCTACAAGAAAATCTCAGAAACACTTGTTTCAAAACCTAATTCACTAACTGAATTAGCTGGCTGAAAATCAGCACATTAGCCCGTACCAATCGCAAAAGCAGACCATTGTCTGTGCTGCGGCAGGGTAAAAGTAATACATTAAAGAAATGGATAAAGACGAACTCAATAGCTATCTTGGAAAAGCATACAAACTTAGTGGAATTGACAACAGCCCGCTTTTGTTTGTAGTAGAGGTTTCAGGGCAAGAAATAGATAGAAACATCTGCAATGAAACTACTGGGTTTCTTAAATTCGATAAAGACTACCCAGTCATAAAATTCAAAATGTTATGGTTTCACATAAGTAACAAATCTACTGGCTTCCAAGAAGCAGTATTTTTTGAAGACGAGTTAGAAGAATTCGAAGGTGAAATACCGTACCTCTTTTCTGATTTTGATTCTTATGAGGAAGAATTTGGCATGACCGTCTCTTTTCCTTTTGTTTTACAAAAACCATCCAAATTGGAAATGAAATCGCTCAAGATGGTTCTTGTTGACGTTCTTAAAAACAAAGAATTGTCAAAATTTGGTAATCCAAATATCATTCGCCCTGAATACCTTTTAAAGTGTAAATGGTACAATGAACTAAGCGGCAAGTTTGAGGAAACTATTCTACCAAGAGAACTTTTCATCAAGCCTTTAGAAGAAGAAGAGTAGTTCTGCCGAGGGCACAAGTAACATTTTAAAAGCCCACAACTTACCTTCCCCTGCGTTTACCTACGGTGAAGCCGACTTAGCACTAAATAATGAAAAGCGGTATTCGCATTTAGTGGCGGGGAGGGGGCGCTTGCCGCCGCCCCCCTCCCCGAACCCCACCCCCCGGCTCTGGTTTTTAGGGGTTATCCTTTTTTCTTTTTTTCCTTTTGGGCGCTCGCTTTGCCTGTTCGGTGCTGCGTGTGCGTCGCCCGCTCCCTCGTTGTTCTCGGTCGGGGCTTGGTTACTTGGGGCGGGGGTTCATTTGCCCCCGCCGTTGTCGTCGTTCAGTCTTCCGGGTCGGTGGGGTTTTCGTCGTGCCGTTGCTTGGCTTCCCTTGCCCCTTCTTTCGCTGCTTTGGCTGCTTCCTTCGCTTTCCGGGCGGCTTCGGCAGCTCGCCGAGCGTGGCGTTGGGCAGCTTTTGCCGCTTCCTGTTTCAGCCCTTCTATTTCGTGGTAGCTCGTCCATGCGGCGCTGCGGGCCGCTGCTTCGGCTTCGGCTTGCGCCCGTGCCGCCTGTTGCCTCGCTTCCTTGTGGGCGTGGGCGGCTTTGTAGTTGCGCACGTCGCCGTAGCTGGCTTCTTTCAGGTTCTGGCGTTGGGCTTCCTGGCTGGCTTCCGCTGCTTCTTCGGCGCTTTTCTGTGCTTCGCTGGCGGCGTGGCGGGCAGCTTGGGTCAGTGCGTCCGCTGGGGCATCCTGTTGGGCGGCAGCTTCGGCAGCCTTGCGGCTTTGCTTCGCTTTTTCGGCGGCTGCCTCGGCTTCGGCGGCGTGGCGGGCTGCCGTTTCCGGGTCGTTGGCGGCTTGGGCTTTGCGGGCGGCTTGTTGTGCTTCCCAGCTTGCTTGCTGCGCTTCGGCGTGGTGGCGGCGGGCTTCGCCGTTCCGCTCCGGGTTGGTGGCTTCGCTTGCTTGTGCGGCGTGGCGGGCGGCTTCGGCGTCCTTTTTCGCCCAGTGTGCGGCGGCGCTTGCCCGGTTTGCTTCCTGTTTGGTGGTGTTTGTCGTTGCCATCTTTCAGTGTTTGTTTTTATCTGCTACTAAGTTAGCACTTTTGTTTGTGTATTTATAATTATTTGGCACTTTTTTTTGTCTGTTTTTATATTTTTATTTATAGGTTTTGTTTATTTTTTATGTGTTTATCGGCACTTCCAATGCCCTTTTAGCTGCACTAAATCTGTTTAATTTAGCACTTTTATTTGTGTTTTATATTTGATAAAAATATGTTTTCAAAAACTTGACAAGTCTTGTTAATTAGCATTTTTGTTTGTATTTTTGAACTGTCAAACACTTAAAAATCATAGACAAATGACAAACACAGCTTACCTATCCGAGAGCGTCGAGGCGTCCCGAATTGCTTCCGCCGAAGCCTATTATGAGGAGCACACCTTGCGCCCCGCCGAGCATTTTTGCATCACCCCCGGCTATCAGGAATACGAGGTGGTTTGCTTGCATGGCAGGTTGCCAATCGTGCCGCCCTTCACCGAGCAGTCCCACCGTTTTTTCAACCGGAAATGCAAGGTTGTCGGAATCGAGGCCGACATCCTTTCCGAAGGTGGCGACCGTTACAAAATCACCGCTTGGGCTGGGCTGGAGGAGAGGGAGTTGGCGGAGATGCTTTTTGAATTGCTGCTTTGACATACTGTGAGAAAACCGCCACGGCAGGGGGCGTTATCCCTGCCGCTTTTCCTCTTGCGCAAGTAGTACGGGCTTAGTTTTCGGTAGAAATTCCTTTGAGAAATAGCCTTTTCCGGGCATAGCCGGAATAAATCTGAAAGAGAAACCGCTTTTCCCTCCCTGTGCGGCAACAGGTTGGGCAGGGGGCGCAGTATCCCGGTCAAACACTGCACCTTTTGTCATCCTGAAATAACCCGCCATCATGCGGGCTTATTCAGGAAAATATTAAAACCATTTTTACTATGAAAAATCTGCTTCCAATCACCAGTGCCAATGGCAACCTGATTGACAAAAAGACGGGCGAAGTCCACAACCTGCGCTACCTACCCGGCTACCCCCGCCAAATCCGCTTCGACGCCAGCAAGGGCAATTTCAACCTCAACGGCGACGTGTCGCTGACCAAGAAAGGGGAGGAGTTTTCCTTCATCCCCATTGCCTACCGCATCTTCAACGACAATATTTTGGGCATGGGCAAAAAGCGTTGGGCGGAGTTCTTTTTCCTCAACGAAGCCCGTCAGGTGTGCGCCGTGCTGTTCCACGGGTACAGCGTCGAGAACTTTATGCGCTTGGCAGCCAATGAAATGTTTTACGACGATGTGACGCCCTGCGATGTGGTCATCACCGCCCGCCCGGTCGAGAAGGAGTGCAAAGACCCCGACGCCCCCGGCAAGAAGTATTTCATGGCGGAGTTTAGCTACAAAAAGCTGGAGAAGGGCGATAAGGAAACCCTTTTCCGGGTCACGGAGGGCATCAATTTTTGGCGGGAAGAAACCACCACCGGGGACGCCCGCATCGAGTTTGCCCTGAATTGGAACCCCCCGCACCCGGTCATCGAATTGAACGGCCAGCCCGCCGAGGCGGAGGCAGAAGCGGCAGCGGTCGCAGCCTGAACGTACCATCTACTTGCTTGGTGGCGGCTGTTCCTGCTCCCCGTAGGGAAGCCGCCGCTTTTCAATCTTTCTTTCACCGAAAGGGTAGGGTAGTGGCTGCGCACTTTCTCGCCCTCTCACCTTCTAAAAATACGACAATGACAACCACCAACACCCGCTTGGCAGACCTCGCTATTGCCCCTGCCAGCCAAATCCTCGGAACGCCCTACGGCAATATCAACAGCAACCTGACCAGCGAAACGCTCGAAACCATGCTGGTAAAATGGACGGCAAAAACCGAGTGCCTGACCCGTGCCAGCCTCGTGAACTACCTGAACTTGTTCAGTCACTTGGGCTTTGAGGCATCCGTGCCACTTGCCGAGTTGCCGGACGGCCATATCCGCAGAATCCCTGCCATCAGCAATTCCCGGCTCACCCGCTTCAAGGCCAAATTGCAGGGCGAGGAAATCCGCTACCCGGAGCGCTGCCTCGTGTTCGGCCAAGCCTTCCACGCCGTTGCCCTTGAACACGCCCGCAGCGGCGACCCGGTTTGGAACTTGCGCCCCTCCGAGTGGGAAGCCATCCGGCAAATGCGGGACGCCTATATCGGCGACTTCGGCGGCTTCCTTGCCAGCCAGCCCAAGTTCAAACGGCTTTCCTACGAAAAGCCGAGGGTTTGGAAAGACCGGGCAACGGGCTTGCCCTGCAAAGCGCAGTATGACATCGTTTGCCGGAAGGCGGTTTTCGACGTGAAAACCACGTCCGCATGGAGCGGGGAACGTTTCACTGAACTGCTCGACGTGTACGACTACGACCGTCAAGCCGCTTTCTACCTCGACGGCAGCCGTGCCGAATGGTTCTATTTCATCGGGGTACAGAAACGCCCGCCCTACGCCGTCCACATCGTACCCTTCCACCGGGACAGTGACTTCATCGAAAAGGGCCGGAAGAAATACCGCTACCTGCTGCGCAAGTTCCAAGAATCAGGCGAGCGGGTATAAACATTTTTGACTGCAAAACTGCAAACCGTGTAACCGCTTGCTCCTTTGGGGTCAACCGAAATGAGTTGTTGTTTGTCGCCACCGCTCCGCCCGGAGCGCACCCGCCGCCACGCCAAAGGCGGACGGCGGGTTTTTTCCTTCACTTTCAAAACTGATTGTCATGCCAAAATCAACCGATAAATTCCAAGAAATGACCGTCCGAATTATAACCCAATTGGAAAAAGGCGTCGTGCCGTGGCGTCGCACTTGGCACAGGGTCAGGTTGGGCGCACCTTGCAACCATTTCAGCGGGCATATTTACACGGGCATCAACCGCTTTTTGCTCGACGGCCACGACGTGCCACGCTTCGCCACCTTCAAGCAAATCAGCGACGCCGGACACCGCATCCGCAAGGGCGCAAAATCACTGCCCGTTTACTTCTGGAAAATGCTGTTTTTCGACGCCGACGGCAAGCGGGTGGACACGAGGCGGGAGGCGGAAAAAGTAGTCCCTTTCGTGTCCGAGTACCGGGTTTTCAACGTGCTGGACATCGAGGGCTTCACCGCCGATATGTTCAAGGACGAGCAAAACGAAACGCCCGCCCGGATTGGGGATTGCGAAGCCGTCCTGACTGCCAACCCCCACGAATTGCGCCCCGGCGAACCCGCCTACAACCCCGTCCTCGATGTGGTGAAGATGCCCGCAATGACGGACTTCCAGAGCCGGGAGCATTACTACCTGACCTACTTCCACGAGTTGAGCCATTGGACGGGACACCCAACCCGGCTAAACCGTATCGAACCTGCAAAATTCGGCGACGAAAAGTACAGCCGGGAAGAACTCGTGGCGGAAATGTCCGCCTGCTTTCTGTGCGCCCATTGCGGCATCGTCATGGAGGAACTGGTCGAGAACAGCGCCGCTTACCTGCAATCCTGGATTTCAGCCCTTCACGGCGACGCCCGCCTACTGATGACCGCCGCCAGCACCGCCCAACGTGCCGCCGATTATCTGATTGCCCCTTTGAGAAAGCAAGAGGAAAGCCCACAACCTGTCACAACGGAACAAACGGAAGCCTGAACCGCTTCGGTCAGGCTTCCGCCCAATTCATCATTCATCATTAAAACAAATCATTCAAAATTTTCTCTTCATGGAAAACACCGCAAAATTGAAAGGCTACCGACCCGAAACGGCGCACGGTAGCAACTGCAAAGTCTGGCTCGACGGCAAAGCCATAAGCCATGCCAAAAGCCTGAAACACGTAACCCACTCGCCCGAAGGCTTCAACTGGGGCTATGGCGGCAGCGGCCCGGCGCAACTCGCCTACGCCATCTGCCACAAACTCTACGGCAAGGACGTTGCCCGGAAGATTTACCAAGACTTCAAGTGGCGCTTCCTCGTCGCCATCGAGGAGGACAGTTTCGACCTCGTGCTGGACTTGGCAGAGTTTAACGCCGTCCACGTCCTGCCCCTGCTCGACGAAGTGCCAGCCTGAAAGTAAACGCCCCTTTGTCCGGTTTGACGGACAAAGGGGCGCATTTGTACCCCGACTGCCAACTGTCGAACTGCCAACTATAAACCCCCCACCTCCCCCGCCCACCCGTTTTCAGCGGTGCAGCCAGCGAAACCTCCAACGCGCCGCCGCAACCTTTCTCACCGCTCACTGCTCACTCCCCTCACCGCTTGTTCAAAAGGCAGCGGCGGCGCTCCCGCAGCAGCAGCGGCATCCGATGGACGCCGCCCCTGCTTTTTGGCTCGACAGGGTTTCGATGGCTGCGTACTTTGTAGCCCCGTGCTTACCCACAAAATGGAATTACTGAGGTTTGCCACCACCTCCCCCACCCGACAGCGGTGCCGCAGCTGGGCGCATGGCTAAACTTTGCGGCGGAGTAGTTGCTCCCACCCGGTCGGCGCTATTTTACTTGGATTGGTTGATGCTCCTCGAAAGTAGGTGGGTCTTCCTCTATAGATACCACAAATTCGTTCAATTTTAATGACATCAATTCTAAGGCATTCATTTTTTGCTCTTTCGTGTAGGCAATGAACCGCGCCAAGATTTCATAAAACCCCTGTTCTTCTGCCCGGTCAACTATCTTCGGTAGGTACGTTTCAATAAATGGAATCTCCAGGTTGAATTCATCAATGATTGAAAGAACTGTCTTTGTCACCCGGTCAACCCTCACTTTAAACTCGTTGTAGTAGGTTTTATCAATACTATTGGGGTTTATCAAATCCCCGTCGAAATCCGAGTAAAAGCCATTCTGCCTCAATTTGTCGAAGTCCTTATACCACTTGAGTTCCTCAACGACAAAGCGTAGTTTATCCAGTAAATATGGGAAGATATGCTCTCGAAGGAGTTTGTTGGGATTGGATTTTATTGCCCTGATTCTTGCAAAGTCTTTTTCATCATTAATATTTCTGATGTAGTTAATGCCGATTCCAAAGCCCTCTCCGATTACGCTAAAAGTAAAGAGAAAGAAGGAGAAAAGATACCTTAGACCATGATTTTCGAAAACACCTTTCATGCCCTTGACTTGTCTGAAGGAAAACCCTTTTCCATCGGAAAATATGAAAAGCGCCTTTATTAGCTCCTCCATGCCGATTATTTGAAGCGACATGGCAGTACCAAAGTCCTCAACCTCTGCGAGCTTGTTTGCAGAGCTAAATTTCGTCTGGGCATTTTCGATGATTTCCTTGTAAACGGTTAGGCATTCGGCACGGGAAAGGGTAGAGAAATTTTTCATATCAAACAGATAAGTTGGGATTTTAAAACGAGGCATGTTCGACCTAAGTTCCAACAAGAGGCAAATCCGCCTCTTTCGCTTTAAACCAGGGAAGTCAGCAGACAGGTTAGTATTACCAAAGCTAACAAGACACCTATGCACCCCTTTTTCTCTGGGGCATTTTTTCCTGATTGTGTGCCGATAGTTGCCGTTTTGGTTTTCAGCGTCCCAAATCTTGCATGAATAAAATCCGCGCAAGTTTTGTAGGCAATTGTGTTAGTGCTGCCTCCGTAGGTCTCGTTACCATCTGCAAATCGCAACGTGCCGAAAAATCGCAAATCTTCTCCGGCGTACTTGTCCAGCGATTTGATGAAGCTATCATTGTTTAATTGTTCCCTTGCAAAATCGTAGAAAACAACGCTGTGTTTATGGCTTTCGAGGTTGCCGTGCCTGTCTTCCGAAAGCCATCGGTAAACTGAAAAAGCAAAAAACGCTATCCTGTCCTCCTTCGACAAGCTGTGGAACACGAAGTTGTACAAGGCTTTTTTGCCGATATATTTAGAAAACGACAAGCCCTTTTCAATGGCAAACTCGACGAGTCCGGGGTTCGGCTCGCCGTCGTTGTCCTTCTTTTTGCCAATCAATGCGGACAAATCATCTTTGGTCGGGTTCGCCGGCTTTTCGATTTGAAGCGCTCTTGCATATTCGATTTGTGCAGAGGTGGCGGGTTCGGGCAGTTCTTCTGTGATTTCAAAGGGTTCGGAGTAGCCGAATTGTTTCAGTTGTAGAACGACTTCTGCTTCGGATTTAGCGATGATCGTTACCGTCCGCACCCGGTTGGTCGCCTGATAGAGGGCCTTGGCTTTGAATTTTTTGAGCATGGTGAGTTTTGCTATTTGAATTCAATAGGAGTTTCCGATTAGGATTGCCTCTCCAGCCTTTCCTTGAACAACTCCATCTGCTCTCGCAAGCTGTTCCCGACAGAAACCTTGTCCGCTGGCATCCCGGTGTAGTCGTAAAGGGCATACTTTAGTTCCCTGACCACCTTTGGCGAGCATTGCACTCTAACGGAATGGCCAATCATGTTGAAGTCTTTCTCAGTATGCTTCCTAAAATAATCTTCGGGCAACTCAAACTTCAGGGGATAACCGATTTCCTGCAACAAATCAAGATAGAAGCTGCCATCCTTGGGCAGTTCCATTTCTAACTTCTTTTTGAAGACAAGTTGTAGAACTTCTGCAAAGCGCCTTAATTCGATGGAATGCTTTGGGGAAAGGCTGTAACTAATTGGGATGAACTCAAGAATGAATTCTTTGAAAGCTGCCCGCGTATCCATGTTGATTTGATTTGGACTGTTGAACGGAAGAGCATCATAAAAGTTAACTGGTTTAGCTACCCAATCCCAACCCTTTCGCCTTCAAGAACACCGTCACCGTCCTGCGGTTCAACTTGTATGCCCGCCCGATGGCGCTCACGCTCACCCCCGCCGCCACGAGCCGCCGCACGTCCGCCTCGTTTTCGAGCAGGGTTTTGTTGATATTGGTACTGCCCTTGGGCCTGCCGAGCACCATGCCCTCCGACCGTTTGCGGTTTAGCGCCGCCTTGGTGCGTTCCGAAATCATCTCCCGCTCGATGCGGGCGGCGAGGCTGAGGGCGAAGAACATCACCTCGCTGCCGATGTCATCCTTCAGTTCGAGCTTGGACTTGCAGGCGATGAGCCTGGCTTTCTTCTTCACAACGCGGGCACCCGTCTCCATCACATCCAGCGACCGGCGACCGAGGCGGCTCACGTCCGCCACCACGAGCGTATCGCCCGCTTGCAGTCGTTCGATGAGTTCGCCGAGCTTGCGGTCATCGGCATTGGAGTTGCCAGTTACCAATTCTTCGACCCATTCTGGCGACACCTTATTATTGTAGAACGTCAGGATTTCATGCCGCTGGTTTTCGGCGTCGGAAGTGTCTTTGGAAATGCGGATATAGGCGTAAATCTTCGGTTGCATCAAAAAAAGGTTTGTGTTGATTTTTAATGCACAATTTTAGGGTAAAATAAGTGGAAATAAAAACGCCCGTTTTCGTACATGGAAAACGGGCGTTTTTTTTGTACAAATAATTGCCTTCAAATATCACCTCGTACCATCAATCACCACTATCGAAAAGAATGTTCCCATTCTCATCAAAAACCAATCTTGCGCAATCCGACAATCGCAAGAAATACTCGCCACCGAAGGTTTGCATGGCATGAACCACCGTTGCGTCCGGGTGGTTAGCGCTCACGTAGGTAGTAATGGCTGTTGGAAAATTGTCAATGGAAATTCCCGTGCCGCCCCAGCAAGGTTCGTTCGAGTCGGGCTGAGTTCCCATGTTCCCGTGATGACCGCCCATGCCGCCATGATTACCATGACCTTGACCACCCATTCCCCCGTGGTTTCCATGTCCCTGACCACCCATCATGCTGCCGGGGTCGCAATGCCAGCCTGGGCCGCCCATGTTCCCATGCCCGTGACCATGATTGCCCCCGCCGCCCTGTGCATCGCACAAATGGATAAAGCTGCCATCGGGATAGAACATCAGCATCGCACCGCCGCTCAGTTCTACGCCCAACTTGCCGCTGGGCTTGACGACAACGGTGAGGACTGTGTTGCCGGAATAATTTGTGTTGATGTAATTGATGATAGCTTGCGGCAGGTCGGCTGCGTCCAGCGTGTCGCCAGCCATGCAGTGGTTGAACCCCTGGCCCATACCGCCGTGGTGATTGCCATCGTCGCCGTGCATGCCGTCATGATTGAGGTGGTTGCCGTTCGTGCCGAAGAAAAGGCAAAGCCCGTTTTCCAGCATCACTTCATAGCCGAGATTGGGCGCATGGTACGCCGCCTCGATGTCGAAAGGCGCATGGTTTTGCTGCACGTAGTTGTTGATGCCCGAAGGCAAATCCGCAATGCCAACCATTTCCACATTTGTAGCTGCGACAATCTGCCCGATGAGCATTTCCTCCTGGGCTGCTGGGACTATTGGGTTTTCCTCCTTTTGGCAGGAGAAGTACAATGCCGCCAAACCCATTGCAAGCATCGCAAAAATCAATTTTTTCATGGCGAAATTTTTAACGAACCCGTCTTGCCTTGATTCTTGCGAAGTTGCGGGGATTAAAGGGGGTGAAGGATGACTTGCGTCATGGGGAGCGATGATTTTTGCAAAATGTTCATTTCAAAACCTCACCTGCTGCACCCGCACCGCATTCAAAATCGCCAGCAGCGCCACCCCTACGTCCGCAAACACCGCCTCCCACATCGTGGCCAAACCGCCAGCGCCCAGCACCAGCACGATGCCCTTCACCACGAAAGCCAGCGTGATGTTCTGCCAGACGATGCGCTTCGTCGCCTTGCCGATTTGGATGGCGAGCGGGATTTTCGAGGGGCGGTCGTCCTGAATCACCACGTCGGCGGTCTCGATGGTGGCGTCGCTGCCGAGGCCGCCCATCGCAATGCCCGCATCGCTGAGGGCGACCACCGGGGCGTCGTTCACGCCGTCACCGACGAAGGCGACGCTTTCGTTTCGGGCTTTTATTTCCTGCACCTTGTTCACTTTGTCCTCCGGCAGCAGGTCGCCGTGGGCATTGTCAATGCCGAGCTTGTCCGCCACATAGCGCACCACCGCCGTCTTGTCGCCGCTCAACATGGTGAGCTTGACGCCGAGCGAGTGCAGTTTGTCCACGGCAGCCTGCGCATCCTCCTTGATGGCGTCGGCGATGGTGAGGTAGCCTACGAACTGTCCGTTTTCTGCAACGGCGATGATGGTCAGTGGGATGCTGGCAAGCTCGGCGGGGTAGCCGATGCCGAACTTGTCCATCAGCCGAAAATTGCCGACGAGCACGGGCTTGCCGCCCAGCACCGCCCGCAGCCCATGCCCAGCCACTTCTTCAATCTCACTGAATTTCAACGAGTTGTCCACCTCCCCGACGTGCTGCCGGATGGCGCTCGCCACGGGGTGGGTGCTGTTGCTTTCCAGCGCATTGACCCAAGACAGTACGGTTTTTTCGTCAAAGCCGGGGTTGATTTTCACCTCCTGCACCTTAAACACGCCCTCGGTCATGGTGCCCGTTTTGTCCATCACCACGTTTTTCACCGTCGCCATGATGTCGAGGAAGTTCGAGCCTTTGAACAAAATCCCGTTGCGGCTCGCCGCCCCTATGCCGCCGAAATAGCCGAGTGGAATCGAAATCACAAGTGCGCAGGGGCAGGAGATGACGAGGAACACCAGCGCCCGGTAAAGCCAGTCCCGGAACTGGTAGCCTTCCACCACGAAGTAGGGCACGGCGACTATCAGCACCGCCAGCACCACCACGATGGGCGTGTAAACCTTCGCAAACTTGCGGATGAACAGTTCCGTTGGGGCTTTTTGCGCCGTGGCATTTTGTACCAGTTCGAGGATTTTGGAGAGCTTGCTGTCCGTGTAGGCGGTCGTCACCCGCACCTGCGCCACGGTGTTGAGGTTAATCATGCCCGCCAGCACGGGGTCGCCCTTCGCCTTGGTGTCGGGCTTGCTCTCGCCCGTGAGCGCCGCCGTGTTGAAGGAGGAGGCGTCGGAGAGCAGCTCGCCGTCGAGCGCCAGCTTCTCGCCGGGGCGCAGTTGGAGGATGCTCCCGATTTGCACGGTCTCGGCTTTGCCGGTGCGGGCCGAGCCATTTTCGAGCAGCGTCACCTCGTCGGGGCGCTGGTCGAGCAGGGCTTTGATGTTGCCCTTCGCACGGCGCACGGCCATAGTCTGGAACACCTCGCCGACGGCGTAGAACAGCATGACCGCCACGCCCTCCGGGTACTCGCCGATGGCAAATGCGCCGACGGTGGCGATGGACATGAGCGTGAACTCGGAGAAGAACTCGCCCTTGCCGATTGCCCCGAACATCTCCCGGATGACGGGGAAGCCGACGGGCAGGTAGGCGGCGATGTACCAGCCGAGCCGCAGCCAACCCTCGAAAAATGAAGGCTTCGGCAGCCAGCTATTGTCGAAGGCGAGGGCAATTATCAGCAGGACAAAACTGATGATGGCGGGCAGGAACAGGCGCAGGTTGCTTTCGCCGCCGCCCGCATGGTCGTGCCCGTCACCGTCGGCGTGTTCTTCGCCGTGGTCGTGGCCGTCGCCTTCGGCGTGCCCATTGAGCAGGGCTTTTGCGCCCGCCTTGGCATAGACTTTTTCTTCGAGGGAGCAGCAGGTCATGTTGCCCTGTGCGTCGTAGGTGTGGGTGTGGTGAGGGTCTTTGTTGAGCATAGGAATTAGCTATTGTTTAGCGAATGAACTTGGTTTAAAATGAATTGGGCGAACTCAGGCGAAAGCCTGAATTTGTCTTTTTTATAGTTCAAAGCCCCAAGGCTTTGAGAATTTCCTGTGATTAGTTTTTCTGGAAATTTGTCGAGAAAATCATTCCTCAAACTTGACAGGTACAGTTCGTGATTTGACCATACCCTTCCATAATTTGGGGTAAGGTTTTCACCATCTACAAACCATGACCATCGCTCCATCCATTCTTCATCATATTCGTCAGGGTTTATTTGCTGTGGCGCAGAAATTACCCGATAAATGGAAAGCACTTTCCCTGCCCCAATTCCATAGCAAACCATGATGTCTCCAAATTTAACACTCCTTGGGTTCCAATGAAAGTGAAGCGGATAAATTGGTGCGTCAAATGGTGGCCAGTCAGGAGTCACAGGGTCTCCAGTCACGCCAATAGGTTTGAGCCAGTAAGTAGCGGATTTGCCTATTTTAATTGACCTATCAGGCTGTAGGTATTTCGACAAATCCAAGTCAATAGAAACTGGTTTTATCGAATCTGGCTTGACCTCCAAAAACTCATTCAACCTTTCCCTGCACAAGTAAAGGCTTTCCAAATCAGGAATTGAAAATTCCTGATTGTCTCTAACTGATTGTTCAATGTTTGCTATAATCTCAGGGTCGGATATTTCAACGCCCCATTCGTGGTTATAGGAAAGCCCTTTTTGAGTAAAGTTTGCTGAAGTAAGAATGGCTGCCATCCCGCCTTCAGGCATTTTGAAAATGTAAATTTTCCCGTGCAGCCGATTATTTATTGAGATAGTGCAATCAATTGAGCCGTCCATTATTCCCGGAGTTTCGAGCAGAGAAATCAAGGAATTGATTTTAGGAAATTGCTCAACCGAATTTGGTGGCAACGTCGTAATCATCTCAATTTTTTCAAGTGAGCACAAATCAATATTTTCAAAAAAACGCTTGAAATCCGGCATTAAAAATGGGCTAACAATTATCACCGTCTTACTCTGTTCAAGCAAGGTTTTTATTCTTTCCAAATGACGATTACTTGGGAGAAGGTTATTTATGATTTGATATTGCACAGTTCCTAATTTTTTGAATTTAAAGAGCAATCCTAAAAATAACTCGCCACCCCCACCTGAAAACCTCCCGTTAAAGCGGGCGGGTTTCCCAAAATATCGGTCTGGGCGAGGTAGCGGTAATTGAAGCGGAGCACCGTTTGGGCAGTGGGGCGGAAACTGACGGCAGGCACCACCGCCCAGATGTGGTCGGCGATGTTCCCTTTCGTTTCCCGGAACTTCCCCAGGTTCCAGTCCACGTACTCCAAGCGTAAAGAGAGGTTGAGCACGGCGTTGTCGAAGCCCAGCATCTTGCGCTTCAGCACGGGCTGCACGATGTCGAGGAAGCCGCCCCGCTGCCTGTCGCCGAACTGTTGGGAGTAGGTCTCCGGCACGTCCACCGACACCCAGGCCCACTCGCCGTTGAGGGTGGTTCCAAGTTTGGGCAGGGTGGCATTGAAGTCAATTGCCCATGCCCGCACCGCCCTTTTCTGGTCGAGCCGCAAGCCGTCCTCCTCAAACTTGTTGTAAACGCCCTGCATGGTCGAAAAACCGATTTCGCCCCAACGTCGGTTGCGGACGGCAATTTTGCCCGTAAAAAGCGGCACGCCGTTGAAGCTCTCCTCGAAACGGGCGGGGTTCGGTTTGGCGGCTGGCAGGAAGGTCTTGTTCTCCCCGTTGGCGATGATGCGGTCGTCGAAACCGTTGGTCAGGTAAGCCTCGTAGGCAAAGACCCAGCCCCGGCGGGCGTGTTTGCCCCAAACACCCATGCCCACGTTGCTGAAGGTGGCGGGCAGGAGTTGGGTGGCGGCGATGGGGCGGTCGTTGAACTCCCATTTCGGTCCGTCGTGGTTTTGGTTGAACGCCCCGATGGGGTTCATCACGATGCCGCTCCGAAGGTTGAACAGCGGGTCGAACTGCAGGTCGAGCGAGGCGAACTCGATGTTGATTTCCCGTGTGCCCTCCTCGAACTCGATTTCGGTCAGGAACTTGATTTTCCGGTGCAGCGACGAGGACAGGAACAGCGTGGTGCGCTGCATCTGGAACCCGAACCCTTCCGAGATGCCGTCTGTACGCAGGTACTCCGCCTTCGTTTCCACGTAGCCTCCGACGGCTACGGGCGTCTTGCCCGCCTGCAAAAAGGGACGGTTATAGACAGCGTCCATGTTGAGTTGGGATTTCGAGGTATCGGAAGCCGTCCTTTTGAGCCATGCCGAACTGTCAGGCTGTGAAAAAACGGGGGCAGCGCACAGCAGGGAAAAGCCGAGGAGGGTGGTCAGGATTTTTTTCATTTCAGCAGGATATAAATATGGTCTTCGTCGGTCGTGACGCCGAACCGCTTCAAATCGGCTTCGGCGGGGCCCCGTTGCAATTTCCCTGTGCCGGAAAACTCCGAGCCGTGGCAGGGGCATTGCAGGTGGTCGCCTTCGGGTGCCAGTTCGCACTGCTGGTGCGTACATTCGAGGTAGGTGGCGGCGTACTCGTCCTCGCCCGACCGGAAAACGCCGATGGGTAAGGGCAGTGCTTCGGTCTTCAACAGCACCCATTGCCGGACGGCTGGCTCGCCTTTTTTGAGGTAGGCAAATTCCGCCTTCCGCAATGCGACGGTATCGTTTTCTACGCTGCCCGCCGCCCAATGCACCGAGCCGCATCCCTGTAAAATGACGCCCGAAACCCCGGCAGCAAGGCAGGCGAGGCAGGAATGTTTCAAAAATTCTCGTCGCTCCATCGTCAAAGGTTTTCCAGAAAAATCAGGAGTTTTTGTTTATCACCGTCGCTGAGGGACTGGTATTGGTTCCGGCTGGCTTCGGCTTCGCCGCCGTGCAGCAAAATCGCTTCCTCGATGCTCCCCGCCCTGCCGTCGTGCAGCAGGAAATAGCGCCCCCCCTGCGAATTGGGCGACAGCCCCAAGCCCCAGAGCGGCGGGGTGCGCCATTCGGCGGCGGTCGCCGAGCCTTCGGTGTAGCCGTCGTCCAGCGCCTCGCCCATGTCATGCAGCAGCAGGTCGGTGTAGGGGTAGAACGTTTGGTGCGCCAATGCTGGGATGGGGCTTTCACCCGTTTTGAGTTCGGGGCGGTGGCAGGCGGCGCAGTTGATTTGGGCAAAAAGCTGTCGCCCAGCCGCCACGTCGGGGTCGTTCATGTTGCGGGGCAGGGGCGTTTTGAGCGTCCGCAGGTAGAACACCACATCCAGCACGGTCTGGTTGGTCACTTCGGGGTCAATCTCGTTGCCGGAGTAGGTGTCGTAAGGTTCGTAAGTGGAGGCAATGCCGATGTCCTGATTGTAGGCGGTCGCCGTTTGCTGCAGCAGGTCGTAGGTGCCTGCTTTTTTGCCGAAGCGCCCGATGTGCTTGCCGTTTATGGAGATGGCGTTGGTTCTGGGTTGCACGTAACCCCGCAGGTTCACCCAGTTCGGGACGCCCGAAATCCCGTCGCCATCGCTGTCGTTTTCGTCCGCCATCGCCAAGATGTCGGCATCCTCCACAAAATCCAGGAAGCCAAGCCCCGTGTTGGCAGGCGGCGTGAGCATGGTGAAAGTTGCTCCGGGTGGCAGTTGTTCTGGCAGGTAGCCTGCAATTGAACGGTGCTGCAGTTGCGGCGCTCCGAGGTGGAGGTATTGGTTGCCCGTCGAGTCCGTTTGCCCGAAGCGGGTGAGCGTGGTGAACGGCGTCCCCTTACCGTCCCCGGCATGGCAACTGCCACAGGAGGTGGCCACGAAGCGAGGCCCCAGTCCTGTTTCAGGGGTGAAAACCTCGTCGTTGAAGGCGATGTCGCCGTTTAGGAACTGTAAATGCTCCTCACCGCTCAGGCCAGCTACCGGGCCGTCGAGCAACTCGTTTTCGGCGGGTGACGGGGGCAGCACCTTCTCGCAAGCACCCAGCGTGGCAAGCGCAAATAGGACGATGGGGAGTTTGTATGGCAATGGTGTTGACATGAGACAAAAAGTTTGGTCATGCAAAGATGAATTATTTTACTGCCCTAATGATATTTTTAGATAAGTCTAAATTTAGTCGCCACTCACAACATCCCCGGCTGCCGAACCACCATGTGGTAGTGGTTGTACCGGAGGATGCCTTGTTTTTTCAGATCGAGCAAATGGATAGTCACGCTCTGCCTCGACGTGACGCACAATTGTGCCACCAATCGGTGCGGCAGCCTCATTGGCAGTTCTACCTCGCCGTTCTTCAACAACCTGCCCTCAGTTTCCATGATTTCCCGGAGCAGCTTCCTGATGCGGAACTCGACCGTTTGGTAGCGCACGTCGAGCAGACGGCGCTCCGCCACCTGCCGTCGCTGCATCGCCAAGCGTAGAAGCTGGAAGGCGGCGAGTGGGTTCTGCTGGGCAATGTCCGAAAACAGGGGCAGTGGCACGAACACGACCGTGCTTTCCGTTGCAGTTTCCGCCCGGTACTCGTAAACGGGGGAGGCCTCCGCCAGCAGCGTTTCCCCGAACACCTCGCCGGGGCGCACTACGTGCAGCACCACATCCTCGTGCCCGGCGACGGGCTGCACCAGCAGCAGCTTTCCCACTGCGAGCAGCCCCACCCGGTCGCCCTTTTCCCCTTCGTGGAACAGCACCTTGCCCCTCGGCACGGTTTCCACGCTTGCCGCCGCCGACAGCAGCTTCCGCTCCACTTTTGTCAGCCAGTCCCAGATGTCGAGTTGCTTTATCGTTTCGTCCGTCATAATCGTAAATCAAAAAAACAGCGGCCACCCATCCCTCAGCCCTGCCGTGGCCGCCGCCATCCTATAAAGAAGAAAAACCTGTCTGTGCCCATCGTGGGGAGCAAAGGAGCGGCAGCGCCCTCGGAGGGGGAGGAGCGCCGCCGCTTGCCAGCTTAATTAACCCCAAAAAACCTATTCTTGGAACTCTACCGTTGCAGGTTTGCCACTACTGGCTCACCACGATGCTCACCTTTTTTTCGTCCGAATTGTGCTCCTCGTCGTCTGCATGTACCGTCACCGTCCAGAGGGCGGCTGTGGTCACCCCGCTGACGACGTAAAACCCGTTGAACGAGTGTTCCATTTTGTCGTGGGCATAGGCGATGGTGTCCGGCACGACCACCCCCGAAGTATCGTCCCGGATGCCCCAGATATACTCGTGCAGGAGTTCGTTGTCGGTCACGCTCGCCTCAATGCGGATGGTGTCGCCGTTCTTGTACGCCTGCCCCTCCTGTGGCGACGTGACCGTGAGGCGGGGCGATTGCGTGTCCACCTGTGGGCAGTCGTCGTCGCAAGCGGCCAGGCACAACAGGGTTGCCGTACCGAGCAACATTGACCATTTCATTGATTTGATGTTTGCCTTTTCCATGTCGTGTTGATTTAAGAAGGCAGCGGCGGCTACCCATTGAATAGCCATTTACGAGTAGGGGGCCAGCCGCTGCACTTGAAAGCACTAACGCAATCCAATTTATTCCGGGAAGCCTGCCTCCTGCCAGCAGAGCAGTTGGTCCATTTCCTCGTCCGTCAGTTCGGTCGACCCTTCCTCCGGCATCGTGCCAGCTTCCACTGCTTCGAGCATGTGCCCGAAATGCTCCTTCACGGTATCGTAGTCCGTTGACCACTCCCAATGCTCGGCGCCTGCCCCGCCCGTGGCATGGCAACCGGCTGTGGCGCACTTGCTTTCGAGGAGGGTGGCAATCTTGCCGCTGTTGCTGGTGAACGTCGCCCCGGTGACGGTCGAGCAGTCTACTTTTGGTTTTCCGTCGTCGTCCTTGCAGGAGGTGGTTGCCATTGCCACCACGAAGACGGCTATGCTGAGAGCTACCGTTGCGGTAGCCTTGAAAAACTTGAATTTCATGTTTGAATTAATTTTGGTCAACAAATCAGGTCGTGTTCATGGTTTTCCCGTGAAGGGATAACCGTTCGCTGCTGCCCGCCAATGGCGGCGGTCGGAACACGCCAGACCGGAAGCCCAAGCCTTGCATGGTGTGGTGGGAAGTTTCGGCCCTATCCCCCCGTTCCGTCGGCTGGCAGGGTTGCCAGTTGAACTCGGTCATTGGCAACCATTCCTCCCATTTGTCCCATCCGGCAAAAATACCCTCCATGCTTTCCTGTTCCCGCTGTGCCTTCTCCAACTGTGACCGCAAATAGCACTTGCCCTTGCAGTGCATCGCTGGCTTGTCCCGGTTGATGCAGTGCAGCCGGGTGATTTCCGCCCTGTTCAACTGGTAATGGCCGAGCAGCCCCAGCCGCAGCAGGATGGGCAACAGCAACAGCATGACCATGAAAAAGGCAGAAATCACGCGCATTTGCCCACAATAAAATAACCCGGCAGACCCGGAAGCCTGCCGGGAGGTCTAAAGAAAGACTATTGGATGATGAATTTTTTCGTGACGACGGTCTGCCCTTCCTCCGTTTGCAGGTGCAGGAAGTACAGCCCCTCCGATAAGCCCGAAATGTCCATTTGCCCTATTGTGGGGGCATTGGGACGGGTTAGCACGATTTGTCCGGCGGCGTTCGTCACCAACCAGTCCCCCTTGAAATGGGCGTCTGCGACCGCCACCGTCAGCTCGTCCGTGGCAGGGTTCGGGTACAGCGCCACGTCCCTTGCCGACAGCACCTCTGCGGCGGCACTGACGCCCGTGGCAACTGCCACCCACACGATGCTTTCCGTGTAGTCAATGCCTGGCGTGAGGCTGGTCAGCGTGATGCGGTAGATGCAGGTACCCGGCTTGCCGTTTGGTCGGAACAGCGGCTTCAGGAGGCCCTCGTCGCCATTGGCCAACAGGTCGAACTCCGCCGTGGTCACAAAGCTGGCATAGCACAGGTTCTTGTCGCAAAAATTGGTGGTCCAGCCCTCCGGCAATTGTTCGATGTTTCGCTCCCATTTGAGGGTCACATCCTCGCTGCCGTTGTTGCGCACGTGTGTCTGTGCATAAAATTCAAACTCCGAGACATCCGACTCGGTGTAAAGGCTGTCGTCGTCCACGGCGATGTCCTGCGCCCAGAGCGGCATTGCCGCCAGCGCCAACGTGCAAAGGGTAAAAAGGAATTTTTTCATAAAACATGGATTTAAAAAAGTGATGAAATAGATGGATAAATCATTTGATGATGGTTTTGCGGGTTTCCGTGCTGCCCCCGCCCCGCAGCGTCACCAGATAGACGCCCGTCGGGAACTGCCCCGCATCGAAATAGTGCCGGGAAATACCCGCCGGAAGCCGCCCCGAAAATACCGTTTCCATCCTCCGCCCCAACAGGTCGTTGATTTCGATGGTGGCTTCGCCCCCACCCTCAGACTGGACGGGAACACAGGTGAGGGCACTCGCCGGGTTGGGATAAATATTGCCCAACTGAGCCGATGCTGCTACCGTTTCTTGCACTGCCGTCGTCGGGTGGATGCGGAAGCGGAACCAGCCCTCCGGTGCCACCAGCGGGCGCACGACCTGCTTGCCGGAATTGGCTATGGCGTGGATGTAGTAATAAACGGTGCTGCCCGCTGGCTGCTGCGGGATGGCTGCCGACCAGCGGTTGCTGTCGGCGTTTTCCAATGCCATGCCGAGGCTTTGCCAAGCGGCGGTGGTGTCGGTGGTGAAGTAGAGCGTCGCCCCAGCAACGCCGCTGCGGTGGCGCACCCATGCGTCCACTTGGTAGGCGGGCGGGTTCGTGCCGACGATGTCCTCCAACGGGCGGTGCTGGATGAGCAGCGGGTCTTGCACCCCCACCTCCTTCACGATACAGTGGATGGCGCCCCCGGCGTCAATGATGCCGTTGCAGTTGATGCCTACGATGCGGTAGCCCGGCATGGCGTCCCGCCAGATGCGGAGCGCCGTCGTGTCGTACTGCTCCTCGTAGGTGGGCAAGAGCACCGTTTTGTTGACGATGAACGAGTTGACGTAAGTGCGCAACGGCGCTCCCAAGCTGGGATACAACCCATTTTTGGGTGGCATTGGTACTCGGATGACCCGGTACGGCGTACCGAAGGGCGTGGTGAAATTGTCCAGCAGGTATTGGAGGTTCGTTTCAATTTGCGCCCGGTCAGGCACACCCTCCGGGTACTCACCGACGAGCAAAGTCGTCTCGTTCAGCAGCTTCATGTGCATGTCAATATGGTGGATGCCGTCGTAGGGAAGCACGTCGAACTTCACGTAGCGGTCAATGCCGTAAAACCGCTCCATGATGCTGTCCACACCCTCCTCCGTGTGGTTGCTGGTGCCCCATTGGTTGCCAAAGCCGTTTTCCAAGAGCACCAGTTTGGAAGAAAAATTGGTTCCCATGCCGTCGGAGAAGTTGTTGCCGCCGGGGTGCGCCAGGTCGTAGGGCGCTTCGGTGGTGCTGTACACAGGCAAGCCGAAATAGCTGCCCACCGCATCGGGAATGATGTCGTCGAGGGGGCGGGGACGGTTGTAAATCCAGTCCACCAGCGCCAGCGAGTCCACACCGTTCAGGTAAACCGGGTTTGCGCCGTAGTCCCGAATCCAGACGCTGTTGCTCGGCGCTTGCAGGAACTCGACGTTGCCCGATTGCCAGTCAACGTCGAAGTTGGTCAGTTCCGTTTGGCAGTCGGCAAGGTCATCGTTCACGACGATGACCCGCACCTCCTCCTTGGCGGCTTGTATGATTTGCGCCAGAATCGGCTTGTTGCTGCGCCAAGTGACGACCATCGCCTGCATCTCCTCCCACTCCGCCATCGCCCGCACGGGCTGCGGGGGCGGCTCGGTGATGCCGAAGGCGGTGGCACCGGGAACGGTCTTGTTTTCTGACAGCCATTGCAGTTCAGCCGGGGAGAAGCCCCTCGGCAGTAGCTCGTCCTGCGAAATGGCGGCGGTGGCCGACATGAACGAGGCGAATAGCAGGATGTAAAGCTGTTTTTTCATGTTGGTAAAAGATTTGAGCCAGGGAAGTTTTTCGCCTCCCTGACACTAACTTCAATGATTGTGCGTCGTGTCGCCAGGCGCATGCTCGTGGTGCATCGTGTCGGCAGCCGTGCCGTGCCCTTCGTGCTTTTCGTCGCCGGACTTGTGCTGGTGGTCGCCTTCGTGGGAGTGCCCTTCCCGGCAAGCGGCAAAGCCCAAAAGGGCAAAAACGAACAGGTAGAAAATTGACTTTTTCATCTTGAAATAATTTAGTGAATGAAAAAAAGCGCCGCCAGAGAGAAGCCCCAGCTGCGGGTTGATTAACTTTTGTTGCGCTCCAGCACCTCCATCAAATCCCCCGGAATCTCCATCGGCAGCAATGGCGGCACGTTTGCGCCGCCCGTGTTGCCCACGGGAATCCTGCCCACGAAGGACTTCACACCACCCACCAGCAGCCGTGGGATTTGCCCCAAGACTTCTTTCCGGCTCTTGATTTGAAAGCCGAATTGCAGCATCTTCCAATGCACATAGGTGTGCTCCTTCGGGTAGGCTTGCCCCAGAATGTGCGCCCGCTCCAAGTGTCGCCAAGCCTGCTGCAAATGCCCCGCCCGCAGCGCCCCGGCGTACTGCGAGAGTTCCGCTTGGTAGTGGCTTTTCAAGCCCTTCGGTATGTTCCAGTTGAATTTCATGTTGCAAATCTTGATGGAACCAGCCGGGCAAGCCACCGCTCGCTCGACTGGCATATTTTCAATTTACTTTCGTGAATCTTCGATTTCCAAATTTCTCAATGCTCATGCCCCCCGCCGCCTTCCGATTTCGTCAGGTGCGATTGCAAGTAATAAGCCCCTTTCACCACGATGTTCTGTCCCGCCGCCAAGGGCTGCAGCGGCGTAACCTGCACGTAGCCGAGCTGCGAGGCCCCCGACTTCACCTCGATGCGCTGGAAGTGGTACTCCTTGCCCTCGGCCTCCTCGTGCGGGTCGCCGTCGTCGTGCGAGTGGCCTTCCTCCTCGTCGTGGGCAGCCACCTCCTTTGCACCGCCCGCCGCTGCTTCCTCGCCCAAAACGAAGATGAACTCCCGCCCCTCGGCCTTGATGACGGCGTCCACGGGCAGGGCGTCCACCGTGCTGCTGCCCACGTCCACCAGCGCATTGACGTACATGCCGGGGATGAGCAACTGCCGCTCGTTCAGGATGTCGGCGTGGACGGCCACCGATTTCGTCTCGTTCTCGAAAGACTTGCCCACGCTGAACACCTTGCCCCGCAGTTCCGAGCCGTCCTGGTTGGTGAGGATGAAGCGCACCGTCTGGCCGGGCTTCACCTTGAACAGGTCTTTTTCATAGACCAGCAAATCAACGTGCATCTTCGAGTTGTCCACGATGCTGAACAGCGGCTTTCCCACCTCCGCCGCCGAGCCGATGGTCACGTGTACCTCGGTGATATGGCCTGAAATCGGGGCGATAATGTTGATGGTCGGCGAGGAGGAATTGCCGCCAATCTGGATGTTCTGGCTCAAAATCCCGATTTGGTTTTTCAGCGTCTTGATTTTCGCCTCCTCCATTTGCAGGTCGGAACTCACCTTCTGGAACACCTTCTTTGCGTTCACGTTTTCGTCCGTCAATTCTTTTTGACGGGCAAATTCGAGTTTCAGGTACTCCAAGTTTGTTTGCGAAGCAGCAAGTTCTTGGTTGAGTTTTTCCCGGTCGAGCCGCAGGTTGTTGAAGGCCATGCTCTGCATCGTGGCCAGCACCTGCCCCGCCTTCACGGCCTGCCCCTCGATGACCTTGATGCTCTGGATGGTGCCGGGCAGTTGTACGCTCACCTGCGCCTGGTTCTGCGGCGGCAGCTTCGTGTAACCGTTGGCGTTGATGACCTCCGAGAGGTTCTTTTTTTCAAAACCGCCCAGCACGAGGCCCGTCGCCTTGTACTGCGCCTCGTTCAAGTGGACTTCCTTCACGGCGGGGTTTTCTTCGTGCCCGCCTTCCTCGTGTGCGGCCTCGGCCTTTTCGCCCGCATGGTCGTGGTCGTGACCGTCGCCCTCGGTGTGCTCGTGGCGGAAGAACAAGGCCCAGATGATGGTGCCGAGCAGTGCGGCAAATGCGATGCCGCCGATTATCTTGAATTTCTTGCTCATTTTATTTTTATTGGCTGATGAGAAATTGGATGGAAACCACGGTCTGGTTGAGGCTGTTGACGGCCTCCAAGTGCGCCCGTTGGATTTCAAGGTTGGTCTGCAGTGCCTGTGCGTATTCCACGTAGCCGATGTCGCCGCCGAAATAGGCTTTCGAGGCGTTTTGGACAATGGATTTTGCATTGGGCAATGCCGTGTTTTCAAAATACGCCACGTTGTTTTTCCAAAAAACATACTGTGCGGCCTGTTGTGCCAACTGGCCTTGCAGTTGCGCCCGCAGGTGCTCGCCCTGCCTGCGCTGCGCCAGCGCCTGCAGCTCGGCGGCCTCGGCCCTGGCACGGTAGCCCCTCGCCCCGAAGATGGGGATGCTGACGCCCAACTGTACGCCCTGAAAGCGGGGCACGGCGTTGTAGTTTTTGACCTCGCCGTCCACGTCCTGCGGCCCGGCGATGGACTGCACGAAGTAGCCCGCCCGGAAGTCGGGCAGCCGCTCGGCATTGGCCAGCCGCCGCTCGGCCTCGGCGAGTGCGATTTGCTGCTGCGCAAAAAGCAGCTGCGGGTTGCCCCGCAACAGGCTGGTGTCCACGGTTGCCGGAAACACGAGCGCCACCAAACCGCCACCGTCCACCGAAAAGTCGCCCGTCAGGTTGAGCCATTGGCGCAGCACGGCCTTTTCCGCCTCCACCGATGCCCGCACCTGCTGGATGCTTTGCAGCAACTGTTGCTGGCGGGTCTCGGCGGTCGTCTTTTCCAGCAGGGTGCTTTCGCCCGTTTTCAGCTTGAGCGTGGCCGCCCGCACGAACTGCCCCAACAGGCTGTCCTCACGGGTCAGGGCTTCCTCCAATGTCTGCAGGTACTGGATTTGGTGCCAGCCCTGCCGGATTTGGTAGGTCAGCTCGTTTCTGGAAATGGCAAGCTGCGATTGGGCGAGGCCCGTTTCCTGTACTGCCACGTTGCGCCTTGCCTTCAATAGGGCGGGGTTCGGGATGTCCTGCGACACGGAAAAGTTCTGGTCAAACCTTCGGCTGTTGAACTGCCCCAGTTGCGCCCCGAAATCCGTTTTCGGCAAAGCGCCCGCCCCCCGTTGCAGCGCCTCGTGCGACTGTATTTCGAGGGTGTTGGCTTGCAGCAACGGGTTGTTCTTGTACGCCAGTTCGAGTGCTTCCGGCAGCGTGAGGTTCGGTGCTTGGGCGCTCGTTTTTACCGAAGGGCAAAGGAACAAGGCCAGCACAGCCGCCAGCGGCAAGGCTTTTTTTCGTCTGCCTTTCAGTTTTTCCTCAAAAATATAGTACAGGATGGGCAGTACAATGAGTGTCAAAAGCGTCGCCGTAATCAGTCCGCCGATGACCACCGTGGCCAATGGCTTCTGCACCTCTGCGCCCGCCCCGGTGCTGAGTGCCATTGGCAAAAAGCCGAGCGAGGCCACCGACGCTGTCATGATGACGGGGCGCAAACGGACTTTCGTGCCTTCCCGGATGCGCTGCAAAACGTCGGACATTCCCTCGCTTTTCAGTTGGTTGAAATAGCCGATGAGCACGATGCCGTTCAGCACCGCCACGCCGAACAGGGCGATGAAGCCCACGCCCGCCGAAATCGAGAAGGGCATCCCCCGCAGCCACAAAGCGAACACGCCGCCGATGGCCGAAAGCGGGATGGCGGTGAAAATCAGGAGCGATTGTTTGATGCTGCCAAAGGTGAAGAACAGGAGCACGAAAATCAACGCCAGCGCAACGGGCACGGCCACGGAGAGCCGTTTGTTCGCCTCCACGAGGTTCTGGAACTGCCCGCCGTAGGTGACATAGTAGCCGGGCGGCATTTTGAGTTTTGCGTCCAAATTCGCCTGTATCTCGTTCACGACGCTCTTCACGTCACGCCCCCGCACGTTGAAGCCGATGACGATGCGGCGCTTGCCGTCCTCCCGGCTGATTTGCGAAAAGCCGGGTTCGAGGGCGATGTCCGCCACCTGTTCGAGCGGTATCTGGCTGCCCGACGGCAGGGAGACGTACAGGTTTTTTAGGTTGCCGATGTCCTGTCGGCTGTCGTTCTGGAGGCGCACCACGAGGTCGAACCGTTTTTCGCCTTCGTAAACGACGCCCGCCTTTTCGCCCGCAAAGCCCGTGCGCACGATTTGGTTGAGGTCGCCCACGTTCAGGCCGTAGAGCGCCAGCTTGTCCTTGTTGTACTTCACCGTGATTTGCGGCAGGCCGGAGACGGCCTCCGGTCGGGCATCTTCCACGCCCTTCACGCCTTGTATCATCGGCATGGCCTGGTCGGCCAGTCCGGCCAGCAGGTCAATGTCCTCGCCAAAAATCTTCACCGCCACGTCGCTGCGCACGCCCGTCATCAGTTCGTTGAAGCGCATCTGGATGGGCTGCGTGAACTCGGTGGTCACGCCCGGAATATCGTCGAGGGCATGTTCCATTTTTGACATGAGTTCTTCCTTTGTGTGGGCGGAAGTCCATTCTGATTTATCCTTCAAGATGACCATTGCATCGGCCACTTCCATCGGCATGGGGTCGGTCGGCACTTCTGCGCTGCCGATTTTAGAGACCACCTGCTTGACCTCCGGGAACTTCGCCATCAAAATCTGTTCGGCCTTTGTCGTCGTCTCGATTTCCTGCGACAGCGAACTGCCCGGCGGGATGATGACGTGTGTGGCAATGTCCCCCTCCTCCAAGGTGGGGATGAACTCGCCGCCCAGCCGCCCAAAGACCAGCAGCGAGAGGGCGAAAAAGGCAATTGCCAGCCCGACCACGAGTGCCTTCATTTTCATCGCCCCTTCCAGCATCGGCTGGTAGATGCGGTAGCAGAACGAGATGATACGGTCGGAGATATTGGCCTTGTGGCCCGTCGTCTTGCTCAGGAACAGGGCGGCCATCATCGGCACGTAGGTCAGCGACAGGATGAACGCCCCCAGAATGGCGAAGGAAACGGTCTGCGCCATGGGCTTGAACATCTTGCCCTCGATGCCCACCAGCGCCAGGATGGGCAGATAGACGATGAGGATGATGATTTCGCCGAAGGCGGCGCTGCTCCTGATTTTGCTGGAAGCCTGATAAACGGTATCGTCCATCTGGCTTTTCGTCAGTTTGCCCTTGTCCGTGACCTGCAATCGGTGGACGATGGCCTCCACGATAATCACCGCCCCGTCCACAATCAGTCCGAAGTCAATCGCCCCAAGGCTCATCAGGTTGCCGCTGACGCCGAACAGGTTCATCATGCTCACCGCAAACAGCAGCGCCAGCGGGATGACCGAGGCCACCACGAGGCCCGCCCGCCAGTTGCCGATGAGCAGCACGAGGATGAAGATGACGATGAGCGCCCCTTCCAGCAGGTTCTTCTCCACCGTGCCGATGGCGTTGTTGACCAATTTGGTGCGGTCGAGGAACGGCTCAACGTCCACGCCTTCGGGCAGGGACTTTCGGATTTGCTCCATTTTTTCCTTGACACGGGTGACGACCTCTGCGCTGTTCTCGCCCTTGAGCATCATCACCATGCCGCTGACCGCCTCGCCCTTGCCGTCCTTGGTGGTGGCACCGTAACGGATGGAACTGCCGAACTGCACCGTGGCCACGTCCCGCACGAGGATGGGGATGCCGTTCTGGTTTTTGACGACGATTTTCTGGATGTCGCTGATGCCGTTGACCATGCCGATGCCCCGGATGAAGTAGGCGTTGGGCTTTTTGTCAATGTACGCCCCACCGGTGTTCTCGTTGTTGCGTTCAAGCGCTTCGAGGATTTCGGGCATGGTGGTGTTCATGCTCCGAAGCTTGTCGGGCTGCACGGCGATTTCGTACTGTTTGAGCATCCCGCCGAGGGTGTTCACCTCGGCCACACCCTTCGTGCCGATGAGCTGAGGCTTGATAATCCAGTCCTGCACGGTGCGCAAGTCCATGGCGTTGTACTGGTCCTCGAAACCGGGCTTTGGGAACACGACGTACTGGTAAATCTCGCCGAGGCCCGTGCTGATGGGGGCCATTTCTGGCGTCCCAAAACCTTCGGGGATATTGTTTTCGGCTTCTTTCAGGCGCTCGTTGATTTGCGTCCTTGCCCAAAAAATGTCCACCTCCTCCTCGAACACGACGGTGACGACGCTCAACCCGAAGCGGCTGATGGAGCGCAGTTCGACGATTTTGGGGATGGGCTTCACCGCCTGCTCGATGGGGTAAGTGATGAATTTTTCGACCTCTTGAGCGGCCAAGGTGGGTGCGGTCGTGATGACCTGCACCTGATTGTTGGTGATGTCGGGCAGGGCGTCAATGGGCAGCCTCGAAAAAGACCAGACGCCCCAGACCGCCAGTGCCAGCGTGAACAAGCCCACGACGAACTTATTCTTTATGCTGAAATGGATGACTTTGTCAAGCATGGATAGGTTGGGTTGATGAAACAGGGAAACAGCATTTTGCCGAGGATCGCAACGGTTGGCAGGGACGCCAATAGCTGAACCAATAGCAAAATGCAAGCAGCCAATGGCCAAGGCCAGCGGCAGGAAAGATTAACCCAACTTACTAATAGGAGGACGGAACAGCGCCCGGTGGTGGGCCGACGTGAACGGGGATTGGTAGGTGAACGCCGTCTTTTTGATGTTCAGGACGGGCGGATAGAGTTCCAGTGTGGCGGTTTTATCGGAGGAGGCCACGCAGCCGCAGCAGGTGCAGGTGCAGAACGGGGAGCAGAAATCGGCGCAGTGCTCGTGCGTCGGGCTGTCATGGCTATCCGACTGCACGGTGGTTTCCCCGCCGCCCGGAGCGGCATCATGCCCATGCTCGCCATCGTTGCACGGGAGGCACGACAGCGTGAACATGTACAGGCAGAATATGCGGAGAAACTGCTTCATGTGGCAAAGGTAACGGGAAATTTGTTGAAAAGTTGCCAGTGCCCGTACAGATGATTGCAAAAAACGGGAAAGTCGGGCATTTACGAAACAGCCCGACTTTCCGCTTTTTGATTTGGGCATCAAATTATAGGAGCTGTACGACTAATGCCATTGACAATCAAATTGTTAGCATTTTACTTCCATGCATTAGTCCTGTAGCTCCGAAAATACTGAGATTGATTCTTCAGTGAACTCAAATTGTTGTCAGGCTTCATCTTCGAAGCTGTCGAACAAATCATCTTTAGCCCGTCGCCTTTTCCGCCACCGAAAAAGTACGACAAAGACAAAAAGCATACGCAGGTCTTTGATGAAAATCAGAACTGAGTTGTTCATTGGCAAAATAATTTGGCTGGGATTCAGAAATTTCACAACCGATACCGCATCAGTCCCGCCACCGCCACCTGGTAATCCTGCTCCGTTTTCAGGAAATGCAGCACCGCATTTTGGTAAAAACTCATCTCCAGAAAATACTCGATGGTAGTGATTTCCCCCAGCCGCAACGCCTTGTCCAACAAGGCCGTGTTGCTGACCGAGGCAATTGCCTTGCGGTATTCGTCGAGCGATTTTCGCAGTGCAGCCTGCCGCTCGTACCCTTCTTTTATTTCAAAAAAATGCTCGTTGCGGTGGGTCTGGATTTGCAAATCGGCGAACAAAACCTGCGCCTGTTGCGCCTCCTTCCGGTGCTTTTGTTCCCAAATCGGCAGCGTAATCCCTGCATGTACGCCATTGAAACGCTGCCCCAGAATGCCCTGGTAATGGTAGCCCGCCTCGAATTTCGGCAACCGCCAAGCCTGCGCCAAGTCTGACTGCTTTTCGGCGATGCGCTTTTCCTGTTCAAGGCTTTGGCGCAACGGGTCGGAGGCTTCGATTTCCCTTTCGAGTTGCTCGAAAGCTGCGAATTCGGGCAGCGGCGGATAAACCGTGTCCGTGAAAACAAGCGCCTCGCCACCGTTGAGTCCCGTCAACTGCGTTTGCAGTTTTTGCAGTTCGACGGCGTTTTCGGCTTGCAACTGCGTGATTTCCAAGAGTTGCAGCCTCACTTTGTTCACGTCCAAAATATTGCCGTCGCCCCGGTCGAGCTTGGTCTGGAAATCGCTCCGCAATTCCTCCAAGCCCGCCCGCCGCCGCTCGTGCTGCGCCACCAGTTTGTTGCGGTAAACCGTTTCGAGGCAAAGCAGCTTTGCTTCGAGCAAAACCTCCTGCCGCCGGGCGGCGATTTGGGAAGTGGAAACTGCGCCCTGCGCCGCCGCCAGTTCCCTCCGCTTTTTGTAGGTCGTCGGAAAATCGAAGGGCTGCACGGCGAAAAAGTCGGTCTGGTCACCCGCAGCAGCCGGGGAGCCAAACAGGTACTGCCCCTGAACCGTCGGGTTGGGCAGCGTCAGCCCCGTTTTGTATTCCAGTTTTTTGGCCTCCCAAAACTGGCGGTCGGCGGCGAGCGAACGGTTGTTTTTCTCCACCGAGGCCAGCACCGTTCCGAGGCTCGATTGTGCGTCGGCAAGGGCTGAAAAAGCCAATGCCAACAGCAAAATGAATTTATTTTTCATGTCCTTTTTTTGAAGATTGAAAAAATGAGCACGGCGGCCACGCCCAATGCGAGCGTCAGCAGGCCACCGTAGAGGAATGTTTTTTCGGGAAAATTGCTCCCAAAAAAACCCGCAATCGGATAGGCTATCGCCCACCACAAATGCGAAAACGCAAAGTGGGAGCCATAGACTTTTCCTTGGTCATCGGAAGCGATTTGTTCGCCGATGAGCGTTTCGGAAGGCATTTCGGCAAGGCTTTGACCCAACCCTGCCAAAATCCAAAGCATCAGCAAAACCGGGTAGGTTGCGAAATTGGCAAAACTGATGGCCAATCCCAACAGCATCGCCCCGAGGATGAGCGAGACCTGCCTTGTTTTTGTCCTGTCCAAAATGCCAGCGACAAATGCAGCAACCGCCGCACCAATGCCAAAAACCGCCATTGCCCAACCATATTTATCGTCGCCCAAGTGCAGCCCGTTTTTGACGTGCTGAATCGTGTTGACCAAAATCTGCGCCCCGGCGATGGCCGAAACAAACTCGATGGACAAAGCAAACCGCAGGATTTTGTTGCCGAACAACAGGCGGATGCCTTTCCAGACCTCCGGCCAAGTGCCTTTTGAGCCAGCGTTTTTGGCAACGCCTTTTTGTAATTCCGTCTCGGGAATGGAAAGTATTAAAACCCCTGCGAGCACGAATGTCAGCGCATCAATCAAAAATATTTCCCTCGCCCCGAACCAGACCGCCATGATGCCAGCCAGTGCCGGCCCTAAAATCCCCAAAACCTGAAACGTGGCGGTGGACAGCCCAACGGCTTCCCGGAAGTATTTCCCCTCGATAATTTGCGGGATAATCGCCCGGTAGGTCGGCGTGAAAAAGGCGTTGAACACGTTGAGCAAAAAAACCAGCACATAAATCTGCCACTCGGCGTTGATAAAGGGCAGGCAGCCGACAATCACCATTCGGATAAAATGGGTGGCGTACAGGATTTTTTTGCGCTCCACCCGGTCGGCCAAAACGCCCGCAAACGGCGAAAAAATGATAAAGGCCGTCACCCGCAAGGTCAGTGCGGTCGCCAAAATGACGGGCGAGCGTTCCTTGTCAATTTCGTAGGCCAGCAACGCCAAGCCTACCCAAGTGAACGCATCGCCAATCAAACTGATGGTCTGGGCAAAGTAGAGCCTCGAAAAAACCTTGTTTGACAAAGCCTTGAAAGGCTCAATCATGGCTTGAAAAAAGGTTTTTGTCATGGCTTTTGGCTTTTCTTATTGCTCAAATAATACACCACCGGCACAATGAAAATATTGAGCAAGGTGGAAGTGAACAAGCCCCCTAAAATCACCTTCGCCATCGGGCTTTGGATTTCATTGCCGGGCAGGTCGCCAGCGATGGCGAGCGGGATGAGCGCCAGCCCCGCCGTCAGCGCCGTCATCAAAATCGGCGAGAGGCGGTCAACCGAGCCTTCCATGATAACCTCCAAAATCGGCTTACCTTCTTCCTGCAAGGCTTTGTAGCGGGACACGAGCAGGATGCCGTTGCGGGTGGCCACACCAAAAAGGGTGATGAATCCGATGATGGCCGGGATGCTCAAGATGCCCGACGTGACCCAGATGCTGAACACCCCCCCAATCAGGGCCAGCGGCAGGTTCAGCAGGATGATGGTCGTCGTTTTCAGGCTTTTGAACTCCTGAAAAAGCAACAGGAAAATCACCAGCAGCGAGAGCAGCGAGGTCAATACCAGCGTTCGGGAGGCTTCTGCTTCCGCCTCAAACTGCCCGCCGTACTCGATGCGGTAGCCTTCTGGCAACTTCACCTTTTCCCCTACTTTTTGCCGGATTTCCTCGACGGCGCTCTTTTGGTCACGCCCCGCCACGTTCACCGAGACGACGGTCTTGCGCCCGACGTTCTCCCGGTTGATGGTGTTCGGGCCTGAAACGCTTACCACATCGGCGACGTAGTGGAGGGGGATTTTTTGGCCGTTGGCGGCGTCAATCATCGTGTTTCGGATGTTCTCGATTTTGCCCCGGTTGGCATCGTCGAAGCGCAGCACGAGGTCGAAGCGCTGGTTGCCCTCGAAGACCTCCGATACTTTTTCCCCCGCAAACGCCACGTCCACAAACTCGTTAAATTTGCCGACCGGGATGCCGTAGTGGTTGAGCATTTCCCGCCTCGCCTTGATTTGCACCTGCGGGATTTCGATTTGCTGCTCCACGCCTACGTCCACGAGGCCGGGGATGCCCGTGATGGCTGCCTGCACTTCCTTCGAGAGGGTGTAGAGGCGGTTCAGGTCGCTGCCGAAAACCTTGATGGCGATGTTCGCCCGTGTGCCGGAAAGCATGTGGTCAATCCGGTGGCCGATGGGCTGCCCGATGGTCAGGTTCGCCCCGGAGACGTTGCCAAGTCGCTCCCGCACCTCCGCCATGAACTCGGCACGGGTTCTTTTTTCCAAAACAAATGGCGCATCAATCTCTGCGGAGTTCACGCCCTGTGCGTGTTCGTCGAGTTCCGCCCGACCCGTGCGGCGGGTGGTCACCTGGATTTCGGGGACTTTCAGTAGTTCCTCCTCCACCCGGGTGCCGATTTTGTTGCTTTCTTCCAACGAAATGCCCGGCAAGCTGACCGCCGAAATGACGAGCGAGCCTTCGTTGAACTCTGGCAAAAAGCTGCGCCCCAATTGCGACAGCCCGAAAATTGCCACGGCGACCAGCACCACAGCGGCAGCGATGACGGCAGTTTTTGCCCGCATCACGCCCCGCAGCATGTTGGAATAACCACTTTGCAAGCGCTGCACGAGCCAAGATTCGCCGTGCTGCTTTTGCAGCGATTTTTCGTTCGTCAAAAGGAAACTACACAGCACGGGTGTGAGCGTGATGCTCACTACCAGCGAGGCGAACAGCGACACGATGAAAGCAATGCCGAGCGGGGCGAGCAGTTTGCCCTCCATACCGGACAGGAAAAACAGCGGCAGGAACGCCACGATGATGATGAAAGTAGCATTGATGATGCTCGTGCGGATTTCAAAACTGGCGTCGAAAACGACCTCCAGAATGCCCCGCCGCTCCTCTGGCGGCAAGACGGCATTTTGTTTCAACCGCTTGAACACGTTCTCCACGTCAATGATGGCATCGTCAACGAGGTCGCCGATGGCGATGGCCATGCCGCCGAGCGACATGGTGTTGATGGTGAAACCGAGCCATTTCAGGGTCAAAATGGCGACGATGAGCGAGATTGGAATGGCCACGAGGGAAATCGCTGTCGCCCGCCAGTTCATCAAAAACAGGAACAGGATAATGACCACAAATGCGCTGCCTTCGAGCAAGGTCTTTTGGATATTGCTGATGCTGGCGTTGATGAAATCCGCTTGCCGGAAGATGCGGGTGTTGATTTTCACGTCGGGCGGTAGCGTCTTTTGCAGGTCGGCGATGTTGCGGTCAATGGTCTCGGTGAGGGCGAGGGTGTTGGTGGCGGGCTGTTTTTGCACGGTCAGGATGACAGCAGGCTTGCCCCGCAGCGAGCCGTCGCCGATTTTGGGCGCAGCCCCAATTTGCAGCGTCGCCACGTCCTCGATTTTCACTATTCCCTGCGGCGTCGCCTTGACCACCGACTTGCCGAGTTCCGCCAAATCGCTCGTCCGGCCCATGCCACGCACGACATACTCGTTGCCAAATTCTGACATGAATCCGCCCGACGAGTTGCCGTTTGCACCCTCGCAAGCCGTCAGCAGTTCGTCGAGCGATACGCCGTAGGCAGCCATTTTTTGTGGCGAAGCCAATATCTGGTACTGCTTGTATTCGCCGCCGATGACGATGACCTGCGCCACGCCGCCCGTCGCCAAAAGGTTGGGGCGCAGCGTCCAGTCGGCGATGGTCCGCAAGTCCATTTGAGAGGTCGAGTCGGCGGTCAGGCTGATGAGCATGATTTCGCCCATGATGCTCGCCTGTGGCGCAAGGGTCGGGTTGCCCACGCCCTGCGGCAGCCTTGCGGCAACGGAGGCGGTGCGCTCGGTGACGATTTGCCGGGCCTTGAAAATATCGGTGTTCCACTCGAACTCGACCCAGACGATGCTGATGCCCGCCATCGAGGACGAGCGCACCCGGCGCACGTTGGTCGCCCCGTTCACCGCCGTTTCAATGGGGAAGGTGACGAGTTTTTCGACCTCCTCCGGTGCCATGCCATGCGCTTCGGTCATCACCACGACGGTCGGGGCGGTGAGGTCGGGGAACACGTCCACCTCCATGCGGGTGGCGACGAAGGAACCGAAAACGACCAGCAAAACCGAGGCTACCACGATGAGCAGGCGGTTTTGCAAGGAGAAATGAATTATTTTGTTGAGCATTGGTTTTGGGTTTTAATGCTCGTGGCCATGCGCAGGCATGGTGCCGGAAGCGGTGGAAAGTTTGATTTGAAAAGCCCCCTTGGTCACGACCCGCTCGCCCTCGGCGATGCCCGAAAGCACCTGCACGTTCAGCCCGTCCGTTGCGCCGATTTTGAGTTCCCGCTTTTGGAAGGACTCACCCTCGGTTTGGACATAGGCATAAAAAATACCCTGCTCCTCCACCAGGGCCGAGGTCGGCAGTACCAGCGAGGGCGTCGTGCCAGACTGCAAGAACACCTCGACCACCGAGCCGGGGACGAAGTTGCCCACGTTGTCAATTTCAAAATGGATGGGCAGGAAGGGCGAACCCGCAGCAGCGGATTTGCCCGTGGAAGCGACCCGCCCGTTCAGGTTCTTCGTGCTGAAAACCTGCCCGTCGGCGGTCTTGAAATTGGCGGCGGTGAACATGGCGAGCTTCGGGAAGTATTTCTGGGAAACATCCGCCCGCAACAACAGCCGCCTGCTTTTCGAGACGGTTGCCAGCGATTGCCCCGCGTTGACGAATGCGCCGTTTTCGACCAGCACGTTTTTCAAAAAACCGCCAATCGGCGCAGCCACGCTTTGCCTGTTTTTATTGAAACTGCTGGAAACGGAAACATTCTTTAGTTGTGCCTGGGCATTTTCGAGGCGGAGCTTTGCCTCCAGAAATTCCTTTTCGGAAATGATTTTGTCCTTGACCAGTTCGCTCGCCCGGTCGTATTGCTTTTGGGCGGTCGCCACATCGTTTTCCGCCTGTTTGACCGCTGAGCCGAGGTTGCTCTGTACCACCTCGTTGCTTTTCACGGTGAAAAGCCTTGCCCCAGCAGCCACGGGGCTGCCCACCACCATGCTGTTGAGCGAAAAGGAAACGATGCCGCTGACTTGGGCCGTCAGCACCGCCTCGTCACCGGGGGCGGCGAGGATTTGCCCGCTCGTGCGCACCACCTCGGCGAAGGGCTGCACCCTTGCCGGGGCATTAGCAAACTCGACCTTCCAAGCCTGCTCCTTCAGGTAGGAGATGTCGCTGCCACCGCCTTCCTCGGGAGCTTGTTTAACAATCGCCGTTTTTTCGTCGGCATAAACCTCCACATCGGGGATGGTGATTTGGTCGGTGTAGGCTGGCGTTTTGATGTCGAATACGAGGCTGTAAACCCCCGCCTGCTTGGGCGTCATGCGGAGGCGGAAGATGCCCGGCACTTCGGGCTTGTCGGCGGTGATGGACTGTCCCGTGGCCTCCCCTTTTTTCAAAGAGAGGGTCACGCTGCCCTCGCCGACGGCCTTGAACAGGTCGCCGAGCGCCGTGAAGTGTGCGGCAAAACGGCTCTCCTGCCCCACGACAAGTGGCTTGAACTCCACGAAAAGCTCGGTTTTGTCGGTGTAAAGCGTGAAAGCGAGGGCTTCCAAAGAAGGTTCGGCGGGCGTGATGTGGTTGCCCGCAGCGTCGTGGGCATGGTCACTATCGGCATCATGCGAGTGGGTGCAGCCAAACAGGAAGCACAAAAGAGCTGCCAATGGCAGCATGATATTTTTCATTGTTGTTGAAATTGAATGAATGGATGCTGCCCGGCATGGCGCGTGGCAATGCTGGGAAGTATCTTGAAAAAGGGAAACTTATAAAAGGGCTGGCAGGCGGTTATGCCCTTGGTGGCTGCCAGATGTCGCCCGAGTAGGCGGAGGAATGAAATTGCTGCGAGTGGAAAATCAGCGGATTGGAGAAAATATCTCTTTTGCAAAAAGCAAGCGTTTCATACTGTTGTGAAACCAACCAAAAGCCATGTGTGGCAATGCCCTGCTGGTCGTGATCGTGGCTGAAAGGCAGGTTTCCGTGTTCTTGGTGGTCTTCCTCGTGGTGTCCGTGGTCGGAATAGTGCAGGGCCACGAAGTCACCCAAGCCAATTTTGTCGCCGTGGCAGGTGATGTGGTGGATGAAATGGTGAACAAACCCGCCCAGCTTCATCACCGTGCTGATGCCCTGTCCGGTAGGCGAACTCGTCGCCAGCATCAGGAAGGCAAGGAATATGGGCAGGAATTTTTTCATCAAGCACAAAAGTAGTTCATTGTGGCTATCTGTTTTATATCAATATGGTTGCCAGTTTTAATTGGAGGTACTTCTTCTAAATCAATGCCCCCCATGCTCACCGCCTCCCATATCATGCCCCGCCATCGGGTTCGCTCCTTTTTTGAACACCAGCTCGCTGTGCAGCAGGTATGCCCCCGAAACAACGACCACCTCGCCAGCCTGCAAGCCTTCGGTGATTTCCGTGAAATCCCGGTTGGTCTTGCCCATCGTCACCATGCGGCTTTCAAAAGCGCCGCTGGCATTTTTAAGCCAAACCGTAGCTCCGTTTTTCCCCTGTATGAGTGCATTGGTCGGTACGGCGATGGCGTTCCTGACCTTGCCCTTCAATGTCATCCAAGCCTGCATCCCCGGCTGGTAGTCGCCGTTTGGGTTGGGGATTTCCACCCGAACCATCACGATTTTGGAGGAGGCTTCGAGCGAGGGGTTCACGAAACTGACCACGCCCCGCAGCTTCTGGTCGGAGATAGAAGGGATTTCCACCAACGCCTCCCCGGTCTTGGCCAAAAACGGCAGGTCGCTGACGTAAAGCTGTGCCTCTGCCCAAAGTGTGCCCAGGTTGGCAAGGCGCAGCACGGGCGAGCCTTCCGCCACGTAATCGCCCTCGGCGACGCTGACCTCCGTGGCGATGCCGCTGTATTTGCTGTAAAAAGTGAGGGTGTTGCCGGGCTTGCCGTTTAGTTCGAGGTCGGCGATTTGGCGCTCGGCCATTCCCCATAGCAAGAGTTTGTTGCGGGCGGCGTCGGCAATGCGGGCAAAGTTCGGCTCGGTGTCGGCGTAACGTTTTTTGCTCTGCAATGCCAACAGGTAATCCTGCTGGGCAGCGGCAAGTTCCTCGCTGTACAGTTCAAAAACCGCTTGTCCCGCCCGCACGGGTTCGCCAATGTTTCGCACGAAAAGCCGCTCGACCCTTCCCGCAATCCTCGACGTGACCACGTTCACGAGGTTCTGGTTTTCCTTCAGCGTAGCCGAAAGGGTGATTTCCTCGCCGAGCGGTCGCAGCCGCACGGTGTCCGTCTGGATGTTCGCCAACTGGATTTGCTGCTCGCTCAACTTCAACTCGCCTGCTTTCTGGTTCGGGTCAACTTCCACCCGCACCAGGTCCATCTTGCAAATCGGACAAGTGCCCGGCTTTTTCTCCATCACCTGCGGGTCCATCGAGCAGGTGTAATAGACGTTTTCCGGCACAGCTTCGGGGGGGCTTTCATTGCAAGCAGCAGCCGTCAGCAGCAAGACAGTCAAGGCAACATTTTTTATTAAATAGCTCATTTTCAATCAATTTGATTTCACAAAACTCTCGCTGTCCATGAGGAACTGTGCATCGGCGGCAATCTCGTCGTTTTCCGAGATGCCCGACCGCACCTCCAGCCAACCGCCGGACATGCTGCCTACCTCAATTTTTTTGCTTTGAAAAACGCCGTCTTTTTTCAAAAACACCACCCGTTGCCTGCCGAGGTCGAGGGCAGCGGTCTTTGGAATCCAAATGGCGGAACGCCCGCTCGCCTGCACGGTCGCTTTCAGCAATGCCCCCGGCTTCAACTTGCCGCCCGGATTGTCGAGATAGACCCTCGCCCGGATGTTCTTGCCGCCCGTCCCGAACTGCGGCTCGATGTAATTGACTTTTCCTGAAAACTGCTGGTCGAACGGCTCGATGCGGACGCTCACGGGCTGCCCCACCTTGACCAGCGCCACGTCTGACGGGTAAAATTCGAGCACCGCCCAGACGGTGGATAGGCTTTGCAGGCTGAACAGCCGCTGCCCTTTTTGCACGTACATCCCTTCCCGCAGGGAAAGCTCGCCATCGGCGGCAAGGGAAGTGGGCAAGGCTGCGCCGCCGCCATTTTCCATGCCTTCCCCCATTTCCGAACCGGGCAATGCCAGGGCAGGCATGGCTTTTTCAAAAACCAGCCCGTCGTAGGGGCTGAAAACAGGCAGCGACAGCGAAGGCTTCCTGGTCTTTTCCACCTCGCCGATTTGTGCCGCCGTCATGCCGAGCAGCGACAGGCGGCGGCGGGCATTTTCAATCAATGCCTTGTTGTCAGCGTCGTTTTCCAGCAGGAAAATCAATTCCTGCTGCGCCGTAGCGATCTCCGGGCTGTAAATGTCGAGGATGCGCTGCCCCTTCCGCACGGGCTGGTACAGGTACTTGACGTACAGCCGCTCGATGCGCCCGCCGAACCGTGCCGATATCGCCTGCACCTTTCGGGCATCGTAGGCGAGGTAGCCCGGCGCTTCGATGCTGGCAGCGAGCGTTTTCCGTTCCGGTCGGGCGGTTTTTACTGAGGTCAAAACGTACTCGTAGGTCGGTTTCAACAAAAAGTCGAGGTCGGCAGATGGGGCTGCGTGGCTGCCGTGGTCATTGTCGCTGGATGCGGAAGTCTCCTTTTTTACCAAGTCCATTTTGCAAATCGGGCAAGTTCCCGGTTCGTCCCGCACGATTTCGGGGTGCATAGGGCAGGTGTAAACCACCGCCGCCGTGTCGTGCTGCATGGCGGAGTGGTCGTGTCCGGCGGGCATCTCGACGGGCTTCAAGTCCATTTTGCAGACCGGGCAGGAGCCGGGCTGGGGGTAGGTCTTGTCGCCCTCGCACTTCATGGGGCACTGGTAGGCGGCGGCTTTCCCGCCATGCTGCGAGTGGTCGGCTGAACCGTTATTGCAGGCTGCAAAAAAGAGCAGCAGCAAGGCAAGCAATCCGAAGATATTACCGTATTTCCAGTTCTTTTTCATAAGCGTTTTTGGCTTGAAGCAGTTGTTGGAGAAGGTCGAGTTGCGCAAGGCGGCTCATTTTCAGTTCGAGCCAGGCATCGAGTGCCATGAACAGTTCGTCGGTGTTCTGCTCGTAGGCGAGCAGGGTGCTTTGGAAACGCTTGCGCTGGTTGGGCACGATGTCGTTTTCATAACGTTCGATTTGGTTTTGCAGGGTTTGCATCATCACGAGGCGGTCGGCTGCTGCGCCCCGCACGGCGTTGGCAATGGCGGCTTTTTCCCACTCAAACGCTGCCAGCCGGAAGTCAATGCCCTCGATGCGGGTCTTGATGTCTTTGTTCGCCCAAGGCGCAATTGGCACGGTCATCATGCCCATGAGCGAGAACTGCCACGGCTGCCCGCCAAATGCAAACATGTGGTCGTAGCGGACGCCAAACTCCGGCTTTAGCTTGGAACGGTTGAACTCCTGTTCGAGCCGGGCAGTACGCAGGTTGGCTTCCACTACCCGAATGTCGCTGCGGGCAGCGACGAGGGCGGTGTCGGGCAAACTGGGCAGCGTTGGCATTTGCCAGATGGTGTCCACGTCGAAATCTACCTCCTGTGGGAACTGCATCAAGGCTTCGAGCATTGTCTTCTGCTGCCGGATTTCCCCGGCGTACATCGCCTGCATCCGGTCGAGGTCGGCGAGTTCCGCTTCGGCCTTGTAGATGCTGCCGAGCTTTTCCCGGTTGAACTGGTAGCGCTGCTTGGCACTCTCAATCATCAGGCGGAGAAGGTTCTTGCTCTCGTCCAGCACGGCGGTTTTGCGTTTCAGCACCAGCCAGTTGAAGTAGGCGCTTTTTGCTTCGGCAAACAGCATGTTCCGCATCACGCCCTTTTCTGCCCCCTGCATCGCCGACATGGACGCCATGTAGCGCCCCTCAGCTTCCTGCATTTTGCGGTTGGGCAGCATCTGCTCGCCCGATACCATGAAGCTGCCCATGCCATCGCCATGCGCACCGCTTTGGCTCCACCTTTTCGGGTTGTAGGGCGTCATCCATAAGCCGCTGCTGACTCGGGGCGGAGGCAGCGTCACCGTTCCCTTGGCATAGGTGTCGAGTTCCTGGATGCGGGCATCGGGGGCTTTCAGGGCGGGGTGGCCACGCTCGATGCGGTTCAGGATCGTGTCGAGCGGGAGCAACTGTTGTGCAGGGCTTTTTTGGAACAAAAAGCCCACTGCCACCACTCCAATTTTTATCCTCAAAAAATTACTCCTGCACATCATACACTTCAATTTTTCCCTGCCGCCGCAATTCCCGCTCCTTCGTCATTTCAAAAACAACGGGCGTGACAAGCAGCACATAGATGGTGGATGAAATCGTACCGCCGATGAGCGGAATCGTGATGGGCAACATCATGTCGCTGCCGACACCCGTCGCCCAAAGGATGGGGATGAGACCGAAAAGCGACACTGAAACCGTCATCAATTTGGGTCGGAGGCGCTTGGCTGCCCCCCAGATGACCCAATCCCGGATGTCGGCATTGGTGATGGACTCACGGGTATTTCCTTTCTCCTCCACGAGCCGTTGCATGGCTTCGTTGAGGTAAATGGTCATCAGCATCGCCGTTTCGATGGCCATGCCGAACAGGGCGATGAAGCCCACCGCCACCGCTACCGACAGGTTTGCCCCATAAAAATAAACCATATAAACCCCACCAATAAGCGCAAAAGGCACGGTTATCATCGTGATGAGCGCCTCCTTGACAGAGTGGTAGGTCATGTACAGCACAAAAAAGATAATGAGCAGCACGATGGGAAGGATGAGCTTCAGCGTCTGGCTCGCCCGGATTTGGTTTTCCCACTGCCCGCTCCATTCAATGTAATAGCCTTTCGGCAATTGCTTCACGGCGGCGTCCAATTTTTGCTGCGCTTCTTGCACCGTGCCACCGAGGTCACGTTCCCGCACGTTGAACAGTACCGTACCCCGCAGCATGGCGTTTTCTGAATTTATCATCGGCGGACCTTCGCTTATCCGCACGTCGGCTACCGCTTCGAGCGGGATGGGGCCGTAGCGGGCGGTCTGCACTTGCAGGCGGCGCAGGGCGTCGAGGTTGTTTCTAAAGTCTTGGGCGAAGCGGGCATTGACCGTGAAGCGCTGCCGCCCCTCGACGGTAGTGGTCAGCACCATGCCGCCGAGCGCGCTTTCGACCAGCATGTTCACGTCGTCCACGCTCAGGCCGTAGCGCCCGATTTCCTCCCGTTTTACCACGATGTCAATGTACTTGCCGCCCGTGATGGGTTCCACGTAGAGGTCTTTCACGCCCTCAATGCCTTCGAGTTCCTTTTTCAGCACCTGCGCGACGGAGTAAATCGTGTCGAGGTTTTGTCCGTAAACCTTCAAGCCCACGTCGGTGCGGATGCCCGTCGAAAGCATGTTGATTCGGTTGATGATGGGCTGCGTCCAGCCGTTGACCACGCCGGGGATTTGCAGCTTGCCGTTCAGCTCGTTGATGATGTCGTTTTTGGACAGGCCCGCCCGCCACTCGTTTTTGGGCTTCAGCAAAATGATGGTCTCAATCATGCTGATGGGCGAGTTGTCTGTCGCAGTGTTCGCCCGACCCGCCTTTCCGAGCACATGGCTCACCTCCGGCACGGAGGCGATGAGCTTGTCCTGTACCTGCAAAAGCCGCTTGACCTCCGAATTGGACACGTCGGGCAGCGTCACGGGCATGAACAGCAGCGAGCCTTCGTCGAGCGGCGGCATGAACTCCGTACCCAAGCGCATCATCATCGGGACGCTGACCGCTAGGGCGATAAGCATCACGGCAAGCGTCGTTTTGCGCCAGCGCAAACAAAGTTTCAGTACGGGCGTGTACAGTTTTTCCAGAAAACGGGTGATGGGGTTGGCGCTCTCCGGCTTCAGTTTCCCTTTCAAAATCAGGGCAATCAGCACGGGCGTCAGCGTGATGGCGAGGAAGGCATCCACCAGCAGGATGAAGGTCTTCGTCCAAGCCAACGGGGAGAACAGTTTGCCTTCCATGCCCGTCAGCAAAAAGACCGGCAGGAACGAGGCGATGGTCACGATGGTGGAAAAAAACACGCCGGGCCCTACCTGCTTGCAGGCTTTTTCGATGACGGTTAGGCGCTCTGCAAAGGTTTTTGCCCACGTCGCCTCCGCCAAGTGTCGGTACGCATTTTCGACCATCACGATGCCGTCGTCCACCACCACCCCGATGGCAAGGGCGATGCCCGTCAGCGACATGATGTTGGAGGAAAGCCCAAAGGCTTCGAGCAAGATGAAGCCGACGGCTACCGAAATGGGCAGTTGTATCAAGATTATCAAGGCACTACGCCAATGGAACAGGAACAGCAGCACCACGATGGACACGGCAATCATCTCCTCCGTCAGCGTCCCCTTCACCGATTCGATGGCGGCTTCGATGAGTTCGCTGCGGTCGTAGCTGACCTTGAACTTTACATTGGGCGGCAAGCCTTTTTCGACCTCCGCCATTTTTTTCTTCACCGCTTTGATGACGTTGTCGGCGTTCTCGCCGTAGCGCATGACTACGATGCCACCGACCACCTCGCCTTTGCCGTCCATGTCGAAGATGCCGAGGCGCAGGTCGCCGCCCATCTGCACGTTCGCTACGTCCCGCACCCGCACAGGCACGCTGCCGTAATTGCCGACCGGGATGTTCTCGATGTCCTCCGTTTTTTTCAAATAACCCAAGCCCCGCACGATGTACGCCATGTCGGACATTTCGAACTTGCGACCGCCCACATCATTGTTGTTGCTGCGGATGGCGTTCAGCACGTCCATGAGTGGGACGTTGTAGTAGTTCAGTTTATAGGGGTCAATGTTCACTTGGTACTGCTTTCCAAAGCCGCCGAACGATGCCACCTCGCTGACGCCCGGCACGGTTTGCAGGGCGAATTTGACGTACCAGTCCTGCAAGGCCCGTTGCTCGCCCAAGTCCATGCCGGGGGCATCGAGGTGGTACCAGAAGATATGGCCAACGCCCGTGCCGTCCGGTCCGAGGCTGGGCGTTGCACCTTCGGGCAGCAGGCGCTGGGCGAAGTTGAGGCGTTCCAGCACCCTCGTCCTTGCCCAGTAGATGTCCGTGTTGTCCTCGAAAATGACATAGACGAAGCTCATCCCGAACATGGAACTGCCCCGGATGTTTTTCACCTTCGGAATGCCCTGCAAATTGGACACCAGTGGGTAGGTCACCTGGTCTTCGATGAGCTGCGGGCTGCGCCCCATCCATTCGGTGAAGACGATGACCTGGTTTTCCGACAAATCCGGGATGGCATCAATCGGGTTGTTGCGCACGGAGAAGATGCCCCATGCGAACAAGCCAGCCGCCGCCATCAGCACGAGCAGCCGGTTGCGAAGGGAAATTTGGACGAGTTTTTCTACCATAAGTATTTTGTTTTCAGCGGCAGCATTTTTTGAGGAAAACCGCCTTGAAAAGTTTTTTTAGCAGGGTGAATATAGCTTTCAATTCAATGATTTTACAGCATGAACAACATCGCCCCCGACATCCCTACCATCAGCAAGTCCTCCACCAGCGTAATCGTGGACATGGGCAGGTTGAACACCGCACCGAGGCAGGCGCATTGGAACTTGCGCTTCGCCAACAGGCTTTGGATGACCCCCAATGTGCTGACGCCCATGACAACAAAGGCAGCGGCATTCGTGAAAACGGGCTGGATATTGGTCAGGAACAAAATCCCGAAAGCCAATTCCACAAATGGGTAAACGTATCCCCAGCCAAGCCAACGCCTTGCCACGAGGTCGTAGCTGCTGTACGACATGGCGAAGGCCGGTACGTCGAGCAGCTTGAAAAACGAAAAAACGAGGAAGAAGCCCGCCATAAAATGCCGCATCCATCGCATCCCGTCAAAGCTGTCGGCGGCAAATTCGACCAGCAGCGTCACGCCGACGATATAGCCGAATACCAGCAAAATCGGCTTGTAGGTTTTCAAGAACGACTGCTTTTCCTCCACCTCAGCCGTTGCGGGCGCAGGCTTCGGGGCATGGGCCTGTGCTTTCACAGGTGCTTCGCCGATTTGGTACTTGGGGTGGTCTTTCAGCGCCGCCTTCAGTTCGCCCAAGCCGACGTGCCGCTCCATGTCGAGGACGGCAATCGGTGGGGCTTGGGTTACGCGGGCGGCGGTGATGCCCGGTACTTTTTCAAGGGCTTTTTTGACGGTAGCTGTGCAGCCGCCGCAGGTCATTCCGGTCACGGAAAATTCATGTGTCATCATTGGTGATTTTTTTAGGGCAAAGTTCCGGGCAGCGGCGAGCAAAAGCGTTACAGAATTCTGGAAATTGGGTACAGGATTTTGGGCTATAGCTCATCCAACCTTCTCCGCCCCTGCCCATGATGGCCCTTGAACTGCGTCGGCGTCATGCCTGTCACCTGCCTGAACTGGTTCGACAGGTGCTGCGAACTGCTGTAGCCCAAGCGCCAAGCGATTTCGCCCATCGTCAGCTCGTCGTACACCAACAGTTCCTTCACTCGCTCTATCTTCTGGGCGATGATGAACTTCTCAATCGTCACCCCTTCCACCGACGAGAACAGCCTGCTCAGGTGCGAGTAGTCGTAGCCCGCCTTCTTGGACAGGAAGTCGGAAAAGTTCATCGTTTCCGGCTTCTGTGGCTCATGGTGTATTTCCTGTACGACGAGGTTCTTCACCTGCCCCACAAGGCGGCTCGTGCGGTCGTCGAGCAGTTCCAAGCCCTCCGTTTGCAGGGCAGCCCGCAGCGCCTCCAACTGCGACGGGGTCGGTTCGCCCTCGATGTCCGCTTCGCCGAGTCGCACGGTTTTCGCCGCCAACCCAACCTCCGCCAGTAGCCGCTGAACCATGCGCTCGCAACGGGCGCAGACCATGTTTTTGATGAAAAGTATCATCCTGACTTTTATTTATTGCAAGTAACAAAACTTCATAGATAAGCACCTAATTAGCGGTGCTAGCGGCGGAGTGCAGAACATACCTCGCCTAATCCACATGACTGAATTGATTGGCTATGCCATTTATCTGTTCAATATGAACAGGATTTGGGTTGCCTGTGCATCTAAAAATCGCACCGGACGATTAACTTATGAGGTCATAGACCTACCTAATGATAGGTATCCGCACAAATAAATTTTGGAAGCCTCCCCTTGAAAAGGGTGATTGGGCGCCCATCTCTTCCCATCTACCTTTGCGGCAGCTGGTTAAACTTGGCTTTCAAATTTCTTCAATATGAACCTGAATACTTCGAATGGGCTTTGGCAGCTTTCCTGCCTCAGTGTTGCTTTGCTGTTGACGCTGCCCTGTTTCTCGCAGCAGGCTGGAATTGTTGACAGCGTCCGGATTATTGAAATTCCAGCGATTAGCGTGGTCGGTCAGCGGGACGGCGTTTTCCAAAAAATACCAGGCTCTGTTTTTTACCTCAATTCGGCAAAAATCACCCAAATCGCCCCAATAAGCGGCAACGAAGTCCTGCGCAAAATCCCCGGCGTACACGTCGTGGACGAAGAAGGGGCGGGGCTGCGCCTCAACCTATCCGTGCGGGGTCTCGACTCCGACCGCAGCCGGAGCTTACTGGTGCTCGAAGACGGCATCCCCGTCGCCCTCAACCCCTACGGCGAGCCGGAACTATACTACACACCCGCCATCGAGCGCATGAGCGGCGTGGAGTTGCTGAAAGGCAGTGGGCAAATTTTGTTCGGCCCGCAAACCATTGGCGGCGTACTGAACTACATCACCGCTGACCCGCCGGAAACTGCTGCCGGTTTCTTGAAAATCACTGGCGGGCAAGGCGAAATGTTCAGCAGTCTGCTCAATTACGGTTCGACCGTCGGCAACGTCGGCTATTCTGTCAATTTTCTGCACAAACAAGCAGACCAGGTTGGCTATGTTGGTTTCAACATCAATGACCTGAGCGCCAAAATCAGGCTCGCCGCCAGTAAAAAATCGGACCTTGCCCTGAAGATTGGCGTGTACGACGAAAAATCGGACGCTACCTATCTTGGATTGACCCAGACCATGTACGACCGGGGCGGGCAGGATTTTGTGAAAATGGCGCCGGACGACCAACTCACCATCCGCCGCTACTCCTCCAGCCTGCTTTACGACTACCGACTGACCGAGGATTTGAAAATCAAAACCTCGGTGTTCGGCTACACCACCACGCGCAACTGGCGCAGACAGGATTTCTCCGAAAACCCGAGCGCCGCCAACCAAACCGGCGTCGTGTGGGGCGACACCAGCGTGGCAGGCGGCGCTGTTTTTATGCTCAACAGCACTGGCGGGCGCAACCGCCAGTTCGAGGTGGCTGGCGTAGAGCCCCGGCTCAACTATCACCACCGCCTGTTCTCTATTGAAAACGAATTGGATTTCGGCGCAAGATTTCTGTACGAGCGGGCATTCGAGCAGCGGGTCAACGGGAAAAAAAACGACGCGGGCTCCGGCGATTTGGTGGAAGACGAAATCCGCACCGGGCAGGCGTTCAGCGTTTTTCTGCAAAACCGTTTTTCCGTCACGCCCAGACTGACCCTGAGCGCTGGGCTTCGCGTGGAACGCTACGACTACGAGCGGAACATCTTGCGGAACAAGTTCAACGGCGTTGTTACGGACACCAGCGTGGTCGCAGGAAGCGACGTGGTAGGGCTGCTGCCGGGCGGCGGTTTCACCTACAAAATTGCCGAAGGCATGACCGTGTTCGGAGGCGTCCACAAAGGCTTTGCGCCGCCCCGTGTGAAAGACGCCATCACCAACACAGGCGAAGCCATTCAATTGGATGCGGAGGAAAGCTGGAACTACGAACTCGGCGTGCGCCGCAAGCTGAACAAACTGCTCGGCTTCGAGTTGACGGGCTTCCTGCTCGATTTTTCCAATCAAATTATTCCTGTTTCCCAATCCTCCGGCGGTGCAGGCGCTGGGTTGGTGAATGGTGGTGAAACGAAGCACCAGGGCGTCGAAGCGGGCGTGAACCTCGATTTTAGTTCTTGGCTGGGCGGCTATGCCCTGAAACTTGACCTGAACGGCACAGCGCTCCAATCCACCTTCGAGGGCGACCGCTTCCTGACGCAGGGCGGCGAGCAGGTCAACATAGACGGTAACTTCACGCCTTATTCCCCGGAATGGCTGGCAAATGGCTCGCTCGTTTTCGAAGCGCCGTTCGGCTGGTCTGTCGTATTGAACGGAACATTTGTCGCAGAGCAATTTTCGGATGAACTGAACACCGTAGCTCCCACCGCCAATGGTCGCACGGGCAGGCTGCCCGCTTACTGGCTGCTTGATGCCAACACCGGCTGGAAAATTCCGAACACCAAAATCCGCCTGAATTTTTCCGTGAAAAACCTGATGGATAAGCGGTATATCGTTACCCATCGCCCGCAAGGCATCCGCTTGGGGCTGCCGAGGTATTTATTCGCGGGATTGCAAATCGGTTTTTGACGTCCACTTCTTAGCGACTATCACACTGCTCATCATTTTTGAAGTGCCGACTTCAGCAACTGCGCATTCAACGCCACCACCACCGTGCTCAGTGCCATCAGTACTGCCCCCAGCGCCGGACTCAAAGTAAAAGTTGGGTACAAAACCCCCGCCGCCAACGGGATGGCGAACACGTTGTAGCCCGTTGCCCAGAGCAGGTTCTGCACCATTTTCCGATAGGTGGCTTTGCCGAAATTGACCAAGCCCAGCACGTCGGAAGGACGGCTTTCCGTGAGGATGATGTCAGCGGTTTCGGCGGCGATGTCCGTGCCGCTGCCGACGGCGATGCCCACGTCTGCCTGAGCCAGTGCCGGGGCGTCGTTCACGCCGTCGCCCGTCATGGCAACGAACTCGCCTTTCTTTTGGAGGCTTTTCACGATGTCCACTTTCTCGTGCGGCAGCACCTCGGCGTAGTAGCCATCCAAGCCCAATGCTTCTGCCACCGCCTTGCCCACCCGCTCGTTGTCGCCCGTCGCCATGAAGACCTTGATTCCCTGTTTTTTCAAATCCTCGACGGCAGTTTTGGCGTCCGGTCGGATTTGGTCGGCAAGGGCAATGAAGCCCACCAGCTTTTCATTCTCCAACACAAAAACCACTGTCTCGGCAGCATTTCCGACTGCGTTTTTCGGCTGTGCAATGTCTTTTTCAAGCAAATAACCGGGGCTGACCACGTTTATTTTTTTGCCGGAAACATCGCCCTGAATGCCCTTCCCGGTTATGGAGGAAAAATTGGAAATGGCGGGCAGTGCCAGGTATTTTTCATTCGCCGCCCGCACGATGCCTTTGGCAATCGGGTGTTCGCTGTGCTGTTCGAGGGCGGCAGTGAGCGCCAGCAGGTCGTCCGCAGAGCGGGCGCCGTCCAGCGGCTCGACCCTCGACACGCCGAACTTGCCTTCCGTCAGCGTCCCGGTCTTGTCGAACACCATTGCCGTGATTTTGCGGGCGCTCTCGAATGCCGTGCGGTTGCGGATGAGCAAGCCACGCCGGGCGCTCATGGCGGTCGAAATCGCCACCACTAGCGGTATTGCCACGCCGAGGGCATGGGGGCAGGCAGTGACCATGACCGTCACCATGCGCTCCAAGGCAAATGCCAGCCCCTGCCCTTTTGCCAGCCAGACCGCCAGCGTCGTTACGCCCACGCCGATGGAGATGAACGTGAGCCAGCGGGCAGCACGGTCTGCCAGGAGTTGGGTCTGCGACTTGGCAGCCTGCGCCTCCTGCACCATCGTGATGACTTTGTTCAGGTAACTTTCCTTGCCAACTTTGTCGACCGTGGCTTTCAGGCTGCCCTCGCCGTTGAGCGCACCAGCGATGATTTTCGAGCCGGGCGATTTTTTCACGGGAACGCTTTCGCCCGTCAACATGCTCTCGTCCACGAGGCTTTCGCCTTCCGTCACCGTGCCATCCACCGGGATTTTTTCGCCGGGCTTCACCAGCACCAGGTCGCCGATTTTGAGTTCGTCCACCCGCATGTCGTGGAGCATTTCGCCGTGATACATGTGGGCTTCGGCAGGCAGCATTTTCACAATCATTTCCAGCGCCTTCGATGCCCCGGCGACGCTTTTCATTTCGAGCCAATGCCCCAACAGCATGATGACGATGAGCGTGGCCAGTTCCCAGTAGAAATCCATGCCCGCCACCAGCCGGAAGACGACCGCCGTGCTGTACAGATAGGCGACGGAAATGGCGACGCCGATGAGCGTCATCATGCCGGGCGAGCGGCGGCGCAGTTCATCCAACAGCCCCGTCAGGAACGGCTTGCCGCCGTAAATGAAAATGATGGTTCCTAGGGCAAACGAGACCCAGTTCCTGCCGGGAAAATCGAAGCTGTACCCGACAGCGTGTTGGAACATGGGCGAGATGAAAACGACTGGAACGGTCAGCGCCAGACAGACCCAGAAGCGGCGAAGGAAGTCGCCAATCATGGCGGAATGGTCGTGGTGGGCGGCATGGTCGGCATGTCCGCCTGCGGGCGGTGCTTGCTTGCCGTGCTCATGTGCCTTAGCGGGCGGCACTGCGGCTTGCCCGTGTTGGTGGTGTTGATGTTCCATATTTGAAATTGAAATCAGTGTTAACAGCAGCCTTGCCCCTGCTGTATCGGCGGGCATTTAACCGAGCCAAAACTGCAAAATACACAACAGTCACCCGCTTTGGGGCGAAGCATAACGTGGCAGTTTTCACACTCGTAGAAAAACCGACAAGCATCCGTGGGCATGGTTTCCTCTTTTTGAAATCCACAGTTTGGGCAAGTAAGTAGGCTCTGCAAAACGATGCTGCCCGATTGTCTGGATTTTCTTTTTTGCCAAAAAAGCCAGCCAGCCCAACCTGCCAGCCCGATGCCCAAAACCATGAGCAATCCGCTGTATTTTTCCAGCCCCACCGAAAGCGCCGACAGCCCAGCTGCTCCACCCAAGGCCACTGCCACAAACTGCAGCCAGCAGCAACTCGTCGCCAGCAGGAAGGCGAAAGCAGAACCAACCAGTGAATGTCGAATTTTCATGCTGAATTTTATTACTCCCCGTCTGCGTAATTTTCACTCCACCACCACCCTTGCAGCACCAAGCCACTCTCCCGACAGGCGGGCCTCTAGGGAATATACCCCTGCCGCCAAACCAGCCGTTTCCAGTTCAAACATCTGATTGCCCGTTGCTTTTTCGCCCAAATCAAAACGGCGCACCGTCCGCCCCGCCACGTCGAGGAGCAAGAATTGCAGCCTTCCCACCTGCGGCATCATCAGCCGGACATTCAATAGCCCACCTGCCGAAACTGGGTTTGGGTGCAGGGAAAACGCAGCCTCGTCGAGGCGCTCCCCGCTCGCAGAAGCCACCGTGTCGGCGGGCGTGAGGTGCAGTGCCAGTTCATAGGCGTCGTCGCCAGAGGTGGCGTGGTTGTGGTTGGCGGCAAGCCCTGCCAGATAAATTGTGACGGCTCCCACGTCGGTAGCTGGCGCTTGCCAATGGAAAGTCCACGACAGCGAACCGAGGGGAGCGGCATCTGCACCGCAGGACGTGTGCGAGACGTACTTCCGGGGGCCATCGTTGAAGGTGCGGGTGCGGTCAGCGTCGTCAATCGAAAACTGCCCGGTGGTGGTATTGCCGCTGTCCTTGAGTGCCAGCGCCACGAAACCGAACTTGTCCCTGTCGGCTTGGGCGAGCGTCACGACGGCATCGTACACCTGACCGGGGACGTAATGCCCGCTGGTGTCCGACCAGTCGAGGGTAAGCGTACCAGGGCCGGTGTTGGGCGTTCCGCCGTGGCAGCCGTCGCAGCCCGTTTCGCCGGGTGCGCCCGTGTGACCGCCGACGAGGGGCGAGTCGCAAGGCCCTTCGGTCAAAAAAGAAAGGGCGAGCAGCACCGCCAACAGGAAAAGTACGACAGGGAGTTTTTTCATCGGAAAAATATTGAGATGGGTAGGACAGCGAATCGTGCTGTCCTACCCTTTTAGTTAAATCAAACCGTCTATTCCACCACCACCTTCCCCGAAAACACCCGCTCCCCACGCTGCAAGGTCAGCCAGTACCAGCCAGCCGCCAGACCCGTGAAATTCGCCGGGATTTGTTGGATGCCCGTGTTCAGCCCTTCCAGCTTCCTCGTTTCCAGCAGCCTGCCGTCCGAAGAATGGAGCGTCAGCGTGGCGTCGCCCGCCTGCGGCAAATCCGCCTCGATGACAAAATTGCCCTTGCCGGGGTTCGGCGAGATGGTCAGCGAACCTTGTTGCTCCAAATCCGTCGTGGCGCTGGCGGTCGGGTTCACGATGAACTGCCCCATCATGCCGCCGTCCTCGTGGCTGAGGATATGGCAATGGAACATATACGGCAGCATCGGGTCGCCATAGTTTTCGTACCTCGTCACGAGCTTCACGCTGCCGTTCATCGGCGGCACCACCACCACGTCCTTCCTGCCCCGCATGTTGGGCGGCGGGGTTGCGCCGTTCACTTGCAGCACATAGAAATGGTTGCCGTGGATATGGAACGGGTGCGCCATCATGGTCTGGTTCGTGATGTTCCAGACCTCCACCTTGTCCTGCTCGGTGGTGAACTCCACCTCCTCCATGTCGAACTTCTTATTGTTGATGAAAAAATTCGTCATGCTCATCATCGGCTGTGCGGAGAAGCCAATCGAGCGGGTCGCAGCGCCCGTTTGCGACAGCACCTCGTTGGTGGTGAGGGCGGTCGGGACGGTCGTCACGGGGTCGTTGGTCGGCGCTCCGACGTGGATGGTCAGTACCGAAAAGTCGGTATCGTCGAGCGGACCTTCCATGCCGCCCATCATCATCGTGCCGCCGGGGAAGCCCTGCGGCAGTTCCGTTCCGAAGGATTTCAGCGTCAGCGTGTTGCCCTGTTCGTTGCCCAAGTCCACGAGGATTTCTGCCCGCTCGCCGGGGGCGAGGATGAGGCGGGTCAGGGCAACGGGCGCATCGAGCAGCCCGGCATCGGAGGCGATCTGCTTGAACTGCTTGTTGTTGGAGAAGCCGAAGTTGAAGAAACGGTGGCTGGAGCCGTTGAGCAGGCGGTAGCGAACCACCTGCGCCGGGCTGTTCAGCACCCCGTCCACCACGCCGTTCACCAGCACGGCGTTGTCCATTTCGTCCTCCATCATGATTTGCTTGTCAGCATCGAAGGTTTTGAACTGGAACACCAGCGGCACGTCGTCCGTGCCGTAGGTGCGGGGCAGGTCGAGGGCGGCTTCCTCGGCGTCCCGTACGAAGATAAAGCCCGCAGCGCCGAGCAGTACCTGGTCCATCGTCTTGCCGTGCAGGTGCGGGTGGTACCAGTACGTGGCAGCTTTGTCCAGCACGGGAAAGGAGGGCGACCAAGTCTCGTCCGCCATAATCATCACGTGCGGGCTGCCATCGTTGGCGGGCGACACGTTCAAGCCGTGCCAATGCACGGTCGTGGTGTCGCCAAGCTGGTTGTGGACGTTGAGCGTGACCTGCTGCCCGGCATCGAGCAGGATGGTCGGGCCGAGGAAGCTGCCGTTGTAGCCGACCGTATTGGTAGCAAAACCGGGGTAGATTTCGGTCGTGCCGTGCTGTACGGTCAGGTCAATCGTGTTGCCCGACAGCGTGGGCGGGATGGGAACGGGCGTTTGGGCAAATGCCGGAACGGTGATTGCGGCGAAGCCGCAGCAAACCAATTGTTTGAGTATGGATTTCATGCGTTGAATTAATTTTGAAATGACAGCGGTCAAGACCGTTGCGTGAGGAAAAATATTCGTGAACCCGCTTCGTGGAAGGGGGTCTCCCCGACGAAATTCAGGGTCATGGCAAGGTCGTCGCCTCAATTCCGCCATTGCTGATTCCGCAGGAAAATCGGGATTTTCTGGTGGCTCCATATTTCAAGGACGTACAAATCAGCCAACAAGCACCGGGTTCTGGCTGCCCTCAAAACGCAGACGATGCAGTACAAAACCGTTCGTCCGTTGCCTCGAACCGCCTCCATGCAGGTCGCACAAAATTTGGAAAAACGGGCGACCAGTCGGGGATTCTTCCGACGCATAGCCCGGAGCAATGCGCAGAGCGGACAAACGAAGCGCTCGTTAGCCGTCAACAGGGCGCTGGCAGTTCCTCCATAGCCGAAGACCTTCAGCCAATTGGCAAGCCAGGCGGCTGCCCTGAACCTCGCTTTGTCTATTTTGTCTTCTAATCTCATAATTGGCTTGTGCTGCACCTTACTGTTCAACGGAATGCCCGAAATGGTTGCCTGCCGTGGCGGGAAAGGATTGATTTTTTGAAAGGAAGAGTATGACCAGGGTTGGCAATCAGCTTTTGCTACTCAGGCGAGTAGGTGTAGTATCGTATCCAACTCAATAAATCTTGAACCAGCAAATGCACTTTCGTGCTTGGATTGGCATTGAGCGGTTCCCGTTTGCCGTGCTGTTTTAGCAAATCGGCAGCCCTTTCTATGGCTATTTCCTGATTTCCAACAGAATGTACTTTGTCCAGAATTTGGGTATCTCCGTGGGTGTATTCAAATGCTTCATGCCCTGCCCGCCTGAGCACCTGCTCTCCCAGCAGTCTATAAACTTCTGCCCTCGGCAAAGGCTTTTGGCTGTCAATGGCAGTCAGGTGGAGCAACAGCCATAACTCGAATACTTCGTTGCTGTAAGCAAGCTGTATGTTGTTTTCCTCCCCGATTTTGCAAGTATCCTGAAAACGCTGTGCCTTCCCTATGTTGATGTTCGCATCGTCAACGTCAAAAACCGCCCATGTCACATCAACTTCCCGTTTTGCCTTTTGGGCAAGCAAGGTTCTTTCTTCCAGCGTTTTTTCAACTACGCCCTTCGCATCAAGTCCTGTTCCGATTGCCTCCAGGTAGATAGTCTCTGACGGGATTTGCGACTTAAACCGCTCAAAATAGACGCGTTCCGTCTTTTGGTCTTCGCAGACAATCAGGAACAGATATTGGTATTTCCTGAACTTTACGGGTCTTTGTTCTGATGCCTCTGTTGCGAACTTTGCGAGCTTACCTCTCTTTGCCATTGGCGTCTGTTGTTTGAGAATGAAAATGAAAGTTGCCCAACACAGGAACAGCACCGTAGCGACCCTCGATGTACCTTTTCTCTTTATCGGTGTCCGGGCGCTCCTTGACGGATTTAGTCTCACCGTTTTCTCCCAAATAAACAAAGTCGGAAAGCGAGTACGCTTCCGTTGATTCCCACTCGTTCTTTTCGACAAAATAAATCTGGTCCCGACGAAGGCTGGAATAGGTGAGCAGGTTGGTATCGTGCGTGGCGAATATCAGTTGCGCTTGGTTGGTGTTTGTTTCCGCATTCAAAAACAAATTGATGATGTCCAACGTCAAATGCGGGTGCATCTTGGCTTCAATTTCGTCGATAATCAGTACACCGCCCTGACTTAAAATTCGTAAGATGGGTCCTATAAGATGGAATATTTTGTTCGTGCCTGCCGATTCCCTTTCCTCGATTTTCCATGAAATATGCTTCCCTGTGGGAGCGCCCTCAGCTGAATACAACTGGTGCCCTGAAAAGATAGAATAGCCCTTTTTACCGCTCAATTCCCGGATAAGGGCATTCCTCATGTCATCGTTCATGCCCTCCGGCAAATCGGCGGCATTGAAATCCTTGCTCGTGACGTTCACGAAGGCGATTCCGAGGTCTTTTATGCGCTTGAGATAAGCCGTTATCTGTTCTTTGCCTTCTTCCGACTTGTTCCAAATGTCCACCGTTTGCCAGCCTTCCACCCCCGTGTTCAGTCCGTCAATCATGTAGAAATGCTTGAACCATTGGAAAATCGCCTTAGCCTCCTCGATATTGAACGTGTCGCAAAAAGAAAGGAACAAGGCATTGGGACGGGTAGCTTCCACGGCGGCATCAAATAATTTGGAACTCCCTTTGCCATCTTTGTTGAAAGCGGAAGAAACATCAATAGTGTCTTTTTCTCTCAGAAAAAGCGATACCTCCCTGCCCAAAAACTTGCGGTACAGCCATTCCGAGACTATTTCATCTTGATTGTACTCGAAGCCGTATCGGTACTTTTTGTCATCACCCACCAAAAATGTAATCTCAAACCGTGTAGGCTTGTTTTCCCATCCTTCACGCAACAGAAACGGGTCGTAGGGCAACCTTGTCGTGGACAAGGTTCGGGCTGACAGATGCAATATCTTGTCAAATACGCTCATAGAGCGTAGCAGGTTACTTTTCCCGCTACCGTTAGCGCCGTACACTCCTATGGCATTCAATGCCTTGTAGTTCCCCTTGGAAATGACGTTGAACGGGTAATCCCGCTGCTTGGGTGCAGGCACAAAACTGATTACCTGCTCATCTCCAATTGACCGATAGTTCGATACTTTAAATTCTATCAACATAGCCTATTTTGCATTTTTTTTGCAAAATTAGATTAGTTCATTCAATTAAACAAGGTGACACAGTAAAAATTTAAAACTAACTTAGTTAAGTCATCCTTTAAAACGGTGACAAAAACTGCCGTAGTTCCCCCTTCCCTGCTCTTTACCACGCCACCTTCACCGTCCCCGCCCCACCTTCATTTTCAATTCTCAAAAAATACATCCCTCCTGTCAAGTCACCCACGGGCAAAACCGCTGCCGGGCTGCCCGCTTCGAGTACCTCGTTTTGCCAGGTACGCACTGCCCTGCCCGCCGCATCGAACAGCACCGCCTCGAAGGTCAACTGCCTCGCCACATTCGCCCAGAGCAGCAAGCGCCCGCCTGCCCGGTCAGGCGTCAGGCGAAGGTTCGGGAAGGGGTCGCCAGCAGGCGGGGGCGTCACGGCGGTCGGATTGCCGTCGCTGCCGTCGCCGATGTTCAGGTCATCCACGTAGAGGTTGTTGCCGCCATCGGTCACGTTTACGATTCGGATTTTCACGTAGCGTTCATCCCGGTAGGTGTTCAGGTTAATGACTGCCTTTTTCCATTGCGTAGAGTCGGGAATGAAAGGCGTCGTCTGGGTAGGTCCCGTGACGAGGGCGTTGCCCGATTTGCTGAAAATGGGCACGTAGGTGAAGCCGCAATCCTTCGACAGTTGCACAATAAGCTCATCGGAGAAGTTGGCGTCGCTGCGGGCATAAGCCCACCAAAAAGTCATGCGGAGCGTGGAGTCGGGATGGGCGGAGCTAAGGTCGAGGAAGGGGAGTTCGAGCCAGTCCAGTGTGCCATAGTTCGTGTTGTCGAGGTTGTTGATGCGCATGGAATACGGCGCAGTTTTGGCGGCGAGGCTGTCGAGTTCCCAAGCGATTTGGGCGTCGGGATTATAGACCGTGATGCCTTCAGGCGGGTACTGCCCGTCGTCGAAATTCCGAATAAAGGGCAGGGGGTCGCCGATGCCCGGCTCGGTGACTTCGAGGTAGCCAGCGAGCGTGAGCGTGTCGGTGCCCTCGGCATTGGCGACGATGAGCGTCACGTCGTACACGCCCACCGTGTCGTAGGCGACGGTCGGGTTTTGGGCGGTGGAAGACGAAGGGTTTCCACCAGGGAAAAGCCATTGCCACGAAGTCGCCCCGTTAAGCGAACGGTCAATGAAATAGGCGCTGTTGCCCGTGCAAACGGTCGGTGTGAGGGTCACGAAATCTGCCGCAACAGAACAAATGGCTGGCGGCTGGTAAGCCGAGTCGCAACCGGTGGCGAGCAGGTTGTCTGGCGACCAGATGAGGGTTCGAACCGTGTCGAGCGTGGCTTGGATGCGTTCTTTTTGCCCTTGCGTGAACAAGTTTTTGCAGGCGTCGGGCGTGTAATCCATGTAGTTGCGCACCTGGTCGGTCAGGTTGGGGTTATCGTTGGAGCAGGAGTTGGCGTTCAGGTTGCAGGTGAAGTTGGGATTGGCGACGGGCGGCGTGTCGCAGACGAAATCGCCGTGGGCGCAGGTGTCCTGCCCGCAACCCCCATTGAAGGTGTGGTACAACCCGAACCAATGTCCCAGTTCGTGCGTGGTCGTGCGCCCGCCCGAAGCGGCAGCCGTGCCCTCGTCGCCGAACAGGTTGGCTCTCACCACGATGCCGTCCTCGTCGGGCGGCGTGTAGGGGAAGGAGGCGTAACCGCCGACGTTGCCCTCGATGGTTTTCACGACGTACATGTTGAGGTAGCGGGTGTTGTCCCAAAAAGAAAGTTCCTTGAGCATTGCCCGCTCGACGGGCTTGTGATTGGTCAGGGGCGTTCGCAGACGGACGACGCCGTTGGTGCAGCGACCTTGCGGGTCTTTTTTTGCGAGGCAAAAACGAACGCCCGTGTCCACGCCGTTGCCGTCGCCGGGCGTGCCGGGCAGCTTGCCGTAGTCCTCGTTGAGGATGCGAATTTGGCTTTCAATCTGCGCGTAAGAGATATTTTCCGTGCCGCCATTCTGGATGACGTGTACCACGACCGGGATGATGCGGACGCTGTCATCGTTGCTCCTTGCCGTTTGCCCGGAGGCGTTTTCCGCCAATTTTGCCCGGATGCGCTTCTCCGCCCGCTCCAAACGCTGGGGCGGGTACAAGCTGTCAAACAGGCAGGGGACTTGCTGGGCGGGCAGGTTTTCCGGCAGGAAAAACAGCCCGGCGGCGAGAAGCAGAAGGGTCGGCAGGCGGTATGTAGTGTCGTTTTTCATGTTTTGACAAATTAAGAATGGCGTTGTGCTTCCGCTATGGGCAGCACAACGCCATTGCAAAAGTTTATTCAACAGCCACCAACCAAATTTGGCGGCTTCAATCACGCTATTTCCTGTCAATGCAAGTAAACCCACGAAGCAACCGAAGGAACTCCGTTGTTATTTATGGCAAACATCATGTAATAACCCATTGGAGCAATGACGTGGGGATGCCCGCCGTGTGGCGCTGTCAAGGTCAGCCTCGTTGGGTTTGCGTGGTCGTGGATGTATGGCATTTCCAGCACCCGCTGCTCGGCATCCGTTTGATGAGTCACCGCCATCGGTCTGACCAAAACGACTTTCACGATGGTGGAGGCGTCGGGCGACTCGATGACAAAATTCTGCCCGTGATGAACCAATGCGGGTGCACTTGAAATCACCGGACGAGCCCCTCTGAACAGGTAAGGCGGACTGAAAACCTCAATGTTTGGGCTTCCCGGCATCCCTCCGGCTTCCGCTGTCCCGCCTGCCATCATCACCTTGCCGCTCGGCAGCAAAAGCATCACGGAATGGTAAGCCCTGACCGAAGGCAATTCATCCATTGCCGTCCAAGCGTTGGTGGTTGCGTTGTACAACATGCAGGGTGAATTGTTCGACAGGACGCCACCCGCCACGAACACCGTGCTGTCTGGCAACAACACCGCATTGCATTGTCTGCGGGGAAGCGTATCGGGCAACACCCCGGTGGACGTCCAGGCAGAGGCAGCCGAAAGAATGGACAGGTCTATCACCTCGGCTGAATTGACGCCATTGCCGCTTGCATCGCTGCCACCAACTACCAGTATCCTGGTCGAGGGAAAGGAATTTTGCAGTATCATCACCGACATCCCTTTGCAGCGGTTGACCGTCGAAGGTGTAATGCCCGTCCATGCGCCTGTGTTTGCCGGGGAGGCGGCAAAGGTGAAATAGGCGGAGTTGTCATTGGAACGAGGTGAGCTGTTCGTGGCACTTCCCCATCCGGTTCTGGAATAGAACGTTGCTCCATTGGGCAGTACGTGCAGTCCGGGGTACAAGTTCGGGAAACGAAGGGAGTCACCTGTAACTGGCTCGAACATATCGGTGTCCTCATTGTAGATTTCCATCTCTCCAATAGTGTTTCCACAGGTAACCAACACCCGCTTATCATGCAGGACTACAGCAGTCGGATACCATTTGTATTCATCCATCCTTCCAGCCGTCCTTGTCCACGTTCTGGCGACGGGGTCTAACTTGAATCCCCACCAAGCAGTAGGGGTAACGTTCAGGTCGCCACCGCCACCCACCGCCAGCAAATGACCGTTGGACAAAAAACAATGCCCGCTGCACAGCAATGAGTAATCGGGGTCAATGAGAGGGTACTCGAACCGGGGGGTTGCCTCATCGTTGGGGTCCCAAATCGGGGTCTTCCATCTGGCATTTCCAAAGTCGGCAGGAATGAACACCACCTTTCCCGTATGCAATAAGGCTGCATGTACCACCTCGATGGGAAATTCAGCGCCACCACCGGGATTTTGTGTGGTTATTGGGTAAGGCAATGTCCTCCATTGACCAAATGTTGCTGGCGACAAATGGGAAAAAAGAACTTCAATACGGCTGAAGTCAAACTGCCTCAGTTCCACCAAATCCCTCAAGCTGCGAAACCCGAACGGAAACTCCTTGTCCCTGAATTCGAGGATTTCTTTGGCAATGCCGAGGTCAAGGAGTTTTTTTCGCTTTCCGTGCAATTCTTCCGGGTTGTCCTCATGGATGGGATTGCCCTCGTCGTGGGTCAGGGCGTTTTTTTCAAACGCAAGGTCTTCCGGGCGAATGGCATTGTTAAGGAAAGTGAGTATCCTTCGATGGATACTTGGGCTGATACCAGCTTCTACTGGCTCGCAATGCTCCTTTTGTTGGTGGGGCTTTGCTTTCGAGGTTTGTTCTGCTTTCATTGTAAAATATTTAGGTTAAAAAGATTACGCTCCGAAGGAAGCTATTTGATTCCTTTTTAAAGTGAAATGTTACCACAGAATTATCTTTTTTTACCCAAACTCGATTGTCCATTCACTTCATTTATAAAAGCCTGCCCCGCTTTCCTCGCTATTTTCTGCATGATGTGGTGGCTGTCGCCGAACTTGCACAATGCATCGCAGTGGGTGCGCAGGTCGGAGAACAGGATGTAGCGGATTTCGACGCTGTTGTTTTTTAGGGCGGGTCGGGAGAGTTGCAGCAGCACGTCCTTCTCCCGGCTGTCGGGGATGACGATGTAAAACGTCTCATCCCCGTCTGCAATCGAATACGAGAGGTCGGTCAGGCGCAGGATGCCACTGTAAATGGAGGTGCTTTTTTCCACCTCGAAAGCTGCCACCACGTTCGGGGTGTTTTTTTCAAACCAAAGAATATCAATGAGCTTCACGGTGTTGAGCGTGTCCCGCTCGATAGGCAGGTCGGGAAAAGCGCAGGGGCAAAGAAACGAGAAGCTTTGCCCGTCGTAACTTTTCGAGCGGTCGTTGCTCGCCGGGAACACGTCGTAGCCGAGGGCGTTGCCGATTTTTACAAGGTGGTACTGCATTTCGGTGTGCAGGCTTTCTTCCGCTCGCTCGTTCAATACTTCCCGCCGCCGCTTTTCGATGACTTTCTCCAATTTTTCCCGTTCAGCTTCCGACAGGTACTCGTCCATTCCCGCCGCCATTTTCTGCGAGCCTACCTCGAAAAGCAGCCCGGCGAGCGCGCCGAGGTCGGTGGAAAGGTCGGGTCGGTATTTCAGATTCGTGTCGAGCAGCACCTCCCGCAGCTTGAGGTACTCCTGCCAGGAACCGAGTTTCTTTTTGTCCTTAAAAAGCGTGTTGAAACCGTTGACAATGGCGGTGTTGAACGGCGGGATGAGGGTCGGGTGCAGGAAATACAGGATGCTGGCGACAGCAGGTCCCAAGCCCTTGATTTTCAAATTGTCCAATCGAAGGATTTCGTCGAGCAAGTGCTTTTCGTTCTTGGCGTTCAGGCAATTTTCGAGAAACTGTCCGAAAGCCTGCTTGTTCGCTTCGTTCTCGTAAATATCGGGAATGCGCAACTTGGGTTTCCAGTAAAACGGGTGCGCCGCTCCCTCGAACACCTGCTTTTGCTCGGTGATACAGCCCAGCACGAATTCCAGCGAGGAGCCTTTGAAGTCGTTGCCGAAGCGCCCGCCTTTGATGTCGCTCACCACTTGCATCACGCCCCGGCGGATGCTGCGGAAGGCTTTCAGCCTTTCTTCGTTGTTGACGAACCAGGTGTTATAGACCGATTCCGGGTCGGTCTTGTATTGCCGGATAAGGGTTTGGAAATGAAGCATTTTTCAAGAAAAATAAATACCCATTAGTAAAATGTTCATGATTTCGCCTTTACCGGAAGAAGGACTTTGAGTGATTCCCAAGCCATCGAAATACCGCCACTGGCATCACCCGATGGGGGTTCCACAAAATATTGTAGGCGCTCAGTATGCGTATTGGGCAGCGGCTTAGCCTCCACACTCACCACGTCGTCTTTCGGTTCATACTCGTCCGCAAGATGTTGGTCCCAATTTTTATTTAGAATCAGCGTCCAACTTTCCGCCCCGGGGATGGCAAAAAACGCATACTTGCCTGCTTCGACCAGCGTACCGTTGACCTCGACTGCCCCGCTGAATTCCACGCTCGTAGCATTGTTGGCACCTGCCACCCAAATTTCGCCGAAAGGCACCAACTCCCCCCAGATAACACGTCCGCGCACTTTGGGCGAGGAATATCGAATTTGAACAGTCGTGTTTCCAAGTGTTCCTGTTGTTGTCGCATGAATACTTTTTAGGATAGTGTCGTTTTCGATGGCATTGGGGTTTTGATACACTTCAGGTGGGATAGATGCCGTTGATTTTTTTAAGAAACCACCTTTTGGACCGATGCCGTGCTTGTGTACCAGCTCGGCGCCGTGATGCCCCGACACAGCAACCAAACCCCCCGCCACGGCGAGCAGCAAAGTGGTTAAAAGCGCCCAACCCAAGCGCCTTTTAAAATAAAGCTCTATGCCCTTGGCAAGCGCGCCAACTCCGCCAGCCCAGACCGACCACCGGGCGTATTTTTGATGCTCATCGAAAATATGCTTCGCGGCGGTACTCACGGCATCGGGGTCAATATGTGGATGCCGCCAAGCAGCGGCAAACCAGGCGGTGGCATAACCCAGCACCGCCAGAACGAAGATGGTCCGGTGATAGCCTTCGCTCTTGATGAAAAACCCGGCAACTTGCATCAAGGCAGCAAGCAACAGCAGTACGATAGGGAAATGAACCACCAAAGGATGGTAGTTGGGAAACTCCTCTACGCCAGACTGGATGCCAGTGGTGTTTTGCCCAAGCGCCTGTCCCGTAAACAAAACTGCCAGAAACAACAGCCAGCACGACACTGGGTAGCAAAGATTAATGTTAGTGGTGTTTTTCATTGCAACTATTTTGGACGATTAAATTTCAGCCACCAAACAGATTTGGCGGCTGAAATTGTTTAGTCTATCAACTTTTCCAATGCTTTTACAGCAGCTTCGAGGTGCTCATGGTGGTCGTGGCTGTTGTCGTGCTGCTTTTTGGCTGTGGCTTCCACCAGCCCCAACGCCTCTTCCCTGGCATCCTCCAAGGCTCTTGACAACCCAGAATTGCTTTCGCCGGAAAGGGCAGCCAACGCTGTGATGGCAGCCAGTGCTTTGGCTGCGTGTTCGTTGATGCCCACATAGTCGCTTTGCTTGAAGCGGGCGCCTGCCTTTTCTGTTTCTGCCTGCGCCTGAATGAGATAGTACTTTACGAGGTCGGCATTGCCGGATTTCGGCCTTCCACCGCTTGGGCAGCATTCGTAAAGTTGCTTTTCAAGTTCACCGGAACGTTTGTCGGCTTTGGAGGCATCTTCCTTCAAGCGCCCGTTGTCCGCAGCCAACTGGTCGTTCTTGTTTTCCAGTTCAGCTATCTTCGTCTTTTGGGCGCCGAGTGCAGCGTCTTTGTCCTTGAGCGTTTGCTTCAGGTTGTTGTTGCAAGCAGTAGCAAAGATGAACAAGGAAAGGGCAAACAGGGAACGGAGGATAAAGTGGAAGTTCTTCATAAAGTTTGAGTTGTTAGGTGAAAGAAATCGCTCCTGCAAGGCAAAGCCTCACCGAAACGGGTAATAATTCCTTTGTGAGTACAGCCAACCCAGCATTTGTCGGTCTCGGTCGGTGACGGTCACTTCCGCCAAATCGTGCGAATGCCCGTGAACGGTGCCGTACATGATGTCGGCAGGGTATTCCGAGTGTTCCGGTCCGAGCATGTGGCAAAGTTCCTGCAAAAGCGTTTCGGCGGCAGCGCCCTCGTTTTGGTAGTAGCGCATGGGGAGCATGGCGACCAAGCCTTTCATGTAGTAGGCAACTCCCATAGCTCCCCTTTCCACGTACTGCCCCGACCAATCAATCTGAATGTTGGCATTGGAGGAAGAATTGGTCAACTCGAAAAAGCCTTGCGATATCCCGATGCTTTCAGCCACATTGTTCCATACGAGTACTGTGCGGAGAAGCACTTTGTCGTATTCCGATGAAAAACCGTATTGCCGGTGGTTGGAGTACAGCTTAAGCGGCAGGTCGGAGGTGTGCCACCGAGCGGGAAGCCCGTTGATGGTAATCACTTCATAATGATTCGGTTTTCCGAACCCGCCACTGGAATTCCCCCCCGACCCGGAAGACCTGAAATAAATCGAAACAGGGTATTCCCAATAATTGGTCATCAAACGCCTCCCATATTGGTCGAGATATTCCACATCCAGCCCCAAGTCGTCGTTATAGACATTTTCACCGCCGCTTTCCAGATAGCCAAAAACATTGACACGGTAGGTCGAGCCAGGCGGCAGACTGACCGCAATCTGATTTCCCTGATTACCGTGGTCGTCGGTGAAATAAACAAAATCGAGGTTGGAATGGGTGTGTACATTGACCTTCGTTTGGTAGCGGGAGCGGTTGGACAAGGACAGGTGGCGAGTTTGCGTATTGTAGCCAACCTTGCCGGAAAGGGTCAGCGGCTTACCGTCCCAAGTGGCGCTGTTGTTGGTGAAAATAGCGAATTCCTGTGCTGGCAGGTCGAGCGCCTGAAAACAACAAGCGAGGAAGAAAATATAGGTGCTTCTTTTCATGGCTTTTGAAAGTTTGCAAGCGCTTTGCAACTGCTATGGGCAGCAAGTTCAACGCAATAGGATTTTTTCCACAGCCAGTTCCCTGCCCGCCAGGGATGCTTCCAGAAAATAAACCCCACTACCCAAGCCAGCCAAGTCCAGTAAGGACATTTGCTCACCTGCCCCCTTCTCCCCAAAATCAAAACTGCGTACCGCCCGACCCGCCACATCCAACAGCCGAAACTCAAGCCTGCCCGCCTTTGGCAGCGTCAGCCGGACGTTCAATTGTCCGCCTGCCAAAACCGGGTTCGGGTGCAGGGAAAACGCAGCTTTATCGAAGCGCTCCCCGCTCGCCGAAGCGACTGAGTCCGCAGGCGTGAGGTGCAATGTCAGTTCGTAAGCGTCGTCGCCGGATGTATTGTGATTGTGGTTGGCGGCAAGCCCTGCCAGATAAATCGTGACGGCTCCCACATCGGTAGCGGGCGCCTGCCAATGAAACGTCCAGGATAAAGAGCCAGACGGAACAGCATCAGCCCCGCAGGGCGTGTGCGAGACGTACTTTCGGGGACCATCGCTGAACGTCCGTGTGCGGTCGGCATCGTCAATCGAAAACTGCCCGGTGGTGGTGTTGCCGCTGTCTTTCAACGCCAATGCCACGAAGCCGAGTTTGTCCCGGTCGGCTTGTTCGAGGGTGACAATGGCATCATAGACCTGACCGGGAACGTAATGCCCGCTGGTGTCTGACCAGTCAAGGGTGAGCGTACCGGGTCCGGTGTTGGGCGTCCCGCCGTGACAGCCGTCGCAGCCCGTCTCGCCAGGTGCGCCCGTGTGCCCGCCGACGAGTGGCGAGTCGCAGGGGCTTTCCATCCAAAAAGAAAGGGCGAGTACACTCGCAGCCAAGAGGAAGAAAACAGGGAGTTTTTTCATGGACATTGTTTTATGATAAATGACAATTGCGCTTACTCGCCCCGTACAGCCAAACCTGCGAGTGTTTCAAAATGGCAACGCTCACAACAAGTCCAGCCGCTGGATGACCATTCGACGTCGGTCATAGCGCAGGACACCTTGCTTTCGCAAGGCGTTCAAAAAATCCGTCACATACTGCCTCGACGAGTTGGACAAACTGGCAATCATACTGTGGGTCAGCATTGAGGTTATCTCCCACTCGCCCGTTGCCAACTGCCTACCCTCCTCCCTTACCCAATCCGTCAGAAAAAGCCGGATGCGGTTTTCCGTGCGGTTGTAGCGGAAGTGCAGCATCCGTTGCTCCGTTTTTTGCAGGCGCAACAGCAGCGACTGGTAAAAATGCCAAGCCGCCTTTGGGCTTCTTTGCAGGATTTGCGAAAAAATGGATGCCGGAAGCACGATCACCGTGCTGTCCTCCAGCGTCTCCGCCCGTCAGTTATAGTGCATTGCGCCCGTCAACAGCCTTTCCCCCAGCACCTCGCCCGGTCGGGCGAGGTGGACGGTGGTTTCATTGTTCTCGCCCACATCCTGCAAAAGCTGTACTTTCCCCGAAACCAACACGAATACTTCATCCCCCTTCTCACCCTCATGGAACAAAATATACCACTTCGCAAGGTCTTGAACGTATGCCCAGTACAAAAACGACTCCCGGTCGCCGTCAGTCAGGCTGTCCCAAAGCCCCGTCTGCTTTAATTCATGGTTGTCCAATTTTCGGCGCATAAGATTCTATTACCATTTCGTGCAGCGCCACATCCGCAGCGTCCCGAAAACGGTCTTGTACTTCCCTGTCTCCTCCACATTATCGAAGCCCGCCTCATAAAGCATTTCCGGCAAGATGCCCCGGACACTGTCAGCAGTCGTCTCGAACCCGTCGAGCAGTTGCACAAGGTAAAACAATAGCCGTTGCAAGCCGTTGGCAGGCTTACCCCAATCGGCAATATGCACTTCGCCACCCGGCACGAGTACCCGGTTCAGCTCTCTCAAAGCCTGCTGGCGCTGCGAACGGGTCAGGTGGTGGAACACCAACGACGATACCGCCCGGTCGAAGGTGCGGGACTCAAACGGCAGTTTATTTCCGTCGTACCGCACCAATCGCACAGCGGCACTGCTCTCTTCGACCTTCCTGCGGGCGATAGACAACACTTTTTCGTCCACGTCCACGCCCTTCACATCGGCGTCAGGGTGTTGTTCGGCAAGCAATATGGACAGGGTAGCTGTTCCCGTTCCGAAGTCGAGCACTTGGTCGCCAGGACGGATGCCAGCCTGCTGGACGAGCGCCATCTTGAATGCCCTTTCAGGCATGGTCGCCGCTATCAGGCGGTCGTAGAACCCGGTGAGCCAGTTGAAGCGTAGCGCCGGGACATGGGTGGTTGTGGTGTTAATAACCGTTTTCATAATAAGCATTTTGAAGTGAACAATCCTTAGGCCTTCACCCGCTTAAAAGTCTTGGAACTGCCCAAAAACCGAAAGCCGTGGTATCCGGTGATGATGAGTGTGTCGTTGCCTTTAAGGGTCGCATAGCAACTTGCTGAGTGCTTCATTTTCGGCAACTGTACTTCTCCACCAGCCCATTCCTTTTCCTTTGAGTCGAAGCGCAATCCCCAAGCTACTCGCTTACCGGTTTCACCCGCTTTTTCCGATTGAAGTATGCTGGCGGAGTAGGTATCCCCTTGCTGAACCACCTCCACGACATGACCCCGCTCGCTGTTCTCCCATTTGCCCAATATCGTATTGGCGTCCGATTGGGCTGATAGCCCGATTGCCGAGCATACCAGCATTATTAGGGTCGTGGCTCTTATGGCTGCTTTGTCCGTTAGCTTCCTGAACGGGTAAAACGTGTACTGAAAGATTTTTTTAGCGCACATGACTATTGATTTTTGGTCAAACAATTATGCGTTGAACGATGCTGTCTGCCTTTATCAGAGGAGCAACCCGAACAATCAGCAACAGGTATAAAATTTAGTTTGAAAGCCTGAAATCAAGGTAGTTGCCGCCAAGTTCGTTCGACTTGGTGATGACCACTTTGTAATATCCTTTGTCCAGCCATTTGCCGTTGGGCGCGGACGATGTGCCACAGATGCCGCTGCAAGCGGACGACCGGTAATACCTTTTTCCGTTCATCATGCAGGTGGCGTCCACCAACGCATACTGGAACTGCTCGCCCAGCGACTCGTAGCGCAGGTAGCCCGATGACTTGCCCTTCGACAAGTCTTCCACTTCCAGTCGGCTCACGGCAAGCCCCGTTAGGTTGGCGCCCGCCTTGTTGACGAATTTGACGTAAATGGCATCAGCATTTTTCGGCAATTCTTCCTTCTGGCATCCCGCCAGCAGGAATGCGCCTGCCAGCAGCAAGCAAATCGGCAATGTTTTGAACATGGATTTCATAAGTTTGAAAATTTAAAGAATGAAAGGCGGCAAGTGTCGAGCCTGTCGCCCGGTTTAAAAATTTGGTCAAAAACCCACCCCTTGAAAAAAATGAGGGTCGGCACTCTTAAAAATAGGCGCAGCGAAGCGACTCAGCCGCCCTCATTATCACCCAACTCAATTTTAAAACGGACTCGAAAACCGCTCATCCTCCAGAAAAGACACATCCGTCAGCGTCTTTAGGAAAGCCACGAGGTCAGCCTTGTCTTGGTCTGTTAGCTGCAAGCCGCCTGGATTGAGATTGTTGAAAAGCAGCCCATCCACGGTCGGCGAGTTCCTCACGCCTGTGTTGTAGTGCTCAATGACCTGTTCCAGTGTCGCAAAGCGCCCATCGTGCATGTAGGGCGGGGTGATGGCGATGTTCCGCAGGCTCGTCACTTTGAACTTAGCCCTGTCCGCCGGGTTGTTGGTCACTTTCGAGCGACCATCGTCCGTGAAATTTGCTTCCTCATCCAAGCCGTTGTTCATGTACTCGTCGTTGGTGAAGTTGAAGCCGCCGTGGCAATGGAAGCACTCGCCGCCCTTCTGACCACTGAAAGGGTCGAACTCGGCAAAGAACAGCACCCGCCCACGCTCTTCGCTGTCCGTCAGCGCTTCCGTTCCGGCGAGGTAGCGGTCGTACTTTGATTTGTTGGAAACCATCGTGAACTCGAACTGCTCCATCGCCAGCCCCATGCGCTCCGAGGTAATGTTATCGTCGCCGAACGCCCGGATGAACTGGTCGGTGTAGCGCTTGTCCGCTTTGAGTTTGGCGACGGCGTTTTCGAGGGTCTCGTTCATTTCCAGCGGGTCTTGGATTGGCTTCAAGGCTTGGTCTCTCACCTTTGGCACCCGACCGTCCCAGAACATCCCGTTCTTGTGCCAGGCGAGGTTGAACACCGCCATCGCCTGCCGCTTGCCCGGCAACTGCTCCACGCCGAGGCTGAACTGCCGTATGTCGCTGAACCCGTCCTTTTGCAAATGGCAATCGGCGCAGGACTGTGAGCCGTCCTTCGACAATTGCTTTTCATAAAAAAGCATCCGCCCCAACTGCACCCCGGCGACTGTCGGCACGTTGTCGGCAGGAATGTCTGGGTCTGGGAACTCGCCATAATCAAGGGCGTAGGGCGTGGGGTCATAGACGGCTTTCACCGTGTCGTCGTCGGGGTCGCAGGCTACCATCAGGGCTGCGATGGCAAAAAAAACGAGGATTATTTTTTTCATTTTACTTGATTGTTTTTTTGAATTGTGAGCCAGCATTATGCCTTCACGTTGACAGTTTTTATTTCATTTTCAATGATGTCGAGGTGGCTCCTTTTGTCCGGTTTGTAAATGTCCATGTAATCCGGGTGATACAACCTGTAAGTGAAATAAGGCAGATTGATGTTTTCCAGCCGCGCCAGTTCTCTCGAAGGAATATGCTCTACCACTTGCCTGAAGACCAAATCATCGGTGATTTGAATTCTTATTTTGTCATCGTAATAGGGCCCGGTGAAGAAGATAATCACATCCGGTTGGAGGATTTTTATTTCGCATTCAAGCACATTGAAGTTGGCGACTATTTTTTGATGGCTTTCCCAATCCAAGCCTTTTCCTTTCCAAGTACAGCATTTCGATACATTCGTCCACATGAAGTTTTTCTTGCCTTCGCAAGCAGGATTTAACCTTGAATTAAAGTCGTACATGTATTTCCAAAGCCTTGAATTTCTGTTACTTCCTTCTTGTGTGCATAGCCCGAAGTCTTCATATCGCTTCCGCAGTAAATCAATGTCATCAGCAAAATACCCAATCCAGCCATTTAGCTCTTTGCCAACAAAAAGGATTTTGTAATCGGAAGCCTTAAATTCTTCCTCCCAGCAATACATCAATAAAGGACCGTCAAATTCATCATCGAACAGCCCGGTCAGGTTGCTTTTATGAGTATTGTATAGTTTTTCAAGTTCCTGATTTATCATGCCATTCGGTTATTTCTTAAACTTAGGATTGTTCAAAAAATCGTCGTCCGTCAGGCTTTCCAAAAATGCCGCGAGGTCAGCCCGTTCCGCCGCCGTCAAGCCGAGCGGCTTCACCAACCCGCTCTTGTGCGGGTGGTTTTTTCCGCCTGAATTGTAATGTTCTATCACTGACTCCAGTGTCGGCAGCGAGCCATCGTGCATATAGGGTGCGGTCACGCCCACATTGCGCAGCGTCGGCACCTTGAACAGCGCCCGGTCTGCTTCGTCGCCCGTCAGCCGGAAGCGGCCGGGGTCGGGGTAGTCTTCGTAAAGCCCATTGTTTTCGAAAGCATAGTTGGTAAAGTTAAATCCGCCGTGGCATTGTGAGCAGTTGGTTTTTTCACCAAAAAACAAGTCCATCCCCCGCCGCTCCGCCGCCGTCAACACATTGGTTTTTCCCTGCAAATACTGGTCGTAGGGCGAGTTGCCGCTCAACATCGTGCGCTCGAAACAGGCAATCGAACGAGTGATGACGAAAGCGTCGGGCACCCGGTCGTAAGCTGCCCGGCTCTCCCTCACATAGCTGCTGTCGGCGTTCAGCCGCTCCGCAATGTCGAGGATGTTCATGTCGAATTCGGCGTGTTCCTGTATCGGCACGAGGATTTGCATTTCCAGCGTCGGCACGCCGCCCTCCCTCGTATAATACGGGTGGTAAGCGACATTGGCGAGTGTCGGCGCATTGCGATTTCCGAGCCTTCCGTCCACGCCCTCGCTGAACTGCTTTCCATCGGTAAACGCCATTTCCGGCAGGTGGCACGAAGCACAGGAAACCGTGCGGTCACTGGACAGGATGGGGTCGAAAAACAACCTTTTGCCCAATGCCCACCGCTCCTGAGTCAGTTCGTTCCCTTCGGGAAAAACGGGCGCAGGAAAGCCCTCCGGCACGGCAAGCAGTGGCTCGGCGGACGGTTCGGACTGCTCTTTTTTGCAGGAGAAAAGGAGCAGGCAGGTTATGAGCAAAAAGCTGTTTTTCACTTTTGCGATGTTGTTTTACAAGCCTTTCCAGTTATTTATTTCACTACGAGTTTTTCAAGTGCCAAATACTTGTCCCCGCTAAAAATCCGGGCAACATAAATCCCCGGCTGCCAGTCCGTTTCCAACGAAACCGACTGCGCCGAGCCGCTCAGTTCCTTCGTCAAAACCGTCCTTCCGGCGAGGTCGCTCACCGTCAGTGTTAGTTGCTCGTAGCCGGGCAGGTCGTAGCGAAGCGTGGCGCTGCCATTTGTCGGGTTAGGCGAAATGCCAAACGTGCCGGCAACGCCCGGCTCGGTCACGCCGCTCACGACGGAGGGCGTGAACACATGGTTCTTCATGTTCTCCGCAATGGTGGCGGAAGCGCCCGTGGCTGCGTGGGAGGTCACACCGCCAGTCACGTCAAGTTCAGCGAGGATGTGGTGGTAGTTTGCGTCGAGGTTGATGGCCAAGTGGCCGCCGTCCATTACACCCTCCACGGGAATACTGAGGTTCTGGTAGTTGGCATCGTCAATGGTATGCACTTGGAACACATCAGGGAAGGAAGTGCCGCCGTTGTTGCTCGTCTTGCCCTCCAAAGCGATGAAGCGGTAGCCCGCCGACCAGCCCCATTGCATGGAGGGGTTTTTCGGTGCCAGCGGGTGGTCGTTGGCGTAGCTCGCCGGGTCGAGGTGGTTGTGGGCGGCGTCCACGCCGATGCTGAACTCGATGCCCTCGATGGTCGTCACCGGGAAGCTACCAAGCTCAAAGATGCTGTCCTTTTGCGCCGTCACCAGCAGGTAGAGGTCGGTCACGGGCGTCACCTGCCCGCCATCGTGGACGAGTTTGATTTCACTGACATAATACTGCAGGCGGGTGACCCGGAAGGGGTAGCCCATCTCGGCGGTCGCCGTCGTGTTGAGCGCAAAGGACTGGTCGCCCAGCTTCGGGTGCAGGTGCAGCGCCACGTCCATTTGGGCAAAAAGCCCATTGGCAAGCAGCGAAAGGAGAAGGAAATGTAAAAATCTGTTCTTCATAAAAATTGGGTTTTGAATTTTGAAAATGGATTTGCTATTTGCTGCGCCGCCACGTTTCGCACGGCGGCGCAGCATGAGATTTTATTTTTCCAAAACAACCTTCCGGGTGGCAAAAAACGCCCCACTCCGAATGGACAGCAGGTAAATACCGCTGGAAAGATTGCCAAGGTTGAATTGGTGAACTTGCGCGCCGCTCTTTTCTGTCAAAAGTTTTCTCCCCGTCAAATCGGAAATCTCCAACAAAACCTCGTTGCCTGTGGGCAATTCAGGCAGGCGCACCAGCAAGCTGCCGGAGGTGGGGTTCGGCGATACGGAAAGATGGCTTTCCCAAGCCTGCTCCCCGGTGGCGCTGACTTCGCCGGGCACTACTTTCGTCAGGCTGTTTTGCAGGCGGTTGGTGAACCAGATGGCACCGTCAGGCCCTACTTTGATGCCCGTCAGGCCCGCTTGCCCGGTGGCAATGCGCCCCAGTTCGGCGAAGCCGTTTTCGAGGTCATAAATGTAAATGTCGCCGGAAGCGTAGTCGCCAACGAGGAGGCGGTTGCCCATGACCTCGATGCCGCAGGGCCGCTCGATGCTGTCCTGCACGATGACCTCCCAAGTCACCCCGCCCATTTCGGAATGCTCTGCCAGCGGCTCGTTGATGTTTGGCAACGTGTTGACGACGCTGCCGGAGTTGATGTCGAGGCGCAGTACCCGGTCGTTGCCGTTGTCCACGACGTAGAGCCAGCCCGTGGCTTTGTCCAGCACAAGGTGGCTCGGCACGAACCCGTCCTTTTTTACCTGTATCTCCGTGTAGCGGCGCACGATGCCGTTGGCGTGGTCGTCGTTGCCGGGGCCGTGGTCGCCCTTGAAGTCATAGCGCACGATGGTCTCGTTCCAGCCGTCGAAGACCCAGAACGCGTTGTCCCCTTCGCTGGCGACGCCCATGCTGAACGGGCTGCCGTGCAGCATGTCGAGGTGGCTGCCATTACCGCCGGAAGGTTGGGCATAAATATCGGCGTCGCTCGACCAGAGGGCGGGGCCTGTGAAGGTGCCGCCATTATGGTTGGCATCCTGGACTCCCGGGGAGGTGGCGAAGTTGAAATTGTCGCTGAAGGCAATGCCCGTCGGCAGCGACATGAAGTGCCAGGCGTTGCCGTCCACCCGCTGCAGGAATTCAGCATTGGGAGCGTCCGGGTCGTAAATGGTCAGGGTACTGCCGCCAAGGGCTTCCGTGCGCTCGTTGACGACCC
>JALHQW010000019.1 GCA_022841745.1 Saprospiraceae bacterium | reverse complement strand
ATGTAATCTGATTCTGTCAAGTGTAAACAATCATTTTAAAAGGCAAAAAATACGGACTCTTTGGAAATTGCAGCCTTTTTTTGACACTTTTACAAATTTACCCCGGCTGTATAGTTACACTTTTTCGTCGTTATCCCTCATTGACAGGTTCCTCTTTGCAGCAGAGCACCAGACAAAACTGCCTTCGCCAATGTCGCCACCATTTGGTTGGGATGATTTGGCGGTACTTTTTACTTCACCATTTCAAAAAATCTGAAAACAGGGATTCATGACAACTCTAAATTGCATCATGCTGATTGACGACGACCACCCTACCAACGTTTATCACCGCATTATCATAGAAGAGGGGAACTTTGCCCAACACATCGTCATCAAACAAGATGCCGAGGCAGCCCTTACATGCCTGGAGGCAGAACCTAGCGAAGAACACCCTCGTCCCAATCTTATTTTCCTTGACATCAATATGCCCCGCATCAATGGCTGGGAATTCTTGGAAAAATATGAAGCTCTTAACCCAGAAAAACGGGAAGGTCATGTAGTCGTTATGCTGTCCACCTCTGCCAACCCGAAAGACCTCCGGCGGGCAGCTGAAAACCCTTGGGTTGAGGAATACCACGACAAGCCCTTTAGTGAAGAATACTTGAAGGAGATAATTCCCAAGTGTTTTAGTTAAGTGAGGAAACCTCTTGGGCCATCAAAACGCCATCAAATTTTTTAAAAACAAAACGGCGATAGCAAAAGCTACCGCCGTTTTGTTTTTAAAATCTGAGGTCGAAATGCACTCAATTGGGAGATGCAAGCCATATAAGGCCTGCGTTGCATGGGTGCAATTATTCCTTGTCGAACCTCAATTCTTGGATGACCTGTTTGCCACCGCTCAATTTCAGGTAAATATAGACCCTAAAAGTACCAGAAGTGGCGGTCATGTTGCCGATGCAGTACTGGGAATCTTGCCCTTTGGATGCTCCTTGGTGTACCTGCTTAAAAGAGGAAGGCTTGTTTTTTGCGAAGAAGTCCTTTACAACTTTCACTGCATCCGCTTTGGAATAGGTCTCCTCTTTGTCCATCACGGCTATTTCCACATTGGCATCAAAATACTGGCCAAGCGCATCAGCATTGCCACCGCTGATGGCCTTTGTGATGGCGTCGAGGTTCAGCTCTTTTTCCATGCTGGTGAAGGCAAGAAAAGGAGCAAGAAAAAGAACAAACAAGAAATTTTTCATGGTTTGAATTTTATGAACAAAACTCATCAAGCTGTCGCATCTGAATTTTTGGTTCTGCAAAATATGAGCTTGCGAAGTTCTCTTTTTCATATCAAACGAACAATCATTTTCATATGTTCGATTGACATGGTTTTTTGACGAAGGAATTCACGAGAGTAACGTATCGAAATGTTAAAATCGGAGGGTGCGACTTCATAGCAAATTAGGTGACAACTTGTTGTTAAGATGCCATCGTTCAAATAAATCGCCTTTTCAGGTTCATTTATAAAAACAAATCCTATAACGAACGCCTTTACGAAAGTGACATACCGTGCTATTTTTAATTTTGCCTTCAGTGCCATTTTTGGCACCGACAAAAAAATAAGTTCCCACTTTCTCGGCAGCCCAGTTCTTCCAAAGAATTTGCATAACCTTATGTTTTCGTCCAGCCCAGTCGCAGGTCAAAAACCTGAGCTGAATTTTTACAGCCACTTAACATTAAAAAATAAATTATTTTGAAAAACAAACATATAATGCTTCTCATCCTTGATGGGTGGGGCAAGGGACAAGTCCCATCGGCAGATGCCATTGCCCAGGCCAACACGCCAGTGATGGACGAGCTAATGAGGACTTGCCCAAACTCGGAACTCGTCACTTTCGGTGAGGACGTAGGTTTGCCCGAAGGTCAAATGGGCAACTCGGAAGTAGGCCACCTGAACATTGGCGCTGGCCGGATTGTCTATCAAGAATTGGCCCGTATCAACAAGTCCATCCGGGATGGTGAACTGCAACAGCATCCCGTGTTGCTCGAAGCATTTCAATATGCCAAAGCAAATGACAAGGCTGTGCATTTCATCGGCTTGTTGTCCGATGGCGGCGTGCACTCTCATATAAACCATTTGTTGGCACTTTGCGAAGTAACCCAGCAACACGGCTTAGAGCGGGTTTTTGTCCATGCCTTCATGGATGGACGGGATACTGACCCAAAAAGTGGAGTAGGATTCTTGAAAGAATTTTTACAAACAACTGATAACCAATCAGTTAAGCTGGCATCCATCATTGGACGTTACTATGCAATGGACCGTGACAAGCGTTGGGAGCGGGTTAAGTTGGCCTACGACTTATTGGTTAATGGTGACGGAGAGGCTACAACCGACCCATTGGCCACAGTGTGGAGTCGCTACGAGGCTGGCCAAACAGATGAATTTTTGAAACCCATAATCTGTGTAGATGACAGCGGAAAACCCATTGCCACCATTCAGAATGGCGACGTGGTTCTTTGTTTTAATTTCCGCACCGACAGGCCAAGGGAAATAACGACTGTTCTTACACAAAAAGACATGCCCGATTTTGGAATGATGGCCCTCAATCTGTATTATGTCTGCATGACCCGTTACGATGAGTCGTACAAGGGTTTGCACGTCATCTTTGAAAAAGACAACCTGAACAACACCCTTGGCGAGGTATTGTCCAAGGCTGGGCTTACCCAAGTACGCATCGCCGAAACAGAAAAATATCCTCATGTTACTTTCTTTTTCTCTGGCGGTCAAGAGGAGCCATTTGAAGGCGAGCGCCGACTTATGATTCCATCTCCCAAAGTAGCCACTTACGACTTACAGCCAGAAATGAGTGCAGAAGGCATTACACAGACCATCATTGCGGATATCGAAATCCACCAACCCAATTTTATCTGCCTAAATTTTGCAAATACCGACATGGTCGGCCATACAGGCGTTTTTTTGGCAGCGATGAAAGCCGCTGAAACGGTGGATGCCTGCATCGGGCGTGTGTTGGAATGCGGCAAGAAGTACGGGTATGAGGCTATTGTGATTGCCGACCACGGCAACTCCGATTATTTAATCAATGAAGATGGCACTCCCAATACTGCTCATACCATGAACCCTGTTCCCTGTATCTATGTTGGTGAGCCGGGCGCAAAGATTGCCTATGGTAAACTTGCAGATATTGCTCCGACCATACTTGGCCTGATGGGCATTGATTTGCCCGTTGAAATGAATGGCAATAACCTGATTTCAAAATGATACATTTCACAGCTAGATTTCGATGTATCTATTCACTGCTCACCCTGTGCATGTTTGGTGCTTGTGCAAACGATATGCCTTCCAGCCAAGGCATGGGCGAAGTTGGCACCAAACGGCATTTCGATTTAAAAGGGTATTTTGAGGGGGAAGTACAACGCCTTGGCAGAAAGGGTAGGGCAAAAAAAATGGTCGTTGCGAAAGGAACAGTCGAAACCAGGTCACAGGACAGTGTTGATTTCCAACGTGAGCTAGGCATGTTTTCAGCATCCGATATCAATCGGCCTGCATGGTCAGATAAGTATGTTGTCGATAGTCTTTTTGATAAACAAAAGCAACTTGTGCATTTAAAAATCACCTCCTTGGACAAGTCGCTCAAAACACAAAGCCTTGAAATTGACTTTCGGCAGGGAGTAGTATCCAAGGTTCAGATTCGCAACAACACCATCAATGCCATTGCCTCTTCCAATCAAATTTTGACCTATGAACCAGCTTTAGGTTATACGATTGAGAGCAACCAAAAAGTCTCATTTTCCGATTCCCAAGACTTTAAGATTCAAGTACTTTTCCTGAAATAAAGCAATGCTCTGCGCTAGGTGGTTTATGCAATAAAAAAGCCGGAGGTGGTTCAACCACTCTCCGGCTTTTCAATTGTTCCACGTGGAACAATATCAATCAATATCAGTAATTGGCAGCCAGCCATTCCTTGAAAGACCCGAAGTCAGCCCCAAGCCGAACAGCAAGTTTTTCCCTTTCCGCCAACTCAGCCAACCTATCAGGCACATCTACCTTCCTGCCAAGTATCCGTTCCACATCCGGCAAGAACTTGGCAGGGTGCGCCGTCTCCAAAACCACCCCTTTTATGGAAGCTTTGGCAGCAGCCTGATATTCTCGAAGCGCCAAAATGCCGACAGCCCCGTGCGGGTCTATGACGTACTGATACTCAGAAAACACCTGCCGCATTGCCGCTTCTGTCTGTGAATCGGAGTAGGCGTAGCCTTTTAAATCTTGCTTGAAATTGTTCCACGTGGAACCAAACAGATCGAACATTCTTGCAAAATTGGATGGATTGCCTACATCCATAGCATTAGAGAGGGTAGGAACGGATGGCTTTGGCTGGTACTCGCCAGTGTTCAAATAAGCGGGAACAATATCATTGGCATTGGTCGCAGCGATGAACTGATGCACAGGCAGTCCCATTTTTTTTGCAAAAAGGCCCGCGGTTAGGTTGCCAAAGTTGCCGCTTGGTACACAGAAAACGACCGGGCGTCTATCTTCAGGCAGTTGCTTATACGCCTCGAAATAGTAAAAGGACTGAGGAATGAGGCGTGCTATATTGATGGAATTGGCAGAACTTAGTCTGATATTCTTTGTCAAGTCCTTGTCCAAAAACGCCTGCTTGACTAGCGCTTGGCAGTCGTCGAAAGTGCCGTCAACCTCAATGGCCGTGATGTTCTCGCCGAGGGTTGTCAATTGCTTTTCCTGCAAATGGCTGACCTTGCCGGAAGGGTAGAGGACAACCACTTTTATACCGGGCGTCTTGTAAAACCCTGCCGCAACTGCCCCGCCAGTATCGCCAGAAGTAGCTACGAGTATGACCAATTCACGGTTATTGCCCAAGTTAAAATAGCTCATCATCTGTGCCATAAACCTCGCTCCGAAATCCTTGAAGGCCAAGGATGGGCCGTGGAACAACTCCAAGACGTATGTCTCGTCGTCAAGCCTGACCACGGGTGCGGGGAAGTTGATGGCGTTTTCAATGATGGAACGGAGATCATCGTCTGGAATAACACCTTGGAACAGATGTTTACAAACCTCAAATCCAATGTCCTGAAAGGAATGGCTTATTAGGTTCTTTAGGAAAGCATCAGGCAACTTTGGGATCGCTTCTGGCATGTAAAGCCCATTGTCGTCGGGCAGTCCCTTGAAGACGGCTTCCTCCAAAGAGACAAAGCTTTCCTTGCTTTTGGTACTGTATAAGCGCATGGTGAAAATATTGGTGCGGGGTTATGATTCAGCTAAAATGGATAATCAGCACTTGATGGCGCCTTCTTGGTTGATGGGTGAAACGTAAAGATCATGCCCTATTTTGGATTGGGAATAAACCCGTTTCATGGCCTCGCCTACTTCCTCGGCAATAAGGCTATTTGCGCTCAAAGCAAATATGGAAGGCCCAGCACCAGAGATGCTGCAACCCAATGCCCCAGCGTTCATCACCGCTTCTTTCACCTCGTAAAAATGAGGTATCAGTTTCGCCCGCTGTGGCTCAATGACAACGTCCTGCAAAGCCCTGCCGATAAGTGAAATATCCGAGTTGTAAAGCCCGATGATGAAAGCTCCAAGATTGGCGCTTTGTTGGATGAACTTTTTCAATGGCACGGCATCGCTCAAGATGCTTCGGGCATCCTTGGTCAAGACCTCAACATGCGGATAAACAACGGTGGCGTAAATGCCCCTTGGCATCGGCAGTCGGTGGAAGTCCATTGTCTCGTTGTCACGGATGAGCACCAGCCCACCCATCAATGAAGGCGCCACATTGTCGGCATGCCAGCCGCCCGATGCAAGATACTCACCCTGCAGGGCAAAGGGTAATAGCTCCCTTTTTTCAAGCGGCCTTTTTAGTAGCTCGTTGATGGCCATTACGCCAGCCACTGCACTGGCCGCACTGCTGCCCAAGCCGCTACCAATGGGCATTTTCTTGTGCAGTTCCATTTCGATACCACGGCCTGTTTCGCCCAAGTGTTCGAGCAGTTTCAGCGCAGCAAAACCAGCAGTGTTTTTTTGTGGGTCGTAAGGGAGCTTGCCCTGCGCTCCTGAGATGAGCGTAATGCGCAGGCCAGGTGTATCGCTAAAGCGAACAATGATTTCGTCACCCGGTTGCTCCAAGGCGAATCCCATTATATCAAACCCGACTGCCGCATTGCCTACCGACGCTGGAGCAAATACTTTAATTCCTGATTGCATATTTATTGGGTAACTACTTAGGAGGGTCTCTGGAAGGGGGGGGGGGAATTCATTTTTTCCCCCCTCCCAGATATGGGTGTGTTTTTGGGTAAAAATTTTCAATTTTACCCAAAAACATCCCCTGCTGACCAGTTGCTTTATTTGTTGTTTCAAAGCAAGCCCAAAAGTAGCAAGACTTATGCTAAAAAGCCGATGAGTAGCGAATGGAAAGGGTATAAAATATATAAAATTTTAACGTATTTAATTATAGTTTAATAAAATTAAGAATACCGCAACATTGCTAATTTTACCCTCATGGAAGATACCCGTTTACAAAAATGGCGATTGATACTCGGCAAGCAAGCTGACCCAGAAGGGGAGGTAGGCTTAGAGGCAGGTGCTGCCGGTATGGACAATGTGCTGGAGGCATTGTACAACACAGAGCGAAAGGGGGGACTCGGTGCATCATCTCCCAATGTCAACCGGTGGTTGGGTGACATAAGGCAGTATTTTCCAACAACAGTCGTACAAGTTATGCAGAAAGACGCTGTGGAACGACTTCAGCTTCAACGGCTGCTCTTGGAACCAGAACTCTTGCAAATGGTTGAGCCGGATGTCAGCCTTGTTGCCACCATGCTGTCCTTGAACAAGATCATGCCGCAGAAGACGAAGGAAACCGCACGGATGGTCATTAAGAAGGTAGTGGAGGAGTTGGAGCGAAAAATGCGGAACCCATTGCGGCAAGCAATAGAAGGCGCATTGAACCGCTCGGTGCGCAACAGAAGGCCAAAACTCAACGAGGTGGACTGGAATCGTACCATCCGCTTGAACCTCAAGCACTACCAACCCGATTACCAGACGATCATACCTGAGACCATCATCGGGCACGGCCGAAAAGGCCAATCATTGAAGCATGTGATATTGCTCGTTGACCAAAGCGGCTCCATGGCGGCTTCAGTGGTTTATGCCGGGGTGATGGGGGCCATCATGGCCTCCCTGAAATCTATTCGAACATATTTCATCGCTTTCGATACGGCAGTAGTTGACTTGACCAATGACCTGAAAGACCCTGTTGACTTGTTGTTCGGCACCCAACTTGGCGGTGGCACGGACATCAACAAGGCGATGGGCTACGCACAAGGATTGATTCAAGTTCCAAGCGATACCATCTTGGTTTTAATCAGCGACCTTTATGAAGGAGGGAACCAAGAAGAGTTGGTCAAGAAAGCCGCAGCCGTGAAAGCCTCGGGCGTGAACCTAATAGTACTCTTAGCGCTGGACGATAAGGGTGCGCCATCTTTTGATAAATCCATGGCGGCCAACCTCGCTTCCCTCGACGTTCCAAGCTTTGCCTGCACGCCTGACAGGTTTCCAGAATTGATGGAGGCAGCCATCGCCAAAAAAGATTTGAGCCACTGGGCAACCCAGTAAAGGGATTGAAACAAGTTTTGCCTTGAATTCACCTCCCGGTGATGAGCAAAGAATTTCTACTTTTGCAGCATCAACACAATTATGGGCTTTGCAGGTGAGAAAACCGCCAATGGCAATTCTGGCAATATTTCATTCAATGGATTTCCAAGGCATTTTATTCAAGCAAACCCACCCCCTGCCAATCTGAAACTATGTCAAATGCTATGGTTGAAGTAAAAATATTCTCAGGAACAAACTCCACCTATCTTGCAGAGAAAATAGCGGACTATTACGGGCAGCCCCTCGGCGACATTTCGGTGAACCGTTTCAGCGACGGTGAAATGCAACCCGTCGTCAACGAATCGGTGCGTGGTGCCTATGTGTTTTTGGTGCAGTCCACTTTTGCTCCCTCCGAAAACTTAATGGAGCTACTGCTTACGATTGATGCCGTGAAACGTGCCTCGGCTGGGTACATCACTGCGGTTATACCCTACTTCGGCTATGCCCGCCAAGACCGAAAGGACAAACCCCGTGTTCCGATTTCGGCCAAACTGATTGCCGAGCTACTGCAAGCTGCGGGAGCCAACCGGGTGATGACCATGGATTTTCACGCAGACCAGATACAGGGCTTTTTTGACATCCCCGTTGACCACTTGAAGAGCGAAGCCATCTATATGCCGCACCTAGAGAAAATGGATCTAAGCAATGCGCTATTTGCCTCGCCCGATGTTGGCGGCGTGAAAAGGGCAAGAACTTATGCCAAGCATTTTGGGAAGAACCTTGTCATCTGTGACAAATACCGAAAGAAGGCCAATGAGATTGCCGAAATGACGGTGATTGGCGACGTAAAGGGTGCCGATGTTATTTTGGTGGATGACTTAGTTGACACGGCGGGCACACTTTGCAGAGCGGCTGACATCATCATGAAGGAAGGAGCAAAAAGTGTTAGGGCCATCTGTACGCATCCGGTACTGTCAGGCAAGGCTTTCGAAAACATCGAAAAATCCGCGCTGCAAGAGCTGCTCGTATGCGATACCATACCCATCGCACAGACAAAGCGCCCGGACAAGATAAAGGTACTCTCTACAGCGAAGCTATTTGCGAGGGCAATACGGAACACCCACGAGCACCGCTCGATATCAGCCTTGTTTATTGAAGGGTAAGAACGACTTAAAATATGCTGCTTTTTGCTTGGGCTAAAAGGCTCGCCACAGGTACGCCCAAGTTAGTCGTGTCAACAAACTACGCTACAGGTCCTCTCCATCATCCTCGATCTCACCGGTGAAGGTGCTCAGGAAATAACCAATGGCCTTCATGGCATTGCTTACCCTGTCGTAGTCCACCTTGTAATGGATGAACTTGCCGTCACGTACCGTCTCAACGATACCAGCAGAACGCAAGATGCGCAAGTGCTGGGAGGTGATGGACTGTTCCAACTTGAGGGTATTGTAGATTTTGTTGACGTTGATACTTTCGTGTTCGTCAATGAACTCAAGTATTTGCATGCGCAGCGGATGCGCCAACGCCCTTAGTATCTCTGATGACAACTGAAGCTTGTCATCGTTGATGCTTACCTTAGCCTTTCTCATAGAAGTCAAATTTTTGGCAAAAACGAAGTTGTGGGGCAAATATGCGGTTAATATTTATCTTTTCAAAAAAATTATAAAAAAATGCTGTAATCCTATGGGAGGTTTACAGCATTTTTTGAAAAGCCTTACAAGTCTAAAAATTGGGGGATCGGCCAAGCAGAGGTGTACGTTGGCCGTCCACTGTTTAGTCAAATTTTTTTCATTCCGGGGATTTTTAGATTACCATTTATAGCAAGCAAGCTCATGCCGTTACAGCATAAGGCTCAATAGAACACCGTAAATGGTATTAGGCTGCCAAATCTTCCACCAATTTGGAGATTTGCCCTAAGCGATCCTTATCCAATCCGTAAAAAATGAATTTGCCCTGGCGTTCAGTGGCGACGACGCCAGCCCTACGAAGGATGGCCAAATGCTGGGAAGCCACAGACTGTTCAAGCCTTAATTTGATGTAGATGTCGGTGACGGTCATCTTCTCATTCTCTTCCAACAAGTCAATGACACGTTGGCGGAGCTTGTGATTGATGGCCCGGAGCACCAACACGGCTTTGCGCAGCTCTGCGTAGTCGAGTTGAATTTCCTCCTTTCCCTTCTTGAGCACGATGGTCTCGCTCTTTTGCTTTCTCATATATGTTTTATTTTAAAAATTGGTTAAAAAATTGTTGAACCAACATCAAGTTTTCTCAAATTAATAAAATCCTCATACCTGCAATCCAAGAACTATACCAATCGAAGTGATGTAAGTCCTTTGTAATGCTTAAAATGCGTGAAATCAAGGCAAAAATAAAAGCACATTTTTAAAATTCAAAGAAAATTAAAAGTATAATTTTTTATTATATGAAATTTTAGCTTCTGATTATCAGCGATTTATAAAGAAACTTGCCTTGCGGAGGTGATATTTGGAGGCTTTAGATAGTGCGGAACTGCGTAGGCAGTATCTGCAAAAATCTTATGTGAAAAAGCTATCAGTGAACCCTTGACTAAGTACGAAGAATTATTGTTAATAATACCACTGAACGTTGCCAAGTCCGATGTCAAAACCGTTTTGCACTTCTCTGTCCCATTTCCACAGAAAACGATTTTCTTACCCTCAGAAAAGTATCTTTCAAAAGAACTGTCGTCAATAATCATCGGGGTGGGAGGCGAAAGCTCATTGCCATCTGCATCAAATAAGGCAGCATAAACCTCCATGCGTCTCGCATCAATCATCGCACAGTAAAGCGCAGACGAGTCCTTCACCGCTTCAAAAGCTGCATGGGCCAATGAGGCCAAAGTGCTGACGGCAATCAGGGGAATATTCAATGCAAAGCAAAGCCCCTTGGCCGTTGAAAAGCCAACACGGAGCGAAGTGTAGGAGCCCGGCCCCTCGCTTACGGCTACCGCATCCAAGTCGGTGAGCTTTAGCCCAGCATCGGCCATGCATCGCTCAATGAGCAAGGTTATCACCCTGCTGTGCTCGTTTTGCCCTGTGGACTCGTGCAGCGAAAGCACCTCGCCTCCCTGGCTCAAGCATACCGAGCAGACGCTTGTTGCTGCCTCGATGTTCAAAATCAATGGTTCCGTTGTATTCAATGCCGTTTTTGTTAGTTTTGCACCTCATTTTGCGAAGCGCCATACATGAAAACCCTCCTGCCGTACCGTTGTTTGTAGCTACGCTACCCTATTCGTTGCCCGGCACGGGCAAATGCTTCTGTCCTATTTTACAAAACACATCGTCCGTTTGCTGGCGCAAAATTCTAAAAAAAGCTCATGTTAGATAAACTCGAATCCATTCGCAACAACTTCATCAACTTGGAGGAGCAAATGTCCGACCCTGAAATCGTCAACGACCAGACCCGTTACACCAAAATCAGCAAGGAATACTTCAAGCTGAAAGAGGTGGTTGACGTTTACGTGGACTACAAAAAAGTGTTGGAAAACCTGGAAGGGGCCAAAGAACTGCTCCGGGAAAAGGACGACGAACTGCGGGAAATGGCCAAGCTCGAACTACAGGAACTTGAGCCACGCAGGGAGCAGTTGGAGGAGGCGCTAAAAACGCTGCTAATACCCCGTGACCCCGAGGACAGTAAGGACATCATATTCGAGGTTCGGGCGGGCACTGGCGGCGACGAAGCCAGCCTGTTTGCGGGTGACCTGTTCCGCATGTACACCAAATATTTCGAGACGCAGGGCTGGAAGACCGAGCCACTTTATGAAAATGAAGGCACCGTAGGAGGCTACAAAGAGGTTTCCGTAGAAGTCCGGGGCACCGATGTCTATGGGAAGATGAAGTTCGAGTCTGGCGTACATAGGGTGCAGCGAGTGCCCGACACTGAGACCAAGGGCCGTGTGCATACGAGCGCCGCCACCGTGGCCGTCATGCCAAAGATGGAGATGGAAGACGTGAACATCAACCGCTCCGACCTCAAGATTGATACATTCCGTTCAAGTGGTGCGGGCGGCCAGCATGTGAACAAAACGGAGTCAGGCGTACGCCTCACTCACCTACCCACTGGAGTGGTGGTAGAATGTACAGAGGGACGCTCGCAGCACTCTAACAAAGAAATTGCAGAGCAAAGGCTCTACCAGAAAATATATGAGATGCAAAAGGAGAAGATGGAGTCATCCATTGCCGCCCATCGCAAGTCGCTCGTCGGGTCGGGCGACCGCTCCGAGAAGATTCGCACCTACAACTTTCCGCAGAACCGTATCACCGACCACCGCATTGACCTTACCCTTTACAACCTCGATCAGGTGATGGAGGGCGAAATTGGAAAAATCATAGAGGGGCTCCAGATTGCAGAAAATACAGAAAAAATGAGGGCTATGCAGGAGGAGGGGTAGATTGATGATGGCAAATTCAAACAATGCGCATATAAATAACGCTCTGTTGCACGTATCTTTGGACAAGATAAGCCCAATCGTAACTACTTAATAAGGGATGTTTTTGGGGTAAAAATTGAAAATTTTTACCCCAAAAACACTCCAAAACGTGGGAGGAGAGAAAAAATTTCATTTTTTCTTTCCTCCCACACCCTCCTAATCAGTTACGCCCAATCATTATGCTTGCTCGTATCAGCGAATTCATTTTGAAACTGTTCGGCTGGCGCATCGAAGGCCGATATGCTTCCGAACTGCCCAAGGTCATTATCATCGTGATACCACATACCTCCAACTGGGATTTCCCCCTGGGTATCCTTGTGCGGGCTGTACTAAGGACTGACATCCGTTTCATCGCAAAAAGCAGTTTATTCAAACCTCCCTTCGGTTGGCTGTTCTACAAACTTGGAGGCTACCCCGTGGAGCGAAACCGTAGTACCAATTTCGTGCAAACGCTGGTGGAAATCTACAAAAAGGAGCCCCGCTTCCACACTGTCATTTCACCGGAGGGCACCCGGGGCAGGGTGGACAAGCTGAAAACTGGTTTTTACCATATAGCGATGGGAGGAGGAGCCGCCATCGTGATGTGCCGGTTCGACTGGGGTCGAAAAGTGGTCGAATTCAGGGAGCCATTCTTCCCGACGGGCGACATGGCAGCCGACATGAAAGTGATTGATGCCTATTTCAAGGGGGTCAAAGGGCGCAACCCCGAGCAAGGCTATTTGTATGAAGGCTGACCAACACAAAGAATTAACATTTTCACGAATCTCTGGCGACAAAACTTTGAGCATCTTCGCCACATTATCTTCCTAACCATTTTCGATGTACCTGCTTAGTAGGGTGTGTTTTTGGTGAAATTGAAACCCTTCCCCAATAACTTCCCAATTGCGGAAGGGGAAAAGAAAAATGAAATATCTTCTTTATCCCTCCCCACTAAGCTGTCACCTTCGATTTTCAAACAGCTTTTAATTACACAGGGCCTTCAACCTTGGCAGATAACTGCCGCTATCTGGAGCTTCACTGAAATCTATAATCAACAAACATTCACCATTAAATTCCTGCTTATGAAATTCAAAAACATCTACACAGTTGCAGCCGTCATTGGCCTTTTCGTATTACTGCAAAGCCGCTCAGGTGGCCCGGCCACGCAAGCCAACCTTCGTGTAACGGGTGCCCCAAATGAAGGAACCTGTGGCAACAACACCTGCCATACGGCTGGCGCTTTCGACCCTTCAGTCACCATTGAACTGCTGGAAGGCGACGACCTTGTCGCCAAGTACGAACCAGGCAAAACCTACACGCTTAGAATCACCAACACACCTGGTACAAGCAGCCCCGCTGGGTTCGGCTTCCAAGCCGTTAGCCTAACGGCCAGCAACGCACAGGCAGGGGACTGGGGCACTACTCCCTTTAGCATCATCACCAAGACAATTGCCAACAAAAAGTACATCGAGCACAGTGCCCCACAAACCACTGGCGTTTTTGAAATGCCTTGGGTTGCGCCAATCGCTGCAACGGGAAAAGTAACGTTTTACGCTTCGAGCCTTGCCGCCAACAACAATTCACAGACTTCTGGCGATGGCAGTGCCTCTGGCTCCCTTGAGGTAGAGGAAAACACCACCAGTAGCACGAGCGAACTTGGCAAGGAAATCGCCAAAGTAGAAGTGCTGCCAAACCCCGTGTCCGATGTGCTGAACCTGCAAATCACCAGCCGTTCCGCTGGCTACCACAAGCTCCGCATTTTCGATGCCGCTGGCAATATCGTAAAAACAGCACCAGCCGACCTACAGGTTGGCCGCAACACGGCCAATGTGCCAGTGGGCGAACTGGCGCCTGGCCTTTACCTCGTTCAGCTATGTGGCGATGGCCACATGGCAGCTGTCCAAATGGTCAAACTGTAATCACCGGCGTTGCACCGCAAAGGCAAAATCCCGTTGCAGCAGTTGCAACGGGATTTTTTTTTCGGGAGAAGGCTGTCTCACTGCAATCCCCAAAAACAACTTTTGCATGAAAATTGCGTTTTTTGCGAAGGCATAAGCCTATTCTATCATGTTTCAAATATCAAACACCATGCGGGTTTTCCTAATTTTCGCAATGCTCGCCCTCACGCCATTGCTATTGTCTGCCCAAGACTCCAAGCTGGCGCAGCAGTACTATCAGGATGGCGAGTTCGAAAAGGCAGCCGTGCTGTACGAGAAGCTGTACGTCCAGAACAACAAAAACGACTTCTACTTTGACCGCTATATCGAGTGCATGCTGGCTTCCGAGAAATTTGGCGAAGTGGAAGCTGCCCTGAAAAAAGAACTGAAGGACGACCCGAACAATATCAGGCTCTACGTCACCTACGGCAACCTCTACGAGCGGCAATTCGATGAGGAAAAAGCAAAGGAACAGTACGAAAAAGCCATCAAGAAAATGCCAGCCGACCAATATCAGATTACCCGGCTGGCTGGGGCCTTCTCCAACCTGACCAAATACGACCTCGCCATCCAGACCTACGAAACGGGCGGCGACTTATTGAAGGACAAAGAGATTTTCTCTTTCAACCTCGCCGAACTCTATCGCCGCAAGGGCGACATCCCCAAAATGGTAGAAAACTACCTGAACAGCCTGACCAACTACCCGGAGCGGTTGAACACCGTTAAAAGCCAGTTCCAGCGAAACCTGACCAACCAAGACGACTATACAGAACTGCAAGCTCAGCTTTACGACCGAATCCAGAAGAACACCGATGCCTACCACTTCACGGAGCTGCTGCAATGGGTTTTCATCCAAACCAAGGATTATAAAAATGCCCTGCGCCAAGCCAAGGCGCTCGACCGCCGCCTGAACGAGAACGGCGCAAGGATTTACCAGCTTGCCGTCACAGCCTTCAACGACAAGGACTATGATGCCGCCATCGCTTCCTACGACTTCATCGTGACGGACATTGGCTATACTTCGCCTTTTTACATGGATTCCAAGCGGGAGTCGCTGCGGGCACGCCGCCTGAAATTGGTTGAAGGCTACAGCTATACGGAACCAGAATTGAGGGTGGTCGAAAAAGCCTATGAAGATTTCCTGAACGAGACTGGCCGCAACCGGGCAACGGCAGGTATCATCGCCGAGCTGGCCGAACTCGAAGCCTTCTACCTCAACGACCTCGACAAGGCCATCGCATTGCTCAACGAAATGATTGCCCTGCCCGGCATTGATGGAAAAACGCAGGCCCAGGGCAAGCTGAGCCTTGGCGATTTTTACCTGATGAAGGATGAAATTTGGGAAAGCACCCTGCTCTACTCGCAAGTGGACAAGGACTTTGCAGAAGACCAACTCGGCCATGAGGCCCGCTTTCGCAATGCAAAGCTCTCTTACTACAACGGTGACTTCCAATGGGCACAGTCACAGTTCGACGTATTGAAGTCCTCCACCTCCAAGCTCATCGCCAACGATGCGCTCGATCTATCCGTGTTCATCATGGACAACCTTGGGCTAGACACCACCGATACGGCATTGCGCCTCTACGCCAACGCCGACCTGCTCACTTTCCAGAACCGCTTCGGTGATGCCTTCGGCAAATTGGACTCTGTGCTAATGCTGTTCCCAAAGCACTCCTTAGAGGACGACGTACTCTATGCCCGTGCAAAGGTTTACAGCAAGCAGCGCAACTACGAGCAGGCCATTGCCCATTACATGCTCATCGTAGAGAAATACGCTGAAGAAATCAGGGCCGACAATGCCCTTTTTGAAATGGCGGAACTCTATGAACAGCAGCTTAGCGACACCGCTAAGGCCATGGAACTCTACGAGAAAATCTTCCTTGATTATTCCAACAGCACGTTTTCCATTGAAGCAAGGAAACGGTATCGGAGGCTGCGGGGGGATAATGTGAATTGAAGTAACTGCTAAGAAGGGTGTGGGAGGAGAGAGAAAAAATGAAATTTTTTCTCTCTCCTCCCAAGTTTTTAGGGAGTTTTGAATTGAGAAGCTGTGGCTTTCTGATTTCCCTTCCTATTCTGAAAAGTCTATTACCAAGGCACCTTCCTCGTCCACATCGTACCAGTCCAAGCCAAGTTGATCACATGTAGCCTTCCATTCCGTCACTTTCCAACGCTTGTTGCTGCCATCGAACACAATTAGCTGGGCATCAAATATTTGCACCAAATCCTCCATGTTTATTTTGGGGGTATTGCGGAGCAACAACAAGTCTAATTTTACTTTTTCCTCGCCAGTGTAGTTCAAAGGCCCCTCCACCACAAACAGGCGTTTGTCATAGAATTGCACCAACCTGTTTTGATAGAAAAAATGGTCAGCGACGATGCTGGAGGTATCGCCCAAGCGGACGGTCTTCACTTCGTCAATGCCATTGGCGTAGCGGTTGCCTTCTGCGGCATATTTGAGTGGCTTTTCCTCCAGTGCTGGATCAATGAGCGACCATGCTTTTCCGCCATCAAAAAAATCAATGGCCGTGTGCTTATAGATGCTGTAAACGGTGATTTGACGGGTACCCAAGTGCCCAAACGCTGCAAAAGCATAACTGCCAAGCACTACCAGCAGCAGCACCAGCGAAGCCAACACCCAACGGAACTTCCGAAAACTGATGGCCACCATGCTGCTACCAATGCTCAGGTAGAGCAGCAGCGCCGAGATGCCGCCAATCCAGATGCCGTTCAAGAGTGCAGCGGGCAGTTGCTGGATTAGCATGACCGACTGGTTGCCAAGCCAAAGCATGCCCCAAAGCGCCTTGCCAACGATAAAAGCCCCCCAGCCCCAAATCGGTTCCAAAATCAGCAACAGTAGGCCCGCCCCCAACTCCAGCCCAGACAGCGGCACGAGTATCAGGCTCGACAGCCAGAAATAAGTAGGGAACTGGTGGAAATAGAGCAAGGTGAAAGGCAGCGTCATCAGTTGCGCAGCAAGGGAAACAGAGTTGAGTTCCCACAGGTAATTGCCAACCTTGTTCTCAATGATCCATAGCGCCGCAATCTTGGGCTGAAAATAGACGATGCCCAATATGGCCATGTACGACAACTGGAAACTGACGCTCAGCAGCCAGTACGGGTCGTAGAGCAATAGGCAGAAGGCACTGGCCGTCAAGGTGTTATAGAAGTTTTTGTTGCGCCCCAGTGCATCGGCCACCACCACGAAGCTGAACATGACGGTGGAGCGCATGACGCTCGGCGAGGCGCCCGTCACCAATGCGAAAGTCCATATCAGCCCCAACAAAATCACCGCCTTGGTGACCCGCCACCAGCGGTTATGCAGCTGCACCCTTTTCAGGAAAAAATTGAGGATGAGGAAAAGTATGCCGACGTGCATGCCCGATACGGCAAGGATGTGCATGGCCCCTGTTTCCGAATAAGCCGTCAGCACTTCATCTGGTACTTCGCTGCGGTAGCCAAACACGAGGGCAGCGCCCACAGCGAATTCGTTCTCGGTCTTCAAGTGCTTCCGCAATACGGCGGTGAAGCTGTTTTGCATGGAAATCGCCTCCCCATACGGAGAGAACCCCTTGTATTTTTCCAGCACACCCCAATGCCCTTTCTTCACAAATGCCTGATAATGAATATTTTGAAAATGAAGGTAACGGCCATAGTCAAAGGCGTGCGGGTTGGCTGGTGCCTCCAATTGCTTCGCCTTGCATTGCAATACCAGCCTATCGCCGTAGGCCAAAGCCTCCGCCAGGCTGTCACGTTGCAGGTAAAGCAAGAGGTTGCCCGAAGCTGGGCGAAGGTCATCTGCTGTGTAGCCAGCCCCTTGGATGCCAAGCTCCAATTTCATCCAATTCTCCTTTTGGACGGGCGCCTCCGTGATTTTGCCAACCAAGGTTATGCCCTGCTCAGGGGGAGATTTTTTGCTGAAATGGCCGTCATCGTTCAGCTCGTTGTGCTGCCAGGTGATGCCATAGCCCAGAATGAGCAAGGCCAAGTTGAGCAGCACCCCCGGCATCCAGCGGTAGCGGTAGAGTCCACGTAGCTTTTTTGAAAGTACCATCAGCCCAATCAGCCCTAGGAAGGCGAAAAGCAGGCCCGGTATTTTTCGTTCAAAATAAACGGCAAGCAGTATGCCTACCGAAAACGGCAACAGCAGACGCACGAAGGGGATTTCACGCCAATTAAGCATCTCAGGGATGGTTTTCGAGCCGCAAAGGGTCGTGCAAAAAGTAGCTTTTGAATGGTGGAGCGTAGTTGAGAAGGTCTGAATGGGTTCGGAGCGTGGGGGATTTTGCTCAAACCTCCGCAAACTTGTGTTATAAGTTAGGTTGAATGCTTGCTTTGGCTATTCCAAGGCAGCGGAACGAAGGTAAAAAGGGCTTCGAAGATTTGCAAATAATTTGTTTTTGTATAAAAAATTAAGCCAGATGAAATACCCCGCTTACCCGCCCTATGACATTCCGCCCCACATACCTTCATACCTCATTTCCCATCCTTGTGCCGCCAAAGGTAGAGGCAGGCGTAGGAGCGGTAGGGCTGCCATGCTGCCGCAATCTCGGTCATGCGCTGGTAAGTGGCCTTGCCTGTTTCAGTGACATTATATAGGTGGGTGATTGCCTGCCGGATGCCTAGGTCGTCCAGCGGGAGTACATCGGGGCGGTTGAGGGAGAACATCAGTATCATTTCAACTGTCCATTTGCCAACGCCCTTTATCTGCGTCAGGTACTGGATGATTTCATCGTTGCCCATGTCGCTCCAGTCCTTTCCTACGAGGTTTTCTTTTTGAAAAAAATCGGCGACGTTTTGAAGGTAGTTGGCTTTCTGTTTTGAAAGCCCTGCGGAGCGTAGGGTATCCAAGTCTTTTTCCAGCAGGAGGTTCGGATATGGCTGTTGTTCAGGGAACAGTGCAAGAAATCGGCCTTCTATGACAGCGGCCACCTTCGTGGAAAGCTGCTGGCTGATGATGGAGCCAAGCAGGTCGAGGTAAACGCCCTGCGAGTTGACGGACAGCTCCCGAAACGGAATGCTGTCAATCAATGTCTTTAGCACAGGGTCTTTTGAAAGGTGCCGGGTGATGGTGTCGGACATAGGTTGAACCGTTTTTGCCAAAATATTGCTACGGAAGCAGGTAACTGATTAGCAGGGTATGTTTTTGGTTTAAAATTTTTCAATTTTTCACCCAAACGCACATATAAATATGGGAGGGGAGAGAAAAAATGAAATTTTTACTCTCCCCTCCCATCCCCTCCTAAGTTGCTACGAAAGCACAAGATAAGCTGTGCCCAAGGGTGGCCGCAAACATTTTTTTGAAAAAAAACACCCGATAAGTTCCCCTAGAAAAAACATTTTACTGAACTTGGCTCTTCGAAAATCGGGAATCTGGACAGTCTATCGTGGTTTGACCAAATTTTTTGCAATTATTTCTGATATTTTTTTGCAAAAATTATGGAACGACCATGCGAAAGGTATCTAAAACGGAGAAAATCAAAACACTGTAAAACGAACAGACTATGTTGATTGTCTATATTGCCCTTGGCGCTTTTATCCTCGGTGGTGTCATTTTTCTTGCTTCCAGCGTTAGCGCGCAAAGGAGCAGCAGTCGGAAATGGTATTGAAGATGCTTGGCTGCGCTGCCAAAAGAAGCAGCGGGTTAATTGTCGGCAAATTAAAAAGCTTTAGTCCCTTTGCAGGGGACTGGGCTACTTCCTTCCAAGCGGGCCATTGGTGATGAACCAACTGCCGTGCTGCACGTTTTTTCAGCAACTCAAATCGAACCCTCCCTCATCGTTGCCCTTTCGGGCCAAACACCAGCCATGGTTTCAAAAAAAATACTGGTAACGGGTGCCACGGGCTTTATTGGCTCCTACCTCGTCCGGTATTTGCTCCAACAGGGCTACACCGATATACGCTGCACCCGCCAGCCTAACAGTTCTCTTTCCCTGCTGAAAGGCGTTGCCGACAAAGTGGAATGGGTAAACGCCGACCTGCTCAACCTCATGGAGCTGGAAGACGCCATGCAAGGCGTACAGCAGGTCTATCATTGCGCAGCAGTCGTATCCTTCCATGAAAAGGACAACCGCCAGATGCTTTCCATCAATGCGGAGGGCACGGCCAACATTGTCAATCTCTCCCTTGATTTTGGCATCGAAAAACTGGTGCACGTCAGTTCCATCGCTGCCATTGGGCGCAAGCCCAACGACCCCAACATAGACGAACACACCCCTTGGAAGAACGACGAATGGAACAGCCCCTACGGCATCAGCAAGCACAAGGCCGAGATGGAGGTATGGCGGGGAGTCGCCGAGGGGTTGAACGCCGCCATCGTGAACCCGGCCAACGTGCTTGGCAGCGGCTTCTGGCAAGGGCGCACCAGCACAGGGCAGGTTTTCCACCAAATCTGGAAAGGGCTTCGTTTCCAACCGCTCGGCACTACGGGCTTCGTGGACGTGCGTGACGTGGTGCGCTTCATGGTGCTGCTCATGGAGAGCGGCATCAGCGGCCAACGCTACATCCTGAGCGCTGAAAACCTTCCTTTCAAAAAAGTTTTCGATGAAATAGCTGCGGTGGTTGGCGTGAAACCACCTTCTGTTCCCGTTACGCCATTTATCCGGGAGACGGCTTGGCGGGTAGCTTGGCTGGCATCAAAACTCACGGGCAAGCCCGCCTTCATTACCAAACAGACAGCCCGCTCCAGCAGCCGAACCTTTATTTACGACAATCAAAAATCGTTGGCAGCCTTCCCGTTCCAGTACACCCCCATCTCGCAGACCATCCGTGAAACCGGGGCGCAGTTTTTGCGGAGTACAAAGAATGGTTTGGAGCCGGAGGTCTTGGCGTTTTAGTGATTTGTAACTGGTAATTAGTGATTGGGGTAGTGCTTTTCGTACCACTAATTACGAAGTACAAGCCACTAATCACCCGTCACTAATCCACGACTATAGAATTTCTTGCGTAGGTTTGCCCATGTTTTTTCGATAAAACAGCCTTTGCACCAAGCCCGATCGGCAGACTTTACTGCAAATCAATGAATTTCAACCTTTTATACCATATAGGTCGCTACATCCTGCTGCTCCGACATGCTTTTGCAAAGCCTGAAAATTGGAGCATGTACTGGAAGGAGACCATGCGCCAGATGGAGGACATCGGCATTGGCTCCCTGATTATCGTGGCCCTGATTTCGATTTTCATGGGGGCGGTGGCAGCCGTGCAGTTCTCCTACCAGTTGGATGGGACGCTGGTGCCACAGTATTATATAGGTTATATCGTTCGGGACTTGGCCATCATCGAATCGGCACCGACCATCACTTGCCTTGTACTGGCAGGCAAGGTCGGCTCCAACCTCGCCGCAGAGCTGGGCACCATGCGCCAGAAGGAGCATATTGACGCCATGGAACTGATGGGCGTGAACACGGCTGCTTATTTGATACTGCCCAAGCTGATTGCGGCCGTTGTGATGATTCCACTGTTGGTGACAATTTCGGCTTATGTGGCCATCATCGGTGGTTACTTGGCTACGGTGCCAACTGGCGCCCTTTCCAGCGATGACTACGAGCGGGGGCTTCGGGCCTTTTTCCAACCCCGCAACGTAACGATGATGTACGTGAAGGCCGTGGTCTTTTCGTTTATCCTGACGACCGTGCCCATTTTCCAAGGCTACTACGTGAAGGGTGGCAATATCGAATTGGGCAAGGCCAGCACCAATGCTGTGGTGTTCAGCAATATCCTCATTTTATTGTCAGACTATTTGATTGCGGTGTTGCTTACAGGCTAAGCTGATTTGCGATTTACGAATGATTAGAGCAGAAAATATCATCAAACTTTTCGGAGAGCAAGAGGTGCTCAAGGGCGTTTCCATGGAATTCCTTCCCGGAAAGACCAACCTCATCATCGGGCGGAGCGGGGCAGGGAAGACCGTTTTCCTGAAGATACTCGTTGGCTTGATGGAACCCACTGATGGCAAGGTCTGGTACGACAATGTTGATTTTTTCTCGCTAAACAAAAAACAGGTTCGGGAAATAAGGCTCAAAGTGGGCATGCTCTTCCAAGGCTCGGCGCTTTTCGATTCCATGAAGGTAATAGAGAACGTCCGGTTTCCGCTTGATATGTTCGCAAACATGACCCTTGCCGAAAAAAACCAACGGGTGGACTGGTGCCTGGAGCGGGTGGGCCTCAACGGGGCACACGAAAAATACCCTTCCGAACTCTCCGGCGGCATGCAAAAAAGGGTGGGCATCGCCAGGGCCATCGTCATGGAGCCCAAGTACCTTTTCTGCGACGAACCCAACTCCGGCCTCGATCCCCGCACGGCACTGCTCATTGACGAACTCATTCAGGACATCACCTACGACTACAAGATGACCACCATCATCAACACCCACGACATGAACTCGGTGATGGAAATCGGCGACAATATCGCCTACCTGCACGAGGGCCGCTTGGTATGGCAAGGCAGCAAAGACCAAGTGCTGTCGAGCGACAACGAACTGTTGCAGGGGTTCATTTTTGCCTCACCATTTTTGCAAAGATTGAGGGCGGCAGCCTTAAAGTAGCTGCGAGTTTTGAGCTGCGAGTTACGAGTAGGTTGGAGTATAATCCTATCTACCTGGCTACGTGTAGGAAGAATTCGTAACTGGCTGCTCGCAACTGCCTACTCGTAACTCAACTCTCACCCTTCTGCTTGTTCAGGTTTCACATCTGTTGCTGTGTCAGCAATTGGTTGCTCCTCTTCATTATTGCCCCCCAGCACCTCGTCGGCTTGGGTGCTGAAAAAACTGCGGAAGAAAATGAGCAGGCTGAGCACCCCGACCGTGATGGCCGTGTCCGCCACGTTGAACACAGGGCGGAAAAACTGGAAATGCTCGCCGCCCCAAACTGGCACCCACGCTGGGAAGAAACCCTCGAACATAGGGAAGTAGAACATGTCCACCACTTTGCCATGCAGGAAACTTGCGTAACCGCCCCCTTCGGGGAACATGGTGGCCACGCCACCGTGGTAGGGTGTTTCGGAGAAAATGAGGCCGTAGAAGGCGCTGTCTATAATATTGCCGATGGCACCGGCAAGAATGAGCGAAAAACTGGCAATCGTTCCGAAGGAAATCTCCTTGGAGCGCAGCAACAGCCGCAAATAATAAAACAAGAAGCAGACCGCCACGATGCGGAAAAGGCTGAGCGCCAGCTTGCCGTACTCGCCGCCAAGCGTCAGGCCAAAGGCCATGCCCTCGTTCTCCACGAAATGGATGAGCGCCCACGACTGCCCAAACATCGGTATCTCCTCCCCATAAGCAAGGTTGGTCTTTATCCAGATTTTCAGGCACTGGTCAATGACCAACACGCCGATGATGATGAGGGCTACTTTCAGTGATTTATTCAAAACAGTATCTTTTTGTGATTGGTCCTTATGCCGGGTATTGGCCGAAAGCTATTTTACCAAAAGGCAAAGTTCAGAATTGTTTGCGCATTGCGGAAATAAAAATAGTGGTTGCGCCAATGGCACAACCACTACCCTGTTTGGTTTTTACTAAAAATGGGGGTTAGGACGCTCCCGTGCGCTTGGCATCCACGCTGAGGGTGGCATGTGGCACGGCCATCAGTCGCTCCCTGGCGATGAGTTTGCCCGTGGCCCTGCAAATGCCATAGACCTTGTTTTGGATGCGGATCAAGGCGTTTTCAAGGTGCTGAATGAGGCTGCGTTGGCGAACGGCGAGGGTGCTTAGGTACTCCCGCTCCGTCGAGCCGACGGCAGCATCGTCCAGGTTCTTGATTTTGGCGTCCTCGTTGTCGGCCAATTCGGTCAATTGGCGAATGTAAAACCTGAGTTGAAGATGGGCAGCCTCCAATTTCTCAACAATTACGACCCGGAACTCCTCCAACTCAGCATCGGAATACCGGGTGCGGTTTTGTGTAGCAATAAGCATAGTATCAGTAAGTTGTGTAAAAAAACAGATTCGTTTATCGGTCGAAAAAAGGAAAATTCATCTAAAGTCTTGTCTCTATTGGCTTGTGAGGCAAATGTAACGTAGTACGCCGCAATCCGCAAAGCAGAAATATCAAAAAAAACAGCAATGTTGAAAAGTTTTATTTTCAGTTCATTTTGAAGATTTTCGAGTAAACAAAGGCGTTGTTTTGCCAATAAAAAAAGGGCCGTGGTTGCCCACCGCCCAGCTTTGATTCTCGCTGTTGGTTTCGTTCTTATATCATTCTTGCAGAAGTCCAAAACACTGATAGGAGGGGTAAAGGCATTTCTTATAAAAATTGTAAATCCATACTTTGTCCTGTTAAGTCGCTTTTGTCATCGCCGAAGGCGACCTGCGACGTCATGCGGGACTGCCCTCGTGATGCCGCAGTTCACCTTCGGCGATGACAAAAGCGACAAATTAACCAGGCGCAGTTTTTATAAGAAAGCCCTTCATACCCCTTCTACTTGGCATCGGAAAGCATATCCGCATCAATATGGCTGTACGCCGTTTGGAGCAGCTTCCTTGCCTCCGTGCTATAAGGCTCCAGATCAAGGGCACGGTAGAGGTCGCTCACGGCCTCGTCATACTGCTTGTTGCGGATGCAGGCGCTGGCACGGCCCATGTAGTAGCCGGCATGGTCGGGTTTGATGTCAATCGCAATGCCGTAGCTCTCGATGGCCCCTTCCAGGTCGCCCTTTTCCGTCTCCACATTGCTGATGAAGGCATAGACCTCTGGGTTCTCGCCGTCCAACAGCATGGCCTCCCTCGCATCGGCGATGGCGTCGCTGTAATTATGGTCGAGGAGGTAGCACTTGGCCCTTGCGAGAAAGATTTCGCCGAGCCGAGCCGATTGCAAGGCCGTCCTGAAATGGGACATCGCCGACTCCTTCTCGCCCATTTGGTATTCGATGATGGCAAGGTTGTTCAATGCCACGGCGTCTTCCGGCTGTACTTCGAGGGCCTTCTCCAGCCACGCAGCTGCCAGTTTAGGCTGTTCCATTTCCAGCAGGGTGATACCCTTGCCGAGGCAAGCGTCGAAATTGTCGGGATTCATGCGCAGGGCCGCATCGAAGTCACGCAGTGCATCGGCTGTGCGGCGGATGCTGATATTCGCCAAGGCACGATGCACGAAGCGGTCTTCGCTGGGCATGGCCAGCAGCACCACGCTCAGGTATTCGATGCCCCGCTCCACTTGCCCACGTTGCAGCAGCGCATGGCCGTAGAGCTCGTAGGCCGCCGTGTCCGTGGGATTCAGGGCAAAGAGCTTTTCCAGCGTGAGGGTCGTCTTGCCGAAGTTCTCCAACTTGAAATTGGCGAGGGCATAATTGTACAAAGCCTTGGCATCCTGCGGATTGTCCTCCAGGGCAGCGGCATAATACTCGGCAGCAGGCTCCCAGTCCTCGGCCTCGAAGAAGCCATCGGCTTGCTCGACATAGTGCTGCGGCTCCAAGGCAAAACCAGCCTTCTCCTGAAAGCTGTCGCCCTGGCCGAACAGCAGCGTGGCGGTAACTACTAATACTAAGGTGATGAACGGTGAACTTCTCATAGCGCACTCGGCTTTGATAGCGCAGAAAGTGCTTGGCAAGGTGGGCAGGTGGCCTGCTTCGTCTCTCTAAACAACTCCCGGCGCTGGGTGTATGGTGGAATGTTCCAGGCTCTTGTTGTTCATAGTTACGTATTATTAAAAAATAGCAATTATGTTGCCAAAAGATGGGAGAGGGAGTTGGAAATCAAAAAATTATGGATGTAATATTATTCTTATGGTTTGTCTTGTCCTACTCCTCATGCACCAAAAAATGTAACCAACAGTGAGCATTATTAGCCCAAGTAGTGGGAAACGATTATTTTTGACAAAAATCAACACCAATGCTTACCAAGGACTTAGTCTATACCAGCCTTCAAGACCTCCCGGAAGAGTTCGAGCTGCACGACCTCGTTGAACGTTTGATTTTCATGCATAAAATAAAAACCGGCATGGAACAAATTGGGCAAGGCAAGGTGAAAACCCAAGAAGAAGTCAAACAAATGGTGGCAAAATGGCGCAAACAACGTGGTCAGTCTGAGCAATAGATGACCTCGCCGGCATCGAAGACTATCTTGGCGCATCGTTGCCCAAGCACGCCGAACTGGTAATTGACGAAATTTTAGCCAAAGTTGACCTATTGGGCAAGTTCCCGGAAATGGGGCGAATAGTCCCAGAGATGGGTCTTGCCAACTTGCGGGAAATCATCGTGAAAAATTACCGAGTCGTGTATTACCTGAGCTTTCAAGATGAGATAGAAGTCGTGACCATCCGGCACACTTCCAGGCCCTTGAGCGACAACAATCCACCGTTTGGCTGATTGTAATTTTTATGTTTGCACACGCCTGGAGACGTGCCGATAGTGGTCTCCGGTCGGAGACCGTAACCAGCGGCCTAGGGGGAAGACCCTAGGCCAGCGGGTGAAAAGAACGAGGTCGAGCAAACCTCAATATTTAGCACCAATCAAGCTATTACCATCGTACAAGTGGCACAAATCCTCGAAATTCGTAACTTTGGAAAAAATTACCGACCATGAATGCCTTGCCAATCATACTTTCAGAAATAGAAAAACTACCGACGGCTGATTTGCGGGTGCTGCTGCATTTGTTAATTGACAAGGTATTGGCAGCGGAAAAAGCCAGCTTGCCACCTAACGGAATAAAACCAGCTTACCAAAAATATCGTGGCATAGCCAAAGGAGTTTGGGGAGAAGACGCACAATCCTATATCAACCAACTTCGCAACGATGAGCGGTTTTAAGTCTGCCTTTATTGACACTGCCGTCTTCATATACTACCTTGAAGACAATCCTGAGTTCGGTGGGAAATCGGAAAAAGTCTTTCAGTCTGCCGAAACCAACCAAGCCAGCCTTTTCATGACGGTGCTTTCCTACCTTGAATTTTGTGTCAAGCCTTATCAAGAAGGTAGGTTTGAATTAGCTACAACATTCCTCCGATTTTTAGAAGAAACGAACATCACTTGCAGCATCATTGAAGTGAACATTAGTGACAGTGCTGCAAGGTTGAGGGCTAAATACCCAGGCTTGAAATCTATTGATGCACTACAATTGGCAACAGCTATCAAATGCAACTGTGAGGTCTTTGTAACTAATGACCGTCGGTTAAGGCAAGTTGATGAAATACGGGTGATGCTGTTGGAGGAATTTTAGAAACGAGAGAGACCGTGTGTAAGTGGAAGCTTAGATTCTTGGCTTTGCGTTCTGACCGAGCCTTGTCAGTTGCAAACTGACAAGAACTAAGGGGTGGGATACTTGAAAGAACGGGTGGAACAGCTGTCCACCTCGGAATTGCTGGAAAATATGGTGCGGGATATAAGGCCGATGGAGAATACGGAGGAAGTGGCAGCGAACCCTATCCCTTCCTCGAACGGGGTCTAAGCCAAATAACCTCCCAACTTTTTCAATAAAAAAAAAGCCTCATGTGCGCTGCGCATGAGGCTTTTCTTTTTTGCTCAATTCCCCTTCCCCAAAACCCCCTCAAAAAACTCCTTCCGTTTCTCCTTCCGTTCCCGTTTTCGCTCCAGTTTCTCGTTTTTCCGGTCGATGCGCTCCGATTCCTCGCTGCGAGCGCCCGTGCCGGACATCCGGCGGTCACGCTGGCCTTCGGCTTCCCCAGTGGGTGGTTCATCCAAGGGCAGGTCTATTTCGAGGGTGGTGGTGTCTATGTTGCGTATGGAGTCCCTGGTGGCCTTCATGGAACGGAGGCGGGCGAGGTTGAGATCCCTGATTTCGGGGGCGATGGAGTCGAGCGGGAGGTTTTCCCAGTAGGCGATGGAGTCGAGCAGCCAGTCACGAGGGGCGAAGCGGTCGGGGCAGCCGAAGGCCATGGCGGCCTCGCCGGTGAGGGGCGGGAAGCTCACTTTTGTCCAAGCCTTGAAGGCGGGGTCATTGTAGGCATGTTTCAGGAAGCGGCCCACGATGGGCAATGCGGTGGCGCCGCCCTGCCCCAACCTCGTGGAGCGCCAGCGCACTAATGGCTGCTCGGCGCCTACCCAGGAGCCTACGACGATGCTCGGCGTGAAGCAGAGGAACCAGCCGTCGGAATTGTTGTCGGTAGTGCCCGTTTTGCCAGCGGCATGCAGGAAGCGGAAGTCGGAGTTCTGCAGCCAGCGCAGCCTGCCGCCCGTGCCGCCGTCCACCACGCCTTGCAGCAGGTGGCGCACCATGTCGGCGTGCTGGTCTTTCAGCACCCTCGTGAAGCTGCGGGGGTCGGGCGACTCGAACTCGGCGATGGGCTTGCCGTCCTTCGTCTCGATGCGGGAGAGCATGGTCAGCTTGGGCTGCACGCCCCTGTTGGCGAAGGCAGAAAACAGCCGCACCATCTCGAACAGGGTAGCGTCCACGGCACCGAGCGCAATGCCCGGCTCACGGGGGATGTCGGCAGTGATGCCCATGCGCTTGGCAAGGGCCATCACGGAGTCAATGCCCACGCTGTCGTGCAGGATGAGCTGCACGGCGGTGGTGTTCACGGACATGCGCATACCGCCCATCATGGAGTAGCTGCCGCCGTACTTGCCGTCGGCGTTGCGGGGCGCCCAGTTGTCCCATTCGGGATAGGTCTTGTATTCGTTGCTCAGCCGCTCGCAGGGCGACACTCCCTGCTCAATGGCCTTGGCATAGACCACGGGCTTGAAGGTGGAACCTACCTGCCGTAGGGCGTTCACGTGGTCGAACTTGAAATGCTTGAAATTGATGCCGCCCACCCAGGCTAATATTTTTCCCGTGTGCGGGTCGGCGGCCAGCAGGCCCGTGTTCAGGATGGAAAGGTAGTATTTCAGCGAGTCGAGCGGGGACATCAGGGTGTCCTGGTCTTGCGTCTTGGTCTTCCAACTGAAGACGGTCATCTTGGTAGGCGTGAGGAAATTAGAGTCAATTTGCTCCTCGGTCAGGCCCCGCTCCTTCAATAGCTTGTACCGTTCGGTCAGTTTTTTTTGCTCCTGGAGCAATTCCTCGCTGCCGTAGGGCACGGCGTCCTTGCCGTAGCCCTTGAAGTGCTCGATGAACTTCTTCTGCAAGTCTTTCATCTGGAACTGCACGGCTTCCTCGGCGTGGTCCTGCAGTTTGGAGTTGATGGTGGTGTAAATCTTGAGGCCGTCGGTATAGAGGTTGTAGGGCCTTCCGTCGGGGTGATTGTATTTTTTCAGTTCCTCGTCCAATTGCAGGCGCAGCGTTTCCCGGAAGTAGGTTGCCTTGCCGTCGTTGTGGGTTTCGATGAAATATTTCGTGACGACGGGCAGCTTGGAAAGCGAATCGGCGGCGGCTTGTTCCAGCTTGCCGTACTTGACCATCTGGCCGAAGACGACGTTGCGGCGCTCCTTGGCTCGCTCCGGGTTGCGCACAGGGTTGTAGGCGGTGTTGGCTTTCAACATGCCGACGAGCGTGGCGGCCTCCTCTATTTTTATGTCAAAAGGCGTGGTGGAGAAAAAACGCTCGGCTGCGATTTTTATCCCAAATACATTCTCGCCGTAGGGCACGGTGTTGAGGTAGAGGGCGAGGATTTGGTTTTTGTCATAGACCTTCTCCAGCCTACGGGCCACTATCATTTCCTTGAACTTGGCCACGGGCGTGGTCAGCTTGCCAAGGCGTTTCCTTGGGTACAAGTTCTTCGCCAATTGCTGGCTGATGGTGCTGCCGCCCCCACTTGATTCGTCGCCCGCCAAAATGCTGCGAAACAATACCCGAAAGGTGGCCCGAAGGTCAACACCGCCATGCTCGAAGAAGCGGGCGTCTTCCGTTGCAATGAGCGCCTCCACGACATGTGGTGAAATGCTGTCAAGCGAGGTCGGCAGACGGTTCTCGATGAAATATTTTCCAAGCAAAACGCTGTCGGCGGAATAGACCTCACTGGCCACGCTCTGGTTCAGGTTGCGGAGGTCGGACTTCGAGGCCACATGGCCAAAGACCCCGATGAGGATGGCAAAGATGAACAGCAGCACGCTGCCAAATCCCACGGCGAAGATGGAACCCACCCAAAAGATGAATTTTGCGAGCCGGGGCGAGCGCTCCTCCAATTTGCGGTAACGCTGCACAATGGGGCGCACGAAGGGGTAGAGGAAGGCTTTGAAACCTTGCCATTTGTCCTTTAAAAAGCCTAATCGAGACTCAGTTCTTTTGTTTTTCATGTAGTTGAATGGTGTGCCCGGCAAATGTAGTTAGGAGTTGCGAGTTTTGAGCAACGAGTTGGCTATTGCCCACAACCCCATTTTATTTAGGCACCCATTTAAATTCAAGGGCAGTCGCCTTCGAGAGGAGGGGTTATCAAACCCCGCAGTTCCGGAACTACGGGGTTTGATAACCCCTCCTCTCGAAGGCGACTGCAAGCTTGTTAAACCCAAGTATCAAATTTGATTGCGTCTATCTGTAATACCTTTGTGGCTCAAAATGTTCGCATATTGAAACGCTTGCGCAGTCTGTTGGCCAACCCTCAAACCCTCCTGATACTGGCAGGGGGCTTACTGCTATTGCCCGCACTCCTCACCAACCTCGGCCTCTTGGCCCTCTATGCCGACGAGGGCATCCGGGCACAGGTAGCCATGGAAATGGACATTTCAGGCGACCTCATCACGCCCAGGCTGTTCGGCGAGCCGTACTACAACAAGCCGCCGCTCTACAATTGGCTCTTGCTCACCCTCTTCCAACTCACTGGCCGCACCGACGAGTTCATCGTGCGCTTGCCCACGGTACTATTCCTACTGGCATACGTATCCACCATTTACTTAGCTGTAAGAAAACACCTTAAAACAATCCACGCCACTGACTGCCCACTGCCAACTGCCGAACTGCTAACTGCCCTCGCCTTCCTCACCTGCGGCCGCATCCTCTACTACGATTCCATGCTGGGGCTGATTGACACCAGTTTTTCATGGGTCATTTACGGGATGTTCATGGTCATTTATTCTGAAGGTGAAAAGGACAGGTATGGGCGATTGTTCACAGGAGCATACCTGCTGGCGGCCATTGGCTTTTTGCTGAAGGCATTGCCCGCTTTGGTCTTCCTTGGCATTGCCCTTCTGACCTATTTTATTTGGGTCAAAAAATGGCGCAAGCTGTTCTCGTGGGCACACCTCGGCGGCATGGCGGTTTTTGGGGTGGTGGTTGGCAGTTATTATGCTTTGTATGCGCAACAAAACGGCCTCTCCACCTTGCTCGGCATCATGTTCGACGAGTCGGCGAAGCGCACCTTCGTGGAACATGGGCTGGGAAAAACGGTGCTGCACCTGTTCACTTTCCCTTTTGAGACGCTGTACCACTTCCTGCCTTGGACGCTGTTGGCGGTTTACTTGTTTCGTAGAGATGTGCTGGCGAAAATCAAGGCAAACAGATTCATCACTTGGAATGCGCTGGTGCTGATGACGACCATCCTCCCCTATTGGGCCTCCGTGGAGGTCTATCCCCGCTACTTGCTCATGCACATGCCGCTGTTGTTCACGGTACTTCTTTTTTTGCATCAAAAAAACAAAGAAGCAGGCACGGCGATGGTGTGCTGGGTGGAGGGGGCATTTCAGGTGATTTGCTGGGGGATGCTGGCGGCTTCCTTTGTGCCGCTATTTGTCAATGAATTTGCGCAGCAACAAAACCTTTATCCAAAGGTCGCCTTCATGTCCATTGCTACGGCCCTGCTCATTTGGTGCTACCGCAAATGGGCGGCACATCGAATGTTGGTTTTCGCCGTGGTGCTGCTAATTGGCAGGATTGGATTCAACTGGTTCGTCATCCCCAACCGTGTCGGCGTTGACTTCAACAATGAGGTACGAAAAACCACTCTGGCCGCTACCGATAAAATGGGCAATTCACCCATTGTCATTTATAAAAACAGCCTTGGTTTCCAGCCTGTCACTGGATATTATTTCACCCGTGAAACCGGGCAAATCATGCGCAAGCAAAACGATGGCGATTTCGACAAATCCCTGTTCTACCTTATGGACACGACGCAATACACCCGTCCGCACGAGACCGTTGCCAAGGTGCGCATTATGTGGCGGGATGGGGAACTGGCAGTTGTGAAAATAAAGTGACGGCTTACAGTGTTGTCCACCATAAGCCGTCAACCGTAGGCCGTCTATCGTCCACCGTCAAAGCTCCCATCCCTTCCGGTACTCCCGCTTCACCCATTCGTTGGCAGGCTTAAAGTTCTTACAGACGCCTTTCTCGGCATCCCAATCGAGGCGTACACGACCTGGATAGTCGTAAGGTGCCCACCAATCTGGCTGTTTGCCTTTTTGCAATTGCTTGATGTCGTAGCAGCGCACGGCGAGGTTGCCGATGTTCAGCGTCTCGGTGAGCGGCACAGCGTATTCGAAAGGCGAGGTAGCTTCGCCAATGCCCTTGCAGGCGTCGGCCCAAATCTGCTGGTGCGACCCCTTGCGGCGGGGCAGCCAAGGTGTAGGTGGCTTCACATCCTTCATGCGCTTGGTCGGCAGCAGTGTCGGGTTTTCGCCGAAGATGCCGCACATCATCTTGCCCTTGCTACCTTCGATGAGCACGCCGCCGTCCCATGAACCGAATGGCTCGTCGGAACCGAGTTCGGCGGGGCGCATTGGCCGTAGGCCACCATCGTACCAGAAAAGCTCGAAGGCGGGCATGGTGCCACGGGCGGCAAAGTCCATTTTCACAAAGCTCGAAGGCGGGCAGGAGTCCGTGTAATTTTGCTCCACGCCGTTCAACCAGACGGTGCTCGTGCTGGCCTCCACGCTGGTCGGTAAGCTGAGCTTCAAGGCCCGGTAAACAGGGTCAACGAGGTGGCAGCCCATGTCGCCAAAGGAGCCGGTGCCGTAATCCCACCAGCCACGCCATGCGAAGGGCAGGTAGGCGGGGTCGTAATCCCGCATTTGGGCGGGGCCGAGCCAGAGGTCCCACTCGAGGGTGGAAGGTACTTTAGCGCCATTTTTCGGCGTGGGAATGCCCTGCGGCCACACGGGGCGGTTGGTCCAGATATGGGCACGGGTCACGTCGCCGATGGCACCGCTCTGTACCCACTCCACGAGTTCCCGGTTGCAATCCATGGAGGCGCCTTGGTTGCCCATTTGGGTCACGACCTTGTGCTTTTGGGCTGCTTTCAGCAATTCACGGCCTTCAAAAATGCTGTGAACCAACGGCTTTTCCACATAGACATGCTTGTTGCGCTTGATGGCGGCCATGGCCGTCACTGCGTGGGTGTGGTCGGGCGTGGTGACGACGACGGCGTCAATCTGCTTGTCCTGTGCGTCGAGCATCTTGCGGAAGTCCCGGTAGTGAGGCACTTTCGGGAACATCTCGTAGGTTTCCTTGGCACGAGCATCGTCCACATCGCAGAAGGCCACGAGGTTCTCGGTGTCCTTGAGGGCATCACGGTGGGAGTTGGCCCTGCCGCCAGCGCCGATGAGGGCGATATTGAGCTTGTCGCTGGGGGCACGGAAGCCCTTGCCCAGTACGTGCCTTGGCACGATGAAGAAGCCTGCGGCACCCAGCCCGGCTGTCTTCACAAAGTCCCTTCGCTTGAGGGTTTTCTTCTTCTCTGTTGGTGTAGTTGACATGATTTAGATGATTTACGATTTTGGATTTACGACTTACGATTGGGCAGGGTGGGAATGTTTTATGATGACACAAGTCCACCTGCTTCCAACTGGTAATTGAGGCCGTTAAAGTAGCCGTTTTTGGAAAAATGATGGCCTATTTTTGCGCAAGCGCCTTAATATAGTGGTTCGTGAGGGGTTCAAGTTTAAGGGTTCATGGGGTTTCTATCTCAATTGCAAATGAATCGCATTTCAAAACGGTTGATTGGCCTTATTACAACCGACTAAAATGATTTCAGCAGACGCTCCATGAAACTTGAAACCAGAAACCTCAGAACCATTGTTATTCCCGCTATTTTTTAAACATGAAAAAAACCGCCAGCACCAAGCAGGCGAAGCCGGCCAAGTGGTTCCATTTGAAAGTTTCGGTCTTGAACAAGGCAAGGGAAAAAATGGTGAATACCGTCAAGGTGACGACTTCTTGAATGACCTTCAGTTCCATGAGTGAGAAAGGTCCGCCATTCAGTCTGTAGCCGATGCGGTTGGCAGGCACCATGAGGCAGTATTCGAAGAAGGCGATGCCCCAACTGATGATGATAATGGAAAGCAATCCGAGGTGCTCCGTCATCTTCATTTCCTTGAACTTCAGGTGGCCATACCAAGCAAAGGTCATGAAGGTGTTGGACAGTATTAGTAATAAAATGGTCTGAAAAGCCTTCATTGGAATCAGTTTTGCAAAGAAGCAAAGGTAAATGGAAGCCCCGGTTATTCAGCCTGCTTTGCCAAAGGCAGTTTTTCAAAGATTTTGAATATCTTTGCCCCCGTTTTTTGCTTCACTACGACTTGGTAATTCACGAAACTTGACAAAAAAGGGAAAGTGGGAATCCTACTACACAATGAGTTGGCCTTGCCGCTTGCCCATCGTTTTTTAAAGAAAAAAACATTGCATGAGTCAGTTTACGCCTTTTAAACACCCATACCCCACCGATAAAAAATATGCGCAAAAAGTGGCCTACTTCAGTATGGAGTTTGCCATTGACCAAGCGTTGAAAATCTACTCTGGCGGCCTCGGCTACCTCGCAGGCTCGCACATGCGCAGCGCCTACGACCTCAAGCAGAACCTGATTGGCGTAGGCATACTCTGGAAGTTTGGGTACTACGACCAAGTGCGCAATGCCAATGGAGAAATGGACGTACTGTTCATGGAGCGTCAATACAATTTCCTCATTGACACGGGCATTGACTTTAGCATCCAGGTCAACAAGCACGACATCATGGTGAAGGTTTGGTACCTGCCACCGCACGTGTTTGGTTCGGCGCCGCTGTTCCTGCTGTCCACCATCCATCCAAAGAACGACTACTTGGCGCAGACCGTCTGCCACCGCCTTTACTCCAATAATATGGAGGCAAAAGTGGCACAATCCATCCTGCTCGGCATGGGCGGGGCCAAGCTGCTCGATATATTGGGCTACGACGCCGATGTTTACCACATGAATGAGGCACATGCCTTGCCTGCCGCATTTCACCTTTATGATAAATTTGGTGTATTGGACGAAGTGCGGAAGCGCATGGTCTTTACCACGCACACGCCTGTGGAGGCTGGCAATGAGAAGCACGACATCCACCTGCTGGAGCGTATGAGCTTCTTCGGCAACGTGACGCTGAGCGAAGTGCGCCGCATCACGGGTATCGCCGACGAGGTGTTCAACCACTCGCTGGCAGCATTGCGCTTGGCCCGCATGTCGAACGGCGTCTCCAAAATCCATGGCGAAGTGTCCCGTTTGATGTGGGGCGGCTACGACAATATCAGCCCTATCAGCCACGTCACCAATGCGCAGAACCACGCCTATTGGCACGACCCCGAATTGGATGCCGCCCTTGAAAACGGCGACGACGATGCGCTCGACGCCCGCAAGACGGAATTGAAACTCCGTTTGTTTGAAATAGTGGCAGACCAAACGGGCAAGATATTCCAGCCCGATGTGCTCACGCTTGTTTGGGCAAGGCGCTACGCTGGCTACAAACGGGCCGACCTCATCACCCGTGACATCGAAGACTTCGAGCGGCTGCTGAGCAATGCCGACTTCCCGATTCAAATCATCTGGGCGGGAAAGCCTTATCCAATGGACTACGAGGCTATCGGCACCTTCAACAAGCTCGTTCACCTATCGAAAAAATACCCGAACGTGGCCGTCATCACGGGCTACGAGCTTTCCCTGTCCAAGATCATGAAACAGGGCAGCGATATATGGCTGAACAACCCACGCATCCCACGGGAGGCATCTGGCACCAGCGGCATGACCGCCGCCATGAACGCCAGCGTTAACCTTTCCACTTGGGATGGTTGGATACCGGAATTCGCCAGCCACGGCCACAATGCCTTCGTGACCGAGCGAGCCGACTTCGCCTGGTCGGAAGATACCCAGGACGAATTCGACCGCACGAACCTTATTCATTGCTTAGAAAAAGAGATCATGCCGCTTTACTATAAAAAGCGCAAGAAATGGCTCGCCATCGTGAAGAACAGCATGAAGGAAGTCGTCACTTTCTTTGACTCCGATCGCATGGCTGACGAGTATTATAAGAAAATGTACAAGGTGGGGGCGAAGAAGCTGGAACTTGTATAGTTCGCCAGTTCGCCAGTTGGCAGTCGGTTAGCAGTCCATTAGTCAGTCCCTGCTAAAACGACAAAGCGGTAACATCTTGAAGGGTGTTGCCGCTTTGTTTTTGGAAGGCATCCTACCATAACCCTTTGACCAAAGCCCATAAAATGGATAGTTTTGCCCCAAAACCCAGCTTATGTTAAAAATTGACATGCACACCCACCTGATGCCGGCCCACCTGCCCCGTTGGGCGGACAAGTTCGGCTACGAAGGCTTTATCCACCTGGAGCACAACACGCCGGGCTATGCCGATATGATGAAGGGTACGACTTTTTTCCGGCGGGTGGAGCAGAACTGCTGGGATGCCGACCTGCGCATCGGGGAGTATGCCACGCACGGCACACAGGTGCAGGTCGTTTGCACCATCCCTGTATTGTTCAGCTATTGGGCCAAGCCCGCCGACACGCTGGACATTTCCCGTTTCCTCAACGACCATATTGCCGAATTGGTGAAGGAAAAGCCACGTCACTACATCGGCCTCGGCACCCTGCCCATGCAGGATACAACACTGAGTATCAAGGAATTAGAGCGCTGCAAGGAAATAGGGCTGGTGGGCGTCCAAATCGGATCCAACATCAACGACCTAAACTTGGGCGAGCCTCAGTTCTTCCCCATTTTCGAGGCATGCCAGGAGCTGGGCATGGCGTTGTTCGTGCATCCTTGGAACATGATGGGGGAAATGCACATGCAGCGCTATTGGTTGCCTTGGCTGGTAGGCATGCCCGCCGAGACGAGCCGGGCTATTTGCTCCATGATTTTCAGTGGTATCTTTGAAAAACTGCCGGAGCTGCGCTGCTGCTTTGCCCATGCGGGTGGCTCCTTCCTGCCTACCATTGGGCGCATCGAACATGGCTTCAACTGCCGCCCCGACCTCGTGGCCATGGACAACCCCGTGAACCCCCGAAACTACCTCGGCCAGTTCTGGGTGGACGGCATCACGCACGACCTCACCATGCTGAAATACGTGCTGGACATGGTCGGTGAGGACAAAGTGACCCTCGGCTCTGACTACCCCTTCCCGCTCGGCGACCTCGAAATCGGAAAGTTCATTGAGGACTCCGATTTGCCGCAGGCGACCATTGAGAAGATTTTTTATAAAAACACGCTGGACTGGCTGGGGCTGAAGGCAGAGGAGTTCGTTTGATTTTTTCAAAAAATAAAGTCCCCACCGCACACAGCGATGGGGACTTTATTTTTTTGCAGTATTGGTCATCAAATAAACCGCTCCAAGTGATGTTCTACCAGCACCTTCATGGCTTGCAGGCCGAGCGCCTTGGCTTCCCGCTCGTTGAAGCCCTCGTCCATGAAGAAGTCCTCGAACAGCACTTCCGCTTGCAAATAACTGATTTTCATAGCGGTGGCGATTTCCGCCAACATCGGGTCACGGCTCGACCAACCTTCGATGCCTTGCCATAGCTTGGCGTTCCAGGCTTCGAGGGCTTTGCGCTCGTCGTCGGTCAATGCTTTTGGCGTGAGGTAAAGCTGTGCGAGTTGCGACTGGCTCTTTGCGATAGCAGCCTCGCTGGTTTGAGAAGAGCCGTTCAGGTCACGGGCGATGGCATCGAGCACCTTCACTTCCTCCCATTCCCAGAAGCCGCCGCAGGCCTGCAGTTTAAGGTTGCTGCCCTCGGCTGGGCCGAACGCCTTGAGCGCTGGGCCGGGGTGCTTGCGGAAGAGCCAGCACGGGGCCGATGGGCCATCGGGCGATGCCTCATGAATATAGCGCAGGTGCGTGAGCAGTTGGTCAATGTCCTCGTAGGCATAGCGCACGGTCGGGTCGAATTTCGACGAGGTTGGCTTTTTGCCAGCGTATGCTTCTTTGATGGCCTCGTTCATCATCCAGTTCACCTCCTTGCTTTGGCCTTCGTTGGCGTAGCGGAAGTAGGCCCGGTAGGCCCGTGCAATGGGTGCTTTGGAGGCGGCAAGGCCATCCACGGCGGCCTTGGGGTCATCCCAAAGGTTATTTATATAAAACTGGACAGAGCCTTTAGGGGCATCCTCTGCTGGGGCAGCCATGTATTTTGCGAGTATGCGGTACTTCTGCAATTGACGGTTGTTGGCCAAGGCCAGTTCGTAAGCACTGCGGGTACCCTTGCCATAGAAACCATCGAGCGAACCTTTGTAGGAGCCTTCGGTTTTTAGCGCCTTTTGCAATTCGTAGGCAGAAGTACGCTTTACGTTTGGCCGAATGTCGGGCAGGTCGGCTTCAAAGCTGACGGTAAAGGGGATAGCTTCCACCGCTGCTTTCACGGGTTCTTTTTGGATAGGCTCGGCCTTTTCTGGGGATTTCTTTTCGGGTTCTGCTTTTATTTCGCCACCCTTGGGAGTTACCTCGGTAGGTTTTGCCTTGGGTTCTTCCTCAGCCTTGGTAGTGGGCACGATTGCCACTGCATCGTAGTCCTTGGGCAGTTCTTCTTTTTTAGGCTCGACGACGGGCTTGGTCGGTTCTGGTGCTTTTTCCTCCTTTTTTGGTTCTTCAAAAACCAACGGAATCAATGGCCGCTTGGGAGCGCCGCCCATCTCGAAGTCGCCGGCCTCGTGCAGTAGCACGTTGTTCACGTTCCTGACGAAGGCGTCCTTGAAGCCCACTTTCTGGATTTTGGCCAAGTGCGCTTTTGCCGAAGGCAAATCAGGGAAAGTACCTGTAAAGATTTTTATTTGTTTGCCGCTCAGCAAAACGTGCAGCTGCCCGGCAGCAAGGTATTCTTCCCAGTTGATTTTATCGCCCAGCCTTTTGGTCGCCAATTGGATGACCGCCACGGACTGACCACCTTCCACGTTGAGCTTGGTGACGGCGGCATTGCTGTAGCCGAAAAGCTGTAAGGTGGCCAAGGCCTCATTGGCCTCTTTCTCCGTCATATAGCCGCCCATGAATACATCGGTGTGGTTGGGCCGCTTGGTGGCATAGAGGAATCCATGCGATTGCAATTGCGCAAAGTCGCCGGGCGTTGGGTTGGCATAGTTACCGACTTGAACGGTGTATTCGGGAACCTCCTCTTGGGCATTGGCCACAAAGGCCGTGAGGAAAAGGAAAACTAAAGTGAAAACACGGATTTGAGACATCATGTGATTTTGCTTTGGTATTAGCCTGGAAACATTCCGGCATTATGACGACAAAACGCATTGAAAGTAGCATTTTGTTGTGGGGCAGGGCCGAAAAACTGCCCTGCTCCAATTTTTATTTAGCCGCCATCATAACTTGCTGAAAACCAAAACGAAGGGCCGGGTTTTAAAACGAATAGTACCATTTGCCCTAAGATGCACATGTCATAATGCAAATATGGTGCAATTTAATGTTAAATGCTCAATGAGCCGAGAAAAACACCCGTTCAGCGATGCTGAACGGCTGAATATTTAGTCATAAAGAAATTTTTAATCAAGTTCGCCGAACAAATCCACAATGACCAACATTTAGAATAAGTCATTGCGTCTTAAACAGACACTCCCCACAAAATTTGGAAATCTAATAGGGTTTTAGGTGTTTATTCAGGGGGTCAAGGCTTCGCCTTGACCTCTTTTTTTACGTCTTTCTGCTAACCTTTTGCCCTCATTTTATATAGCATAAAAATAACCCAAAACATGGGAGGAGAGAAAAAATGATTTTTTTTCTCTCCTCCCAACCCTCCTTAGAAGTTACGCATAAAAAAAGCCGCTCCAAACCGGAAGCGGCCAACAAAAATTGAATTAGTATGAAATTTCAGCTTTCGTAACAGCGTAAGCTGCCAGTATTTTCACTGCTTCACCTTCAAGCCACCATAGTTCAAGCTTGCCTTGATGACACCCCTGGCGTTCTGGCCGCCCACATGGCCTTTCACTTGGTGGGAACTGCCCTTTTCTTGTTCATAGGTGACCACCAACCCATCGGGGTAGGCAATGCCTGCAAAGCTGGCGTTGGCATCGAAGGTATAGCTTGCTCCGTTTTCGATACCAATCTTGAAATCGGAGTACTTGCCGAGCAGGTTTATTTTTTCAAAACCTTTGGAAACATTATTAATCCGAAGGCCGCCGTAGTAAAGGTCAAAATCGCCGTTGCCTTTGAGCCGCTCCACGGTAAGATCAGTGTACTGGCCAGTTGCCTTGATACTGTTGGCAGTGCCAACGGCCATGCTACCATACTTGGCGGTACATTGCAAATGGCCCACTTTGTCCAATTTGAAGTCATCGTACCTTGACTCAGCATTCAGGTCTCCGCAGTTGCCCATGTTCAGCTTGGAGTACTTGGAGGTCAGGTTGACGTTGCGAATGTCGTTCACGGTCAGTTTGCTGTAGGACACGTTCAGATTGGCATCGCCCGATTTCACCACTGTTCCATTGCCATAGTCGAGTACGAGGGAAAGACCCGAATTGGCTCCTTCCAAGTGGATATTGCCGTACTTGATATCGGCCTTGGCCTTGCCATTGAGGGACGCCACCGATGCATCGCCATATTTATTGGTCAGGTCAATGGATGCGGAGGCTGGCATATATACTTGGTAGTTGATTTGGAACTCTGTCTTTTCGTTCCACCCTCCCCAGTCAAACCAATTGCCCTTGGTGGACTCAATAACGGTCTCGGCCTTAACGTAGCTATCGTCATTGGCAAACTCGATGCGGATGCGGTCGAAAACTGGTTGCGCCTGCGATTCGCTGGAGGCTTTCACGACGATGGTAACGTCCACTTTTGCCCGGTTCTTGTCCCAAGTTTTCACGTCCACTTTTCCGTATTTGTTCACGATGTTCACTGTGCCATTGCTGTTTAGGGGAAACTCTTTTTTAATGGTCTTTGTGAAATCCTGTGCATTGGGGTCGTGTTGCCCAATGGTAGGTTCCAACGTAGTGGCGGAATACCATTCAGGGTCTGGCGAGGCATTGCCGGAAGGCAACACAACCATGCACCAAGTAAAGGCCGCCAGTAAGATTTGATATTTAAAGACTGACTTCATTTTCTGCTGCATTTATAGTTGAAGGATTAACGCTTTCCACTTTTTCGAGCACTTGCTCCAAAATGCTGATTTTGGTCTGGTAGGTCTCAATCATCGCCTGAATGATTTTTTCCTCCGCCCCAACTGGTGCATCCTTTAGCTCTTCTCGAAGCTGCTCATAGGTCTCGTCCAGTTCTTTTAGGTCGGCCTTCACGACGCCATCTTGCTTATAGCTGGCGAGTTTGGCCATTTTTTCTTCTACTTGGGAGCTGAAGTAGCGCTCCATCTCAGCATGTTCGGGCGACACATCGGCCAGTGAATCAACGGCACCACCGCGATTGGCAAGGTAAGCCCCGGCGGCACCTCCTGCCAGCAGCAACACCAATACGGCTGCTGCGGCTCTTAACCGTTTCATCCAAACCATCCGAACCGCTGGCCGCTGTCGGTCAAGCTGTCGGTCAATATTCGCCCAGACATTCAGGCTCGGCACCCCGGTATCGAAGTCGGCCCTGTTTTCCAGAATGAATTTTTCTAAGTTGCTCATTTTTTTATGGTTTATAAGGGTTGATGAAGGTTTACAAGGTTGATTCAGCGTGTATCAACCTTATAAACCCTTATCAACCGCTATCAACTTTTATCAATCAATAGTTGCTGCCCCTCCAGCAGTTCCCTGAGTTTTTTCCTGGCCCTGCTGAACTGCGACTTGGAGGTGGCCTCGGTGATGTCGAGTATCTCTCCTATTTCCTTGTGGTCGTAGCCCTCGAATTGGTACAGGCTGAACACCACCCGGTAACCATCCGGCAGCTTGGTCATGGCGTCGTTAATGGCCTTTACGTTCAGGTGCTTTTCGCCCACAGGTTCGTGGTCGGGCACATGGTGGAAGCGGTCGTCCAATGTCTCAATCTTCAGCTTGCGTTTTTTCAGAAAATTGATGCAGTTGTTGACCACAATCCGCTTAATCCAAGCCCCGATGGTGGACTCGTAGCGGAAGCTATCCATTTTGGAATAAACATCAATGAACGACTGTTGAAGCAGGTCCTCGGCGTCGAGGGCACTGTTTACCATACGGAGGCATACGTTGTACATGGCTTGTGAATACAGCCTGTAAAGTTCGAACTGCGCTTTTCGGTCACCCCTCATGCAGTTCTCAACGATGTCCCTGTGGGTGCTTCCGTAGTCCAAAGTCCTAAGTTAGTTTCAGCCAAAATGACAGCAAGATTGGCAAAGGGTTGCACGAAGTGCGAAGAATTGACAATAGGGAGCTGCCTTGGTAAGGTGTGAAGAAGTTGCAAATAATTGAAAATCAATCAATTATTTCGGGACTAAAAATAAACGTACCTACATTTATTCCTCTTCATCGTCCTTTACTTTGTTGCGGTCACGGAGCTTGATGTCGTCCACTTTTTCGTTGAGGAACTGGTTGAGCCGTTCAATATTAAGGTTGGACGACAATTCGCCGAAGGCGTTGATTTTGATGTCGAAGCCCTTTAGGTCTTCATGTACTTTGGGCTGCTTTTTTTCGGTGGGTTTTGATTTTTTAGCCATGATTGAATGTTTTTGTTGGCAAAGCTAAGCGGACTTTATCAGATGCCAGCAAGATTGCCATTTGGCAAATGAGGAACAACCTAATACCTAATATTAGGTACTGGCTCCGCAATTTTTTCCATATTTTGACAAAAGTCAGCTTGTTTTAAAACATGCTGCCTTACTTTTGGCTTGTCTAAAATTAATCTAAATAACAACAGCAGATTTAAAACCGCATGACAAGTGCAGTCACACAGCTAAAAGAAGGCTTCGGCGGGCGCATTAGCCACTTTGCCGATGAGCGCATCGCAGGCAAGTTGATGACGATGGGCGTACTGCCCGGCAGCCAACTGAAGGTCGTACGAATCGCCCCTTTCAATGGCGGCTACTACCTCAAGGTGGACGGCATCAACGTAGTCGTGCGGCACAACGAGGCGAGCAGCATCATGACGACATTGGACATTGAATGAACACTATTGCGTTAGCAGGAAACCCGAATAGCGGCAAATCTTCTCTTTTCAACCAGCTTACTGGCCTCCGGCAAAAAGTGGCCAATTTCCCAGGCGTTACCGTAGAAAAGAAGTTTGGAAAATTACAGCTCCCTGGCGGAGAGGAGGTCATGCTCATTGACCTGCCCGGTGCCTATAGCCTCTACCCCAACTCCGAAGACGAACGGGTGGTGCTAAACGCCCTTGTCAACCCTGCCGACAAGAACTTCCCCGATGCCATCGTTTATGTTTCCGACCTCACCAATCTCGAAAAGCACCTGTTGCTGCTGACGCAACTGAAAGACCTCGGCCTCCCCTGCCTGCTTGCGCTGAACATGGCCGATGTGGCCGAGCGGTCGGGCATGACCATTGATGTGGGCCAGCTTTCCGATTTCCTCGAAATACCCGTGGTACTTGTGAGCGGCCGTACTGGCATGAACGTGGAGGCGCTCAAGCAGGCAATGGCCGACCTGATGCACAGCAAAAGCAGCACCTCGCCGCTCTACGTCCCAACGACTGTGGAGCAAAAGGTAGCAAGACAAGTACAGCAGGAACTCGGAATCGAAAATCCCTACCGGGCGCTGCTGGTGGCCCACCACGCCGAGCGTTTGGCGCATTTGACCGAGGCGCAAAAAGCAGCCGTACGCCGAATTTGCGAAGCGGAAAACTTCAGGAGCTTACCAAACCAGATTGCAGAGACGATGCGGCGCTACGAGCGGTTCACGCCCGTGCTGCAAAAGGCCATCAGCCGAAAAGCCGAAAAACCCACCCGCACCGATGGGTTGGATGCCATCCTGACACAACCTATTCTTGCCCCCATCATTTTCTTCGTTGTCATGTTCCTCGTGTTCCAGGCCATCTATGCCTGGGCAGCCTACCCAATGGACTGGATTGAAACAGGCTTTGGCTGGGCTGCCGAGTCGTTAAGGGCAAACCTGCCCGCTGGCTGGTTCACCGACCTGCTGACCGAGGGGGTGCTGACCGGGCTGGGTGGCATACTGGTCTTTGTGCCGCAAATTGCCATCCTTTTCATGCTTATCACCATCCTCGAAGAAGTGGGCTACATGGCCCGTGCCGTGTTCATTTTCGATAAACTGATGCAGCAGTTTGGCCTGAACGGGCGCAGCGTGGTGGCTTTGGTGGCCGGGGGGGCTTGCGCAATACCTGCCATCATGAGCACCCGCACCATCGGTAACTGGCGGGAGCGGCTGCTCACCATCCTCGCCACGCCGCTCATCAGCTGCTCCGCAAGGATTCCGGTTTACACGGTGCTCATCGGTTTTGTTGTGCCGCCGGGCAGAGTGCTCGGCATCTTCAATGCACAGGGTATGGCCTTCATGGGGCTGTACTTGCTGGGCATCGTGGCAGCGCTGGGTTCGGCCTGGGTGTTCAAGCAGTTCGTGAAATCCAGCGACCCCTCGTGGTTGGTGATGCAGTTGCCACCGTACCGCTTGCCCGTTTGGCGCAACGTCTGGCATACAATTTGGGAGAAAACCTCCGCCTTCGTGCTGGAAGCGGGCAAGGTGATTTTGGTGGCCAGCATCGTGCTTTGGGGCTTGGCCAGCTATGGGCCTTCGGCCAAAATGGCGGCGGCTGAGGCCGAGGCCACCAGCATTGCGCAGCAACAAAACCTCGATGAAACGGCCACCGCCGACCTCGTGGCCGCTTACCGCATCGAGGCGAGCTATGCAGGGCACCTTGGCAAATTCATCGAACCAGTTATCCGCCCACTCGGCTTCGACTGGAAAATCGGCATTGCGCTCATTACCTCCTTTGCCGCACGGGAAGTCTTTGTGGCCACCATGGCCACCATCTACAGCATCGGCAGCACCAACGACGAGGCCACCATCCACGACCGTCTTGCCGAAGCCCGAAACCCGCAGACTGGGGCCAAGGTCTATACCGCCGCCACGGCGGCTTCCCTCCTCATTTTCTATGTATTTGCGCTGCAATGCATGAGCACCATCGCCGTCGTGCGCCGGGAGACTGGCGGCTGGAAGTGGCCGATTGTGCAGTTCAGTTTTATGGGAGTGCTGGCGTATTTGGGAAGTTGGGTGGTTTTTAATCTCTTAGGTTAAGTGATTGGTTTTTCAATATTTTTCAAAAAAAACCGTTACTAACAGTGATTCTCATCAAAGAATAGCTACCTTCGTTATCGCTGTTGTATCTTTGCAGCAGTTTTTATTCGCTATACATTCGTTCGCTAAGAAGTACTGCACACAAAAGTTCGCTGGTCTATGACTTATAACAGCATCCTTGAGGCCATTGGGCGCACCCCGCTCATCCGCCTCAACCGCATCACCCAGACCATTGCCCCGACTGTCTATGTGAAATGTGAAGGCTTCAATCCTGGCCAGTCGGCCAAGGACCGCATTGCCCTGCACATGATAGAGGAAGCGGAGCGCCTGGGCAGGCTCAAGCCGGGCGGCACCCTCATCGAGGCCACCAGTGGCAACACGGGCTTCAGCCTCGCCATGGTCGCCGCCGTGAAAGGCTACAAGTGCGTACTGACGCTCACCAGCAAAGTTTCCAAAGAAAAGATTGACTGCCTGGAGGCCATGGGCGCCGAGGTCATCATTTGCCCGAAGGAGGCAAAGCCCGAAGACCCCCGCTCCTACTACAAAGTGGCCGAGCGAAAAGCAAGGGAGATTCCCAACTCGTTGTACATCAACCAGAACTTCAACACCGAGAACGCACGGGCGCACTACCTGAGCACCGGCCCCGAAATCTGGGAGCAAACCGAGGGAAAAATCACGGCGCTCATCGCCAGTACTGGCACGGGTGGAACCCTGAGCGGCACGGCGCAGTACATCAAAGAGCAGAATCCGAACGTCCGCGTCATCGGCGTGGATGCCTACGGCTCTGCCTTGCAGAAGTACCACGAAACGGGCGAGTACGACGAGCGGGAGATTTACAGCTACGAAATAGAGGGCACGGGCAAGAACATCATCCCCGCCAACTGCAATTTCGAGCTGATTGATAAGTTTGTGAAAGTGACCGACCGGGAAAGCGCCCTGCGCACCCGTGAACTGGCCCTGATGGAGGGTATCTTCGCAGGATACTCCAGTGGCGGCAGTATTCAGGCGCTGTTGCAAATCAAAGACGAGTTCACTAAGGACGACGTGGTGGTTATCATCCTGCCCGACCACGGTAGCAAATACCTCGGCAAGGTCTTTAACGACCAATGGATGGAGTCAAAGGGATTCCTCACCGATGTTTACGAAGAAATGGAAGAGCCGCTGCCATTGCCAGCGTTCATTCCAAGTATTTGATATTCAAATGCTTATAAAAGCAAAGCCGCTTTTGGGAAACCCAAAAGCGGCTTTTATTTTTACAGCTGGTTATAGCATCACTGCGAAATGGGCTTCCCCTCGCCCAGTGTTTTTATCATCGTCTCCAAACTGGTTTTATTGGTCGCATCGGGTGCTTGCGCAAGGGCGAGCTTGGCATGTTCGAGCGCCTTTTTCAGGTCACCATTGGCGGAATAGCCCCTTGCCAAGCCTACGTTGGTCGGCCAAGCACCGTTGTTCTGCTTGTGGTTTTGCTCGAAAACGGCGAGGGCCTCTTTCGGTTTTTTCTCTGAAATGAGCTGCCTGCCATAGCTGTGCAGTTCCATCACGGTGGCCTTTGCCATGGCGTTTTTCAGGGTCTCATCGGCTACTGCATTGCGACCCAGTTTGCGCAGCAAACCCGCTTGTATGTTCAATGCTGAAAAAGTCTGCACCCCGCCAAGGTTGGGCGATGTGGCAGATTCAATCCAGAAAAGTGCCTCTTCCAAGTTCACATTATTGGTCAGGCACCATTGCGCAGCAGCCTGCAAGCTGGGCGGGTCGAAACCAAGACCACTTGTCATTTGCGAGCGAATGGAAGCGATTCCCGTAGTCACAGGGTCAACCTCGACCTTGAAGGGAATGCGCCAACGCTCCCATTCCAATGCCACGGTCACGGAGCGGTCGGTCGGATTGTCGAGGAGGTAGGCAAGGCGCTCCCGGCTTTGCGGTAGGTCTTTTTGCTGGCGCACCGTCACCCGTAGCACGTCTTCTTTGGGGTCGTAGAAATAGCTGCCCCATGCAGCGGGGTTTTTCGAGAAGATGAGGGTGGTCTCGTCGGCAGCAAGTATCATGAAGAGTGCGTACTGACCAGCAGGGAGCGGCTTGCCCTCTATCATTACATCGGTTGAAAAGGAGATGGTCGTGCATTCGTCGGCACCCGCCCGCCACGGCGATTCCTTGGCGGTGCCAAAGCCGAGGTTCGTGAAGCCGTAATGGGCCACATCCGTGCCCCAGATTTTGCCCTCACGCCCCTTGACGCCCGGTGCGCCCCAATTGATAGTGACATCGGTAACGCCGATGCGCACGCCCACCGTCATACGGGGGTTCGTGCCATTGTTGGGCAGGACTAGTTGTTGGGCGAAGCCCAACTGGGAAAAAACAAAGGTGATAAGTGGAAGGAGGAGAAGTTTTTTCATGCGAACTTGAATTTTAGTGAAGATGGCCGCTGCAACTGTGCTCGCCGCAAGCGATTGGGAAGAAGGACAACCAGTTTTTGATATAGTGGCTAAGCTGCGATTTTTGAAAATCCACCATGCTTGACATATTCGCATAAAAAAGACGGCACAGCGATGCGCCGTGCCGTCATTGTATTTCAAAGGGATAAATGTATTAGGCAGCCTTCATCAACTGAATCTCGCCCAAGAGTTTTACTTCTTCACTTACCAGTACGCCGCCAGCTTCCAAGGCTGCGTTCCAGTTAAGCTCCCATTCTTTGCGGTTGATTTTGCCAGAAAGGGTGAACCCAGCCTTGGTATTGCCCCAAGGGTCTTTGCCGATGCCACCAAATTCGGCTTCCAAGGTCACAGGTTTGGTGATGCCTTTGATGGTCAGGTCGCCCTTGAGAGCGCTGCTGGCTGCATCGTAGGAAGTAGCCTTGAAGCTGAGGGTCGGGTGCGCTTCGGAGTCGAAAAAGTCGCCGCTACGCAGGTGACCGTCACGCTGCTCGCTGCCCGTGTTCACGGAGGCAGTTTCAGCGGAAAAGCTGATGTCGGCATTGGAGAAATCATCACCGTCGGCAGCCACTTCCACGTTGAAGCGGTCGAACTTGCCGGTGACGGTGCTGATCATCATGTGTTTGACCTTGAATTGGATTTCGGAATGTGCTGGGTCGAGCGCCCAAGTTGACTTTGACATTTTTCTATTGTTTTATTGTTGTGATTGTTGAATTGTTGTTGGCACGTCATTGAAGTCATTGGTCATTGGAACCCATCGTACTCAATGACCAATGACTTTATTGACCAATGACCATTTAAACGTTCATTGGCACCTCCATCAGCAGCAGTTCGGCATGGGAGTCAGCCTCAATTTGAAGACTGCTCACGTCCCAGATGCCGAGGCCGTCACGGCGGTGGAGGGCTTGGCCGTTGATGGTCACGTCGCCGCTGAGGACGAAGGCATAAACACCATTGCCAGTTTTTTTGATATTGTACTCAACACCCTTTCCTTTGTCCAGTTCCGCCAGGTGGAACCAAGCATCCTGATGAATCCAAACGCCCGCATCGTTGGGATTGGGGGAGAGGATTTGCTGGAGCCTGTTCTTGCGGTCGGCGGGGTCGAGGGTGATTTGGTCGTAACGTGGCTCGACGTTCCGCTTGTTGGGGAACACCCAGATTTGCAGGAACTTCACTTGCTGCTGACCATTTTTGTTCTTTTCGCTGTGCTGGATGCCTGTGCCAGCACTCATCACTTGTATGTCGCCATTGCGGATGACGGCCACGTTGCCCATGCTGTCCTTGTGCTCCAAGTCGCCTTCGAGCGGGATGGAGATGATTTCCATATTGTCGTGCGGGTGGGTACCGAAGCCCATGCCGCCCTGCACGGTGTCGTCGTTGAGTACCCGCAGCACACCGAAGTGCATACGCTCTGGGTTGAAATAATTTGCGAAGCTGAAAGTATGGTAACTCTGCAGCCAGCCGTGATTGGCGTTGCCACGGGTATCAGCCCTGTGCAATACGCTGTTTGACATGATATTGGATTTTGTATTAGGAATATGGTTGAAACCTATGATTTCAAGGGGTTTCAGTTCGTCAATGTCGTTTTTAACCACATTGCCGAGGGCAGCACTGGCAGCGAAAATGCCCGTGCCCATGAGTCCTTTTTTGAGAAAATCTTTGCGATCCATGTTTCAATGATTTTGATGGCACAAAGATGTGGGCACCAGGAGGCGGGAAAAAATAACCTAGGTTAAGAAAAAGGAGATTGTTTGATTGCTGGGATTGTTTGATTGTCGGCATTGTTAAACCGTCTTCATCATCTTGCTGAAAAACTCAGGGGTGACGCCGATGTAGGAAGCAATCTGTTTGCGTGGAAGGGTAGTGACAAGGGAAGGGTATTTCTGACAAAAAATGCGAAACCGCTCCTGGGCCGTCAGGCTGAGGTTGTCCAATAGCCGCTGCTGGCTGCTGACAAAGGCATTTTCGACGATGATGCGGAAGAACCGCTCGAACTTGGGTATGTCTGCATAAAGCTGCTGCTGGTCAGCCTTCGAGAGCATGAGCACTTCGGTGGGTTCCATTGCCTCGATGTAGAGCGTGCCCGGCTTTTGGGAAATGAAGCTGTACATATCGGCAATCCACCAATCGGGCGGGGCAAAGGCAAGCACATGCTCGTAGCCGTTCTTGTCGAGGGTATAGCTGCGCAGACAGCCCTTGGTCACGAAGGCCGAATGGCGGCTAACCTCGCCCTCTTGCAGCAGCATCTCCTTTCGTTTCAAGCTCCTTGGTTTCATCAAATAAACAAAATGCGCCTGTTCTGTTGGCGTAAGCTGTATGTGCTTCGCAATATTCTTGAGTACGAGGTCGGTATTCATCGCTTAATTGTCCTTTCCCCATTCGCTTGGGGCAACGCCCGTCACCTTGCGGAAGGCCCGGTTGAAGGTGGACTTTGAGTTAAACCCGCATTCCAGCCCGATGCCTAGCAAAGATAGATGTTTTGCCTTAGGGTCTTCGAGCAGCCGCTTTACCTCCTCCACCCGGTATTCGTTCACGAAGTCGTTGAAGTTTTTGCCGAAGGCCCGGTTTACCGCTGCCGACAGCAGCGAGGCATTGGTCTGCAGGCGGCGGGCAAGGTCGCTTAGGGTCAGTTCGGGTTCGAGGTAGAGGCGCTCATTGGCCATCAGCCGCTCGATTTGGGCCTTCCAGCTTTGCAATTCTTCGTCCGCCAGCTTTTCCGTCTTGCCCGAAGGGGCGAGTGCCGAATCGGACGCCTTCTCCTCAGCAATTGGCCCCAGGACTGTACCTGTCGGCTCAAAGTGTAGGCGTCGGGGCTGGGTTTGGGCATAGCCCGCTATGCAGAGGTAATAGATAAGGCCAGCGTTGAAAAGCTCATCCCACCAGTCGTGCCAGAAGTCGAGTTTGAGCCAAAGATCCAATAGCGTCATGCTCCAGCCGATGAGGCTCGATGCGATGAAGGCCACTAGGAAATTGTGGAACCACTTGAAACTGACTGCTTCCACATCGGAAAACTCGGTAGGCGACCATGAGCGATATTGCCGGTAGAGCCGGTATGACCAATAGAAATAAAGGATTTGGATGCCCAAGGTCAGCAAGGCCCGGATATTATCGAAGCCAAACTTATTGTGTACGTTCTGTTTCCAGTTCTCCACGAAATCATGGCCCATCGAAAACACTATGACATGGTAAACAAAGTAGAGCAGGAAAGGCAGGGCATGAACGAGGTCACTGCGCCGGAACCTGAAATCGGCGTTGAACTGGCTGCGCAGGTAAAACCAAGCTAGTTGCGGCAGCAACAAGCTGAAAGTGCGCGGGAAAAACTCAAGTTGGTTCCAAAGCAAGTCTATCCCAGCAAAGCCGAGCATGTACTCCCAAATCTCGAAGGCCATCACTACCAGCAAGCAGCCCAGCAGCCAGTCCGACAACCGCTCGCTGCGCCAGCCCCGCACCCAGAGCAGCACGGCGTAAATCCAAGCATGCACGAAACCGAAGAGCAGGGGCGTGGAGTAGAGGTTGAAGTTGAATTCCATTTCTTTGGTTGATAAGGGTTGATAAGGGCTGATGAGGTTGATATGGGCCCCATCAACCCATATCAACCTCATCAACCCCTATCAACCAAGCCAATCAAATCCTGACCAAATAATTCTGTTTTTCGGCGTCCACGGTCAGCAGCAGTGTCTCTTTTACCTCGCCGTTCCAGTAGGGACCGTCGCAAAGGTAAATTTTCGTTCCAACCGGATAACTAACCTCAAATCGGCTGAACGTGCTGAGTTTCCGGCTGAACCCGTAATTTGTTTTTTCATCCACCGAAGGCAATTGCGCCCTCACATGCACTTGCCGCTTCAAGGGCGATTTGCCCGCAACGACGAATGTAACCATCGGCAGCCCTTTTTGCTTTGCAAACACCTCCAAATCGTCGGTGGCATTGGCATCTTCGAGGGCGGCTATGCGCTCACCTTCCTCGTCACGAGCGGCTTGCAGCCACTGTTCCTGACTGATTTCATAGTGTTTTCCGATGTCGAATTTTCTCCCGTCATCGTCGGCAGTGAGCACGAAGGCAAGTTCGTAACCATCCCATTTTTTTAGGTAAACACGGGTACCCACGGGCTTATTGTCAGCATGGTTTTGCAGTGGGCCGAGGTGGAAGCCATAGCCAGCTGTCTGTTTCGTAGATGGTTCAAAATAGCGCACATCCAAGTCTTTGGCCTTGAGGGATGGGTTGCTTAGGGTAAAGCTGACCCGTTTTACTTCGACATTGTTTTGCGAAAAACCCACCAGCGGCATCAACACGAGGCAGCTCGCCACGACGAGATTCTTAGTGGAAAAATTGCTGCGCAACTGCCTGTTTTCCAACCAATTATCTAGTGAAAAACGCCCACCGCCCACCGCAGCGATGAGCACAAACCCCCAGAAAATCAACTGCTGATAGTACATGGCAAAGGGCATCGGCTCGTCGTACCAGATGAACGACACCACGAAGAACTGGAATGCCAACTGGATGGCCGAGATGCGGGTAAAAAGCCCCAAGGCTACCAACAGCCCACCGATGAACTCGCCATAAACCGCTACGTGTGCCCAGAACGATGGTGAAACGAACGTGAAGCCGATTTCGCCCACTTGGTCAACAAACCATTGTGGTACACCAAAGGCGAGGTTGTCCCAACTGTCGGTGCCGTTTTCATCTATTTTATGGAAGACCTTTGAAAGCCCGGCCCCTTTGGCAATAGTGAAGCCGCAGTAGAATCGAAAAAGGAGATAAGCGACCTCGTGTGTCAAAGTGCCGGAAGCAGCGGAGCCGTTGATAATGGATTTGATTGCGTTTTTCATTGTTGAACGATTTTTTTTGATTGTGAAAAGAATGACGCAAAAATCCAGCGCCCCGACCCGCTCGATGCTTCATATCAGGATTTGGGGCGTGTCAAATGATGATTTGAGACAAATGCGTTAGCTACTATGCCTACACATCCGTCATACCACTTATTTTTGGCAAAAAAATACCATCTATGAAAAAGACTTTGGCAATACTTTCTTTTATGTCCGCCATCGCTATTGCCGCTTGCGGCAGCAAGGACGATGATGGGCAGCCTAGCGGACCAAGCATAACCGCACTACCTGTAAGTCAAGCTGAAGGCAATGACGCAACGTTTTTCGATTTTAAAATAACCCTTGCCAGTGCCTCCAAGAAGACCGTGACACTCGACTATGCGACCCGCAACAAGACCGCTAAGGCCGGAACAGACTTCCTTGCCACATCGGGTAGCATCAGCTTCGCCGCAGGCGAAACCGAAAAGACCATTGCCGTGACCATCTTGCCAGATATATGGAAAGAAACCGATGAAACATTCGAGTTGGCGCTGTCAAACCCCGTTAATGGCATTTTGGCCAACAGCACTGTCTTAGCTACCATCGTCAACGACGACGACCAGGAGAGTGACGAAGGTTACACTACCCCCGACAACTACGCTGGCTACAACCTAGTCTGGCAGGATGAATTCAATGGGACCTCCATTGACGAAACGAGTTGGATACATGAAGAGGGTGCTTCCGGCTGGGGGCAACAACGAACTGCAGGCCTACACCGACAAGTCGTCCAACTCCTATATAAGTGATGGTAAATTGATCATTGAGGCAAAGAAAGAAAGCCTTAACGGAGCGGCCTACACCTCCGCCCGTATGAAGACAGAGGGTAAGCGTGAGTTTCAATATGGCCGCATTGACATCCGGGCCAAGCTGCCAACGGGGAAGGGCATCTGGCCTGCACTTTGGATGCTCGGCGACGACATTGCTAGGGTCAGCTGGCCCCGCTGCGGCGAGATTGACATCATGGAAATCATTGGAAGCGAGCCTGCCACCCTACACGGCACGGTACACTGGGACAACAATGGCAACTATGCCAACTATGGAAAGTCAACCATGCCGGCCAATGGGACTTTCGCCGACGAGTACCACGTCTTCACGATCATCTGGGACGAACAAAAACCGAATGGCTGCTTGATGATGTGCAGTTTAATATCATAGACATCACGCCCGTGGGCATGAGCGAATTCCACCATGAGTTTTTCTTTTTATTCAATATCGTCGTGGGCGGCAACTGGCCTGGCAGCCCAGACAATACCACCGTATTCCCACAACAGATGAAGGTGGACTACGTGCGGGTATTCCAAGAAAATTGAGCAAAAAGGTCGTACCCTGTAAGCAAAGACGGCGATGGCACAGAAGATGCCATCGCCGTCTTTATTTAAAGGATTGTCCATTGCTTTTGCTCCGCAATACCATAGGTAGTGGCAGGCGTCAAAAAAAGGCGCATCAACGAACAGCATACGCCACTTCGCCTCTCCGAAAATCCTCCCGTACAGGTTGGAACACATCGAGGATGCGGCAGCGGGTGAGCGCCCGGCCACTGTGCGGCACATTGGAAGGAATGACGAGGCTATCACCCGCCCGCAGTAACATTCTTTCACCACCAAGGATGAACTCAAACTCCCCTTCGAGCATATTGGACACCTGCTCGTGGAAGTGAGAATGCTCAGGCAATTCAGCCCCTGCCTCCACGTCCACATAGGCGAGTGTCATGCTTTCGGTGTGAAACATTTGGGCAGCGAAACCTTTTGAAATTACGAATGGCGGCAGGTCGGAGATGGTGATCTTCATTGTTTGATTGTTGAATTGTTCGATTGTTGAAATTGTTATGATTGCCGTAGTTGCGGAGCAACAATAATAACATCTCAGCAATTTCAACAATTTAACAATAGTAACAACCCTCACCTCCCCTCAAACGCATACCTTTTTGTGTAAAAATTGAAGAAGAACAACACGCCGGTCACAATGATTTTGGCGAGGATGGGCCAGTCGCAGAGGATAGGCAGCTTGATCAAGCCCCACATCATGGCAACGCCCAGCCCCCAGCCAATGACGGAAAAGAGCATGGAGATGGCGAAGGCATGATGGGCCTTGCGCTTTAGGTCAAAGATGAAGCGCTTTTGCAGGTAAAAATTGACCACCACGGCAATGGGATACGAGATGGTGTGAGCGGTGACGGGGTCGAGCCAAAGCCAGTCGAGCAGGAGATATAGCACATAGTCCACCCCTGTAGCGATGACGGACGAGGTGAGGAACTTTGTCTGGGGCAATATTTTGGAAACAAGGTCTTTCATGCCCCAGAAAGCCTCAATTGCTCAACATAACTGGCATCACGAGCATCAGGATCTCCTCGCCCTCGTTCGGTTCGCCGGGGAGCAGGATGCCCGCACGGCTGGGCGTGGACAGTTCCAGTTTCACCTCGTCGGATTCCATCACGCCGAGCATTTCCACCAAGAACTTGGCGTTGAAGCCGATGGTGATGGGGGTACCCTCGTAAGTGCAGGTGAGTTGCTCGTTGGCCTCGTTCGAAAAGTCGAGGTCTTGGGCAGAGACGGTCAGGCTGTCGGGCGAAATATCAAGGATGACCTGGTTGGTCGTCTTATTGGCGTAGATGGCGATCCGCTTGAGTGAGCTTTGCAGGTCGCTGCGGCGAATGGTAAGGGTATTGGGGTTGTCCACTGGAATGACGGCGTTGTAGTCGGGGTAACGGGCATCAATCAAGCGGCAAACGAGGTGCGTGGTGCCGAAGGTAAAGAAGGCATTGGCCTTGTCAAAGGCCATTTTAACGTCAGCATCGGCGGGCAATGCATTCTTGAGCAGGTTCAAGGCTTTCTTAGGGATGATGAACGAAGTTGCAACTTCCCCGGCAATGCCTTGGAAGGTATATTTCACCAATTTGTGAGCATCAGTGGCCACAAAGGTCAGGCGGCTGAAGTCCAGCGTCACATAAACACCCGTCATTGCAGGGCGGAGTTCGTCGTTGCTGGTGGCAAACAATGTTTTGTTGATGGCCTTGATGAGCGTTGAACCAGGCACGTTGACGGTGTCCACCTTATCCGATTCGGGGATACGGGGGAAGTCCTGCCCGTTTTCCCCTGCAAGGCGGTACTTGCCGTAGGCCGAGGTGATGGTAATGCCGAACGTCTCGTCGTCCACTGCAATGGTGATGGGTTGGTCGGGCAGCGCCTTTAGCGTATCAAGCAGGATCTTGGCAGGTATCGCCACTGCACCATCACCATCGGACATGACCTCCAACTTGTTCGTAATCGAAGTTTCGAGGTCAGTCGCTGCAATGGTCAGCTCGTTTTTCTTTATCGTGAAAAGGAAATCATCGAGGATAGGCAGCACTGGGCTGGATGCAATGGCCCCACTGGCGATTTGCAGTTGCTTGAGTAGTTCCGAAGAGGATACGCTGAATTTCATAGTCTCTTAAGTGAAATGTACAAAGTGAAAAGGCAAAGACTGGGGAAATCGCCATTCGTTAGGTCAAAATTCGCAGGTAGCCACTTTCCACCCTTAAGTTTTGACTTGCAATCAACTGGCTGATTTTCTGGTTTTTGCGCAAAAGTAATCTTTGATATAGAATATGGTGACAAAAATAATCAACAGATTGTGGATAACGCTGCGAAAGGGATGAGGTACGAGGAATGAGGGGTGAAGCTTCGGGCATTTCATCCCTCATTCCTCGTACCTCATCCCTATTTCTTACCTTGCTCCGCAAAACAGATTGTTCATGCAGTTTTTAAAATGCTTGGCTGGGGCGTTCTTGGCCTTTTTTATGGTACTGACCGCCAAGGCTCAATTTTCAGACAATTTCTCAGATGGCGATTTCACCGCAAACCCCGCTTGGCAGGGCGATGTAACGGAGTTCCAAGTGAACGCAGCCCAAGAGCTGCAACTCAATGGCCCAGACGCCGGCACCTCCCTGCTTTACCTGCCAACGGCCATTGCCGATAGTGCTGTTTGGGAACTGTACTTCCGCTTGGAGTTCGACCCCTCAAGCGGCAACCGCCTGCGCATATTCCTCCAGTCCGATTCGCCGAACCTGCTCACTGGCAATGGCTATTACTTGCTCATTGGCGTGGATGGCGCTGGCGATGCCATTCAATTCATCCGACAGGATGCGGGCACAGCGACCGTGTTGGCATCCACTGCTGCGGGCACGGTGGCCAGTTCGCCCTCCGTTCGGCTGCGCATGATCCGTAATGCCGGGGGGCTTTGGAACCTGTCCGCTGACTATGCTGGTGGCCAGAACCTCAGCCCACAATTTGAAACCACCGACGCTACCTATGGCGCAGGCGACTCGTATTTTGGCTTTTATTGCCTCTACACCGCCACCCGTAAGGACAAGTTCTTTTTCGACGACATCAATGTGCAGCCGCTCCTGCCAGATACCACGCCGCCCGTGCTGCTCTCTGCAACGCCCGTCTCAGCCACTGAGGTGGATGTCCGTTTCAACGAAAATCTCGACGAAGCCACCGCTACCGACCCCGACAACTACAGCCTTGACCAAGGCATCGGGCAGCCAGCCGCCGCTTTTTTAGATGGGACAGACAAAACGCTGGTACACCTATCGCTGGGCAGCACCCTCCAAAACCTGACGGATTACGTGCTGACCGTCAATTCCATTGCAGATTTGGAAGGGAATTTGGCTGCTCCGCAAAACGCCAGTTTCAGCTACGTGGAAGTGGCCGAGGCTGTGGAGTACGATATTTTAATCAATGAAATAATGGCCGACCCTACACCGCCTGTGGCACTGCCTTCTGTTGAGTATATCGAACTATACAACCGCAGCGACAAGGTGCTCGACCTTGCTGGGTTTAGGTTTTCAAGTGGCGGTACTCCGCAAATTTTCCCCAGCTACCAAATGCTGCCCGGCAGCTACCTCATCGTTTGTGACGACTCAAAACTGGATTCATTGACTGCCTTCGGCAATGTGGTGGGCCTTGGTTCCTTCCCTTTGCTCACCAATGACGGCGACGACCTAAGCCTGAGCGACGCCAATGGCAACGCCATTCACGAAGTGAACTATAGCCTTAGCTGGTATGGCGACGCCCAAAAAGAAGAAGGAGGCTGGTCGATCGAACTCATCAGCCCACTGGCACCCTGCCGTGGTTCGGCCAACTGGCGGGCCAGCGTCAGCCTGCTCGGTGGCACGCCAGGCCAACCCAATTCGGTGCTCAACCCACAGCCCGACCTTACGGCTCCTGTTCCAAGCAGCGTCTTCGCCAGTGGACTCGCTCCCTACGAGGTGCAGGTGTTTTTCGATGAAAGGCTCGACCCCGCATCGGCTACCGACCCTGCCAATTATGCCATCAGTGGTGGCCTGAGCGTGGTATCGGTCAGCTTTCTACAACCTTACTCCTTCGCCGTGGCGCTGCAACTGAGCGGGCCGCTACAGCAGAGCGTTTTTTACGCAGTGACCATACAGAACGTGGCCGACTGCTCAGGCAATGCCCTTGCTGGCACAGGTACGCTTAGTTTCGCATTGCCTGCACAAATAGAACCCAACGACTTGATAATCAATGAAATATTGTTCAACCCACAAACAGGCGGCGTGGACTTCGTGGAGGTCTATAACCGTTCCAGTAAGGTATTGAACCTACGAAGCATCGTCATTGCCAACCTACAGGACACCAGTACGGCCAGTGTGGGCATTGACCGCCTTATTTTCCCCAGCGAATACGTTGTGTTCACTGAAAGCCCCAGCGACATCCAAAGCCGCTATACCGTGCAGGTGCCAAACGCCCTCATCGCCAACGACCTGCCCTCCTTCAACGACGACGAGGGAAATGTGACGCTCTACCAAGCTGGCTCCATCGGTGCAGTCATCATTGACGAATTCGATTACTCGGAAGACCTTCACCACCCACTGCTCGATGAAGTGGACGGCGTTTCCTTGGAGCGCCTTCACCCCGATGGCACGACGCAAGACCCAGCCAACTGGCATTCCGCTGCCAAGAGCGCCGGCTGGGCAACGCCCACTTACCCCAATTCGCAATTCTTTGAAAACCAATCGGTTGTTAACGATTTTTTTGAATTACCCGAAACCACCTTATCCCCTGACGGTGACGGCTACCAAGATTTTTTAGTCATCAATTATAAAACAGACAAGCCGGGCTATGCCGCCAAGGTGCGCATTTTCGATGCAGAAGGTCGTTTTGTCAAGTCCATTGCCAACAACGAAATCCTGGCCACGCAGGGATTCCTGCGATGGGACGGCGACACGGACGACGGTACGAAAGCCAAGATTGGCATTTATGTGCTGGCGATGGAGCTTTACACCCCGGATGGCACGGTGAAGGAAATGAAGAAGACTTGTGTGGTGGCGGGGAGGCTAGGAAATTAGGAAATTGAAGATTCACACCAACAATTTGGGCTTAGCCTAAAAATAAAAAGCGGCGCTGTTTGCACAGCCACCGCTTTTCCCAAATCTGGTTGTTTTTTGTTTTTAACTGAAAAACTCCCTCGTTTGGGAAGCCTTAATTTTCTGAAGTGAGACCAATCAATTAATGAGACTAAAACAACGCCTTTGAGACCAAAATTTCATTGTGAGACCAAATTCTTATTGAGACCATTAATAACAAACACAGGACAAATATCAGGTGCGGCACTGGCGGAAAAATCGGGGATTTTCAAAAACTGTGACGTTAAAAACAGTTAACCTGTGGTTAAAAACGCTTAACCTACATGCATCCTTGCGTGAAAATTGTGTATTTTTTCGTCTTACTTAGATAGGGGAAAATTGAAATTTTGTGCATCTTCTTCAAAAATAGCTAAAGTCAATTTATGAAAACACAAGTTTTGGCAATCATGGCCGTGTTCAGTTTGGTGCTTTTTAGCGCCTGCAACCGGCTTTCTTACTTCACCGATGAACTCAACGACCGTTATCGTTGGACAGAGACCGAGCTGAAGAAAATCCAGTTTTATGTCTCCCAAGACATCGTTCTGAAGCGGGAAGTCACAGGCGGCGACCGTGAAGTAGTATCCGGAAAGATTAAAATTGAGGATGGGCGAAAAATCGAAGAGGTGGTCATTAAGAAAGGTACGCCCGGTGCTTACTTGTTCAGCCCGAAGGAAGACCGTTTTGCCATTGGCTTTGAGGAGAGCAACGACCGCTACCTGATTTTCGGGCCAAGCCCTAAGTACAGTGACCGCTTCGTGCTGATGGCTTCAGACTGGGACAGAAGGAGCGGAGAAGTCACCTATGACAGCAAGACTTGGCGAGTTTCTTCCGATAATGCCTATGCGGCACTGCTCGTTGATTTGCGAAAAATCAACAAGGTGGACGTGAATTCAAGGGTGGCCAAGGGCAGGAAGGTGGGCGGTTGAAAAACCACCGACCGGACAAAACAAAACGGCGACGGCATCTTAGATACCGCCGCCGTTTTGCTTTATTGAAACCCGTCAATTTTTTATGCGCCCAAGTAATGCTTCAACAACTTGCTGCGATTGGCGCTGCGCAATTTGTTGATGGCCTTGTCCTTGATTTGGCGAACCCGCTCACGGGTAAGGCCGAACTTGTCGCCGATGTCCTCCAACGACATCGGGTGCTGCACGCCGATGCCAAAGTAGAGCTTGATTACATCCATCTGGCGGTCGGTGAGCGTACTCAACGAGCGTTCGATTTCCGTGCGAAGCGACTCCGTATATTCAAGGTCTTGGTCAGTCTTGGGGGAGTGAATGTTTTCCAACACATCGAGGAGGGAGTTGTCCTCGCCATCCACGAAGGGGGCATCCATGCTCACGTGGCGGGCGGCCACGCCAAGCGTTGTTTCCACTTCTTCGGTGGGTATTTCCAGCAGGTTGGCAAGCTCTTCTGCCGATGGTTCCCGTTCGAAGTTCTGCTCCAATTCGGAGAAGGCCTTGTTGATTTTGTTCAGGGAGCCGACCTTGTTCAAGGGAAGGCGCACGATGCGGCTCTGTTCGGCCAAGGCCTGGAGGATGCTCTGGCGAATCCACCAAACGGCATAAGAGATGAACTTGAAGCCCCGTGTCTCGTCAAAGCGCTGTGCGGCTTTGATGAGGCCGAGGTTGCCCTCGTTGATGAGGTCGCTAAGGGAAAGGCCCTGATTTTGGTATTGTTTGGCCACCGAAACGACGAAGCGAAGATTGGCCTTTGTTAGTTTTTCGAGTGCCGTCTGGTCGCCTTGCTTGATACGTTTTGCCAAATCTACTTCCTCTTCAGGCGTCAACAGGTCCACTTTCCCGATTTCCTGTAAGTATTTTTCGAGGGATTGACTCTCCCGATTGGTAATAGATTTTGTAATTTTTAGCTGTCTCATTAATCCACCTTGAATTTGAAATGGTTTAGTGTTGCCTTGTTCAGAAATATTTTGATAGCTGGCTATGGGGATGGGGCGTCAACGGGCGTTCATACTCAACTATTTTTCAATTTATAGAAAAATCACATATCAAACGTCCTGATTTTCAAGTTGTTTTATCAAAAAATCGCTGTTCGGTCAAAGGATAGGAAAAAACGGTGCAAAAATAACGGAATTGGGTGAGGTTATCAACCAAAATACATGGAAGTATTTTTATATCCCCTGTTTTTTTATGTAAAATCGCTTGATTTTAAAGGTGCTTGTCCTAATTAAAAAAGTTTTTTTTACAGAAAAAATCTTCAAAACCACTATTTTGTCCATTTGGATGCGCTTGTTGTAGGAATTTGAGTTTATTTTTTGGAAAAATCAACATTTTCCTTTTTACTTGCGGCGTTTCTCGGAAGTGCGCTTTGCAAAGCCCGGCCGGAAAACAGTTTTCCATCATTGGAAACGGTTGGTTTTCACCTAATCCTAACCGCTGCCTTTTACCAAATAACTCAGGCATGCTGGTCAAATTACGACTACAATGCGTTGAAAAACAACGACTTGTGCCGATTTCTTGACCCAAGTGCTCCAAACCATAGTCCAGCTGTATGAAGCGTAAAAAGATTACACTGGAATTCATCCTTAAGGCTTCGCCCACCTTACTGTACCAATTCTTCACTTCGCCTTCGGAATTGGTTCGCTGGTTCTGCGACGATATTGAGGTGACGGGCGAGACCCTATACATCTTCAGTTGGAGTGGTTATCCAGAGCCAGCACGCCTCACCGAGGACGTTGAGGAAGAACTTGTCCATTTCGAATGGGTCGACGAGGACAGGATCGGGGAATACTTGGAATTTAAAATTTACCAAGCACCTGTCACCAGCGAAACTATTCTCGAAATCACTGACTTCTGCGACGAAGACGAAGTTGACGAGCAAAAGGCGCTTTGGGAAGCTCAAATTAAGGTACTCAAGAAAGAAACAGGGGGTGGCAACTGAATCCAATTCCTCGCTTATGTGCGGAATATTGGTTTAGCAAAAGAACCCATTGCCCACACCGAACTCCCTTTATTGCCACAATTCTGTTCAGGCAGCACGGCGGTTCTGTGTGGGCTTTCTTATTATTTTGATGGGACAAAAAATGGGTAGCCCACAAGCTACGAAGCCCTACCTTTGGCTAAAAGCCGCTTGATCTCGTTAAAAAATTGTTGTCTTTCCTATGAATAAGCAGCGAATTGGGCATCTGACTTGCTAAACCCTTTACTTTGCATTTCGTAATTATTTAGGAGGGTGTGTGAGGAGAAAAAATCATTTTTTTCTCCTCACAGCTTTGAGGTATTTTTTCCAAAAAAAAACACCTCTGCTAAGTAGCTGGCATTTCAAAATCAAATCCATGTACATGAAGCCAATATTTGCTTTGATTCTAAGCTTTTCAATGTCGCTCCACCTCAGTGCGCAGGGCATTGAGTTCTACCACGGGAGTTTTAAGGAGGCGCTGGAAGAGTCCCAAAAAACGGGCAAGCCCATTTTCCTGGATGCCTTCGCCAAATGGTGTGGCCCGTGCAAGCGCATGGCCGCCACCACCTTCAAGGACGACGCAGTGGGTGCTTTTTTCAACAAAAATTTCATCAGCCTGAAAATAGACTGGGAAGAAAGCGAAGGCGTGTCGCTGCGCAGCAAATACCCTGTCAGCGCCTACCCGACCCTGCTATTTATTGACAACAAAGGCGAGGTCATCCACAAAGTAGTGGGCGGCCTGGACGCCAACGGCCTGCTGAAACAAGGTGAAATAGCCCTTGGTAAAGTGGACTACAGCCGCGACTACGCCAAGCAATACGAAGGCGGCGACCGCAGCCCGGAGCTGATGTACAACTACGTGAAGGCGCTCAACAAATCCGGCAAGCCCAGCCTCAGTGTTTCCAACGAGTACCTGCGCACACAGCCCGACCTCACGACTGAGTTCAACAAGCGCTTCATCCTCGAAGGGGCCGTAGAAGCCGATTCACGTATCTTCGATCTGCTCATCAAGCACCAAACCGAAATCGGGATGCTGGAGGGGCTGGAAGCCGTGCGCAACCGCATCGAACTGGCTTGCACCAACACTGTCAACAAGGCCATCCAGTTCCAAACGCCAGAACTGCTCGAAGAGGCGAAGTCCAAGATGAAGGCCAACCTGCCAGATAAGGCCGATGCTTTTATCGCCAAGGCCGACTACGACTACCACAAGGCAGCCAAGGATGCCGCCAAATTTGGCAAGGCCTGCGATGCCTATGCCAAGAAGATAGCAAAGGGTGATCCAAAGGGCCTCGCCAAATTGGCCACTGACATTGCCAACAGTTTTTCCAAGGATGAAAAATGCATGAAGCTGGCCGAGAAGTACGCCAAGGAAGCTGCCGAAAAAGGCAACGACTACCAGTTCTACGTGACCTATGCCCAAATCCTACAAACCAACGGCAAGAAGAAGCAAGCTTTAGCAGCCGCCAACAAGTCGCTAGAAATGGTGAAGACCGGCGAAACGATTGACAGTGGTGCCGTGCAGTCCATTGAAAAACTCATCAAACAGATTGAAAGCTAAAGAATGGCTTCATTGTTTCATGGTTTCACTGTTTCATGGCGTAGCCCAATGCACTAACCATGAAGCCATGCGACAATGAAACCATATAGCCATGAATCAATGTAACCGTGCAACCATGAAAAAATACCTAATTTTATTAGCCTTCTCGCTCATTTTGGGCAGCAACAGCTTTGCCCAGGGCATCCAGTTCTCAAAAGGCACCTGGAAGGAACTGAAGGCAATGGCCGCTAAGGAGAACAAGCTCATCTTTATGGACGCCTACGCCGAGTGGTGCGGCCCTTGTAAGAAGATGGCAAAGGATGTGTTCACCCTGAAAGAAGTTGGCGACCATTTCAACGCCCGTTTCATCAACGTGAAAATGGACATGGAAAAAGGCGAGGGCATTGGGCTGTCAGGTGAGTTTGGAATTCAGGCCTACCCCACGCTGCTCTTTATCAATTCCGAAGGAAAGGTCGTACACCGGGCAGTCGGCTACCATACCTCCGACCTGCTTATCAACCTCGCCGAGGCAGCAAACGACCCCGGCCGCAATGCCGGAACCATCACTGCCCGTTACGAGAAGGGCGACCGCTCCCCCGAATTGCTGCGCAACCTCGCACAAACCCGCTACGATGCCATGGACGGCACTTACGTGCAAATAGCCGAGGAGTACCTTGCGACGCAGAAAGAATGGGGCACGGAGACCAACCTTGAGTTCATTTTCAACATGGTGAACGACCTTGACTCTAAAATGGCGGACTACTTGCTCGACCGCAAAAAACTGTTCGAGGATAAATTCGGTAAGGAGGCCGTGGTGGCAAAGGTGGATGAAATCGTGCAGAACACCATCAACCGCGCCGAGACAGAAGCCGACTTAAAAAAAGTGGAAGACCTCTATGCCAAGACCTACCCAGAACGAGCCGGGCAGATGTCTGGCCAATTAAAGATGGGCTATTACGCCCAACGGGAGGACTGGAAGAACTTCGCCCGCATTACGGAAGAACAGTTCAAGAAATATCCGGCAAAAGATTGGATGGAACTCAATGAAATGGCCTGGATCATCTATGAAACCTCCGACGGTAAGGATGAACTGAAATATGCCCTCGGTTGGGCCAAGCAATCGGTGAAAATGGACGCCAACTATGCCAACACGGATACCGTTGCCAGCCTCTACTATAAACTCGGCAAAAAGCGCAAAGCACTGAAAAACGCCAATAAAGCCATCAAACTCGCCAAGGCGGCTGGTGAAGATTACTCCGCCACAGAAGAACTGGTGCAAAAAATCAAGCAAAAGGGGTAAGGCAAAGGCGTCCTGCAATTAAAAACGGCGACGGCATTTGGTGCCGTCGCCGTTTTTAGTTTATAAACTGTTTTAGCAGCCTGACAGACAAGGATTGGCAAACTGATTTCATGAATATACCCGCCATCCAAAGTGATAAGCTATCCACTTATCGCTAAGGGTGAAATTGGCAATTACGCCACCTTTCCCAAGAACCCTTCCAAATTCTCGTTGAACAAGTTTGGATGCTCCATCATCGGTGCATGGCCGCATTTGTCAAGCAGCACCAGCGATGAATTCTTGATTCGTTGGTGGAATTCTTCGCCTACAAATGCTGGAGTAACTTGATCTTCCTTGCCCCAGATAAGCAATGTGGGAGCAGTGATGGCATGCAGGCGCTCCCGGAGGTTATGACGGATGGCGGATTTAGCCATCGCAATGACCCGCACAGCCTTGCTCCGGTCGTTTACAATGTCAAAAACCTCGTCCACCAGTTCCTTGGAAGCTACGGCAGGGTCGTAGAATGTATCTTCTGTTTTTTTCTTGATATAATCGTAATCGCCTCGTTTGGGGAAGGTGGAGCCCATGGCACTCTCGAAAAGGCCAGAACTGCCCGTTAAGGTGATAGAGCCGATTTTTTCAGGATGTGCCAAAGCGTAGAGTAGCGCAATATGGCCACCAAGTGAATTGCCAAGCACATGTACTTTATCATAGCCTTTTTTCTCAACAAAGGCACTGACGTGGTCAACTAATCCTGAAACAGAGAGTTTCAGGAGGGGAAGTTCAAATATTGGCAAAATAGGCACTACTACATTGTGAGTCTTCCCAAAATGGCCCAAAATTTCAGTGAAATTGCTCAGCGCCCCAAACAGGCCATGCAACAACAGCAAGTTCTTGGTACCGCCCTTGGTCTCTATGTATTTGAACCCACCTTCTTCAATGACTGTATAATCCATTTAGCTGCAATATTGTTAGGCAATTGCGGCAAAAATAGTTTTTTTAAGCGCTTACGGCCAATTTGTTTTACACCATTGCAACTTCAAGGTCTCATCAACGTACTTATTGGTACTTCATAGACAAATGGTGGTTTTACATGAACTGGAACACTTGATCCCCTGGGATTGCCCCAAGGCTCTATCTACATTCACTACTTATCCACAAGGTTTTCCACAAATGTTTAAAACAAAGTAGTTTTTTTAATAATCCATAAACAATAACAAAATCGCAGTTTTACCCAACACAATATTAAATAAGGTAAAAAAAGGGGGCGCACAACCTTTATTTCAGAGGTTGTCCACATTCTTTTCAACATTTTTCAAGTACGCACATCCTTATTGGGCGCAGGTCAAAATGCGTCATTGCAATATTTTATACAACAGAATAAAGCAACTACGTTATTTTCATCAGTTACCAACATGTTTTTCAACAACCTTTCCTTGCACGCTCGAAAACTGGTAATTGACGAAAAGCACCACAGCCAAAAGCACTAACGCACCAGCTTGATGCACAGCTCCCCAAAACAGCGGAATCCTTCCCACACAATTGACCACGGTAATAACCCCTAATAGAAATTGAACGAACAGAACGGCGATTAACAGGTTGGCGCCAAGGCTGAGCTGGTTTGAAATGCCTACCTGCCGCTTTAACCTGACAAACAGCGAAACTGCCAAAACCACCAATACCCATGCCATGCCCCGGTGCAGTACCTGAACCAATGCCTTCACGCTCTGCTGCGGCTCATAGTCCACCAATTGGGCTGCATCAACGGGCGCTGCTGTCAGTACCTGCCAGAAACGCCCCCACTCCACGAAAATGGGAAAATGTGGATGGATCAGACCAGCCCTCATGCCCGCCATCAGTCCACCAAAAGCTATCTGCACAAAAAGTACGCCTGCCACCCACCAGCCGAGCCGTTTTAGGCTCGTGAACTGGCCATCAACGGCAATGGGTTGGGAGGCCCGCAGCCAAGTCCAAAACAGGTAACCGAAGAGCGTGGTGGCAATCCCCAAGTGCGTGACCAATTTGTAAGCACTTACCCAAGTCCTATCATCGTTGTTAAGGCCACTAGCGACCATTATCCAGCCGAATACCGCAGCCAAGGCAGCCAGGGCGATGACCACACCCAATCGCTTCACCAGCCAGCTGGGAAGCTGTTTTTTGAACAGGAACCAAATGAACGGGAACAAGAACACAAAACCCATCAGCCTCGCCCACAGGCGGTGGGCGTATTCCCAAAAGAAGATGACCTTGAACTCCTGTAACGCCATATCAGCATGCAGCGTCTCAAACTGTTTGCGGGCAGCGACCTTGTACTTGTCAAAGGCGACTTGCCACTCGGCTTCGTTCAGCGGAGGGATGGTGCCCTGAATGACCGACCACTCTGTAATGCTCAACCCCGAATCGGTGAGCCTGGTGACGCCGCCAATTACTACCTGAAAGAACACCATGACCACTCCTGCCAACAGCCAGAGCCTTATAGGTCTTGGGATTTGAAAAACGTCAGTACCTGTTTGCATAATCTCCAAATAGAATGTGAAAAGAGGCCACGACATGAAAACCTCCTTGCGCCAAACCACGGTAAAACTAAATTGTTTTGTTTTGCAAAAACAGCTTTGATCTATGACTTCTAATAGTATTGATGATTTTATTTTAAAAAATTTTTCAAAGCCTTATTATTATTAAGCATGTTGGTTTGTGGATAAAAACAGCAAGATATTTTATGCAGTCTCAAAGTCTTGATAACTCGGGGTTCAGCCAACAGCTGACCAACATTGTAATCAATGGAAAAATGTAAGCATTAGGTCTTTTTTCAACAAGCTGTGGAGAAGCAGTGTGGTGAAAAATACATTTACTTCAGGTAGGGATAACTTTGGCTTAACATTGACTTAAACTTGCTCTGTCCACATAGAATGCCCTCCCTGTGTACATCGGATACTTTAGAGGTACACGGATTATCTTGGCAACTGTTGGTATCGTCCCTTGTAATCCACGAGCATCTTCACAAATGCTGTGGAGAGCCAGTTTTGCTAAATACTTGGTTTTGATACCTTTATGAAACTTGGTTTTACGGGGTGTTGATAACGGTTTTTTGAGTGCGACAACTATTTGTTTCCACCCTTAAAAACTTGTTGTGGAAAGCCTTCGTTCTGTTGTTGGTAAACGTTGGCAGGCTGCGGTTTTTTGTGGAAACAAAAAAAGTAGCAACGCCTTGTTTTCATTGAAGCAGTCGAGGATTTTCCTGAAAAATCGAAGAAGCCCAGACAGCTTCTCTAACTAAAAGCCTTGTATTCATGTGCGGACGTTTCTCCTTGGTTACGACGAAAGAAAAATTGCAGCAGCAACTGCCCTTTGTGGAAGTTCCTGACACGATGCACGTTAGTTACAATATAGCTCCAACGCAAGATGCCTATGTGGTGACGGATGAAGACCCCAGCCACTTGCAACAATTGGCATGGGGACTTGTGCCGTATTGGTCGGATGACGGAAAGAATGCAGGGCGGCTCATCAATGCTCGGAGGGAGGGGATAGAAACCAAGCCATCGTTCAGGGTGCCCATCATGAAGCGGCGCTGCCTTGTGCCCGCCGATAGCTTCTATGAGTGGCGAAAACAGGGGCGTGACAAAATACCTTACCGCATCTTATTGAAGAGCAATGACTTGATGTTGTTTGCCGGCGTTTGGGATATTTGGCATAAAGACGGCCTCACGCTTCGCAGTTTTTCCATCATCACCACCGACGCCAATGCCGATATGGCCGACCTGCACGACCGAATGCCGGTCTTGCTCACAACGGCGGAGCAACAGCGTCGCTGGTTGGAATCAGGGGACTTGGACGAAGTGCTTGCTATCCTACAAACGCCACCTGACCACCTCGTCAAAAAGTATCGGGTATCGGATAAGGTGAACTCCGTGGCGAATGATTCGCCAATGCTGCATACAGAAGTCCAAGAACCGCCAACGCTTTTCTCTTGAAACAATATTAAAAAAAGAAAGGGCTGGTTCAGTGCGAACCAGCCCTTTCTTTTTAAGGAGGAACCTTCGTTATTTTTTTGTCGCAAGTGCATAAGAAAAGCCCAGCAAGTAATAGGTCTGGAGCGGGTTATCGGTCTTGCCAGCAGCGAGGGCCTGCTGCTTATTGCTGCTCAGGCCAATGTCGAGCCCTATGCCAATGCCCCTTACTGCTGTTGTGAAGCCGTTTATCCAAGTCCAGTTGTGCAGGTTGCTGCCCTCATAGCTAAAGAAGCCCGATAGGTTAGATTTCCATGCAATCCCTTTGGCGAGTTGGCGTCTGTAATCAGCTACGATTTTGCATCCAAGTGAGTTCTCATAATCAAAACCCTTACCATCGGAGAACACGAAGTTGTAGTTGAGCGGGTGCATGACTACAACCAAATCCTTGATTGGTGTCCAAGTGGCACCAGCACCTAAGTCCAGAAGACCTGGGTTGTTGAATTGGCCATCCAATACCGCTGAACGGTAGTCCGCAAGAGCAGAGATGGCCCATTTTTCAGAGAGTTTGTAGCCAAAAAGCGAATTGATGTTGAAGTTGTCGGCAGCCACTTGAAAGTCGTCTGGGTCGTCGTCAACGTCCTTGTCGTCGAACTTTACCCAGCCGAGCATTAGGATTGAACCATTGCGCCAGAAGTATTTTTTCTGGTCCAAATTGGCAAATGCGCTGGCAGAGAGGCCAACAAGTGCGGAACTTGTGTTCGGTGTGGCCTTTTGGAACCAGTTGCTAAAACCTTGGAAGTTGAGACCAAGGTTTCCGTTCACCCCTACATTCCAGCGGGGGTAAGGAGTTAGTTTGTCGGTCAGGTCGGTTACTTCACCTTTTAGCGCACCCACTTTCCCGGTGAGTTCTGCCAATTGGGCCTCAAGGGCGCTCAGTTCTTTTTCCTTTGCGGCCTTGGTTGCAGTGAGTTCTTCTGTGGATTGTGCTTGCACCGAAAAAGAAATAGCAACGATGGCAAGTACTGGGAGTAAGAGATTCTTAATCATAATAAAGCAGTATTTTTTTTGTAAGAGACATTGTTTTAACAAACTTTAAACATAGTTAAACAGCTTGCTAACTTATCTGCCTCTCATTTGAAAAAATTTCCACTTTATCAGACGTAAGTTTGCTTAAAGGTATCACAATTATTTTTCCTTCGCCCTGCAGCGTAATTGAAGTGCTGTCCATGGCAATTACCCTGCCCTTGGAGCCGTCTATTTGTACGTAGTCACCGACCCGTACCTTGTTCTTGCTATAAAAAGAGGCAAGGAAGTTGGCCATGGTGTCCTTGGAGGCAAAACCATAGCCGATGGCAAACGCCATGACCACGCCTCCTAAGATGACGGTAAGGTTAGAGGTAATGAGCGAGGTTTCGATGCTGGCTTGTGCTAAGGCGCTGATTGTCAGCGTCAGGAATATAAGGTAGAAAACGAAGTTTGCGATGACCTTGCCAGAAGAAATACCCAAAGCGTTGGTAGTTGTCAGCACGATGTTTTTCACGAACTCGGCCAAATAAATGCCCAACACAAACAGTACAAGTGCGCTCAGCAAGCGGGGCAAATAGCTGATGAGGTCGCTAACCATTTCAGATACGATGGGCATGCCCAGCACATCGGTGGCTGCCATTACGAATACAAGCATCAAGAGGTAATAGACCAACTTGGATAGGAAGCTGCTCAGTACGATTTTGAAATTGGCCTTCGTGGCGAACTCCGTCTCGTTGATTTTTTCACCAAATCTATCAATCTTAAGGCTCGAAAATACCTTCTCGAGTGCCTTGGCAACTACCTTGGCTATCAACCAGCCTATGAGCAGTACCAATATTGACCCAATCAGATTGGGTATTGCCCCAAGGAAACGGGCGAGGACGGGTTCGACTATTTTGACGATATCCATGCTGTAATGTGTATTGTTTTCAGAAATGTTGTTGGAGTGAAAGTTTGGAAAATTGGGTAAAGGCAAAGCCTTTTTCAATCCATTAGGTCATCGTCATTTGGGGGTAGAGAGCCGGCCATTCCAGGTGTTTGGCCATCTGTATCGGGGTCGGGAGTGCCTTCGGGCAGTTCGTTCTTCACGGCGGTATCCAATTCCTTGACCGTGCCACCCAGCGTGAGGATGAACATTTCGAATACTTTTGGGATATACAGTTCCATAGCTTGCCCCATCATGGACAAAATCTGCAAGCTACCAAGGACGTGCTCCTCGATTTCAGGTGGAGTTGGGAATATCAGTTCATCCTCCTCCATTATTTGCTTGAAACTGTTTGTGGTGCTCATAACAATACTTTAATCATTCATCGGGAAATAGATCATCATAAACCATTTGGGCTTTGTGTTTGGCTCGTTTTATTTTCATTTTAATGGCACTCTCCGTCTTGTGCAGCATATCGGCAATCTCCTTGATTTGAAGATCATCCTGGTATTTCATGAGTAGAATGGCTTTGTCGCCTACGGGGATGTTCTCAAGAACTGTACGCAATCTGTCTGCCTGCATGGTCAACAATGCCTCGTCGTGCACTTCTTCGACCGTATCTGGCAGGCGCTCCATTTCATCAGAGAAGATATCGCCCATTTTTTTCTTTTTCCTCAATACATCTATACAATAGTTGTATGTGATTGAATAGACCCAAGTGGAAAATTTGGCCTGCTCGCCAAATTGTCCGAGGTTGAGGAAAATCTTCATGAAAATGTCCTGTGCTGCGTCCCTTGCCAAATGCTCTTCCCTGAGCAAGGATATACACTTACCATACACCTTACCCGAGTACCTTCGGTAAAGCAATGAGAAATGCCTGGCGTCTTTCGTCGCAAGATATCTCCTAATCAAGTCTATGTCCTGTTCCTTGGAAATGTCTTCTGTTTCCATCAAACTGGCAAGTGTGATTTTTCTAAGCCAAAAAGGATTTGGCTGTGCAAGGTTTTCAAAAAATTATAGATTTCCAATTATTACTTTAAAAGTGGTCATTGAAAATCTTGCACGAAAATAGAAAAATTAACTTCTCGTGGTGGGGATTTACTGTTTGTGACGAAGAACTTGGCGGATGGGTACAGAATTTTTGAAGATTTATTTGATGAAACAGATTTTTTCTAAGGGGAATCGTCAGTTTGGAAGAAGGGGACGTGCTTGGAAGCTCGGTTTTGGACAAAAAAAAAGAGGCAGCGCTCTTTTAGCACTACCTCAGCCCTAACCAAATAAAACCAAATTATTTATCTTGAAAAAAGGCATTTTAAAATTGCCTTTTTGGATCTTCTACCTTGGTGTAAAAACTACTCTTAGTTTCTTAACGCTAAGGTAAGGTGATTTTCCATCGAAATGCAAGTGTTCTTGAATTTTTTTTCAAAAAAAATGAAATTTATAAGCTGAGTAGCAAAAAAAGCCTCAAAAATTGAGACAGATGTCATTTACTGGTTTACGATGCCTAAAAAGAAAACGGGCCTCGCCAGTTGCCTTGCGAAGCCCGTTTCATTATTATAAACTACTGTTTTACAGTTCTTTGCGCAACCTGGCCACCGATATATTTAGCTGTTCACGGTACTTGGCCACTGTGCGGCGGGCGATGTTGTAGCCCTTTTTCATCAGCATGCTCTTCAGCTTCTCGTCTGAGAGTGGCTTGCGCTTGTTCTCTGCCCCGATGATGTCGGTAAGGATTTTTTTCACCTCCAAAGTGGAAACCTCCTCGCCATCTTGTGTCTGTAGGCTTTCGGAGAAGAAGTCCTTCAAGCGTTTGGTGCCGAACTCCGTTTGTACGAACTTGCTATTGGCCACCCTTGACACGGTACTGATGTCCAGCCCGGTGATGTCAGCGATGTCCTTCAATATCATCGGGCGCAGGCGCTTCTGGTCGCCACTTGCGAAGTATTCGTACTGGTAGTTCATGATGGCGTACATCGTGTTGAACATCGTCTGCTGCCGCTGGCGTATAGCATCAATGAACCACTTGGCGCTGTCAATCTTCTGCTTGATGAAAAGGATGGCCTCCTTCTCCTTGTTAGTAGCCCGGCGACCGTTCACGGTGTGCTTATAGGCACGCAGCATGTCACGGTAATGGTTATTGATATGGAGATCGGGGGCGTTGCGGGAGTTCAGTGAAAGCTCCAGTTCGCCATCGTTGTTGATGATGATGAAGTCCGGCACGATGTAATGCGTACTGCGGCTATTGGTTACATGACCGCTGGCTGGCTTCGGGTTCAGTTTCAGTATCTCGTCTATGGCCTCCTTCAGTTCGTCTTCCGTTAGGTTGAGTTGCCGCTGGAGCCTTGGATAGTGCTTCTTGGTGAACTCGTCGAAATAGTTCGCAATGATTTTGCGTGAAATCTGTAGGATGAGTTTTTCGTCGAAAGACGTTTCGGACCTCGTAATCTTGTGCTCTATCTGAAGCAGCAGACTTTCCTGCAAATTTCGAGCGCCCACGCCTGGCGGGTCAAATCGCTGAATCTTGCCGAGCCAGTATTCTATTTCCTCGTGTGTTGCGCTCACGTTCTGCGAGAACACGAGGTCGTCAAGAATGGCCTCGGTATCGCGGCGTAGGTAGCCGTCGTCATCAATGCTGCCAACAATTTGCTTCGCAATGATGCGTTCCCGCTCTTCCTTGAAGTCGAGCATCCCGATTTGTTGTTCGAGGTATTCGTGGAAGGTATCTTCCACGGCTACGGGCAAGGTCTTGTTGTCTTCTTCTTGCCCACCGCTTTCGGCTTGGTACTTATAGCTGGCTTCGTCATCGTCCATATAGTCGTTGAGGTAGTCGTCTATCAACACCTCTTCTTCTGGCATGGATTCCTCTCTTTCCAAGTCGTCCACTTCTCCGTCGCCCTCGCTTTCGTTGTTGTCGGTGTCCCTTTCGCTTTGGTCATCTTCCTTTGAGTCTTCTGTACGACCCATTTCAAGATAATCATCTTCTAAGGTATCACCTTCTTCGAGGGCTGGATTTGCTTCCAGTTCCTCCTTGATTCGCTGGTCAAGTATTGCAGTTGGTATCTGCAATAGCTTCATCAGCTGGATCTGTTGGGGCGAGAGTTTCTGTTGTAACTTTTGAGTAAGTTGTTGTTTCAGCATTGGATCTACGTGATTAGTGTTCTCTTGTTAGCTTGTCCACAATGAATGCTGAGGGGAAATATTTTTACAAAATAATAACATTTTTTTCAAAAAAGCCAGTGATACCCTAAAAAGAATTAAAATATTTTTTCTCTTATAAATTATATTTTATTTACATAATAATAGTAAAATAAGGGGTTTTGAGCGAATTTATAGAGAGAATGGTTTGATTAGCGAAAAATATGCCAAGAAAAAATAATTTAATTGGCACAAATGACCCTAAAATTGGCACGGAGCCTTTGCCAGTAAAGGTTTAAGGCTGGCAGTGACACTCAAAAAAAAACTGCCAAAGCACCAATCTTTCTAATTTTGCCAACTGTCAAAAAAACAGTCGTATACGATGGTCAGACAAACCGAATTCTCGCTTCCAGCCTTTCAGCGTGGTTTCCACCTCATCACAGCAGAGGTATTGCGACAACTGGGGTCTTTGCCACCGGAAGGTTTGTTGCACCTATTCATCCAGCACACGAGCGCCGGCTTGGCCATCAACGAGAACGCCGACCCGTCGGTCAGGGTGGATTTTGAGGGGTTCTTTAACCGCCTCGTGCCGGAGAACTTGCCGTTCCTTACCCACACCATAGAGGGGTCGGACGACATGCCCGCTCACGTGAAATCGGTGCTGGCAGGCGGTTCGGTCAGCATTCCCATCACGGGCGGTCGGCTGAATCTCGGTACCTGGCAGGGCATCTATCTCTGCGAGTTCCGAAATAACGGGGGCAGGCGGCGTTTGGTTGCGACCGTGATTTCGTGACGGTGGTTTGGATTTATGAAAAAGCCAGCAACTGATTGACTTTCAAGCGGTTTAAAATTTTTTAAAAAATAATTTGAACCTCGGCATGGCCGAGACCGCATTATGGAGCTTTTTTGGAACGGCATCAAACTTGGTCTTGCGCTCAGTGTGCTCACTGGGCCTATCATTTTTACGCTGTTGCAAACGAGCATCGAGCAGGGCTTCCGAGCCGGCATCATGGTGGCGGCGGGCATCTGGTTCAGCGACCTATTATTCGTGGCTATTACTTTTTTCGGCGTTTCCTATGTGGCCCGGCTGGCGCAATGGGACGGGCTGGAATTCTGGTTGGGCATTGCTGGAGGCATCATATTATTGATTGTAGGCGGTAGCATGTTGTTCCTCAAGCCACCGCCGATGGAAAAGCTGGAACAGCCAAAGGCCGTGCGCCACTCCTCCATGCTGTCGCTCATGACGACGGGCTTCCTCATCAACACTATCAACCCTTTCACTTTCTTCTTCTGGCTGGGCGTCTCGGCCACGCTGTTCACCAAGCAGGCATTGAAGCCCGACCAAGCACAGCTTTTTTACCTTGGCCTGTTCGGTACCATTATCTTTACGGACACGACCAAGGTAGGCCTCGCCAAATACATCCGGCGCTGGCTCAAACCGCAGAAGATTATCTTGCTGCGCAAAATAGCGGGAGCGGCCTTGCTGGCTATCGGCGTTGGGCTGTTCGTGCGGGCGCTTTATCCTTCAAAAGAAAATGCAGATGAAAAACAAGGCTATCATCATGTCCACGACGGACTTCATACCGGGCAGGGAAGTCGTTGAAGTAATTGATATTTGCCGTGGCAGCACAGTGCGGGCACGGCATATCGGCCGTGATATCATGGCTGGTTTGCGCAATATCGTGGGCGGCGAAATCACGGAATACACCAAGCTGTTGGCCGACTCCCGTGAGGAGGCCCTTGACAGAATGCTGGCCGATGCTGAACGAATCGGTGCCGATGCCGTTATTAACATGCGCTTCATGACCTCAATGGTAATGCAGAACGCCGCCGAGATTCTGGCGTACGGAACTGCTGTGAAGTTGAAATAGCTGCGAGTTCCGAGTTCCGAGTTCCGAGCGGCTCGAAACTCGTGGCTCGAAACTCGAAACTCAAAGAATGGCCAACACAAAAGAAATCGTCAACCGCCGTGCCTCGCACGAGTTCCATTTTGTCAGCACCTTAGAGGCTGGCATTGTGCTGGGCGGCTCTGAGCTGAAGTCCATCCGGGCGGGCCATGCTGGCTTGGTGGACGCCTACTGTATCTTCATCAACGGAGAGCTATGGATTAAGAGCCTATACATCAAGGAGTACGAAAACGCAAACGCCTACAGCGTACGCCCGAGTCGCCGTGACCGCAAGTTGCTGCTGCACAAGTCCGAATTGCGCAAGCTGGAAAAACGGGTAAAAGAAAAAGGCATGAGCATTGTACCGTACAAGATTTACTTCTCCGACCGCAATTTCGTGAAGGTGGAAATCGCCCTGGCGCAGGGCAAGAAGTCATTTGACAAACGGGAGTCCATCAAGGAAAAGGACACCAAGCGGGACATTGATAGGGTAATGAAGGCAGCGAAGGCAAAGTCGAGTTTGTGATTTCATCAACATGGAGGCACGATAACACAGAGGGCCACGGAGCGATTTTACCTCCGTGGCCCTCTGTGTTATCATACCTCCGTGTTGAAAATCTTCAATTATCGCTCGGCTCCGGCAAAACCTCCATGACCTCCACTACCTCCCTTTCCTCCGGCAAACTCACCCAAAAATTGTTCATCCCCTCTCCCTGTGTGATCGCCACCAACTGTGCATTGAGCAGTTCGAGAAGGCCGAGGAAGGTCACGATGGCCTGAATGCGGTTCTCTAATTTTAGGAACAGTGCCCTGAAATCCGCCTTTTTACCTTTCTTCAATTTGGAAAAAATATAGTCCTGCTGCCCCGCAATGGTATAGTCGAACTTGACGATGGTGTGGACGGTGTGCTTCTTGTCCTCCATTTCTATTCGTTTCACCAACTTTTCAAAGGTCTTCAGCAACTTGAACAGGGTAAGGCTCTCCAATTCCACGTCCACGAGGGCCTTCGTGGCTATTTGCTGTAACTCCCGGCTCACATTGCCCCGGTGTTCCCGCAGGGCACGAGTCTCCTCCATCTGGCGCATCTCGTCCAGTACGCTCTTGTAGCGCTTGTACTCGATGAGGCGGTTCACCAGTTCTTCCCGCGGGTCAATCTCGTTGCCCTCCTCGTCCACGGGCTTGCGTGGGATGAGCATCTTGGCCTTGATACGGCAAAGCGTGGCCGCCACGAGTATGAACTCGCTGGCGAGGTCAACGTTCAGCGCCTCCATCTGGCGGATATAGCTGAGGAAATCCTCCGTCACCGTGTGGATAGGGATGTCGTTGATGTCCAACTCGTCCCGCTCGATGAAGAAGAGCAGGAGGTCGAACGGCCCCTCGAACTGGGGGAGGTGGATATTGTAAGTAGTGGCGGTGTTGGTCATGTTAGTTTTATGGAAGTGTACTATACAGAGCAGTTGCAATTGCCTTTTGAAAAAATGGATTATCTCTTTTTTCTTCCAAAAGCCTGTTCAATATTGCCCTTCCTTCGTCCACTGTACCAGTTGCCATTAATAGTATTCCTATTGAAAGTTCATGGCGTGGCGGCAATCCCACTGCTTTGTTGTCGGTTTTCCAAAGGTCAATTATCGCTTGACGACTTTTGACTTTATCAAAGAAAGGAAGTATTTGGTTTTGTATTTTATCCAAAATTGACCTAGCCAAGTATTGCGAATCTTTGGGTATTTTGAACCAAAATGAATCATCCGAATTTGCAAAGGCACAATAACAGTCCCGTATTTCGCATTCTACCGTAGAAAGCACTTTAGGACGTTTCCAAGTTTTCAGGATGCTAATCCATTCTTCCGAAGCGACTCCAAATCCAAGACCAATATGGTTTGCGAACAAAGAGGTTGATGGGCCGAGCGACAAATGAATTACCTGATACAAACCGCTTTCGGTTTCTCTGATTAAGCTGTTCTGTTTTAGGGCAAAGCCCAATTCTGTGAGAGCTGCAGCCAGCTTGGTTAATATTTCCTTACGTACTTGGGCGTTATGGGTCAACATACAGGTGTAATTCAAACTCCAACTGTCGCATTTTCATACAACGGAAAATTAACCATAAACCGATTCACCTCCTTCCTCGTCTCCTGAATCAATTCCTCGTTCTCCACGTCCATCACCAGTGCGTCAATCCACTCCACTGTGCGGCGGAGGTCGGCCTCCACGAAGCCACGGGTGGTCATGGCTGCCGTGCCGATGCGGATGCCGGAAGTGACCATTGGCGAAGCCGTGTCGAAGGGTACCATGTTCTTGTTCACGGTGATGTCGGCCCGCACGAGGGCTTCCTCGGCCTGTTTGCCTGTCACGCCTTTTGACCGCAGGTCAATCAGCATCAGGTGGTTGTCGGTACCACCGGAAATGATTTTATAGCCTTTTTCGACGAAGGCGGCTGCCATTGCTTGGGCATTGCTTTTCACCTGAGCGCCGTATGCTTTGAACGATGGTTGCAACGCTTCGCCAAATGCGACAGCCTTGGCAGCGATGACGTGCTCCAATGGCCCGCCCTGCATGCCTGGAAATACACCACTATTTAATATGGTGCTCATTTTTATCATGGTGCCGTTCTTTTGGGTACGACCCCAGGGGTTGTCGAAGTTCTTGCCGAGCATGATGATGCCGCCCCGTGGGCCACGCAGCGTCTTGTGCGTGGTGGAGGTCACAATGTGGCAATGCTCCATAGGGTCGTTGAGCAGCCCGGCGGCGATGAGGCCAGCGGGGTGCGCAATGTCGGCAAGGAGCAGAGCACCCACCTTGTCGGCGATTTCCCGGAAACGCTTGTAGTCCCAGTCACGGCTATAGGCAGAGGCGCCGCAGACGATGAGTTTTGGTTGCTCCGCAATGGCCTGTTCCTCCACCTTATCCATGTCAACGAGGCCGGTGGCTTCTTCCACACCATAGAATACAGGCTTATAGACCTTGCCGGAATAGTTGACGGGCGAGCCGTGCGAGAGGTGGCCGCCGTGAGCGAGGTTGAGGCCTAACACCTTGTCACCGGGGTTGAGGCAGGCGAGGAAAACAGCTGCATTGGCCTGTGCGCCAGCATGTGGCTGTACGTTGGCATACTCCGCCCCGAAAAGCTGCTTGAGCCGCTCGATGGCCAGCTCCTCTACTTCGTCCACCACCTCGCAGCCGCCATAATAGCGTTTGCCGGGGTAGCCTTCGGCATATTTATTGGTCAGACAGCTACCCATGGCCCTAATGACCTCGGCGCTGGTGAAGTTTTCGGAGGCGATGAGTTCGATGCCGTGGCGCTGGCGTTCCAGTTCCCGGTCAATCAGGTCGAAGACGGCGGTATCTGTTGTCATAATTCGGTGGACGATGGACGGACTACGTCGGACGGTGGACAAGAATGAACCCCGCACAACCATTTGCCCGTAAACAGGTTTTTAAAAAACACTTACCTTCGTGGATAAGCGGGGCGAAGTTAAGACAAAACCCTTTGGAAAAAACCTATTGCGGTAGCACAATAAGGTTGGTGAGCACAGAATTTGAAGACTTCTTTAACAATTTCCGCTGTGGCAAACCGTTTCATTGGCCGTCTCCATTTAAACATAGGAAAGCCCCACCTTCCAGCACTAAACAGAAATTGAATGTTGCGTAAAGAATCCGTCATACTTCAAACACTGCTGCTGAATCTTTTGGCCATCGCTGCCTTCGGGCGTGTGGACAAAATACGGGTCGTCTGGCAAGGCAATGCCTCCACCTCGGCCACCATTGCCTGGAACCAGGTTTCCGGTAGTGACCCTGTATTGCTCTTCGACGTGAATGACCATGGAAAGAGCGCCGATGACTACGCACTCACCAAGCAGCCCGACCGCATCCAATTGGCGGAGGAAATGAACAACCACTTCGTGCGGCTGGAAAACCTTCATCCCAACACCACTTATTATTTCTTGGTAAAAGACAGCGAAGGCACGAGCCAACGCTTTTTTTTCACGACGGCTCCCAATAGCCCCGACCGCCGCCTCTCCATCATTGCTGGAGGCGACAGCCGCAACCATCGGGATGCCCGCCAAGATGCCAATATCCTTGTGGCCAAGTTGCGCCCGCACTGCGTCATGTTTGGCGGCGACTTCACCGAGAACGATTATCCCAACGAATGGAAGGAATGGCTTGATGACTGGCAGCTCAGCATCGCCGAAGATGGCCGGGTGACGCCCATCATCGTCGCACGAGGCAACCATGAGTACAGCAACAAGACGCTGATAGACCTCTTCGATATGCAAGCAATTGGCGGCTTTTACGCTACCACGCTCGGTGGCGACCTCTTGCGTATTTACACCTTAAATACCTTGATACCTGTGGGGGGTGACCAACGCGACTGGCTCGAAAACGACCTGCGGGCTCATGGCTCGAAGTACCACTGGCGCATTGGGCAGTATCACCACCCCATGCGTCCGCACACGGCCCGTAAGGCAGAAAAGAACGACCAAGTGACAAACTGGGCACCACTTTTCTTGAAATACAATGTTCAAATGATGGTAGAGTGTGACGCCCACGTGGTCAAAAGCACGTACCCCATCCGCCCAGACAACGGCCCCGGCAGCGACGAAGGATTCGCGCGGGATGAGGAGAACGGCACGGTCTATATCGGCGAGGGCTGCTGGGGTGCCCCATTGCGCAGCAACGACGATGACAAGACATGGACAAGGGCCAGCGGCAGCTTCAACCAGTTCAACTGGATTTTCGTTGACAAGGAAAAAATGGAGGTACGCACCGTCCAGACCGATGGTGCTGGCCGGGTGGCCAATATTGACCCAAAGAATATTTTTAAAGCCCCCATTGGCCTCCGCATTTGGAGCCCTCCCACTGGCGACGTGATTACCATTGCCGCCAAGGCACCAGCAATACCAGCTTACGAAGACGGCATGTTGGCAGCGAGGGGCGGCGAGCAGTCCGCAGCGAAGCACCATCCATCGGAGGTTCCATCCGTAGAGGATGAAGCGGCAAATTGGGATGCTTGCCCGCTTGTTGTCATTGACCCCGGAACTGGCGAGGCGCAAATCAAGTACAACCTTGAAGAAACCAGCAACGTGGTCATCCGAATCATCAACCCAAAACTACAGGAAGTGACCCGCCTGGAACTCACTAACCAAACGCCAAGGGAATACTTAAAAGCACTGAAAATGAACCACTTGCCCCCCGGTAGGTACCTTGCCATCGTGAAGGGCGACAAGAAGGTCCTGCGAAGGTTTAGGGTGGTAAAGAAATAAAAAAAGAGCTTCCAGCACGATTCCCTGGAAGCTCTTTTTGTTTTACAGCGATTGATTATCAATGCTTTAAAAAAAGTCGCCTGTTGCCTTTTGAACACCGAAAGGAATTTATCTATCTTGCCCCAGTTTCACTCAAAACAAAACTGGACAGCATGAAAAAACAATTTTACACCCTGCTTATCACGACGTTCGCATTGGCTTCCTGCCAGAACAATGCCCCTTCCGAGCCAGCAGCCACCGATGCACCGGCCATTTCACCTGAAAACTCCCTTACCGCCGAGGAGAGCGCTGGTGGCTGGCAACTTCTTTTCGATGGCCTAACGCTCAACGGCTGGCGGGGCTACAACCGCCCAGATTTGCCCAAGAACGGCTGGTCGGTGCAAAACGGCGAACTGGTCATAGCGGCCACGCCAAAGCAAAAGCCGGAGGACTTTGGCGGCGACATCATTACGGCTGAAAAATACGGCTACTTCGAACTATCCCTTGACTTCATGCTTTCCGACTCGGCCAATAGCGGTATTTTTTATTTTGTATTGGAGGAGAAAGACAGCGCTATTTGGCACAATGCGCCAGAGTACCAGCTCATTGACAACGATACTTGGGCGGAAATGGCGAAGACTGACCCTAATTTAAAGGGTTTCAACATGGACACCCACCGCACGGGCGATAACTACGACATGGAAGCAAGTGTAGGTTGTGCCATGAAACCCATTGGCGAATGGAACACCGCCAAAATCGTCCACAACAATGGCAAAGTGGAACATTGGCTCAACGGCCAAAAATGCCTTGAGTACGAGGTGGGTTCCGAAAAATGGAAGGCACAATTGGCCAAATCGAAGTTCAAGGGCTACCCACAATATGGCATCACTAAAATGGCCCATATCGGCTTGCAAGACCACGGCCATGAGGTGCGGTTCAAGAATATCAAGATAAGGAAGATGTGATTAATTGAGAATTTTGCAAAGGTATAGCTCCGGCTTTTTGCTGTGAATTTGATTTAAGATATTAATCAAATACCACCCATTAATGTCAAAGCTGTACTTGTGCATTAAGCATTAATTAGCAATGAAACGCAAGATTAGAATGGGAATGGTCGGCGGTGGAAGAGGCGCATTCATCGGTGCCGTACACCGCATGGCCGCTGCATTAGACAGCGAAATTGAGCTTGTTTGCGGGGCATTCAGCTCCGACCCGGAAAAGTCACGCCTTTCCGGCGAAGACCTTTGCATTGACCCCAAGCGGGTCTATGGCTCCTACAAAGAAATGATTCAGAAGGAAAAACGCCTTCCTGAAAGCAAGCGCATGGACTTCGTGGCCATCGTGACGCCCAACCACATGCACTTTCCACCTGCTAAAATGGCTTTAGAAAACGGCTTCCACGTCGTATGCGACAAGCCGCTTTGCTTCAATATGAAGGAGGCATTGGCATTGCAAAAATTGGTGGAAGAAACAGGCCTACTCTTCGCCCTCACCCATAACTACACAGGCTACCCGATGGTAAAGCAAGCCCGTGCGATGGTGAAGAACGGCGACATCGGCGACATCCGAAAAATTGTGGTCGAATACCCACAGGGATGGCTAAGTACCAAGGTGGAAGACACTGGCAGCAAACAAGCTGGCTGGCGCACCGACCCTAAAAAATCGGGCATCGCTGGCGCCATGGGCGATATTGGCACCCACGCCGAGAACCTCGCAGAGTACATCAGCGGCCTGAAAATCACCGAGATGTGCGCCGACATCAGCACTTTCGTGCCGGGCCGCCTCCTCGACGACGACGGCAACGTGCTCCTCCATTTTGAAAAAGGCGCAAAGGGCATCCTTCATGCCAGCCAGATATCGGCGGGAGAGGAGAACAACCTGAACATACGCATCTATGGCACGAAGGCAGGCCTGCAATGGCACCAGATGGAGCCCAACACACTGATTGTCAGGTGGTTGGACAAACCCGTGGAAATCCTCCGGACAGGGGTTGGAAAACTGTATCCTGAGGCTACTGCGCACACCCGCATTCCTGGTGGCCATCCAGAAGGCTATTTGGAGGCCTTCGCCAATATCTATCGCAACTTCGCCATCTGCCTTCGGGCAAGGCTGGAAGGCAAGCAGGTTGACCCTGTTTACCAAGACTTCCCGACCGTTCAGGACGGCGTTCGTGGCATGAAGTTCATCGAGAAGGTGATAGCCAGCGGGAAGAGCAAGGCGAAGTGGGTGGGGGTGTAAGCAACCGCTAACAGCATTGAATTATTGATATAAGATATAAGATAGACGATTTCAGATTTTAGATTTACGAGGTTCTCGCAATCTGAAATCTGAAATCGTCTATCTGAAATCTGAAATCAAAAAACACTGATTTCGGAGTGAATACAAGCGAAAAAATAACCGCCCCCACCGCCCCCAAACCCGTCGGCCTTTACCCACACGCCCGTCGGGTGGGCAATCTCCTCTTCCTATCCGGCATCGGGCCAAGGGACGCTGAGACGGACGGCATACCCGGCCTGCAGCGCAGTGCCACTGGCAACTTCACCGAGTTTGATTTTGAGGCACAATGCCATTCCGTATTCAAAAATGTACGGGTCGTGCTCGAAGCCAGCGGTGCCACTTGGGACTCGCTGGTGGACGTGACCGTTTTCCTCACCAATATGCAGCGGGATTTTCACACCTACAATCGCATTTATGCCGAGTATTTCAAGGACAACCAACCCTGCCGAACCACGGTCGGAATTGATTCGTTGCCTACGCCAATTGCGATAGAGTTAAAGTGTATTGCAGTGGTAGGATAGTGAGGTTAAATGCTTGCTGTCTTTCAAACTAACTCCTTACAAGCTCGATATATATCTGCCCAGTCCTTCCGTTCCTTCACCACCGTTTCGAGGTATTCCAGCCAGATGTTTTTGTCTTGCACTGGGTCTTTTACGATGGCCCCAGTGATACCAGCGGCGAGGTCGTGCGCCCGCAGTGTGCCGTCCCCAAAATGCACGGCCAGTGCCTGCCCACTTTGCACAACGGAGATGGCCTCGGCTGTGCTCAAGGTAGCCCCAGGTGATTTCAGTTTGGTGCGTCCGTCTTCGGTTTTTCCGCTCCGCAATTCCCGGAAGATGGTCACTAACCGTTCAATCTCCTTAATGGGCGCAGCACTGGGCGGCAGTTCGAGCGACTGCCCAATCTTTTCCACTCGGGTTTTGACGATGTTCACCTCTTCGGCGAGGCTGGCGGGTAGTGGCAGCACCACGGTGTTGAAACGGCGGCGAAGGGCGCTGGAGAGTTCGTTGATGCCCCGGTCACGGTCGTTGGCGGTGGCAATGACGTTGAAGCCCCGGCGGGCCTGTACTTCCGTGTTCAGTTCGGGAATAGGTAGCGTTTTTTCGGAAAGCAAAGTGATGAGCGTGTCCTGGACATCAGAGGGCATGCGGGTCAGCTCTTCGATGCGGGCGATTTTGCCTTCCCGCATGGCGTTCATGATTGGGCTGGGCACAAGGGCATTTTCCGATGGGCCTTCGGCCAAAAGGCGGGCATAGTTCCAACCATAACGCAGCGCTTCCTCGCTCATGCCAGCAGTGCCTTGCACCAATCGGGTGCTATCCCCTGATATGGCGGCGGAAAGGTGCTCAGCCACCCAGGTCTTTGCCGTGCCCGGTATGCCGATGAGCAACAGTGCCCGGTCGGTAACAAGCGTGGCAACGGCTATTTCGATGAGGCGGCGCTGGCCGAAGTATTTAGGCTCTACCTCCGTGCCATCGGGGAGTTTGCCCCCCAGTAGGTAGGTCACAACAGCCCAAGGCGATAAATGCCAATTTTCCGGGCGCTGGCGGTCATCGTTGGCAGCGAGCGCCTTTAGCTCATTGGCATAAACCTGCTCGGCATGGGGACGGAGGATGTGCTGGTCGGTCATGGTATTACGGATATAAAACGGTGGAGTTGATGCGAAGTGCGAAGGTATCCACTAAAGCTTTGAGCGGTTGTATTGGACGTTAGCACATCAAGCGGTCGCACGCTCCATGCTTTTGTAATAAACGAGCGTAACGATGATACCTATGGAGATGCAGACGTCAGCCACATTGAAGATACCTGTGCGCAGGCTGTTGATGCCGAGGTTCATGAAATCAGGCACAAGGCTGTTGTTGAAGAAGCGGTCGAGCAGGTTGCCAATGCCACCAGCCACGATGAGGCCTAACCCGATGAGGTGTGAAAAGCCCAGTTTGTTGATGTTTTTCAAAACAAAACCAAGTACCAGTAGCAAGACCGTGGTAGGCAACAGGGTAAGTACCCAAAACTTAAGGTCGGGATGCCAGTCTGCCCCAAAACTCATGGCAGCACCAGGATTTTCAACATACACCAAGCGGAAAGTATCGTTCCAATAAGAAAGTTCGCCTAAGCCCAGGAGATGTTCCTTGGCAAGTCCCTTCGTCACCCGGTCGCAACCGACCGAGCTGAAAATCAATAGGGTAAACAGCAGCAGTTTGGTCTTGTCAATTGCCATAGGTTAGAAATGGTTGTGTTCATACCTCATACCTCTCTTTTCCCATCAAACTGCTCCAAGTAGTCGCCTACCCGGCGCAGGAAGGATCCGCCAAGCGCCCCGTCCACAACCCGGTGGTCGTAGCTGAGGCTGAGGAACATGAGTTGCCGTACGGCAATGAGGTCTCCGTAAGGTGTCTCCACCACGGCAGGCTTCTTGCGGATGGCGCCAACCGCCATGATGGCTACTTGTGGCTGGTTGATGATGGGCGTGCCCATCACATTGCCGAAAGTGCCGACGTTGGTCACGGTGAAGGTGCCGTCTTGTATTTCTTCTGGCTTGAGCTTGCCTTGGCGGGCACGGCCAGCGAGGTCGTTCACGGTCTTGGTCAGGCCGACGAGGTTCATCATGTTCGCCCCTTTGATGACGGGCACGATGAGGTTGCCCGAAGGCAATGCCGTGGCCATGCCGATGTTCACGTCCTTTTTCACGATGATATTGTTGCCGTCCACCGAGACGTTGACCATCGGATAGTCATTGATGGCCTTGGCAATGGCTTCCACAAAAATGGGCGTGAAGGTGATTTTCTCACCGTATTTTTTCTCAAAAACACCCTTGTTGCGCTCCCGCCAGTTCACGAGTTCCGTTACGTCCACTTCCACGAAACTGGTCACGTGCGGCGAGGTATGCTTCGACATCACCATGTGGTCGGCGATGAGGCGGCGCATCCTGTCCATTTCGATGATTTCCACATTGCCCGAAACACTCACTGCTGGCTTGGCCGAACCAGCTTGAACTGGGGCAGGTGTTGGTGCCGGAGCAGCCACCGACTGTCCACTGCCCACTGCTTGCCCTTGTGGGGTCGAACTGCCAACTGAACTGCGGCTGCCAACATAAGCCAGAATATCCTGCTTCGTCACCCGGCCAGCTTGGCCGGTACCGGCGATGCGCTCCAATTCGGCTACGCTGATATTTTCTGCTTTCGCAATATTTTTCACCAAAGGCGAGTAGAAACGCCCACTTGTAACTACTTGGGCTTCTGCAGCAGCTGTTGGCATGGCTTCGGAGGGCGCTGGTATTGCAGGGGCTGCACCATTGGAATGTTGTCCATTGGCGCTACCATTGGAGGCTGGAGCGGGGTCTTCCTTCAAGGCTGGGGACGGCTTTGCAGCTACGGCTTCACCCTCTGTGGCGATGATGGCAATAGCCTTGCCAACGGGCACCACGTCGTTTTCCTTAAAAAGCAATTGGGCTATGACGCCGGCTATGGGAGATGGCACTTCTGAGTCCACCTTATCGGTAGCAATTTCAAGGATGGTTTCGTCCTGTTCCACCCGGTCGCCCACTTTCTTGGCCCACCGCAGGATGGTGGCTTCTATGATGCTCTCGCCCATTTTGGGCATGATTAGTTCTACCTGCGCCATGAATAAATGATGAATGATAAATGATGAATGATGAATCGGGAGGTTTTGGTGTGTGGCATCCAGAATTTCATCATTCAACCATTCTGTGGTTTTGTAAAATATGGTTAGGAAAAAATCAGGCTGCAAAGTTAGGCAAGGTTAACGACAATTGTAAGCAGCGTTGGGTGCGGGCATTCATTATCATTTATCACTCTCCAAACCACCCACAAAAGGCACGAAACGGAAGTCGCCAAAGTCCTCTTCTTGGAAGTCGCTGTCGGCCAATTTGGTGATGCGGAGCATTTTCTGGGAGCGAGTGCCCACGGGTATGACCATGATGCCTCCTATTTTGAGTTGGTCGAGTAGAATGGTGGGTACTTCAGTTGCGCCAGCAGTCACGATGATTTTGTCGTACGGGGCGAATTCTCGGAGCCCTTTGGTGCCGTCCCGGTAGTAGCAGCGGACGTTGCTAAAGCCATAATCAGCCAATAATTTTTTTGCCTTGTGGTGAAGCGCCTCTTGCCGTTCCACGGTGAAGACCCTCGCCTCTATTTTGCTTAAAATGGCGGCTTGATAGCCAGAGCCGGTGCCGATTTCGAGCACCCGGTCACGCTTTTGCACGTTGAGCAACTGGGTCTGGAAGGCAACAGTATAGGGTTGTGAAATAGTCTGCTCCCGGTCAATGGGGAGCGCCTTGTCTTCGTAAGCGAGGTCAGCAAAGGCGCTGTCGAGGAAAAAATGGCGTGGCACGGCCTCCATGGCGGCAAGCACCCGTTCGTCGGTGATGCCTTTTTTACGAAGGGAATCCACCAATTTGCGACGGAGGCCCTTGTGGCGGTAGGAATCGGTTAGCATATTGGAGCTACGAGTTGTGAGTTTCGAGTTTCGAGATGTGGCAATCACTCCTCGAAACTCGAAACTCGTGGCTCGAAACTAATCTTCTGTTCCCAAGTCAAAATCGTTCAAAAAACCTGTGTGGAAATTGCCCGAACGGAAGCGCTCGTCCTTCATCAGCTTTTTGTGAAACGGGATGGTCGTCTTGACGCCCTCCACGATGAACTCTTCGAGGGCACGCTCCATCTTCGTGATGCACTCTTCACGGGTACGGGCACGGCAGATGAGCTTCGCAATCATGGAATCGTAATAAGGCGGGATGGTATAGCCTGCATATACGTGGGTGTCCACCCTTACGCCATGCCCCTTGGCGGTGTGCAGCGACACAATCTTTCCGGGTGACGGGCGGAAGTCCTTGTAAACATCCTCAGCGTTGATGCGGCATTCAATGGCGTGCATTTCTGGGATGTAATTCTTCCCAGAAATTTTTTCGCCCATTGCAATCTTTATCTGTTCCTTGATGAGGTCGTGGTCAATTACTTCTTCCGTCACGGTATGCTCCACCTGTATGCGGGTGTTCATTTCCATGAAATAGAAATTGCGGTACTTGTCCACGAGGAACTCGATGGTCCCCACGCCCTCGTAGTTGATGGCTTCACCAGCTTTGATGGCAGCGTCGCCCATTTTTTGGCGCAGTTCCGGGGTCATGAACGGCGAGGGGCTTTCCTCCACCAACTTCTGGTGGCGGCGCTGAATGCTGCACTCCCGCTCGCTCAAGTGGCAGACCGTGCCGTATTGGTCGCCCGCTATCTGTATTTCGATGTGGCGGGGTTCTTCGATGTATTTTTCGATGTAAATGCCGTCGTTGCCGAATGCGGCCTTGGCTTCGTTGCGGGCCATGTTCCATTGTCCCTCAAAGCTGGCTTCGTCCCAGATGATGCGCATGCCCTTGCCACCACCACCAGCTGTTGCCTTGATGATGACAGGGTAGCCAATTCCCTTGGCAAGGCCGATTCCTTCTTTCACATCGGCAATGAGGCCGCCAGAACCTGGCACAACGGGTACGCCCGCATTGATCATGGTGGACTTTGCGGTGATTTTATCGCCCATCATGCGTATCTGCATCGGGGTTGGCCCGATGAACTTGATGCCATATTCGCCGCAGATTTCGGCAAAATCGGCATTCTCCGCCAAGAAGCCATAGCCAGGGTGGATGGCATCGGCATTGGTGATTTCTGCCGCAGCCATGATGCGGGGTATGTTAAGGTAAGAATCCTTGGAGGCTGGTGGCCCGACGCAAACGGCTTCGTCGGCAAAACGGACGTGCAGGCTCTCGGCATCGGCGGTTGAGTAGATGGCTACGGTCTTGATGCCCATCTCCCGACAGGTACGTATGACCCGCAAGGCTATCTCACCACGGTTGGCTATAAGAACTTTGTCGAACATTTTTTCTCGATTGACGGCAAACGATAGACGGTGGACGGGGCCGACCAACCGTCCACCGTCCATCGTCTGTCGCCCACCGTTTTTAATCTGGCTCTACGAGGAAAAGCGCTTGGTCGTACTCGACCGGCTGTGCATTGTCAACCATCACCTTGACGATGGTGCCGCTGATTTCGCTTTCAATTTCATTGAACAGCTTCATGGCCTCGATGATGCAGACCACGTCGCCCTTTTTAACCTTCTGCCCTACTTCGGCGTAGGCTGGCTTCTCGGGGTTGGCGGAGCGGTAGAAGGTGCCCACCATAGGTGATTTTATTTCTTTGTAGCCTTGCCCAGAAGGGGCTGCTGGCTTGGCAGGTGCCTCGGAGGCTGGCGCTGGCGCTGGTGCTTCGGTTATTGGAGCTGGGGCCGAAGCGACAACTGACATACTGACGGGAGGTTGCGTGGCAACGATTGGCGTTGCAACTGGCATTGGCGCCGGAACGAACTGTGCCCCTTTGGTATCACGGTACAAGGCCGTACGGATGGAGAGCTTAAAGTCGCCTTCCTCCAACTTGAACTCGGCCATGTTTGACTTGTTGAGGAGCCGGATTAGCTCCTGGATTTCCTGAAAAGTCATATTCTTCGTTTTATTTGGAGGTTTAGGAGGTTGAGTAAGTTTAGTAGGTTTAGAAAACGACTCCAATCTAAACCTACTAAACCCCCTAAACTTTCTAAACCCCAGATTAAGCACGTCCCATGTACTCGCCCGTGGTCGTGTCCACTTTGATTTTTTCACCTGTGTTGATGAAAAGCGGTACACGCACCTCGGCGCCCGTATCAACAGTGGCGGGCTTGTAGGTGTTGGTAGCGGTATCGCCCTTAATGCCCGGCTCGGTATAGGTTACTTCCACTACGACTAAGGGCGGCATCTCAAGGCTCAACGGGGTGTCGTTGGCGGAGTTGAACAGTACGTCCACCACCATGCCTTCCTTCAGCAGTTTTGGGCTTGCGATGAGGGCTTCGGCCAAGGCGACTTGCTCATAGTCGTCCGTGTTCATGAAGTTGAAGCCCATGTCGTCCTCGTAGAGGTATTGGAACTTGCGGCGCTCCACCCTGACTTCTGTGATGGCGTGGCCAGATGGCCAGGTACGGTCAACCACTTTTCCTTTGGTGAGCGATTTTAGTTTGGTGCGAACAAAAGCGGGCCCTTTGCCAGGCTTTACGTGCTGGAACTCGACCACCGACCAGATGTCGCTGTCAATTTCCATGCAAAGGCCGTTGCGGATATCAGAAGTATCTGCCATTGAATTTTCTTAGTTAAATGATGAAAAAATAAATGGGTTTTCAAAAAGAGGCGCAAAGTTAACTAATTGCTTCATTGTTTCATGGCTTCATTGTTACATGGCTTCATGGTTTCATGAATGCATAGTTGCCATTATGAGGGCAAACAATGAAACCATGTGGCAATGAAGCCATAAAGCCATGCCTAATAAGCCCATTTCACCAAAATCGCCCCCCACGTATAGCCACCACCAAAGGCAGTCAGGATGATGTTGTCGCCTTTTTTCAATTGGCTTTCCCATTCCCAAAGGCAGAGGGGAAGCGTTGCGGCAGTCGTGTTACCATATTTGTGTATGTTCACCATTACTTTTTCCATCGGAAAATCGGCCATACTGGCTACCGACTCGATGATGCGCAGGTTGGCCTGGTGGGGTACCACCCATGCCACGTCATCGGCGGTGAGGTTGTTGCGTTGCATCACCTCCTTCACCACGCTCGACATGCCCGACACGGCGGCCTTGTAAACAGGGCGGCCATTTTGGTAGGCAAAATGCTCTTTGGCATCCACGGTCTCGTGGCTGGCAGGTTTGAGAGAGCCGCCGGCTTTTTGGTAGAGGTTTTCGGCACCAATGCCATCTGAGTAAAGTCTTGCATCCATGATGCCGTTGCCATCCTTGGAAGGCTCCAACAGCACTGCGCCCCCCGCATCGCCGAAGAGGATGCAAGTGGCCCGGTCGGTATAGTCCACAATGGACGACATCTTGTCGGCACCCACCACGATCACTTTTTTGTAGAGGCCTGATTCGATGTACTTCGCCCCTGTCGTAAGGGCGAACAGGAAACCGGAACAAGCTGCGCTCAGGTCGAAGGTGAAGGCGTTCTTCAACCCCGTGCGGTAGGCGATGAGGTTGGCTGTGTCGGGGAACATCATATCTGGCGTGACGGTGGCGCAGATGACCAGTTCCACATCTTCGGGGTTGGTACCTGTTTTCTCCAAGAGGCCACGGACAGCCTGTTCGCCGAGGTAGGAAGTGGCCAACCCCTCACCTTTGAGGATGCGGCGCTCCCTGATGCCCGTGCGGGTCACAACCCACTCATCATTGGTTTCCACCAATTTTTCCAATTCCGCATTTGTCAGCACGTAGTCGGGCACGTAAGCGTGTACTCCCGTAATGGCTGCTCTCGTATTCATCATAGTCAATTCTGATTCGTTGTTGTTTTGTTATGTTCGGTAGGGAAAGGAAACTGCTATGTTTGCAGCTTGAAAAGCGGGGCAAAGTAAAGCAAAATCCGCATTTCCCTTGCTGATTTTCATCTTTGCCCTTCAATATTTAATCCCCCTCTAATTCAATCCTTCTTTCATTCAATCCTTCAATCCTTGTAAAAGTGAAAATAGGTTTGTTCTTCGGCTCCTTCAACCCCGTGCATGTGGGGCACATGATTATCGCCAACTACATGGCCATCCACACCGACCTACAGCAGGTCTGGATGGTCGTCAGTCCGCACAACCCCTTGAAGCCCAAAACTGGCCTCGCTAAAGACCACGACCGGCTTCACCTTGTCCAATTGGCCATCGGCGACAACCCATTGCTTCGGGCATCGGATGTGGAGTTCAAGTTGCCCAAGCCATCCTACACCATTGACACACTGGCCTATTTAAAGGAAAAACACCCCGACAAGCAATTTGCCCTCATCATGGGCGGCGACAACCTCGCCACCATCAACAAATGGAAGAACTTCGAAATCCTGCTGCGGGACTACGAAATCTATCTCTACAAGCGACCCAACTACGACCTCGGCGAGTATGGCAATCATCCCAATGTGAAGCATTTCGAAGCTCCTATGCTCGATATTTCGGCTACTTATATTCGACAGTGCATCAAGGATGGGAAGTCAGTGCAATACCTGCTGCCAGATGCGGTGTTCAGGTATTTGGAGGAGGGGAATTTTTATAAGGCATTGATGAGATAACATGAAATGAGAGAAATGCGCTAAAGCGATGATTGTATTCGTAGGAACTAATAAATTCACTGTTATGAAAAACCTTTTATTTGCTTGTTTTATCCTCGGTTCAACTAATGTCATTCGGGCGCAAGAGCAGGAACCTGTTTGGTCGCTGGCTGATAGGCAGAACTTGATAAATGGGTTGGTAACTTCCCAATCTGCCGTTTTGAAAGAAGTTGAGCACCTGAACGAGGAGCAAATGTATTTTAAGCCCGACAGTAGTCAATGGTCCGTGGCTGAAGTAATCGAACATATCGGCGTTTATGAGGAACTGCTGTATTGGGATTTGATGAACAACCAATACACGGAAGAACGGCGTGACCTAGTGAATGCAGTAAAAGGGATTGACTCGGTGATGGTAAGCTATGCCACCGACCCAAATAAGGGGCAATCCCCGTTCGTCGCTCAACCTATGGGACGTTTCAAAAACAAAGAAGAACTCATGTGCTTTTTCAACCGCTTTCGCAATGAAGTAATCAGCTTGGTCCAAACAACCAAAACAGACTTCAGGCTCCATTTTATCTTTAGGCCACCTGATTGGGGAGTTTGGCATATTCGAGACCTGCACCAATATACTTTGTTATGGATTGCTCATACCGAAAGGCACCTTAATCAGGTGAAAAGGATTAAATCCAATCCCCGTTTTCCCAACTAAACAGAACAAAATAGCTTGTTGATTCAAAATGATGCAATGCTCCCCCTCCCCTTCTTCACCCGCCCCGACCCCGTCCAAGTCGCCAAAGACCTGCTCGGCAAGTACCTCGTCACCCATTTCGATGGGCAAATGACAGCGGGCAAAATCGTGGAGACGGAAGCCTACCGTGCCCCCGACGACCGGGCATGCCATGCCTTCGGCAACCGCCGCACGGCCCGCACCGAGGTCATGTTCGCAGCAGGTGGCAGGGCATATATCTATTTTTGCTACGGCATCCATCACCTCTTCAATGTGGTGACCGGGCCGGAGGGAATGGCCCATGCCGTGCTGATCCGGGGCATCGAACCTACCGACAACGTGGAATTTATGCTGGAAAGAAGAGGCTTGGATAAGCTGCACCCCAAGCTGACCGCTGGTCCGGGCGCTTTGACGCAGGCGCTTGGCATCCATACTTCGCAAAGCGGCCTCAGCCTACTCGATGCGGGTGGCCCCATCTGGCTTGAAGACCGTGGCGAAGTAATTTTGGAAGAAAACATCATTGCCAGCCCACGGGTCGGTGTGGCTTATGCCAAGGAATGTGCAGCGTGGCCGTGGCGTTTTCGCATTAAGGGGTCGGCTTGGACGAGTCCAGCTAGGTAAGTTGGCAGTTTGGCAGTTAGCAGTTTGCAGTCAGGGTGCAGTCCGGCAGTCATTCAGTCTCTCGCTTTTAACTTGGCACTGACTAAACAACTGCCGAACTGACTGCACACTGCCCCCTGTCGAACTGCCAACTTCTCAAGACGAGCTTCAAAAAAATGTCTGATAAATCAAACAAGACGCCGAGTCTTGCCCGCCGGGCGAGCATCTACACCCTGAGCAGGGCGGTCACGGCCATTGCACAGGTGTTGGCGGCCATGTTGCTGGCCCGGTTCCTGCCGAAATCGGATGCGGCGGTGGTCTTGTACTTGTTGGCGGTCTATGCCACGCTCAACACTTTCGGACAGTTGGGGCTGCCGGACAGCGTTTTTTATTTCTTCGAAAAATATGGGGAGGCACGACGCAAGGCGCTTTGCCAACTGCTGGCCAAGTTGCTGTTCCGGCTGGCGTTGGCTGGTGCGGTCGTGATGCTGGCCATCGGCTGGCTGGGATCAATCCAAGAGGGGTTTGGACTGGTGCGGCAGTTGGTCTGGTTGTTTATGGCGGCACTGCTGTTCGAACTGGTCACCACGCCGCTGCCCAATGTGCTCATCGCCGTGGGGCGGTCTAAGGTGGCGGCTGGCCTGAACGTGTTTGTGGGCATTGCGCAGTTCCTGGCGCTCACGCTGCCGCTGCTCACGCCTTGGCCCGTGGTGGGCATCAGCGTGGGTATGCTGGTCTTTGCCGTGCTGCGGTTTCTGGTGAGTGCGGCATTGTACAGAAAAGCCTTGGGGGGTGATGCCAGTATGCCTTTGCCCGAGGGAACCGTGCGGGAACTGCTCCGATATGCCGTTCCGATGAACCTTGCACAGGTGTTTTGGGCGCTCAATCGGGAGGCGGACAAGATCGTGGCACAGGCGTTTTTGCCGATTGCCATGTTCGCTGTGTATGCGGTGGGGGCCAGGGAGATACCCATTGTGCCTACCATTGCCTATTCGGTGGGGGCGGTGATGATGCCCTACCTCGTGTCGAACCACCTGAAGGGTGACCGTGCGGCGCTGCTCAGCCTTTGGCTGCGTGGCATACGGCGGCTGTCGGTCATCGTACTGCCAATGGTGCTGGTGCTGCTGACCTTGGCCGAGGAGTTCATAACGCTGCTGTTTTCGGCGGCCTACGTGGATGCGGCACTGCCGTTCCGCATCTATACGCTGATAATGTTGCAAAGAGTGGCTTCTTACAGTGGTATGCAACGAGCCTTGGGCAGCACCAAGACCATTACTTGGAGTGCCATTTGGCTCTTCGTGGTGAACATAGCCCTGAGCATTCCGATGGTGCTGTGGTTGGGCATGGCTGGGCCGCCGGTTGCCGCCTTTTTGGCCAATATGTTTGTCTGGTGGTATTCGCTGAACAGCATCCGTGGCCTGTTGAAGGCGGATTGGGCAGAAGTTTTCCCGATGGGGCACTACCTGAAAGTGCTGGCCGTTGCGACGCTGGCTGCGCTGCCCATTTTTTTGTTGAAAACCCGATTGGACATGGCTGCAGAACTGAAATTCGTCTTGTTGGCCGCCCTTTATTTTATACTGTACGCTGCCGTTGCCTCGGCTTTAGGGTTCATCAGCCGGGAGGATTGGCGGCGGGTTTTGGCGGTAGTACGACCTTCTGGCAAATCCGCTCCTTCACGATAAACAAGGGCCTGCCTTTTACCTGAAAAAATATGCGCAGCACATATTCGCCAATTAAGCCCAATGCTATTAATTGTACCCCGCCGAACATGATAATAGTGAACAATAATGCAGTAAAACCTTCGGGTGTGGTGCCAAAAACCAATTTTTTAAATAGCGTATGGCCGAAATATACAATGGACACGATTAGTACGAGTATCCCAAGGTTGAATACCACTTTTATCGGATATTCGCTAAAATTGAATATGCCATTGAATGCCAATTTTATGAGCTTGCCCAACGGGTATTTCGACTGGCCTGAGTGCCGTTCCTGCCGCTCGTATTCCAGGCCGATTTGGTTATAGCCAATCCAGCTCCTCATGCCCCGCAGGAAACGGCTTTCCTCCGGCATTTGGTTTAGGTGGTCAACCACCCGGCGGCTCACGAGGGAGAAGTCGCCGCTGTCAATGGGGATTTTTATATAAGCTATTTTATCTAAAAAAGCATAAAAGGCTTTATAGGCTGCCTTTTTCAAAAAGCTTTCCTTGCGCTTTTTCCGAACGGCATAAACCACATCATAACCCAGCTTGTATTGCTCGTAAAATTCGGTCAGCAGTTCCGGCGGGTCTTGCAGGTCGCCGTCAATGATGAGTACGGCCTCCGAGGCGTTCACGTAGCTAAGTCCGGCGCTGAGGGCAAGCTGGTGGCCAAAGTTTCGGGAGAGGTAAATGGCCTGAAAACGGGCGTCGCGGAGGGCAAGCTCGCGCAGAAGGCGCGGCGTGGCATCGCGGCTGCCATCATCCACGAGGATGGCCTCAATGGTGAGCGGCGAGGATTCCATGATTTGGGTCAGCCTATCTATCAATGAAGCGAAAACCTCCTCCTCATTATAAAGCGGCACTAAAAAATTAATTTGCGGATTGCTCATCGTAGGTGCTGAGTTTCAAGATTAATTGCCCTGCGGGGCGGTTTGTATTGGCTTACAATGAAATACTTCAATTTGCTTGTCTTTATAAGCATTGAATTTTTTAAGCGGAACTACTTCATAATTTGCATGGCACCATGCAATAAAATCATGGTAATTCCGGCTTCTTTGGCTGATATAATCATTGCGGATTAAATAAAACTCCTTGATGCCCAATTCTGGGATATAGTCCACCGAATGGTAAATTGGATGAAATGGCCTGTCCATAGCGGCAAACCAATTGTCAGGCATGCCAATTACCGTCAGGCCATCCTGTGGGAGCGCCGCTTTTGTTTCGGTTATTATCCTATTAAAATCATAAGTCCTGTGGGCGAAATAATGTGCCCCGTACAGCACTAAAAGCAATACCGCTACAATGTTCGACAGCTTTTTCAGCCATCCTGTTTTTTCAAAAACATAGATACCGAAAAAAACAAAAGCTGGGTAAATGAACACCATATAGTTGGCATTTGGGCGGCTTGTAACGAATGAAGACAGCACAGCTACGGTAAAAAAAACAGGAATAAACAGGTTGTCTTTCCAGAGCCGGTTTTTTATAAAAAGATAAATTGCCGTAATAAGCACGGGCAGTTCCCAGACGTGCCTGTACCAAAATTGTTGGGTAAAATATTTGACGATATAGCCGTATTTAAAGTCGTTCATCCCCATTTTGATGGAAAGGATCGTATTGAGCCTTTCAAAAGTAAAATCAGGGTGCAACCAATAGAAATAACAGGCGCCAAAACCCGCACCCACAAGGAACAACAATACATGCAGCGACAGCTTCCAGCCCTCGTCAAAAAAGCTGCGCCAAGTGGCAAGCACGTAGGCCAATATGAAAAATGCCCCGGTTATGCCCATCAAGTGGCTCTCCACCGACACCAAAAACAGGAAGCCGGACAGTGGGTAGATTTTTTTCAGGAAGGCCCAAAATGTGGCAGCACTAAGTAAAAAAACGAAGGCATCGGGGCGGGTAAGCATCGCTGCATTGAAAAAAGCGGGAAGGATGAGTACCGATAGCCCTACCGTACGAGAAAACACCTCGGAAAAGCCGAGCAGTTTGGCATTCCGCCACCAAAACCACGCGCTGAGCCAGGTGAAAATACTGGACAGCAGAATAGCGTTGCCCTTCGTCCAGCCGAACCATTCCATGAAGTTGCCATAAACCTGAAAATAAGTTTTCCCGAACAGCAGCACCCGGTCGGGGGCGTCCACTGCCCTGAACAGCACATCCTCTATTTTCCCGGTCTGGCAGTAGTAGTAGTTCTCGGAAACGAACCAGGCGTCGTCCACATAATAGATATAGTATTTCATGTGCAGCAGGACATAGGCCAGAAGGATGATGGCCAGCGATAGCAGTGTGCTGCGGGATGTGAAAGGACGTTCCTGTTCAAGTGTCGTCATGTTGTTGGCGTTCGTTTTTTGCTGTTGCTTCGCAACAAAGGTAGTTATTTGTTCGACGGGGCAATGCCCATCGAACCGCCTGCGAACCATGCGCTGAGCTTGTGCTATACTGGGCACCGTCATGTTTTGAGCATGGCCAAACGTACACCGAAACCCCAGTTTCGGTGTGATTGAACCGGAACTGGGGTTCCGGCCTACCTTGGGGCTATCCCCAAAACTTAAAGGCGAGCACTATAAACAAAAAAAACTCCCAAACCTCGACGGCTTGGAAGGTTTTTCTTCAATGAACTCGTAGCTCGTAACTGGAAGCTATCAGCTCAGTAACCGCTTCACGGTGGCCGATACCAATTTGCCATCGGCACGGCCAGCGAGTTCCTTGGTGGCAGCGCCCATGACCTTGCCCATGTCCTGTGGGCCGGTGGCGCCTACCTTGGCGATAACTTCCTGTAAGACTGCCTCCAACTCCGCTTCGTCCAACTGCTTGGGCAAGTAGCGTTCGATGACGGCGATTTCTTCCCGCTCCACCACGGCCAAGTCCTCCCGGTTTTGCTGCTCGTAGATTTCGAGGGAGTCACGGCGGGTCTTCACGAGTTTTTGCAGTAGCTTTATCTCCCGGTCGCCCTCTACGGCGAGGCCGGAACCGTCAGTATTTGCAACCAAAATGGCCGCCTTGATGGCCCTGATGCCCCGTTTAGCAGCTTCGTCCTTGTTGCGCATGGCCTCCTTGAGGTCTTCCATGATGCGTTCTTCCAAAGTCATAATTCAGAAAGTAAAAAGTAAAAAGGAGAAAGTAAAAAGATTAGCAGCGTACTGTAGCTCATCCGATTTACGTTGACCTTAGCACTCGATTATTTTGGTAAAAATGTTTAATTCGATAATAATTGGGGAAACAGTCATTTTATTGACCATCAAGCAATTATGGGTAGTCGCATTTGAAATTGATATTCGGATTGCGCAATTAGCGGCCATCTTCGAGAGGAGGGGTTATCAAACCCCGTCGTCCCAGAACACCGGGGTTTGATAACCCCTCCTCTCGAAGACGGCTGCTTTCAACTTTAAATGCGTTCATCTCTATAATTAACTGCTCCCAGCACCTCAATTTACTTGCGTGAATCTTTAATTTCCTAATTTCCTAACCAGCTTGCTAACGCCGCAAATCTCCCGAAAGTTTCCAACGGCCATTTTGCACAGCAACGCTTACCCCATCACCAGTCCCTCACCATGGCGGAATGCCTTGTAGCGCCCCTTGCTGAACTTCGAACCGTTGAATACCTCCGTTTTGCGGAGCACCACCCGCTCCTCCTCTGGCAGTTGGTTGAACTCGGCGCATTTGGTCGAGCAGCAGTGCTGGTATTTTGCTGCGCAACTGGGGCACTGGATGAACAGCAGGTGACAGGCGTCGTTGGCGCAGTTCACATGCGTATCGCAGGGAGAGCCGCACTGGTGGCAGACCGCCACCACGTCCTCGCTGATGCGCTCGCCGAGCCGCTCATCAAAGACGAAGTTCTTGCCGATGAACTTGTTGGGCAGCCCGTGCTCTTCGCACTGTCGGCTGTACTCGATGATGCCCCCGTCCACCATAAACACGTTCTTGAAACCTTTGTGCAGGTAGTAGGCGCTGGCCTTTTCGCAGCGGATGCCGCCCGTGCAGTACATCACTATATTGCGGTCTTTTTTATCCTCCAATATTTTTTCAACCAGCGGCAGCTCCTCCCGGAACGTGGCCACGTCGGGCAGGATGGCACCCTTGAAATGGCCGACCTCGCTCTCGTAGTGGTTGCGCATGTCCACGATAAGTGTGTCGGGGTCGTCAGTCAGGGCGTTGAACTCGGCGGCGCTTAGGTGGTGGCCCCGCTTGGTCACGTCGAAGCTGGCGTCATTGAGGCCATCAGCCACGATTTTTTCCCGCACCTTGATGGCCAGCGTGAAGAACGACTTCCCATCGTCATCCACGGCAATATTGAGGCGTATGCCATTAAGGAAGGGCACGGAGTAGAGCGCCTTCTTGAAAGCCTCGAAGTTGGTCGAAGGCACTGAGATTTGGCCGTTTACGCCCTCCTTGGCCACATAGATGCGGCCATAAGTGCCCACGGCATCGAGCAGCAGGTACAGCTCGTTGCGGAAGCGGGCGGGGTCTTCGATATGGGCGTACTGGTAAAACGAGAGCGTCGTGCGCTGTTCGTTGCTTTGCAACAGGCGCTGTCGCAGCTCGTCCCTGTTGACTTTGTTGTGGAGTTTCATTTTTTTAAAAACTGGTTAACGAAATGGCAAGTTGCAGGCTTGCTGTTAACTCAAAACTGGATTTCTCCCGTTTTTGCGCTGCAAAATTGCAGCAGATATTTGGAAGCTGTTTGTCACGTAAGCTGATTTTTATCAAGTTGGCTTGCGGCAATTGCGAACTTTGCCCTGGATGAAAGGCTTTTTTTCAAAACAGAACCTGCTGCTGGTGACCATTTCGACGGTCGTCAGCCTGCTGCTGGCCGAGTTCGTCCTGCGAGCTGTGACGCCCAAGGCAGCCAATTTCAACCATCACCAATTGTACTGCGAGTACGACTCGCTGCTCGGCTGGCGCAAAATCCCTAACGCCAATGGCCACCACAAAACGCCCGAATACGAGGTGCTCGAAAGCATCAATTCGCAAGGCATACGTGGGCCGGAATACCCGCTGCAAAAGGACAGTGGCGAGTACCGTATCGCGGTGCTGGGCGACTCTTTTGCCGAGGGTTACACGGTGGGTTTCGACAGCCTTTTCTCACAGGTTTTGAAGCAAAAACTGCGTGAAGCAAGGCCAACCCAGCGCATTGAGGTCATCAATTTCGGCACGGGCGGCTACTCCACTGACCAGGAACTGCTTTGCTTCGAGCGGGACGCCATCCACTATTCGCCCGACTTCACGGTGCTCATGTTCTGCATCAACGACCCTTGGTTCAACAACCAGCCGAGGTACTACGACCGGGGGTTCAAGCCGCTCTTCGTGCCATCGGGAGATAGCCTGCTACTGACCAATGTGCCCGTGCCCACCATGTCTGAGCGCAGTTTTCCGTCCAAGGCAAAGGATTGGCTGCTGCGCAATTCGGAACTGGTGCGCCGCCTGAAAAACCTGCGTGACCGGTCGCAAGCTGATGGCCAAACCGTGCCGGACGAGTGGCGCATTTACCAAAAGGCCGACTCGCCCGAAATGGCAGCGGCATGGCAGGTGACGGCGGGTATTTTGCATCGCCTGCGGCAAAAAACGGCTGCTGCTGGTAGTGGGCTGGCCGTGTTTTACATCCCTGAAAAAACGGAGGTCTATGAAGCGGACTGGCAACAATTCATAGCGATGTATGGCTTGGATGCCAGCAAATTTGAACCAACCAAGCCCCGGCAGCACTTGGCGGCCATTTGCGATAGCTTGCAAATAACCCTGATTGATGCCGTCCCACAGTTCATAGAAAAGACCAGCGCAGATACTTCAAAGTCCTTGTATTTCAAGCAAGACTGGCATTGGAACGTACATGGGAACCAGTTGGCGGGAGAGCTATTGGCAAGGCATCTTGAATAAAATATGGTAACTTTTTAGTGGGGATGTTTATGGGTAAAATTTTCAATTTTACCCATAAACATCCCAGAATTGCGGGAGGGGAAGAAAAAATGAAATTTTTTCTTCCCCTCCCGCACCCTCCCGCACCCTCCGAAATAGTCACAAAATATGTTAATTCTATAAAAATTATAGGATTTGGGTTGACCCTTATTGAAAACGATAGTAGTTTTGCCCCTTCAATCAAAAACACATGTTCAACGATAAAGTAAATAAGGCCGCCTGTTGTTGTTCTCCTACAAAACGTGGAGTGGCAATACTGCACGGCTGTTTTTAAGCTAAAACATTCACTGCCAAGCAAAAAAGCCTTTCCACGTTAGCGGGAAGGCTTTTTTTTTTGCATAAATTTCCAATCAAAACATCCAAATCATGGCAACCATCCGATTAGGCGACACCGCCCCCGATTTCACCGCTGAAACCACCCAAGGCACCGTCCACTTCCACGAGTGGTTGGGCGATAGTTGGGGCCTGCTTTTTTCGCACCCTGCTGATTTTACCCCTGTCTGCACGACCGAATTGGGCCGTACCGCTGCCCTTAAGGGCGAGTTCGACAAGCGGGGTGTGAAGGCCATTGCACTCAGCGTTGACCCGATTGACTCCCACTTCGATTGGCTGAAGGACATCGAGGAAACGCAGAACGTGACGATGAACTTCCCCATCATCGCCGACCCCGACCGCAAGGTGGCCGAGCTGTACGACATGATTCACCCGAATGCCAGCGAGAAGTTCACAGTGCGCACGGTCTTCGTCATCGGGCCGGACAAGAAGGTGAAAATGACGCTGACCTACCCCGCCAGCACGGGCCGCAATTTCCTAGAAATCCTGCGGGTGATTGACAGCCTACAACTCACCGCCAACTACAGCGTGGCAACGCCTGTGGACTGGAAGCATGGCGAAGACGTGGTCATTGCGCCAGCGATAAAAGACGAGGACATCCCAGTCAAGTTCCCCAAGGGGCACAAGCGCATTAAGTACTACTTACGGACGACGCCGCAGCCGAATCTTTAAATTAGATTCCCTGCGGGAATGACAAAGTAAAATTGGAGGCTGTATCATAAGTTCTATTTCTAAAACGACCGCAAAATATAATTTCACGCAACGCCGCCACGAACGCAACCTCACAAATAAATCGTTGCGTTCGTGGCGGCGTTGCGTGAGAAATTTTGTTGGCTCATTTGCGATTGGACTTATGATACAGCCTCTTATTTTTGATAAATCACCGGGTTGATCGCCGTCTCAATCAGCTCCCCTACCACCGCCCCGGGGCACCAGGTATCCCAATCGTTCTGCTGGTTGGTGTTTTCGGGGGCTTTCAGTTTCATATCCACATCCATGTAAATCACGGTCATTACCTGCCGCATTTGGTCGGTGTGGTTGGCGCCTGCCCGGTGGAAGACCCAGCCGCTGTGGAAGCTCACTTCGCCCAGTTCGAATGGCTCGATGACGTGCGGGAAGTCGTTTACCCTCAGTGCTTTACCGATATGTTCCTCGCTGTCATCGCTGATTTTCAGGTTGCGGCCAAGGGGGATGCGCTGGCTGCCCGCACTGAACTCCAGCGGACCCATTTCGAGCGGAACGGGCTGCATCGGTATCCAGGCGGTCACGGTGTTGTCGTTGGCCAGGGGCCAGTAATACTGGTCGGCATGCCAAGGGGTGAAGCCGCCGCCTGGCTCCTTGAACAGGGCTTGGTCGTGGTACATGCGCACGCCCCGTGTGCCCATCAGCTCGGTGGCGATGCGGGCCAGCCGCTTGCCGAACACAAAGCGGCGCACCTCCTCGCTTTTCGTCCAGATGTTCATGATTTGGAGGAAGGCCTTGCCATAGGTGTCCCGCTGCTCCATGGACAGGTGCTGGGTGTTGAGTTCTTTTACTTTTTGTGAAATGACTTGGCCGTAGTGTTCCAGCACATCGGGCGGGAAGACCTGTTTCAATTTGATGAAGTTATGTTCCCGGTAAAAATCAATCTGCTCAGGGCTGAGGCGGAATGGCTCGTCGAGGATGGAAAGGTCAATGGCTGCTGATAACATAGGTCTTATTTTTTGACAAAATTAGTGGTGCCGCTGCTGTCGCAAAACACGGATTTTTGCCATTTTTGACCTTATTTTGTCTTTATAATCGAGTATTCAAATTTAGTTAGGAAAAATAAGGTCAAAAAATGAAGCCAGCACTGGAACATATCGCAGAAGACGAAGCCTCCTCCATTGTGGCCTACTGGCGGGAGGAGCCGGGTTTTTCGTTCAATTGGCACTACCACCCGGAGTACGAACTTACGTACATCCACCGAGGCAGCGGTACCCGCCTTGTGGGCGACCAAGTGGATTCGTTTCACGATGGCGACCTGGTGTTGCTCAGCCCGAACCTGCCACATACCTGGGCCACCGACGAAAAAAAGACATGGGAAGGCGATGCCAGTGCCGTGGTCGTGCAGTTCAAGCAGTCGGTGCTGGGTGATGCTTTTTTGGCCTTGCCAGAATTGGCGGCGGTGCGGCAGTTGCTCGAAAATTCGAACCGAGGTGTGGCTTTTCACCCCTCGGTTGCAGAGGAGATGGCTCGGCGGATGGCGCAGTTGCCAGCAATGGGCGGACTGGAGCGGCTGTCGAGCTTGCTGCTCCTGCTTGACGAATTAAGCAAGGGAAAGGAGGGGCGGTTGTTGGCTTCGCCAATGTACAACCCGTCGGTTGGGCGGGACAACGAGCAGCGGATTGACCGGGCTTTCCGGTTTTTGCACCAGCATTTCACCGAACAAATCAGCCTCGCCGACCTGGCAGCAGCGGTACACATGACGGAGACCTCGTTTTGCCGTTTTTTCAAAAAAATGACCGGAAGGGCTTTTTCCGACTACCTCAACGACCTGCGGGTGCAGCGTGCTTGTCAGCTTTTGACAGAAGGCGAAAATGCCATGCCGGAAGTGGCATACAGTGCCGGGTTCAGCAGCATGACGCATTTCAACCGCATGTTTTTGATGAAAAAAAAGATGACGCCGGGCGCATGGCGCAAAAAATTCAGCCAGCAGAAAGTATAGTACGGCTACTTTTGCCGAAAAAGGGTTGATAAAAGTTGATAGGTTGATAAGGGTTGATGGAGGCCCTGTTTTCAATCACCAACCAGTATCAATCCTCATCAACCAAACCTATGTCCACCACCATCATCTCCTACAACGTCAACGGCATACGGGCAGCCGAGAAGAAGGGCCTATTCACTTGGCTCGGCGAACAGGATCCCGACATCATCTGCTTCCAGGAAACCAAAGCGCAGCCCGACCAGTTGGAGTTCAAGGCCATCGAAGAACTTGGCTATAAATTCCACTTCTGGCATTCGGCAGAGAAGAAGGGCTACAGCAGCGTGGCCACTCTCAGCAAACGGGAACCGGACAAAGTGGTGCTCGGTTGCGGCATCGAAAAATATGACCGGGAAGGCCGAATCCTACGTACCGACTTCGGCGACTGGACGCTGCTGAACTGTTATTTTCCTTCGGGAACGAGCGGCGAGGAGCGGCAAGGGTTCAAGTACGAGTTCCTCGACGATTTTTTCAATTGGATTGCGGAGCTGAAAAAGGAGCGCCCCAAGCTCATCATCGTCGGCGACTACAATATCGCCCACAAGGACATTGACATACACAGCCCCAAGACCAACCAAAAGACCTCCGGCTTCCTGCCCGAAGAGCGGGCCTGGATGACGAAATGGTTCGAATCGGGCTTCGTGGATGCCTTCCGGCACGCCCATCCCAACAAAAAAGACGACTACACCTGGTGGAGTGTCCGCTTCAATTCAAGGGCCAGCAACAAGGGTTGGCGCATTGATTATCAATCGGTTAGCGAAATTTTAAAGGATAAGATTTTGGATGCCCGCAACCTTCAGGACGCCGTCCATAGCGACCACTGCCCAGTGTGGATGAAGATGGATTTGTGATGGTTTCATGGCTTCATTGTTTCATTGTTTCATGGTTTCATGGCTTCATTGTCTCATGGCTTTTCAAAACCATGCAACCATGCAACCATGAAGCCGTGAAGCTATGTAACCATGAAACCATGCAACCATGCAACCATGCAACCATGAAGCCGTGAAGCCATGAAACCATGCAACCATGAAGCCATGAATCACCTTCCCAATAGGTGCCCCATCAACTCCCGCTTGGTGCGCAGGTAGGCGGCGTTTTCCTTTTTAGGTTCGATGATGAGCGGCTCCCGGCTGATGACTTCGATGCCGGCGTTTTCCAAGGCTTCGATTTTAAGCGGGTTGTTGGTGAGCAGGCGGATTTGGCGGATGCCGAGGTCGTGCAGGATGTCCACGGCGAGGCCGTACTGGCGGGCGTCCACCTCAAAGCCGAGGTGCGTATTGGCGGTGGCGGTGTCGAAGCCCGTGTCTTGTAGGTTGTAGGCTTTCAGTTTGTTGATGAGGCCGATGCCCCGGCCTTCTTGGCGAAGGTAGATGACCACGCCGCCTTGCTCGGTGGCAAGTTCGAGGGCACGGTCGAGCTGCTCGCCGCAGTCGCAGCGGCGGGAGTGGAACACATCGCCGGTCATGCACTCGGAATGGATACGGACAAGGACGGGCTGGGAGGTATCGAGGTTTTCATGCACCAAGGCAACATGGGGCGTCAGGTCGTCGGGCGACGTGGCGTAGGCGATAATGTTAAAATTTCCCCAATCAGTTGGCAAAAAAGCCTGTACTTGTCGTTGCATAGAAAACCGCTTGGCGGCGCTGCGATTTTGCTTTTGGCATAACTGCAAGCCGCTCAATGAACACCCGCTTTGGGTTTAAGTTTGCAAAAGTACGCACCACCATTCAACCCGTTTACGATGACGCCTAAAATACTCTTGGTAGAAGACGATGAAACGCTGGGCTTCCTGCTCAGCGAGTTCCTTAGGAGCCGTGATTTTGAGGTGATTTGGGCCAAGGACGGTGTACAAGGCCTGCGTGAGTTCAACGCCGACCACTTCGACCTCTGCCTCCTCGACGTGATGATGCCCGCCCTGGATGGTTTCACGGTGGCAGAGCTGTTGCGGCAGCGCAAAGCCGACCTGCCCATCGTTTTCCTCACCGCCAAATCGCTCCACGCCGATGTGGTTAGGGGCTTCCAAGCTGGGGCCGATGACTATATAAAAAAGCCTGTGGACGAGGAGGAACTCATCGTTCGCATTCGGGCGGTATTGAAACGGACGGCACCAGGGCAGGAGGGTCAGTCCGATGACGAGGTTCGGACGGTTTTCCAAATCGGCCATTACGTTTTTGACAGTGAAAAATGGACGCTGCAACTTGAACGCCAGGTACGCCAACTGACGGAGATGGAGGCCCGGCTGCTGAAAATCCTTTGCGACCGCATGGGTCAGCTCGTGCAGCGGGAATGGGTGCTGGAACGCATCTGGGGCCGCAACGACTTCCTTGCCCGCAAGAGCATGGACGTGTTCATTTCACGGCTTCGCAAATACTTAGAGGGTGACCCACGGGTGCGCATCACGAACCTGCACGGTAGCGGGTTTGTGCTGGAGGTGGCGGACTGATATTGGTTTTGTTAAAACACATGCCTCAATGGTTCGTGAGGTTTTCGGGTTTTCGGGTTTTTGGGTTTTCGGGTTTTCGGGTTTTTGGGTTTTCGGGTTCTGGGGTTCTGGGGTTTTCGGGTTTTCGGGTTTTCGGGTTTTCGGGTTCTGGGGTTTTCGGGTTTTCGGGTTCTGGGGTTTTCGGGTTTTCGGGTTCTGGGGTTTTCGGGTTTTCGGGTTGTGGCCTAACAACTGTTTTTGAAATGGTTGGTTAGTTTTTTCAATCCTTTCAAAAATTATTTGTGGTTAGGTTTTGCCCTAAACCCGAAAACCCTAAAACCCTAAAACCCTAAAACCCTAAAACCCTAAAACCCCAGAACCCTAAAACCCCAGAACCCCAGAACCCCAGAAGCACCTAATTTCCAACTAAAATAATGCGGTGCAAAGGGCGTTTTAAGGGCTGCACGTCATTGAAGGGCGGCGCAAATCGCATTTTGGCTGCCGAGTTTGAAGAAAACACTGAACTTTGCCGCCTTTCAACAAAACTGGACTTTCCCGATGAGATTTTTGACCTTCGTCTTTGCCATACTATTTACCCTGAACCTCTGCGCCCAAACCAGCCAGAACCTCGTCACGCATATTTCCTTTAATAGGAGCGGATGTGCCATCGTTGATGAAGCTGGCGACCCGGCCATTGGTATTTTTGTCAACAGCGACTCTATCTGCGGCTGTGGGGTGGACGGAAATTCCCGTTTTTTTGACGGGGACAACGACTGGTTCTACCTGTTCAAAGACAATATCGAGGAAGCTTTCTCAACGGTTGATTTTACGCTCAGTTTCTATTTTAAGCCCACGGGAAGCGGTGCGGCCAACCAAGTCCTATTCTCCAAGAAAACGGACTGCACCGGGGCCAATGCCTTTGCCGTTCGGTACAACCCTGCCAATCGCAGTTTGAACGTCGAGCTGGCGGAAAGCCCAACCATCAATGCCTCTTTGAGCAGGACGCTTCCCTTCTCTTGCTGGTACCATGTGGTGATAGTTCGGAAAGGCTCTGCCACACAGTTGTATGTCAACAGGGAGAAAATGGGAGAGGCCAACGCCATCGGCAGCCTTCGGGTGGACATCGGCACCAGCGCCACGCTGACCGTTGGCAGCAGCGACTGCAATTTGGAGGATGAATTTCAGGGGTACTTGGACGAGATTCGGATTTACAGGCGGGCACTTGGCATCCAAGAAATCGAAGACCTCTATTTTTCCCCAAACCAAATCGCAACGGGCCTAAAACCCACTGGCGTCAATGACACCACCATTTTCCTTGGAGAATCAGTGCCCATCGAACTGAAGAATACTTGCGCCACCGATTTTTCATGGATGCCCACCAGCAACGTGGCCGACCCCGACCAGCCAACTCCTACCATCACCCCAACCGAAACGACCACCTACACCGTGGAAATGACGGATGCTGAAAACTGCACCTCCACTGACTCGATCCGCATCGTCGTTGTTGACAAAAACTCCATTGAATGTGGTGACATATTGCTCCCCTCGGCCTTCACCCCCAATGGCGAAGGCCCAAGCCAGAACGACCGTTTTGGCATCAGCAATATTTTTGCCGTAGGCGAACTCCTTTCTTTTGAAATCTTTGACAGGTGGGGGAACCTGGTCTTCACGACCAACGACGTGCGGGGAAAATGGGACGGTAGCTACCAGAGCCTGCCCGTGAATCCCGGTGTTTTTCTCTACAAGTTGCGCTACCGTTGCGAAGGCACCGAGAACGTGAAATCGGGGAGCGTGACGGTGATTAGGTAGGGGGTGATGCTGAGCATTGGTATGAACAAAAAAGGGTAGGAAAATTTTTTGAGGGTTGGAGAGAGGGTGTGTGCTGCTTGACCCTTTTGGTTTGTCCTGTCACAGTTTTACACGATTTTGTTTAAAGCTAAGTAGTTGTTCAAAATAAAGTATAACTAAAAATTGAACGCCGAGAAGTTTATAAATAAGGAAGTTCCAATCGCCGAGCAGATTCTGTTAACAGCATAAAACAGTGTGTCTGCTGTTTCATAATCCTCGGGTCTTATCCAGCCTTCCTTGATTTCCTTCCATAGGTGTTCGATAATGTTCATGTGTGGCGAATACGGGGGCAGGTAAAAAATGAACAGCCCTCTTTGCTGCCATACCTGTAATAGTTCTTTGAATTTTCTTGCGGTGTGGATTCTAGCGTTGTCAAGTACCACAACCGTCAACTTGGAGATGGAAAACGAAAGCTGGTCAAGCACCTCAATGACGAAGTCGGTGTCTACTGCCTTTTCGGTGGTGCGCCATTCGAAGCGATTGCCCGCTTGCGCAGTGTATACCTTTCAATACAAGGCAAAACGCTGGTTACGGTCTCCGACCGGACACTAGTAGCGTCACGTCTCCGACGTGTGTAACCGAATCCCAAAATCCCCCTATCTTCGCCCCAAACCACTACCGTGTCCTACATCGCACAACTCAACCACCAACTCCGCCCGCAGCCCAGTACGGCTTATCGGGTGCTGGATTTGTTTGCGGGCTGTGGTGGCCTGTCGCTGGGTTTCGAGGCGGCGGGGTTTCATAGCGTAGGCTACGAGATGGACGAGCGGGCTGCCGAGACCTATAGCAAGAACCTGAAAGGCCCCTGCTATGCGCAGAAGCTCAGCATCGAAACGGAATACGACCTTGGCTTTGATGTGGTGATAGGCGGGCCGCCCTGCCAGCCGTTCAGTGTGGGCGGGCATCAGAAGGGCGTGTCGGATGAGCGGAACGGGTTTCCGATTTTCATCAAGGCGGTGGAGCAGTTGCAGCCCAGGCTGTTTATGTTCGAGAATGTGCGGGGCATGTTATACGCCAATAAATGGTATTTGGACGAGGTGACGGCCAGCCTGCGCAGCATGGGCTATCGCATCGAGCACCGCTTGCTGAATGCCGTGCATTATGGGGTGCCACAGAACCGGGAGCGGCTGTTCGTGGTGGGGCACAAGGCCAAGTTCCATTTTCCCAAGCCCCAGCACCACAAGGTCACAGTCGGGGAGGCCATCGGTGATTTGGTGGAGACCATCATGGACGAAAGCAAAATCCTCACCCCTTCGATGGATGTGTACGTTGCCAAGTACGAGAAGGCGTCGAGCTGCATCAATCCCAGGGATTTGTACATGGAGAAGCCCGCCCGTACCCTCACTTGCCGCAACATCGCCGCACCCACAGGCGATATGCAACGGGTAAAGCTACAGGATGGCCGCCGCCGCAGGATTTCGGTACGGGAAGCCGCCCGCTTGCAGAGTTTCCCCGACTGGTTTGAGTTTGTGGGCACGGAGACGAACCAATACTACCAAATCGGGAATGCCGTGCCGCCGCTATTGGCGTATCAATTGGCACAGTCGGTGAGGGCGTATTTGGAGGAGACGGTGGATGAGGAGATTGAGCTGACGGCAACCAATCATGTTCCAACTGGAATACAAATGCAACTTTTCTGATGGCCTATTTCCCAAACAGTCGAAAACCTGCCAAGGCCGTGCAGTTGATGGAGCAGGTAATTGATATTTTGGTATCGGTCGGCATTCCGATTGCTGACAAGACGGAGCGTGGCCTTGAAAAAATGGCGATGGCTTTTATGGCGGTGGCAGGCGTGACTACCAAATGGTCAGAGGCTTCAAATGCCCGTTTTTTAAAGACAAGGGACATCATCAATTTCATCAACCAGCATTTTAGCGAGAAAATATCTTCGGGTTCTTACGACGATATTCGCCGCAAGGATTTGAAGCTATTGGTCTTGGCTGATTTGATTTTGAACAGTTCCAATAAGCCCAACGCTGCCACGAATGACCCAACGAGGAGCTATAGCCTTAGCAGCGATTTCAAGGATTTGATTCTGAGCTATGGCACAAAGGCATGGAAGGGTAACCTTGCCAAATTTAAGGAGAGCCGGGAAAATTTGGAAGACCTGCTTGCCCGTAAAAGGATGATTGCCAAAGTCCCTGTGAAGTTGCCGGGCGGGAAGGAGCTTGAATTGTCATTGGGGCAGCACAACGATCTGCAAAAAGCCATCATCGAGGAGTTTTTGCCGAGGTACGGCCAAGGTTGTGAGGTACTGTACATCGGCGACACGGCCAATAAGCTGCTGTTTATTGATGCCGAGAAATTGAAGGCACTTCAATTCTTTGAGTTGTCGCACGATGAATTTGCCGGACATTATCGCCTATAATGCTGCCAAGAACTGGCTCTATTTGATTGAAGCGGTGCATAGCAGCGGCTCCATCAGTGAAGTCAGGATGCTTGAATTAAAACGGCTGGCGGCGGGCTGCACGGCAGATATTGTTTATGTCACAGCCTTTCTCACCAAAGCCGAATTCCGCAAATGGGCGGCTGAAATCGCTTGGGAAACCGAGGTCTGGATTGCCGAAAACCCCGACCATTTGATTCATTTCAATGGGGATAAGTTTCTGGGGCCGTATAAGGCTACTTGATATTTCACATATTTCAAAACAGGTTCCTTTTCAATACCCCCCTTTCCCCCCAAAAAACAAAACAGCCCGCCGCAGTCCTCCTGCGACGGGCCGTCATTTCATTCCTTGGCAAATTAGCCTATCAGCCTACTTCGCCATACCCTGCCGAATCTTGTTCAGCGCAGACCCCGCCTTCACCCAGGCAATCTGCTGCTTGTTGTAGGTATGCTTCACCTCGAAGCTGTGCTGGGTGCCATCGGCGTGGTTCAGCACGATGGTCAGGTTCTTGCCCGGTGCGAGGTTGCCCTTGATGTCAATCTTATCGTCCTGGCGGATGAGGTCGTAGTCGGCATTGTTCACGAAAGTGAGCGCCAACATGCCCTGCTTTTTCAGGTTCGTCTCGTGGATGCGGGCGAACGACTTGACCACCACGGCCTTCACGCCGAGGTAGCGTGGCTCCATCGCAGCGTGCTCCCGGCTGCTGCCCTCGCCGTAGTTCTCCTCACCGAACACGACGGTGCTGACGCCAGCGGCCTTGTAGGCACGGGCGCTATCGGGCACGGCCATGAACTTGGCCGTGGTGCCACGCTTGCCGAAATTGGCCACGCTGTTAGTCTGGTCATTGAAGGCGTTGGTGGCACCGATGAGGCAGTTGTTGGAGATGTTCTCCAAATGGCCCCGGAACTCAAGCCACGGGCCGGCCATCGAGATGTGGTCGGTGGTGCATTTGCCCTTGGCCTTGATGAGGATGCGCATATTGCGGAGCTGCTTCGTGGTGATTGGCTCGAAAGGCGTCAGCAGTTGCAGGCGGTTGGAGGTCGGGCTGACGTGTACCTGCACCTTGCTGCCGTCCTTGGCGGGGGCTTGGTAGCCAGCGTCCTTCACATCGAAGCCGTTCGGTGGTAGTTCCACGCCTTTTGGCGGGTCGAGCTTCACCTTCTTGCCTTCCTCGTTCACGAGGGTGTCGGTCAGCGGATTGAAGGTCAGGTCGCCAGCGATGGCGAGGGCCGTCACGATTTCGGGGCTGGCCACGAAAGCATGGGTGGCGGCGTTGCCGTCGTTGCGCTTCGAGAAGTTGCGGTTGAACGAAGTGATGATGCTGTTCTTCCGGTTCGGGTCGGTCGTGTGGCGCTGCCACTGGCCGATGCAGGGGCCGCAGGCATTGGCCAGCACCACGCCGCCCATTTGCTCGAAAGCCTCCAGTTGGCCGTCACGGGCTACCGTGTAGCGGATTTGCTCCGAGCCGGGCGTCACCGTGAACTCGGATTTCACCTTCAGCTTCTTTGCAACGGCCTGCCTCGCAAGGCTGGCGGCACGGTCGAGGTCTTCGTAGCTGGAGTTGGTACAGGAGCCGATGAGGCCGACTTCGAGTTTTTGCGGATAGCCGTTGTCCTTCACTGCTTGCGCAAATTTGGAGATAGGCCAAGCGAGGTCTGGCGTGTAAGGGCCGTTCACGTGCGGCTCCAAGGTGCTCAGGTCAATCTCGATGACCTGGTCGAAGTACTTGGCTGGGTCGGCGTAGCACTCAGGGTCGCCTGTGAGGTGCTTTGCAACCTTGTCGGCGAGGTCGGCCACTTCGGCACGGCCCGTGGCACGTAGGTAGCGGCCCATTGATTTATCGTAGCCGAAGGTCGAGGTCGTCGCCCCGATTTCGGCGCCCATGTTGCAGATGGTGCCCTTGCCCGTGCAGGAGAGCGCCTTTGCTCCGTCGCCGAAGTACTCGACGATGGCTCCGGTGCCGCCTTTCACGGTCAGGATGCCAGCCACTTTCAGGATGACGTCCTTGGCAGAAGTCCAGCCGCTCATCTTGCCCGTGAGCTTCACGCCGATGAGCTTCGGCATCTTGAGTTCCCAGGGCATGCCCACCATTACATCCACTGCATCGGCACCACCTACGCCGATGGCCACCATGCCGAGGCCGCCCGCATTGGGCGTGTGGGAGTCGGTGCCAATCATCATCGCACCGGGGAAGGCGTAGTTTTCGAGCACTATCTGGTGGATAATGCCAGCGCCGGGCTTCCAGAAGCCGATGCCGTACTTATCAGAAATGGAGGCAAGGAAGTCGAACACCTCCTTGTTTTTGTCCAATGAATCGGTGAGGTCGGCTTTTGCGCCGTCCTTGGCCAGGATGAGGTGGTCGCAGTGGACAGTGCTCGGCACGGCGGTCCTGGTCTTGCCGCACATGTCGAACTGGAGCAGGGCCATCTGCGCTGTGGCGTCCTGCATGGCCACCCGGTCGGGGGCGAAGAAGACGTAGTCACCCCCCCGCTTGTAGTCCTGGAGCCGTGACTCTGGGTGCAGGTGCGAGTAGAGGATTTTTTCGGAGAGGGTCATGGGGCGGCCGAGTTTCTTGCGGGCCTTGCGCAGCTTCGCCGGGAGTTCGGCGTAGAGCTTTTGTATCAAATCGAGGTCGAATGCCATGATGCTGTATGATTTTATGATAAAATGCAGTTGAAAAGCGCTTTTTGGGCGGGCAAAGGTAGCGTTTTAACCACTAAAACAGGTGATTGTTGTAGAGAAAATCAAAGCAAAAAGGATAGCTTTGACCTTTCCCCATTCTGTACATTTGTGCGCTGCTAGGTTTGGTCGAGGTTGAGGCATCGCCTAAAAACTGCGGCACTACCGTGGTCATTTCAAAAACTTGAAACCGCCTTTTTGGGTGACACCTCAGACCTTTGATACCCAATCAAGACTAACCAACCGAAAAGGAATGCAACGCAAAACACTTGTCCTCTCGGCTTTTGCCATCATCGCCACGCTATGTTTCCTTAAGCTCGGCCAGCATCCTATTTCGCCGTGGGACGAGGCCCGCCGGGCCATCAATGCCCTTGAGCTGTTGCAAACCTGTGACTTCGTCAATGCTTCCTTTAGAGGAAAACCAGAGAACTGGGACTTCAAGCCGCCACTTGTGATGTGGAGTCAAGCCTTGAGTTTCAAGGCATTTGGTGTCAATGAATTCGCCCTTCGGCTACCGTCCGCCCTGCCGATGCTCCTCTCATTTTTCGTGCTCTATAGAACAATAATCCTGTACCGCTCACCCACCTTTGCCGCTTTGACTTGCCTAATGCTGGCCAGCGTGAAGGGCCTCATCGGCTGGCATGCTGGCCGCACGGGCGACACGGACGCCATGCTGACACTCTTTTTGTTGGTCTTTGTGTATTTTGCTTTGCTAGCCATTGATTTTGGAAAAATAAAAGCTGCGTGGGGCGCTGGTCTTTTCCTCGGAATGGCCTTCCTAGTAAAAGGCCCTGCGGCGTGGGTATTGCTTCCCGGTTTCTTGCTGTATTTGCTGCTGACGAAGCGGCTCAAAACCACCCTAAGCAAAGCCTTGATTTGGGCGGGGATGATATTGGCAGGGCTTTTCCCGATTGGCTGGTTTTTTATCCAAAAGCATTTTGGGGCAAGGCCCGACGGCGCTTCCGTTCCTGTCAGAAATGCCTTTGAGGGACTGTTCACCATTGACCTTTGGGAGCGTTTCGCAATTTCCGCCGATGGGGCCAAGCGGGCGTTTGACCCTGGTTTTTTCTTTTACAGCCTCGACAAAATCTTCAACCTCTGGCATTTTGCCTTCTTTGTCTTCCTTGCTTTTGGCTTGTTTTGCTTCGCAAAAAACAGGGCAAAAGTCATGGCGTATATGCTTGCTGAACACAACCGGCTGTTGCTCGTGTCGCTTTGCCTTTATTTCCCGTTGGCCATCTTCCTTGCTGTGGCCGCCAAATCCTACCGTTGGTACCTGACCCCGGTTTTGCCCTTCATAGGCATTGCCACCTTTTGGGGCATCCGGCATTTTTGGCTACGCCAAACTTGGGTTAAATGGGCGTTTTTAGCAGTTTTGGCATTTACCCTAAGCCGTCAGTTTGCCCTGTTTTGGAAGGTGAAGCCCAAGCCCGCCATCGTTTTTGAAAATGCTCCATTGTTTGAACGAACCGATACCATCTATCAAATCGGGACGCATATCGAGCAAGACGTGCTGTGCTACCTCTATTTTTTTGGTAAAAAAATGCAATTCGATACGGCTCCATGCCCGTTGCCGCCAAGAAGCGTCCTGTTCGTCAGCAAGGTGGACAAGCCCGGCGAACTATGCCAAAATATGAGACTCGTTGCTGGAAATGGAAATTACCTGATTTTCCAGCCTAAATAGCCCCTTTCAAATTTCATTTCCACCAAAAAAGAATTTCCCTATTTTGGCGCTCCGCAACGACGGTTGATAAGGGTTGATAAGGGTTGATAAAGGTTGATGGAGGACTGCGTTATACGAGCCATCAACCCCTATCAACCTCTTATCAACTTTATCAACCGATAAACTCAACGAGCATCAATGAAAAACATCAAAGGCCCCGCCATCTTCCTGGCACAGTTCATGGGCGACACAGCACCCTTCAATTCCCTCGAAAGCGTCTGCAAATGGGCCGCCAGCCTCGGCTATATCGGCGTGCAGATACCCACTTGGGACAGCCGCTTGATTGACCTCGAAAAGGCCGCCAACAGCCAAGCCTACTGCGACGACCTCAAGGGCCGTGTCGAGGCTTGCGGCGTGCAAATCACCGAGCTTTCTACGCACCTGCAAGGCCAGCTCGTGGCCGTCCACCCTGCCTACGACATCAGCTTCGACGGGTTTGCGCCCCCTGAGTGCCGCAACAACCCCGCCGCCCGCACCGCTTGGGCCGTGCAGCAACTGAAATGGGCCGCCAAGGCCAGCCGCAACCTCGGCATTGACGTTCACGTGACCTTCAGCGGCGCATTGCTTTGGCACACAGTCTATCCTTGGCCGCAGCGCCCGCAGGGCTTGGTGGAAACGGGCTTCGGGGAATTAGCCAAGCGCTGGCTGCCCATCCTGAATGCCTTCGACGAGGTGGGCGTTGACCTCTGCTACGAAATCCACCCCGGCGAAGACCTGCACGATGGCGTCACCTTCGAGCGATTCCGGGAGGCCACGGGCAACCACAAGCGGGTGAACATCCTCTACGACCCCAGCCACTTCGTACTGCAACAGTTGGATTACCTGGCCTATATTGACATCTACCACGAGTTCATCAAGATGTTCCATGTGAAGGATGCCGAGTTCAATGCCACTGGCCGCAGCGGCGTCTATGGCGGCTACCAGGGCTGGATTGACCGCCCCGGCCGCTTCCGCTCCCTCGGCGATGGGCAGGTGGACTTCATCTCCATCTTCTCGAAACTGGCGCAGTATGATTACAACGGCTGGGCCGTGCTGGAATGGGAATGCTGCATCAAGGACGCCGAACAGGGTGCTGCCGAGGGCGCTCCTTTCATCGAGAACCATATCATCAAGGTGACGGAGCGGGCCTTCGACGACTTCGCTGGCGGGAAGCCGGACGAGGAGTTGAACCGAAGAATCCTTGGCTTGTAATAAATGCATTGGGCGGCTCGTTCTTCACAGGCCGCCCAATTTGTTTTTATGAAAATAAGCTCCTGCTTTCTGCTCCTCGCTATCCTTGGCCAAAGCTGCCGACCCAATCACGACCTCCCCGCCAAAATCGGCCTACTCCGCCTCGGCCATTTCGACGACCATTATTTTGCGCAAGCGAAAAAGGAAATAGCTCAGTTTTATAATGCGGAAATAGTGGATTTAGGGGAAAAGGCCCTACCCAAGCTTGCCTACTATGCGCCCCGCAACCGTTACCGTGCCGACAAGCTCATCGCTTGGCTGTGGGATACTAGACCTGATTCCATTGATTTTATCATGGGGCTGACGGCCTCCGATATTTCGCATACCAAGGGCGATATTGCCGACTACGGCATCATGGGCTTGGCCTACAATCCGGGAAGGAGCGGGGTGGTTTCCATGTTCAGGGTAGGGAAAGGTGCTAAGGACAAAGGACAGATTGCCGACCGCTATTCGAAGCTGGTGCTGCATGAACTGGGGCACAACTTCGGGCTGCCGCATTGCGCCAGCGCCAAGCATTGCCTCATGCGGGATGCTTGTGGGACGGTAAAGACGCTGGATAGCGAGGAAAAGGCGGTTTGTGAAAAATGTGGGGCAAAACTTGGCAAATTGCTGCGATAAGGTTGGTCATAAAAGCCTTAATTCTTAATTTAACGTGCAACCAAGGTTTCGATGGTGTAGAATTTTGTTCCTGAACTATTTAATTCGGACTTCCATATTTTGTTTCTAAAGCGTAAGCAAATTGCCTTTTTGAACATACGCTTACTCGCCCCCGTTAACCTTATATCAATCACTTTTAAACAGCATGATATGAAGAAGTTAGTTATTTATGGTCTTGGCTTATTTGCATTTTCAGGTCTTTTGTCTTGCGCGCAGGCCCCTGAAAGTGACAATGCCACCACCACCGAAGCACAAGAGGTAGCAACTGTTCCCACCGAGGGAGAAACTTGGTCTGTGGACATAACGACGAGCCAAATCATTTGGGTAGGAACTAAGGTAACTGGTGCTCACTCCGGTCCGCTCGTAATCAAGAGCGGCGATTTGATGGTTCAAAATGGTGAAGTAAAAGGCGGTAAATTCGTTTTTGATATGACAAGAATCGCAGCTACCGGGCCAGCTGGTTCTAACGAAGCCATGAACGCTAAACTGACCGACCACCTGCGCTCGTCTGACTTTTTTGATGTGACGAATTTCCCGGAAGCTACCTTTGAAATCACTTCTGTAACGCCCTTCAGCGGCACCGCCGAGCCAGAAGTAGAATCGGATGCCAGTAAGCTGCAGGATGTGGATAAGTACAGGGTTGCCGCTCCAACGCACACGGTTAGCGGAAATCTGACCTTAAAAAACATCACTAAAAACATTGAATTTCCCGCACAGATTAATGTGAGCGGCACCAGCGTGGATGCTCAAGCCAAGTTCAATATTGACCGGCTCCAATGGGACGTTAAATACCCCGGTAAGCCAGACGATTTAATTCGCAATGAAATTCATTTAGGATTATCCTTGAAGGCCAGCAAATAAAGCTAGCCTATTAAATGATAATAATACAAATCCCGCTCATGCTATGGCTTGAGCGGGATTTTTTTATTCTACTAAACGAGATTGAGTTGGCTTTTGAGCAACTATTTTATTTGGCCATTAAGTCATTTATTGTAGCTACTTAAACAGCAATAAGTAATTGTTGAAAATTGCTGGGATTGTTATGATTGTTACAAGAGGTTGAAAATAAGTTGATTATTCAACCATCCTCCAGCGAAATACCCTAAACTAATTTCATTAAGGTACTTATATTTTAACTCATGTAACATCGCTGAACCTCAAATCATACATTTAAAACGCATAGCACTTCACCTTCCCACGGCCGCCGAACCGTCGTTTGCCACCACCACTCCGCTCACCGCCGCCGCCGCCAATCTCAAAGGGATTGATTTTCAGGGCAAAATAAAAGTCGGCGCCAGTCAGGTTTTTATTGGAAAAAACGCCAAGCACGTCGTCGGAGCCGATGACCAACCAGCCCAGCCTTGCGGCCATGCCTACGTGTACCCTGCTCCAGTTGTACACCGACACGGGCACCGATGCTGAGAACCAGCGGTGTTGCCAACGTGGCGAGATGGCCAGAAGGTTGCCCCGCTTGGCAGTGGGGTTGGAAGCGGGCAGTCGCTGCATCAGCAAGGCTCCAACATAAAAATGCTCCGAGATGCCATAGTCAGCCTGGAAGCTGAGCGTAGCGGGCAGCGCCATCTTGAAGCTGTTGCCTTCATAAGTGGCCAGTGGGTCTTTCAACGAGTTTTCGCTGAGCGTCTGCACCATTGCTTGCAGGTCTTCGGGGCTGGAGTACTGGCTGTAGTCGTCAATATCAACCGTCACCGTGGTGTCGAGGGCGAGGCGGTGGTACTGGGCGTCGTTGTTGAAATGGATGCGGCCCAGGTCGAGCAAGGAAGCACCCAATTTGAGTTTGTAGCCTTCCTCATGATCTTGAAAAATATAAGTAAAGCCAAGGTCGGCCCCGAGTCCTCGCCCCTTGCGCTCCAGCAAGCTGCCATCTGGGTCATCAAGGCTAAGTGCATAGCCGTACTCGCTGTTGGGCAGACCCACCGTCACGATATTGCCGGGCTGTTTGGTGTGCTGGTAGGTCGAGCGACTTACGAGGTAGACAGCTTCGTAGCCTTGAAGGAATTTAAGGCTTGCGCCAAAATTCATCGAGCCATCCGCAGTGGGCAGTTTGAAGGCGTAATTCAGGCCAATTTCCGACCAGTTGAGCGCCGATGCCTGCAATTTTGGCACCTCAAAAGTCTCGTCAAAAGGCAGTGCGTCGTACTTGTAGTAGCTGAACGCATTGGGAATGTTGACGGCACTGGCGGCGAACCGTAGGTTGGTGAACACGCCCACCGAATGCTGCTCACCGAGCCGCAGCGCCAATGACGGGCCAGCCACGTAGCCGCCTGAATTGACAAACCGCTTGGCTCCATCGTTGAAAAAATCAACCACGAATGTATTGTCGGACAGTGGCCCCTCCACATCCTGTGCTGCCGCAAAGCTGGCATCATTGCGGTGGGCATACAACCGGCGGAGGCTTGTTTCCCGAAGGAAAACATAGTTGTTTTCAAAAAAAATGCCGCCGCCCACGAGGTTGGCGTCCCATTTCAGCGGGTTGTTGAGGTTGCCAGCGGGGTTGATGGCGAGGCTGCTCACGCCAGCGTAGGTTTCGAGGCGCAGGCCAAGTTGTTCTTGTGAAAAAGCAGATGCTGACAGGATTAGCGATGCCACGAGGGCGGTTGCCGTATGTTTCATGGTGTTCTAAAATTTGAAAATGATGTGTGGGAAAATCAAGGCAGTTGGCAAGTCGGGAGGAAGGACGAGATGAGAAGGAAAATTATTGTGCCAAACTTTCAGGGAGGGAAACGCAAGGGGAATGTTTGTTTTCATAAAAAGGAGCAAACTATTGATAATCAATAGCTTGCGGGTGCAAAGACTTCATGCTTTATAGAAAAGTGAATATTCTCGCCGCTCCTTTTGCATCTTTGTAGCGTTGCGACAAACAAATCAGCTACCTCAAATTCCTTTCACAATTAAAACTAACCTAACAATGCCATTTACCCTTGCCATCACCCGTGAAAGAATCCCATTGACCAAAAACCCGTGGCTGATAGGCTGTATCGTGGTCTTTTTGGCCATCTGGGCCAATTCGCTCATTGGCACCACTGATATAAACAACTGGCTGCTGGAAAATGCACTGACCTTCGCTTTTGTGATTTACCTGATCATCAGCTACCGCAAGCACCAGATGAGCGACCTTAGCTACTTGCTCATCTGCATTTACCTCTGCCTGCACGTCTATGGCTCCAAATACACCTACGCCGAAAACCCTTTTGGCTACTGGCTCAAGGATGCCCTCGGCCTTGCCCGCAACCACTACGACCGCATCGTGCATTTCAGCTTCGGCTTCCTGCTGGCCTACCCCATGCGGGAGCTGTTCCTGCGGATGTTCAAGTTCCCTGCATGGGTCGCATGGACGCTTCCCATCGAAATAACCATGTCGGTATCAGCACTCTATGAACTGATAGAATGGGCCGTGGCCGATGTGTTCTTCCAAGCGCAGGGCGATGCCTACCTCGGCACCCAGGGCGATATCTGGGATGCGCAGAAGGACATCTTCTTGGCGTTCAGCGGGGCGATTTTGGCAACGACGATTGTGTCGAGCGTGAAGAAGTGGTTTCGGATTTATGAGGAGTAGGGGGTGGTTGGGGCCACATGGCTTTGCTTATCCGATACTTGGACTCCTTCATTTATAGGATTTCACCCTAAACCCATTCGACACTGTCTGTACCTATGTTGAGCAGAGAAAAGGAACAGGTAGGATCCTTGGATTGTGGGAATTCCTTAGATTTGTAGGAAATTAAAACCGCATGGAAAAAGCAATCGTTATCAACAAAATCAATCAAATGCCCGACAACCTGATGGGCATTGTCTCCGAATTTTTGGACAAGCTGGTACAGGGATACGAATTGGGCTTCAAGCAAGGAAACGAGCTTTCCGAAGCAGAAAAGCAGGAAATCTTGAAGGCATTGGCGGAATACGAAGCCCAACCGGAAACGGGGGTGAAATGGGGGAACCTAAAAGCTGAACTGACCACCAACCATGCCCTTTAGCGTAACTTTTACCAAACGAGCCAACCAAGACCTGCAAGAAATCTTGGACTACTACAACCGGGAAGCCCCTCACACTACCCAAGCCTTCCTTCGTGAATTCATTGTCGCTGTTGATTTCGTGGCTGAAAACCCAAAAGCCAGCCCTGTTGCTTTTTCCAAGGTTCGCAAGAAAGTATTGCCAAAATTTCCCTTCAACATCTTCTACTCTGTAAAGGAAAAGAAAAGGGAAGTCGTGGTGGCGAGAATTTGGCACCATAAACGGAATCCGGAAACAATTGTAGGTTAGCCTCATTCATTATTTCATTATTCATAATTTAAACATATGTCTGAACTGGGTGTAAATCAAATTGTCGCAGGTTGTACTTAGACCTTCCAGGTTTTAAAAACCTGGAAGGTCTAAGACGCTCCCAAATTTGCTGCTAGGTGCGACAATTTGATTTACACCCTAACACCATTGTCAATAATGAAAAATATTTACAGGTTAGATTGTTCAGATACTCGTGTAAAAGATTTGACGCCTATATTAGGGCTTATTAAAAATTGGAAATTAGTTTATATCCCTAAAAGGGGTGGTGATTTTTTTGTTACAGGGTGTCCTCTAATTAAACCTCCCGTAGAAATAGCAAGACAAGGCACTGAAGCAATAATTAAATATTTTGAAGAACTTGAAAATGCAAAAGCCAAAGGACGAACTTTTCACCTTTTCGAGGCAAAATGCTTGATACTTGGCGAAGGCGGCGCAGGCAAAACGTCCCTCGCCCGCAAGCTGCTGAACCGAGAAAACCAACTCCCCGCAGAAAAAGAAACCACTCAAGGTATTAACGTCCACCCCCACGACCTCAAACTCCCCGACGGCACCGACTTCCGCCTCAACATCTGGGACTTTGGTGGCCAAGAAATCTACCACGCTACCCACCAGTTTTTCCTTACCAAACGCTCGCTCTATATCTTACTCGACGATACCCGCACCAGCGATAAAACGGTGAACGATGCCAGTTTCAGCTATTGGCTACAAACGGCAGAACTTTACGGCGGCAACAGCCCCCTGCTCATCGTTCAAAACGAAAAAGGCGACCGCAGCAAGCAACTCGACTTGCGGGGCATGCAAGGGCGTTTCGGCTTCGTGAAGGATTCCAAAGCTACTAACTTGCTAACCTGCCGGGGCTTGGACGAGGTATGGGCAGCCATTGAATACTGGCTCAAACAACTACCGCATATCGGCGAGGAACAGCCCAAGGCTTGGCTCGACATTCGGCGGGAATTGGAGCGGTTGGCAAGAGAGGAAGGGCGGGACCATATCTCCCTCGATGAATACTACCGCATCTGCGCCCAGCACGATATACCGGAGCGGGAGAGGGCACTGTTCCTCAGCAGTTACCTGCACGATTTCGGGGCTTTTCTGCACTTCCAAGACCACCCGTTGCTGCGCAAGATGCTGGTGCTCAACAACCAATGGGCCACCGATGGGGTGTATCGGGTGCTGGACTGTGAGGACGTGAAGCAAAAATTCGGTCGCTTCAACCGCCAAGACCTCTCCCATATCTGGGCCGACAACCGCTACGCCGACCAGCATGACGAACTGCTGGCGCTGATGGAAAAATTCGAGCTATGCTATAAGCTGCCCGATGAGCGGGCGGATACCTGGCTTGCTCCGCAACTGCTTTCCGTGCTGCAACCAGAGGCGCTGGCTTGGGAGGGTGCAACTGAGGGCGTGACTCAAAGTCACACCCTCAGTGAACCGGAACTCCAAATCCGCTACGAATACGAGTTCATGCCCAAGGGCCTGCTCTCGCAGCATATAGTGCGCAACCACATCTATATCCGGCAGACGGAACTAGCTTGGAAAAGCGGTGCCGTCTTCGAGCGAACAGGCGCACAGGCATTGGCGACCGAGGCATGGGGCAGCCGCAATATCCGCATCCGTGCCCGTGGCGCTAATGCCAAGGAACTGCTCACCCTCCTCAGCGAGGATTTCGACAAGATGCACGAGCGGCTGGAAGGCTTGAAAGTGCGCAAGATGATTCCCTGCATTTGTTTGAAATGCGCCAAGACCACCGAGCCACATTTTTACGACCATGGAAAACTCCAACGCCGCCGCATAGATGGCAAGCGCACGGTGGAATGCGATTTGAGCTATGAAGATGTATCTGTGGCGGGGCTGTTGGATGGGGTTTTTGCGAAGCATATCCAAACTGCAAAAGAATTGCTGGTGGCTGGAGAAATTGAGGAGGGGCTGCGCATGTTACTGCCAAGCAACGAAGCAGTGCTGCTTTTGAGCCAATTCATCAAGGCAGAAAAGGAGTTCCTGAATGGCCTTTGTGACGATAAGGCTTTTGCATCTGTCAAAAACCGGGTGCTGGCGGCTGCCTTGAAAATAGCCTAATTTAACCTATCCCTCCCCCAACCTCGGGCTCGGCATGTCCTTCCTGAACTCGGCGATGTGTTCCGGCAGGTCGTAGAGTTCCGAGAAGCCTTCTTCCACGGGGTCGGGCGGGAGTGGGCCCATCTCAAAATGTTGGATGTCCATCGCCATGGATTCCTCGCCGAGGAGGTTCAGCAGCATTTGCATCAGGATGTTTTGCAATTCTGCAAAATCATCGTCGTTGGCACAATGGTCGAACTGCTTGAGGGCGAGGTGTATGCCCAAGAAAGGTGGATCTTCCGGTGCCTCCATGAGTTGGAACCACACGTCTTCGGGGTAAAGCAGCCCATCCTTCAGTTTGAAACGGATTCTGATGCCCTTTGGCAGGGGAGGTACCAAGGCGCAAACCACCCAGTCGGGCATAGCTGGCGCAAGGTCAGCCAAAGCTTTGGCCTTCTTGAAAAGCGGGATGTTACCACCAGCGCTGATGATTGCCCGGAACTTGGGGCCTTCTTTCCCCACATTGTTGCCGGGCTGTACTTCGAGCCCTTCGGCATAGACCGACACTTTTTGTTCTATATCTTTGAAAAGCTGCGTTCGCTGTTCGTCCGACATATCGAAGATGAACTCGAAACGAAGGCGGTTCTGCTCGAACCACGCCCAGAATTCTTGGGCGGCTTGGGTCTCTTTTGCTGTGAGCATGGCAAGTTGTTTAATTGTGGAATGGGTTAGCAGCAATTGCTTGTGGTTATACGGTTGATTGGTGATTCGTTTCCATTGCAGGACAGTTTTTTTGAGACGAAACTTAGAAAACGAGGCTGCTATGCCAAACGCCTACACGTATGGTCGCTTCGATTTGAGGCATTTTTACCTTTGGTTCAACCTTCCTAAAAATAAAAACGGGAAACACGGCACTTTACCGCATCTCCCGTTTCATTGAGCCGCATTTTAAACATTTGGGCAAGTCCCCTCACCCCCAATTCATATCCTTCACCCCAAACGCCTCCAGCACATCGTCCGGCACGCCCGTATAGGTGTTTGGGGTATTGCCCTTGTAGCCGATGTCGTCCCAGCCCATTTGGGTGGTGTAGAAGCCAGTGGCCGTCAGGTCCCGCATCTTGTTGAAAAAGGTGACACCTTGGCTCATCTCTGGCTTGGCCTTGGCTGGGTAGGCGATGTCGTCCACCACTTGAAGGCGCTGCCCCGGGGTGCAGTCCACGAAGGCTTTCTCGAAGCGGCCGTAGCACTCCAGGTCTAACCAGCGGAGGCCGCCCCGCATGGGGACTTGGTGCTCCGGCAGGTCCTTCACGATGAACTCGATGAAGGCAGGCACCTCCGCCTCGGTCGCACTGCCCGACACTTCGTCCTTGGGGATGATGATGTCGGCGAGGATGGCGATGGTGGCCATTTCATGCTCGTTGAAAAAAGTCTCACTGAGCAGCCGCTTGTCCCGGTCAATCTCGTGCTGCTCCCGCCCGGCGGTAATGATGTCACTTGCCCCTTCGGGGGCCTCGGCGGCGTCCGTAGTAGATGGGGCGGCGTCACTCCCATCGGTTTTGCAGCTCTCCAACAGCAAACCTGCCGATATGGAGCCTACGCCTATGAATTTGAGATAATCCCGTCGTTTCATTTTTTATTGATGCTGGATACTTGATGCTGGATACTGGATAGAGACGTTCAGCAGCCGCTATCCAGTATCCAGCATCAAGTATCAAATGTTATTCTGTTTTTTCTGCTCCACAATATACTCCGCCGTGCGCATGGACAAGGCGAGAATGGTCCAAGTACAGTTCTTGTCACCCTGCTGCACGATGGGGCCGCCGTCGGTCACAAAGAGGTTTTTGACCTCGTGCGACTGGCACCATTTGTTGAGCGGGGCCTTCTTTGGGTCGTCGCCCATGCGCACCGTCCCCACCTCGTGGATGATGCGGCCAGGGGCTTCGAGGCCGTAGTTGTTCTCCTTGCCCTGTATGCCCCAGGTGATATCGGCGCCCATGGCCTTCATCATTTCCTGGAAGGTCTCTTGCATGTGCTTGGCCTGTAGGATTTCGGCGTCCGTCCATTTATAGTTGAAACGCAGCACGGGGATGCCCCATTTGTCCACTTTGTTCGGGTCTATTTCACAGTAGTTGCTTTCGAGCGCAAGGCCAGTGCCCCGGCCTGCCATGCCCACGTTGGCCCCGTAGAAGCGGCGGTAGTCCTGTTTGAGCGAAGCGCCATAGCCGCCCGCCTCCTTGGTTTGGCCGTCCTTGGTGGGGTACTTGCCGTTGATGCCCTGTATGCCGAAGCCGAAGCCGTAGGCGGGGTCGCCCATACCGCCCCAATACTCGATATGGTAGCCACGGGGGAAGTCGAGCTTCGCCTTTTTGTTGTCGAGCCACCAAGGGCTTAGGATGTGGACACTGCCCACGCCGTCCTCGTTGTAGCGCTTGCGGTCGAGGAGCGAGGGCATGATGCCGCCCATGGCCACGCCCGTGGAGTCGTGGAGGTATTTGCCCACGGCACCGCTGCCGTTGCCGATGCCGTTGGGGTGGCGGCTGCTCTTGGAGTTGAGCATGATGCGGGCCGAGCTACAAGCACTGGCAGCGAGGATGACGGTCTTGCCCATTACTTGGTACTCCTGTCCGTCGTCCTTGCTCACATAGGAAACGCCTGTGGCTTGGCCGTTTTGGTCGGTCAACACCTCCCGCACCATGGCATTGCATTCCAGTTCGAGGCTGTGCTTGGTCTGCGCTGGGATGACGAGGCAGGAAGAAGAGGAGAAGTCCCCGTAAATCTTACAGGCCCGTCCGCACTGGCCGCAGTACCAGCATTTCTGGCGGCCTGAGTTCGGGTCTTTCAGGTCTTCGGTCAGCACGGAGCCTCGGCCCGGAATCACGGGCACGCCGATTTTTTGCCCCGCTTTTTTAATCAAAATTTCGTGGAGACGTGGTTTGGGCGGCTTCATGAAGATGCCATCGGGGTCGTTTGGCAGTCCTTCCTTGGTGCCGTAGATGCCGAGCATCACGTCAATCTTGTCATAATACGGCTTCACGTCGTCGTAGCTGATGGGCCAGTCGTCGCCCACGCCGTCGTAGCTTTTTCCCTTGAAATCATTGGGGCCGAAGCGCAACGAGATGCGGCCCCAATGGTTGGTGCGGCCGCCCAGCATGTGCGAGCGGAACCAATGGAACTCGGTGCCCTCGGCGGCGGTGTAAGGTTCGCCGTCAATCTGCCAGCCGCCCATTGCCGCATCGAACTCGCCGAAGGCACGGGTGGTGCCAGCGCCCCTGCGCAGCGATGCCCAGGGTGGCAACATTTGGAAAGAGTGCAGCTTGGGGTCGTAAAACGGGCCGGCCTCCAGCATCAGCACCTTGAGGCCCGCTTGCGAGAGCACATAGCCCGCCATGCCCCCTCCTGCGCCAGAGCCCACAATGATGGCATCATACACCGTGGGCTTTTTCTTTATTTGGAAATTACTCATGTGATGGTTGTTTTCTTTTGAAAATTGCGGGGGGAAAGGTAGCAGGATTTTTGATTTTTGAAATGAGTAGTTTTATGCCTCCAAAATATTTTCACCAAAACCAAGGTGTATGAAAACCGCATTGACTTTTCTCTTTTTCCTATGCTTCGCAATGGCTAACAGTATAGGCCAAACATCCGTTGACGTGGTGCGCCTCAACAACGGTGAGGTTTACCGGGGACAGA
>JALHQW010000018.1:6869-129986 GCA_022841745.1 Saprospiraceae bacterium | reverse complement strand
GAGTAGCCGAGAATAGTGTGCCAACATCAAAGCCTCCGTCTCCTGATTATATTTTGTCATGCCGTTTTTTTTCCGGCAAAGAAAATCAATTTGTTACTTTATTTAAAATCTGTTCCTTAAAAAGTGGAGGCTAATTAAGGGTTGACCATTTTTTTCACCAAATAAAGATAAACCGGGAAGTGATCGCTGTACCCCCCAATATAATTGTCAAAATCAAAAGTACGGAAAGGGTATCCCTTGTATTGTCCAGTCTTCTGAATCAGGTAAGGTTTACTATGCACATGTGCTTTGTGGAAGCGATAACCCGGTTGATTTTCATTGACAAGCCCTTCGGAAATGATGATTTGGTCAAAAAGGCTCCATGCGTCCTGGTAGGCCATCGTACCTAAGCCTTCCTTGAAATAGACATACATCGGATTGAAAAAACCACCTGGCTGGACATCCTTTTTCTTGGCTTTGGCGTCCATCACGTTCTTTACGCTGGGGCTGTTTGGGTCGTCGTTCAGGTCACCCATCACAATGACTTTCGCATTGGGGGCAATGGCTAGCAGGGAATCCTTCACGTTCCTACACACCAAAGCAGCTGCTTTTCGGTAGGGGGCAGTTGCTGCTTCGCCACCACGTCGGCTGGGCCAATGGTTTACCAAAACATGTAAAGGCTCACCATCAAGCAGTCCACTTACATGAAGGATGTCTCTCGTGAGGTTGCGCTCGCCGTCACTTCCGTAAATCAACAAAGGAATGGCCCGACTACCAGTGAGGGTAAAATATTTAGGTTGGTAAATCAGTCCAACGTCAATACCACGTTCATCCGGGGAATCGTAATGCACGATTTGGTAGTTGCGGCTGGCTACTTTTTCCTGTTTCACAAAATCCTCCAGCACGAGTCGGTTCTCAATTTCTGCTACTCCAAGGATGGCCACGCCATCGGGTGTAAGGTCAGTTCCCAGTTCAGAAACTACCCGGTCGAGGTTTTTCAGCTTGTCTTTGTAAACCTCGGTTGTCCAATTCCTTTTGCCGTCTGGCAAAAATTCGGAATCGTCCGTGTCAGGGCTGTCTATGGTATCAAATAGGTTTTCGAAGTTATAGAAACCTATACAGGCCACTTTGTAGGATTGCTTTTGGGCGAAAACGGGCAGGAATGCCAATAGGAGGAGGAAAACAAGAAAATTGCTCTTCATTTTTACTTGGAAATAGTTCAGGCAAAGCTACGACGGTACTTCGTTCATTTGCCGCTTCCAAGAGTTAAGTTTTGGTGGAAATTCACATGGTAGAAATTGTTGGATTGTTGAATTGTTTCATTGTTATCGTAGTTCGTGCGAAATAACAATTCAACAATCCAACAATTCTGCAATCCAGCAATCAATTTTTCACCACCAATTTCGTCTTCTGTCGCCCATTTTCGAGGCGAAGGTGGAAATAGTAGCTACCATTTGTCAAGCCTGAGCTATCGAATTGAATGATGTGCTCCCCGGCTGGCAAGCGTTTATTTATCAATAATCTAAGCTCTTGGCCAGCACCGTTGAACAGGGTCAGACGAACATGCTCGTTACCACAATTGAATTTAATATTTACCTCCCGACTGAATGGATTGGGGTAGGGAAGTACCAGCATTTCGGGGGCAGGCAATTGGTCTGTCCCGCTGATATTGCAACCATCCATCAATGGAATATAGGAGAATTCAGGGAACAACAAGTTCTGGACATCGGCCTGAGGCACCTCGAACCAATCCATCAACAATGAGCCATAAATATTCCTGAAATCGTATTGCATGGCAACCGCTTCTTGCACTTCCGGTGCATCCGGGATTTCAGGGCTATCACCTGTGAACCCAGGTTTCACACAAGATCCGAAAAGCATGAGGGGCGCAGCGTCGCCGTGGTCGGTGCCGAGGCTGTCGTTGGAACGGATGCGGCGGCCAAACTCACTGAAAGTCATGGTCGCAACCCGTTTTTCGATGCCGAGCATGGTCAAATCCTGTTGGAACGCAGTCACTGCATCGCTCAATGTCTGGAGCAGTTCGGAGTGGGTACCTAGGGTAGGGTCAAGCACCACCTGGCCAGCGTGGGTATCAAACCCGCCGAGGTTTACTACATAAACTTTGGTTTTCAAACCTCCTGCAATCAACAGTGCCACATTTTTCAATTGGCTTGCAAGGTTGGTATCGGGGTAGGTAACCATGTTTGTAGCATTGCCAGCAGCCTCCATTATGCCATTGCTGTAAGCATTGGTAGATTCAATACTTTGCCGAAGGTATGCCAACTCCTCACCATAAGGCGTACTTGGTGCAGTGTCATTGCCACTATTCACCAACTGGTTCAACATGGTCGGGTCGTTGACTGCCATACTGAAATTCGCAGTAAACCCTTGACAAGTCTCCGTCACCGTCCCTCCAAGCGTAAGTGCAAATGGGTCTGGGTAATCCGAATTTGGATATCCATCCGGGAAGTTCGGCTGCCCCATTTGGAAATGGCGACCTAACCAGCCGGTTGCCCAGTACTCATCAGCTGGGGAGCCAGAAGTCCATATATCCGTGCTTCGGAAGTGACTGCGGTTTTGGTTGGGGTAGCCCGCAGCTTGCACCACACCCATTTTACCTTCATCAAAAAGACCTTTTAGGCCAGTCATGGAGGGGTGAAAAGCTTGGTTGAAGCCCACATCAAGCAGGCTCGACTGCGGGATGAGGATATTACCCCGGGCATTGGCCAATTTGTCGTATTGATCGAGTGGGGTGATCATGCCGAGGCCATCATTGCCACCGTTGAGCTGTACGAGCACCAACACTCGGTCGTTTTCATTATTGATGGCTGAGAATATGGATGACTTTGGCATTGCGCTGAGCTTGAAGCCATTGAGCAGTAAAGGCAATGAAAGTCCGGTGGTTTGTATGAAATTTCTCCGCTTCATTTTTTGAAGGATTGAAGGATTGATGGATGGAACGATTGAAGATTGTTGGGATAGGTTAAGCCTATTACCCGCCAGTTCTTCAATCCTTCTACCCTTACTTAACTAAGGTAATATTCTGGCATATACATCATGCCTCGAAGGAGGGCAATCAATTTGTTGCGCACAGGCGTTGCCGCAGCAGTGTTGCTGGGGTCGCTCAAATAATTACCATATTGAGTGCTCCAAACTGTGTCTGCTTGGCCATTTGGCAAAAGCAACCCCTTCAAATAACTATGCTGCAACGGAGTGATGGGCTGCGGGAAAAGAATTTTCACGCATTCATCAATCAGAGCGTCAGCTGTATTTGGATTATCAAGTAAGGCAACAAATTTCAATACATCAATTTTGGCTGCAAAAAGCACATTATTGTTATCGTCAACGACCGTAAGTCCAGCGCCCAGCATCCGGTTTGTATAATTTTGACGGAAAGGCAGCGTAACAGAACTTATCCAATGCCGGTAAAAAACCGGCTCTTGGTAATACGCCTTCCAGCCAGCTACGCTTGGTGGATCGAAATAGGGCATTTGCATTTGGGAAGTTCTTGTATATGCCTGTACGAATACCGTATAGTGCTGGAATAAATTGGCAGGAGTCATGTCGATATCGAACGTCTTAAACAGGCTAATTACAAAGTCAATAGGGTTTTTTATCATTGGACCCACGTTCAAAGTGTCGAAGAAATGCTCACTATTCAACAAGGCTTCCAGTGCAGGCTTGATTTCATAATTATTATCAAGCAGGATTTGCGCCATTGGCGCAATCACTTCATCCTCCACCTGCTGCGGTATTTCATAGTAAACGAACCAGCGGTAAAGCTTGCGGCAAATGAACTTGGCGCATTCGTCTTTCTCGAAGATTTTATCAATTAAAAAAGCATATTCCTGATCGCCCATATTGGGGATTTGCAGGTCGTTGAAGCGGTGGGAGAGTTGCTTAGTGGTCTGGTTGTGACGGTTTAACGTAAAATATGCTTCAATAGTTTGGTCATCTGGTGGGCTGTTGGGCACCACTCTCGACCGCCAACCTGAAAAGACTTTGGCCATTTCTACCACGTCCTGTTCTGTATAATTGGTGTAGTCGTTGGGCCCAGCCAATGGGCCTTTGCCAATCGTGAAAAGTTCAAGGACTTCTCTTGCATAGTTTTCATTGGGAGAATTGGCGGTGTTGTCGTCGCCGTTCAAGTACCGCAGCATTGCTGGCTCAATGGTCATGGCTTTGGTCAAGCTTTTGAAATTTCCAAGCGCATTTAACCGAAGCAGTTGGTTATAACTATAATATACACGAGTGTCGGGTTGATCTGCTACTGGAAAATGGTTGTGCCAAAACAGCACCATTTTCTCTCTGATGCTGATTCCCTCAGTATGCATTAGGTTCAATGTCCATGCTCGCAATGACCGTTCCCTTGAAGTACGAAGCCCTGGAATAGCACCACTGTAGAGCTTGTCCACCCAAGTTTCACCGATAGGAGTATTTACGTCGTCCGTGAAATAGTAATTGACTGGTGGTGTTGGAAGGTCGGTGGGCGAGAAGTTCATTATTTTGGTCATGGTAACGTCCAACCCATCGTTTACAGCCTCTTTAATCTGTTGATAAGAAGCACCAAAACAGGCCCTCCGGAGCAAATGCGCAGCTTGCTCATAACCAAATGGCCCTGTGTAGGGTGTCAGACCGGAAATAGCGTCCAACGATGAAACCGTCTTCGCTGACTTGCCTGAGCGGGAACGCCCAACAAGCCTTGCAAGGGTAGCTCTTCTATCCATATTGAAAAATTGAAAATTAGAACTGAAATAGTGGCTTTTTGCGGTTAAGTAGTCTGATTGACTTTGAAAATTTGGAGTGGTTTAATCTGAACGAAATTTTTTTTCAAATTGGTGAAAATCATACCAATTTCATCCATCTAAAATAGAAAAGCCGAGCCAAATGCATCAATGTGTTGTCTCGGCCTCGTATTCAGCAAATAGCATTCACGTGCTATGCAATGCTACATAATCCCAAACAACTTCGCATACTTCATGATTTCCGCCGTGTTCGTTATTTTGAGTTTTCCTGTGAAAACGGCCATCATAGGGTTCAACTCGCCCCTGAGCAGGGCGATGAAGTTTTTTTCCTTCGCCGTTATTTTACATTTAGGTTCTCCTTCAAAATGCTCAAACACCTGCATTTGGTTATCCTTCACGATGACGCTGAACTGCCCACCACCGTCGCCTTCAATGTCGAAATGGAAATTTGTGTCCACCCCATCCAACCATTCAGGCTTGACCGAAATGGGAAGATTCATGATGAAATCCTTGGCGTTGTGGATGGTGAACTTAGGTACTTTGCTTAAATCCATTTTTTTTAGGTAAAAAAGTAACAATGGTTTGAAAAGTTTTAGGGTTTTGGGGTTTTAAGGTTGTGGGCCAATAGCTGTTTTTGAAATGATTGGTTAGTTTTTTCAACCCTTTCAAAAATGATTTGTGATTAAGTTTTGCCACCAAACCCTAAAACTTCAAAACTTTAGAACTTGACGAACCATTGAGATAAAAGGTTAATTAAAAACTTGGTGGAATGTCTTCAATGGAACGAAATCCGCCGCAAGGTTACGAATTTCACAGCTTTTGCTGCACCCATTCGACCAAATACGCCAAAACCTCGCCCTGTTGGGGTTCATTGTGTATTTCATGCTTTAGGCCCGGCCACAGTTTGAAGGTCACATCTCCTGTTAGCCGCTGCGCAAATTCGGAGGTGGCGTGCGGCGAGGTGATTGGGTCGTTTTCGCCGTGCATGAGTAGGGTGGGGCAGTGGGCATTGCCTGAAAACTGGTTCAACCAATTGGCACCTTTCAACAGACCATAACCCAATTTTACGGAAACCAAACCATGTACCAATTTGTCGTTTTTATAAGCCTCAATAACAGCTCGGTCATTCGATAAACCACTGATGTCCAAGCCGTTGGATTGGGTATGCTGTGGGGCAATATAGCACATGATTTTTGCGAAGCCCACCAAAAACGGTGAAGGGGGGTTGGGCAGCCGAATCCAAGGGTCGGTCGCTATCACGCCGTTCAGTTTTGGGTTCCTTCGCAAAACATGGTTCAACACCAAATTCCCACCCATGCTGTGGCCATAGAGGAAAATGGGCGTGTTGGGATAAAGCTCGCCGGCGTATTGAAGGAGGTTCGAAATATCGTCGAGCATCGAGTCCAGGCCCTCCGAGTGGCCACGCTTGCCGGGTGTCTTGCCATGCCCTTGGTGGTCGAGGCCCAAGGTGGCAAGTCCGTTTTCTGATAAAAATTTGGCGACATGGCCGTACCTCCCGATATGCTCACCCAAGCCATGCACAATGCAAACCACGGCCTTTGCCCCGTCCACTTTCCAATGACGGTGGAATACTGGGATGTCTAAATTGTTATCTTGCTGAAAATCAATGGATTGTGTCATATTTATTGGACGAAAAATTGAACAAATTTAGTTCAAAAATTTCGTCTCGAATCGCCATTTTTTTGGCCTTAAAAAGCAACCGTAAAAAGTCAGGTTCGTTCAAAAATAACCCTTTTTCTTCCTGAACCATTTGTTGGCAAGATGGTTGGTAATATGTGTGGAAAAAATCTTACAAAATAAAATTTGTCTAATTTGGATTTTTTTTCAAAACAAAGGCTAAAAATTAGCTTGAAAACCCCGAAAGATATTGTGACGATACAAGTTTTTGTTAAGTTTAATCAGTAAAATCGGTGGTTTTCAAAGGGATTGTTCGTTTGCCGTATAAAATTTTTTGTACCTACATTTGCCCCTCAATTTTGATGAAATATGAATCCGTATCTTCCCATTCTCATGGTCTTGTTCGTCGCCGTAGGTTTCGTGGTGACAACCCTGGTGGCTACCCACTTCCTCGGCCCCAAGCGCAAGACCAGCATCAAGGACGACGCCTTTGAGTGTGGCATACCGTCCATTGGCGACGCCCGCAGCCCCTTTTCCATAAAATATTTCCTCGTGGCCATCCTCTTCGTTTTGTTCGATGTGGAGGTCATTTTCATGTACCCCTGGGCCGTCAACTTCAAAAAACTCGGCCTCTTTGGCCTCCTCGAAATGTTTACCTTCATGGCCGTGCTCTTCATCGGCCTGATGTACATCTTTAAGAAGGGGGCGCTGAAGTGGGAATAAAAAGAAGTAAGAAGTAAAAAGTACAAAGGAAAAAGTTACCCGTCGCAACTTCCGATTCTCTTACTTTTTCCTTTGTACTTTGTACTTTTTCCTTTATACTTTGTACTTATGTCCATTGACATCCGACCAGAAAATACCCCGCCCGGCCTCGAAGGCACTGGCTTTTTCGCTACCTCGCTCGACAAGGTGGTGGGACTCGCCCGTGCCAATTCGCTGTGGCCTTTGCCCTTCGCCACCTCCTGCTGCGGCATCGAGTTCATGGCGACGATGGCAGCACACTACGACCTTGGCCGCTTCGGGGCCGAGCGCCTCAGCTTCTCTGCTCGCCAGGCCGACTTGCTGATGGTCATGGGTACTATTTCAAAGAAAATGGGCCCCATCCTCCGACAAGTTTATGAGCAAATGGCCGAGCCGAAATGGGTGCTCTCAATGGGCGCCTGCGCCAGCAGTGGCGGCATTTTCGATACTTATTCGGTCTTGCAAGGCATTGACCGCATCATACCCGTGGATGTTTACATCCCCGGCTGCCCGCCCCGCCCCGAACAAGTGTTGGACGGCATTTTGAAAATTCAAGAATTGACTAAAAACGAGAGCTTACGACGTCGGCATTCACCAGAATACAAGGAGATGCTGGCGAGTTATGGGCTGGAATAGAGCCTGAGAGATGTGAGAAGGTGAGAGCGTGAGAGACGCCCCTCTCACCTTCTCATCCTCTCACATTCTCACTTTTCTAAAATGACAGCAACACAACCACATATCGAATGGATGGAAGCAATCGCCGGGCAGCTTAGGGAGCGATTCGGCGAGCAAGTGCTGGCAGTAGAGCAGGCTTACGATTTCCCTATTATCGTGGTTGAAAAGGCGGCCATTATAAATGTGCTTGCTTTTTTGAAAGACGACTCCGAAATGGGCTTCTCCTTCCTGACTACGCTCTGCGGGATGCACATACCTGACAATAAGGGCCAGGAGTTCGGCATGGTCTATCAACTCCACAATATGCCCTTGAACCGTCGAATCCGCATCAAGTTTTTCATGGGTGAAAACGATTTGGATGTGCCTTCGGCAACGATTTTGTGGCCAACGGCCAATTGGATGGAGCGCCAAGAGTACGATTTCTTCGGGTTCAACTTCGTTGGCCACCCCGACTTGCGCCGCATTTTGAACATGGATGAAATGAATTACTTCCCCATGCGTAAGCAATATCCGCTGGAGGATTTGGGGAAGCATGATAAGGACGATGCGAAGTTTGGGCGGTGATGCCCTTTTTGTCACCGCCGCAGGCAATCCGTACACCCCACGTTTGTCATTGCCGCAGGCAAACCGCAACGCCACGACGGAAGTCACAAGTGTCAAACAGGACGCCGCAGCGCTTGTCCCGATTTCTCGGGATTGCCTACGGCAAGGACAAAAGCTGCTTTGAAATCACAATGATTGTTTGTAAATGATTGAGAATCAAACCATACTGACGCCTGAAAAGGATTACGTGACGCTGAACCTCGGCCCCACGCACCCCGCCACGCACGGCATTTTCCAGAACGTGCTGAAGATGGACGGGGAAATCATCGTGTCCACCGAGCCGACCATCGGGTACATCCACCGGGCCTTCGAAAAGCTGGCTGAGCACCGTCCCTACAACCAAATTGCACCCATCACCGACCGGATGAACTACTGCTCGGCTCCCATCAATAACATGGGCTGGCACATGACCGTGGAGAAGCTCATCGGTTGCGAAGTGCCCAAAAGGGCGCAATACATCCGAGTCATCATCATGGAATTGGCCCGAATCGCTGACCATATCATCTGCGATTCGGTCATCGGGGTGGACACAGGGGCGCTGTCTGGCTTCCTCTACATCTTCCAGGAGCGGGAGCATATCTACGAGATTTTCGAGGAGGTTTGCGGCGCTAGGCTCACGACCAACACGGGTCGCATCGGCGGCATGGAGCGGGATTTTTCACCAAAAGCTTGGGAAAAACTGGAGCAGTTCGTCAAAGAATTCCCAGCGAAACTGGCAGAGTTCGAGAGCCTGCTCGTCCGAAACCGCATCTTCATGGACCGCACCATAAACGTAGGGCCGATAACTGCCGAGCGGGCCTTGGCCTACGGCTTCACCGGCCCCAATCTCCGTGCTGCTGGCGTGGACTACGACGTGCGGGTGATGAACCCCTACTGCAGCTACGAGGACTTCGAGTTCGACATCCCCGTGGGCACCAACGGCGATACCTACGACCGCTTCATGGTTCGCCTCGAAGAAATGAAACAGAGCCTCAGCATCATCAAACAGGCCATGAAAAACATGCCCGACGGCCCCATCGCCGCCGACGTGCCAGCGTTCTATCTGCCGCCAAAAGAGGAGGTCTATTCGAAGATGGAGGCGCTGATTTACCAATTTAAAATAGTGATGGGCGAGATGGACGTGCCAAAGGGTGAGGTCTATCACGCCGTCGAAGGCGGCAACGGCGAGTTGGGTTTCTACCTCGTCAGCGATGGCGGACGGACGCCGTTCCGGCTGCACTTGCGCCGGCCCTGTTTCATCTACTACCAAGCGTACCCAGAGATGATTCAAGGTTCGATGCTGAGCGATGCGATTTTGACGATGAGCAGTATGAATGTGATTGCGGGGGAGTTGGATGCTTGACACATTTGTCATTGACGAAGGCAACCCGCAACGTCACGTTTGTCATTGCCGCAGGCAAACTGCGACGTCTCGTTTGTCATTGCCGTAGGCAAACCGCAACGTCACGAGGGAAGCCACACAGGACATCACACATGACGTCGCAGTTTGCCTTCGGCAATGACAAAGCGGTGAGTACGGCAAAAGCGATAAGTACCTAAATATTTGAAAAACAATAGTTTGCATGACTGCAACTGACAACATAAAATTCAGCGACGAAACGCTGGCGCTGGTTCAAAAAACCATCCGCCGCTACCCCCCCGGCCGCCAGAAGTCAGCGCTCCTCCCTGTGCTGCACCTGGCGCAGGCTGAGTTCGACGGCTGGCTGAGTGCCCCAGTGATGGACTACGTGGCCTCGCTGCTCGACCTCCAGCCCATTGAGGTGTATGAAGTGGCCTCGTTCTACTCGATGTTCAACCTCCAACCCGTGGGGCGTTGCCTCATCGAGGTCTGCCACACTAGCTCCTGCTGGCTGCTGGGTGCGGACGACATCGTGAAGCACTTGGAGCAAAAGCTCGGCATCAAAAAAGGCCAAACCACGCCCGATGGCAAGTTCACCCTCAAGACCGTCGAATGCCTCGGCTCTTGCGGCACAGCCCCGATGATGATGATTGGGGCGCAGTTTCACGAAAACCTGACGCTGGAGAAGGTGGATGCGATTGTTGGGGAGTGGGAAGGGAAGGGGGAAAGGAGTAGGTATTGTTGATTAAAATGCCTTAATAACATGGAAAACATTCAAGAAGAGGTCAAACGATTTAGTGTTTTGCTTAAATCTTTAAAAATAGAAAGTGCTCTCAGCGAAATAATTATAAAGGTGATTCGTGTCAAAAAAGAATCTCCAAAAACACTTGGTAGCCAAGGTTCATCATTGTCATTTCAATCCAAAGCCGACCTGCTATTGGATTTAGGTAGGATAGAAGATGAAGAGTATAAGAGGCTAAAACTTTTCATGGAAATAAGAAACCAGTTTATTCATAACATTGAAATTGACACTTTTTTGAAGGCATCGGAAAAAGTAAATGCCATGCCAAAGAGATTGCTTGAAACAGATTTAGGGTTAAAAAACAAATTTGAGAAGCTTAGATTACTTCAAGATGATTTAGAAGTTCAGGCAACTAAAGAAGAATTATTAACACTTGGATTTCAAAAATTGTACATTGATATTCTTGAAACTTTGGTAAGCCAACATGAAAAAATTCGTGAAGATGTCGATAGAGAAATTGACATAGAAGCAAAAAGTCGGTTCTACCATATTACAGAGAGAATGATGATTTATATGGATGAGTCTATTGATGAGTTTGGGAAAAAACTTGAAGATATATTGAATAAGAATTTTGGAAGTTCCTTTGAATTTACAAGCCAAATGAGCAATTACTTGCATAGACGAACTATCGAAAAAACAAGAAATGAATTCCCTGATTTGCCAGAACCGATTGATAAGGTTAACAATGATAATGAATAGCAAAAGTTTAGGCAAATAGCTGAGCTGTATAACAACAAGTATAGTCCAGAATGACTTTGCAGTTTGCCTGCGGCTATGACAAAAAAAGTGAAACAAGACAATCAATGTCTAAAAAAATACTACTTAAAAACGACCACATCCCCGGCATCAACACCTTGGAGGTGTACCGGAAGCACGGCGGCTACGAGTCTTTGAAGAAGGCGCTCAGCATGGCTCCCGATGCCATCGTGGAAGAGGTGAAGAAGTCCGGCCTGCGGGGCCGGGGCGGAGCGGGCTTCCCCACGGGCATGAAGTGGAGCTTCCTGGCCAAGCCGGAGGGCGTGCCCCGCTATCTCGTCTGCAATGCCGACGAGAGCGAACCCGGTACTTTCAAGGACCGCTACCTGATGGAGCGCATCCCGCACCTGCTGGTGGAGGGCATGATTGTCAGCAGCTTTGCGCTGGGGGCGAACACCTCGTACATCTACATCCGGGGCGAGTATTTCTACATCCTGCGCATCCTCGAAAAGGCGATTGACGAAGCTTACGCCGCCGGACTGCTCGGCAAGAACATCCTCGGCAGCGGCTTTGACCATGACTGCTACGTACAAATCGGAGCAGGCGCTTATATCTGCGGTGAGGAGACCGCCCTGCTCGAAAGCCTCGAAGGCAAGCGTGGCAATCCCCGCCTGAAGCCGCCGTTCCCGGCGGTGAAGGGACTTTGGGATTGCCCCACGGTGGTAAACAACGTGGAGACCATCGCTGCCGTCGTGCCCATCGTCGAAATGGGCGGCGACACCTACGCAGGCATCGGCATCGGCAAGAGCGCGGGCACGAAGCTCATCTCGGCCAGCGGCCATATCAACAAGCCGGGGGTTTACGAAATCGAACTGGGGGTTCCCGTGGAGGAGTTCATCTATTCCGACGAGTATTGCGGTGGCATCCGCAACGGCAAGGAGTTAAAGGCCGTGGTGGCGGGTGGTTCGTCCGTACCCATCCTGCCCAAGCACCTCATCCTGAAAACTGCCGCCGGGGAGCCTCGCCTCATGAGCTACGAGAGCCTCGGCGATGGCGGCTTTGCAACAGGCACCATGCTTGGCAGCGGCGGCTTCATCGTCATGGACGAGGACACGAGCATCGTGAAGAACCTCTACACCTTCGCCCGTTTCTACCACCATGAGAGCTGCGGACAATGCAGCCCCTGTCGGGAAGGCACGGGCTGGATGGAGCGCATCATCAAGAAAATCCTCGACGGCAAAGGCACACTGGCGGACATTGACCTGCTATGGGACGTGCAAAGCAAAATCGAGGGAAAAACGATTTGCCCGCTCGGCGAGGCTGCGGCCTGGCCCGTTGCTGCTGCGATTCGGCATTTTCGGCATGAGTTTGAGGAGTATGTGACGAGGCCAGAGGGGATAAGGGAGGTGCGGCATTATTATCGATTAAATCGGTTGGAGCCAGCATAAAGCCGCAGAGCGGCGGCAATGTTTGTAGCAAAGGCATAAATCAAAACGTTCAACCCCATCGGGGCGCTGATTGAAATACGATGACAGAACAATTGCCGCCCCGCTTGGGCTCAATTAAAATGGTAATGCTAGTTCTACAAATATTATCGCCTCTCCGAGGCTGTGTGTTCGAAGGTATTCTCAAAGCCGCAGAGCGGCGGTCATGTTTGTAGCAAAGGCACAAACCACAGCGTTCAGCCCCAGCGGGGCGGCAATTGAAACGAAACATATAATTTGAAAACAAAACACACATGGCAAATACATACACACAGCTTTATGTCCAAATGGTCTTTGCCGTCAAAGGACGACAGAGTTTGATTAAGAAGGAATGGAAAGAGGATTTGTACAAATACATCACGGGAATTGTACAAAACCACAAACATAAAATGCTGGCAATCAATGGAATGCCTGACCACATCCACATTTTTATCGGTTACAACCCAAATCAAAAAATCCCTGATTTGGTAGAAACGATAAAAACGGACAGCAACGCATTCATCAAACGGAATGGGTGGTGTAATTACCAATTTGCTTGGCAAGCTGGCTATGGCGCATTTTCATACGGACGTTCGCAGATTGACCCTGTGGTGAAATACATCCAGGACCAAGAAGAACACCATGCGAAACGGACATTTCGTGAAGAGTATTTGGATTTGTTGCGAAAGTTTGAAATCGAGTACAAGGACGAATATTTGTTTGAATTCCTTGATGAGGTTCAAGGATGGTAGATAAATGAGTAATTGCCGCCCCGCTGGGGCTGAGTATTGAGGGGTGGATTCGTTGCTACAAACATTACCGCCCCTCTGGGGCTTTTCGATTAAACGATAATTTGCAACTCGGAGCCGCAGAGCGGCGGCAATGTTTGTAGAACCTGACAAAAACCAAGATAATCAGCCCCAGCGGGGCGGCAATTGTTCACAAACCAACCAAAAAACCACAAATTAAAATTAAACGGCAAACCATGCCAATAGTCACCATAGACGATTTTCAAATCGAAGTGCCCGAAGGCACGACGATTCTCAATGCGGCCCGCATGATTGGCGGCGACCTCGTGCCGCCCGCCATGTGCTACTACTCTTCGCTGAAGGGCAGCGGCGGCTACTGCCGTACCTGCCTCGTGAAGGTGGAGCAAGGCTCAGCGAAAGACCCACGGCCCATGCCCAAGCTAGTGCCAAGTTGCCGCACCACGGTGATGGACGGCATGGTTGTACGCAACGAAACCTCGCCGGAAGTGGTGGAGGCCAGGGCTGGCGTGACCGAATTCCTGCTCGTCAACCACCCACTCGATTGCCCCGTGTGCGACCAGGCGGGCGAATGCCACTTGCAAGACCTTGGCTATAAACACGGCAAATTGGACACCCGCAGCGAGTTCCGCCGCCGCACTTTCGAGCCGATTGATATTGGCGAAAAGGTGAAACTGCACATGAACCGCTGTATTCTCTGCTACCGCTGCGTGAAGGTTTGCGAGCAAATCACGGATGGCCGGGTTCACGGCGTCATTGGTCGGGGCGACCATGCGGAAATTTCGACCTATATCGAAAAGGCGATTGACAACGATTTTTCGGGCAACGTGATTGATGTCTGCCCCGTGGGAGCATTGACTGACAGGACTTTCCGCTTCAAAAGCCGGGTATGGTACACCAAGCCCCTGGAGGCACACCGCAATTGCGACAAATGCTGCGGCAAGGTTCGCCTCTGGTACCAAGGCGAGGAAATCCTACGTGTGACGGCCCGCAAGGACGAATTCGGCGAAGTGGCCAAGCTCGAAAACGGCGAGGCTGGCTGGATTTGCAACGAATGCCGTTTTGACAAAAAGAAAACCAGCGATTGGGTGATTGATGGCGTGACGCATGTTGACCGCCATTCCGTCATCTCTGCCAACCACTACGAAACGCCAGAAGGCGAGCGTTTTGACGATGAAAAAACGGAGCAACGGTCGCTGCCGCATGGGGAGAAAGTGGAGTTGGGGGTGGGGGCTTTAGACCCAAATAACGTTTGATTTGATTTAAGATTACAGATTACATGATTTAAGATTTCAGATTTGCATGACGCAGCCGCTAAACAATCTTAAATCTGGAATCATGTAATCTGCAATCATAAATCAAAAGTTTTGAGAAGAAAATGACCATACTAATTTTCAAAATAATCCTCGTCCTCGCCGTCTTCGGCCTCACGATGCTGATAGCAATGTACAGCACCTGGGCCGAGCGCAAACTGTCCGCCGTGATGCAGGATAGGGTCGGGCCGAACCGGGCAGGGCCGATGGGGCTGCTGCAACCCTTGGCGGACGGCATCAAGATGTTCACGAAGGAGGAACTCATTCCCGAAGGGAGCAACCGTTTCCTGTTCATCATCGGGCCGGGCATTGCGATGCTGACGGCGCTGATTACGGGTGCAGTCATTCCGTGGGGTGGCGACGTTAACATTGGCGGCGAGTCTTATGCGCTGCAAATCACGGACATCAATATCGGGGTGCTATACCTTTTCGGGGTGGTGAGCATCGGGGTCTATGGCATCATGATTGGTGGCTGGGCGAGCAACAACAAGTACTCACTGCTGGGTGCGCTGCGGGCCAGCTCGCAGATGATTAGCTACGAGATTGCGATGGGCCTGAGCATGATTTCCCTCATTATGATGACAGGTACTTTGAGCCTTCGGGAAATCGTTGCGCAGCAAGACGCTGGCTTCGCCAATGTGCTGTACCAACCGCTGGCCTTCCTGATTTTCATGATTTGCGCCTTCGCTGAAACGAACCGTGCGCCCTTCGACCTACCGGAATGCGAGACAGAACTCATCGGCGGCTACCACACGGAGTATTCCTCGATGAAACTGGGCTTGTTCCTGTTTGCGGAGTATATCAATATGTTCATCTCGTCGGCCATCATGGTCAGCTTCTTCTGGGGTGGGTACAATTTTCCCTTCCAGCACGAGCTTGGCCTCAGTCCGAACGCCCTCGCAACGGTGCAGACGGTGGTGTTTTTCCTAAAGGTTTTTGGCTTTATCTTCCTGTTCATGTGGGTGCGCTGGACACTGCCCCGCTTCCGCTACGACCAGTTGATGAACCTCGGCTGGAAGGTGCTGCTGCCGCTGTCGCTGCTGAATATATTCGTGACGGGGGTGGTGATGTATTTGACAGGTAAACTAAATTGACATGAAACAATCCTTTTCAATTTTGGCTGTTGCAGGTTGCCTCATATTTGGGGCTTGCGGAACGAATAAGTCAGGACAGTCCAAGTATAAATGTGGAAGAGGGTTGTCTGCAACAGAGATTGGACAAATCAGTACAGCTGGGATAAAAGATTATTCTGATGAGGACCTTAACAATTTGGCTGAACTCACAACTTTGGTTTCCAAATTAAATAGTGACAGCCTAGAATACGAGGTTTTTTATCTGGAAAAATCATCAACCCGCCTTGTGTTGGGTGTTTTTGGAGTAGATAATGCCGAGCAAATTGAAAAGACTGCATGTGGCATTTTTGAAGGTAAAGACTTGAAATTGCCCAAAGAGAAATGGCTCTTATTTCACAAATATGTGAATGGGTCTGCTGGCAGCGAGTTTTTGATTGGAATATCAAATAAGTAATCATCAAAAGTTGATAATTCATCATGACTAACGAACTCACTTGGACCGATTTTGAAAAAGTAGAACTCCGGGTAGGCACCATCCTCGCCGCCGAGGATTTCCCGAAGGCGAAGAATCCGGCCTACCAGCTGACAATAGATTTTGGAGAATTTGGGATAAAACGCAGTTCCGCCCAAATCACCAAACTGTACGATAAAGCAGAACTGCCGGGGAAACAGGTGATTGCCGTGGTCAATTTTCCAGTCAAGCAAATCGCCAATTTTTTCTCCGAATGTTTGGTGCTCGGCGTGGTGGGGGATGGAAAAGAAGTGACACTTTTGCGCCCCGATAAGCCGGTGCCGAATGGGTTGAGAATTTTATAGTCATTTGTCATTTGTCATTTTGTGGTTGCCCAATGACAAATGACCAATGACCCCAATGACGAATTTATGCTGACGAATAGAAGCAAAGTCGTTTCAAAAAAGCAGATGACGCTCATGGAGCGGCTCTATCTGCCCGCCATCGCCAATGGCATGCGCATCACCTTCTCGCACATCTTCAAGCGGAAGGCGACCGTGCAGTACCCAGAGGTGCTGCGCCCGATTGCGCCCGTTTACCGTGGCCTTCATGTGCTGAAACGGGACGAAGCTGGCGCCGAGCGGTGCACTGCTTGCGGCCTTTGCGCCGTGGCTTGCCCCGCTGAGGCCATCACCATGACCGCTGCCGAGCGGAAAAAAGGCGAGGAAAACCTGTACCGAGAGGAGAAATACGCCGCCGTTTACGAAATCAACATGCTGCGCTGCATTTTTTGCGGACTCTGCGAGGAGGCTTGCCCAAAAGAGGCGATTTTCCTCACCGACCGCATCATTCCGAGCAACTATGGCCGCAATGGTTTCGTATTCGGTAAGGATAAACTGGTGGAGACGATGGACAACCCGGTGGACGTGACCAAGCGGCAAACACCTGCTGTCATCGAGTTCAAGAAAGACAAGTTTCACCAGCATAATATTACCATCAACGATTTGGTAGATTTGGGGGAACATTGATTTTTTCACCAAAAACAAACTGATATGGGACTTGTACATGCGAATATCATTTTGATGAACCATGAGGACTTGATTGATTTGCGCCGAAAGCGCATCAGCGAAAAGCAAGTCCGCAAAATGGAAGTTGAGGTACTGGTTGACTCCGGTGCAATCATGCTTGCCATCAACGAAACCATCAAAATCCAACTTGGCTTGGAAACCATTGATACAGACATTGCTCAATTGGCTGATGGGAGCACATTGGAGTTGGATGTAGTTGGGCCTGTTGAAGTCAGGTTTGCTAATCGTCGTGCAATGGTAGAGGCACTTGTTCTTCCAGGGGAATCGGAGCCGTTGCTTGGAGCTATCCCAATGGAGCAAATGGACGTATTGATTGACCCAAGAAGGCAAGAATTGGTTGTCAATCCGAAACATCCAAATCGGCCACAGTTTTCAATGAAATGAATGGTTGATATTGATTGAATAGTTGATAAAAGTTGATAAAAGTTGATGAGGGTTGATTACCCTTGTTTCTTATCAACCCTCATCAACCACATCAACCTTTATCAACCCCAACAAAATATGCCAATTTCAGAAATACTCTTTTGGGCCTTGTCAGCGATTGCGGTGCTGTGCGCCTTGATGGTAGTGGTGGTGAAAAACCCCATCCACAGTGCGCTGTACCTAATTCTGACCTTCTTCGCCATCGCAGGGCATTATTTCTTGCTGAACGCCCATTTTCTCGCAGCCGTCCATATCATCGTGTATGCCGGGGCCATCATGGTCTTGTTCCTCTATATTATTATGATGGTCAATTTGCAGGAAGCCCAAATGGACAAAAAGCGCAACCTGTTCAAACTGGTTTCCGCCATCGCTGCGGGCCTGATGATGCTCGTGCTCACAGTCGCTGGCAAGCAGGCCGACCTGACCACTGTCACCAACCCAGCCACGGAAATCGGCACCGTCGAAAGCCTCGGCACAGTGCTCTTCAATGAGTTCTTGTTGCCGTTTGAAATATCCGCACTGCTCTTCCTCTCAGCGATGGTGGGGGCGGTGTTGCTCAGTAAAAAACAGTTAAATTAGGTATGGAGGTATGAGGAATGAAGGTATGTGTAGCCATACCTCCAAACCTCATACCTCCATACCTCAAAAAGCTATGTCAGTCAATTATTACCTTTTCCTATCAACCGCCCTGTTCAGCATTGGGGCGTTTGGGGTGATGTTCCGAAGGAACGCCATCTTGAAGTTCATGTGCATCGAGCTGATGCTCAATGCGGTGAACCTGCTCATGGTCGCCTTCTCCACGGTTTGGGGGCAGGCGCAAGCGCAGGTATTTGTGTTCTTCATCATGGCCGTTGCGGCAGCGGAAGTAGCAATCGGCTTGGCCATTTTAATGATGATTTTCCGAAACATCCAATCAACTGATACCTCGATTTTGAGCAAAATGAAATGGTGATTCGACAGCCCCTGACCCCTAAAGGGGAACCTAAACCCTTTCATTTTTCGGGACCAATTCAGTTTGAAGTTCCGATAAATGTGCGTCCGTGGGTTCCCCTTTAGGGGTCAGGGGCTGTCGAATCACGAATCACGAATCACTTTGGATACAATTATCAAAATAGCCGCCTTCGCCCCCCTCGTCACTTTTGTGGCCATCATGGCGGGGTACAAGTGGATGTCAAAAACGCTAACCGCCTGGGTGGCCTGTTCAAGCGTGTTCGTGTCGTTTGTTTGCTCCGCAATCGTGTTTTACGACCAAGTTGTGAACCCGCACCAAGCGGTGGTGAACGTTTACCATTGGATTTCGAGTGGCACGTTTCAGTCGGAGTTCAGCTTCCTGATTGACCGCCTTTCGGCCACCTACATGCTGTTCATTACTGGCGTAGCGTTTCTAATCCACCTGTTTTCAGTGGGTTATATGTGGGAGGACGATGGCTTCCGCCGCTTTTTCTCCTATCTCAATATGTTCACTTTCCTGATGTTGGTGCTCATCATGGCCGATAGCTTACTCATCACCTTCATCGGTTGGGAGGGCGTGGGCTTTGCCTCCTTCATGCTCATCAGCTTCTGGCACCAGGACATGAAGAACAACGATGCCGCCAAGAAAGCCTTCGTGATGAACCGCATCGGCGATTTCGGCTACTTGATGGCGATGTGCCTGTTGTTCTACCACCTCGGCAGCCTATCCTATAGCCAGCTTTTTTATGGTGAAAAACTGACAGCCCTACAAGCCCTACCACCTTCGACTTTGGCTTGGATTGCGGGTTGCCTATTCCTCGGCTCGGTCGGTAAGAGTGCCCAAATCCCGCTCTTCACTTGGCTACCGGATGCGATGGCCGCTCCAACCCCCGTCTCTGCCCTTATCCATGCTGCAACGATGGTGACAGCGGGGGTTTACCTCGTTGCCCGCACCCATCCGCTATTTATGGAGACGCCGGAGATTTCGATGCTCGTCGCAATCATTGGCACATCAACAGCGATTCTCGGCGCAGCCATCGGCCTTTTGCAAACAGACATCAAAAAAGTATTGGCCTATTCTACAGTGAGCCAACTTGGCTTGATGTTCATGGCACTTGGCTTGGGCGCATACACGGCAGCCATTTTCCATGTCGTCACCCATGCCTTTTTCAAGGCGCTCTTGTTCCTTGGCAGCGGTAGTGTCATCCACGCCATGAGTGGCGAGCAGGACATCCGAAAAATGGGCGGGCTTCGCAAACATTTGCCAATTACCTACAAGACCTTTTTGATTGGCACACTGGCCATATCGGGCATCCCACCGCTCGCCGGTTTTTTCAGCAAAGACCAAATCCTTGCTTCGGCAATGGAGGCCGCCCCAATTTTCTTCGTACTGGGCCTTGGTGTTTCTTTGATGACCGCCTTTTACATGTTTCGATTACTGTTCTTGACTTTCTTTGGGGAGTTTAGGGGAACGGAGGAACAGAAGCACCACCTGCACGAATCGCCCGCTACGATGACCATTCCGCTCATCATCTTGGCCATCATGTCCATCGTGGGTGGTTGGATAGGCATCCCGCATGGTATCGCCCATGCCGTGGGAATACACAAGAGTTTCGACACCTTCATGGAACCCGTACTATGTAAGTTTGAAATGCACGCCAGTCTTGGCATGGAGCTGCTGCTAATGGGCGTTACCACCTTGCTCATCCTCGGTTCGATTTACTACGCCTATGTGCTTTTTGTAAAAAACCGGGTGCGACCCGTGAAAGACACCGAAGAACTGACCGGGCTTTCCAGTGCCATTGCTGGCAAGTTTTACATTGATGAAATCTATCGCAAATACATCGTGCAAGCCAACGACAAGTTCGCAGGACTGCTCGAAAATACCATCGAGCGACTGGTGGATGGTACAGTGAATGCCGTTGGCACGGTCGTCTCGGCAGTAAGTGGCCAGCTTCGCAAAGTGCAGACCGGGCAGTTGGAGCACTACCTGGTCGGGTTTGTGCTGGCGGTGATTGTGATGATTGCGCTTTTGATTTGACGCTATTGACCCCTGACCCCTAAAGGGGAACCCAAGTACGTTCATGCTAAGTTAATCGCTATTATTTGTTGTTTAGCTTAAAATGAATGGGTTTAGGTCCCGCTTTAGGGGTCAGGGGTAAAAACGAAAAATGCTTCTTTTACCCATACTTCTCATACCACTCGTCACGGCTATCATTACCTATTTTTCAGGTAAAAATGCCCGTTACGCTGCGCTTGGAGGTTCGTTGCTGAGCCTGGCCTACACCCTGTTTTTGTTGCACACTTACAACACTTCCGGGCAGGAGACCATCACGTTTTCTGTGTCTTGGCTGCCGCAATTGGGCGTCAGTTTCAGCCTGATGATGGACGGCATCAGCCTCATGCTCACCATACTTGCGTCCATTGTGATGCCAATGGTGATTTACGCTTCATGGAACAGGGACTACGAAGACCGTCATGTGCTTTATGCCCTGATGATGCTCATGGATGCAGCAATGGCGGGCAGTTTCATCGCTGCCGATGGGTTTTTGTTCTACCTGTTTTGGGAGATTGCACTCATCCCAATATACTTCATTTGCCTGAAATGGGGTGGGGAAGGCCGCCAGCGCATCACCCTGAAATTCTTCCTTTACACGATGGTTGGCAGCCTCTTCATGCTGTTTGCCTTCATCTATTTGTACCAGCATACGCCTGATAAAACTTTTGCGCTGCAATCACTTTACAAGGCGGGCCGCAGCCTCCCAGTCATGGAACAGGGGTTGGTTATGGCGGGCATCTTCCTTGCTTTTGCCATCAAAATGCCCATCTTCCCATTGCACACCTGGCAGCCAGAGACCTACTACATTGCCCCGACGCCGGGCGCCATGCTCCTCTCAGGCATCATGCTGAAAATGGCGACCTACGGCATCATCCGCTGGCTGATTCCCGTGGTGCCGTTGGGTTTGAAAGAATACGGCATTTGGCTGGTCGGGCTTTCGGTCGTGAGCATTTTGTACGCCTCGTTCATTTCCATCGTACAAAAAGACTATAAACGTCTCATCGCCTTCGCCTCCATTGCCCACGTCGGCCTGATTTCGGCGGGCTTGCTCTCGGCAAACGTCCACAGCATTCAAGGTGGGTTGGTGGAAATGCTCAGCCACGGCATCAATTCCGTCGGGCTTTTCTTCGTCTATGACATCATTGTGAGCCGCACGGGCACTTCCGAAATGGACAAACTGGGCGGTATCCGCTCCATTGACCCAAGGCTCGGTTTCATGTTCCTCATCATCGTGCTGGGCGTGGTTGCGCTGCCGTTCACCAATGGCTTCGTGGGCGAGTTCCTGCTGATTTTAGGCCTTTTCGAATACAATCAAGTGCTGGGTGCCTTGGCTGGCCTGTCCATCATTTTGGGAGTGGTTTATATGTTCCGCTCCTTCCAGAAAATGATGCTAGGCGAGGTGAAGGACGAGGCATTGAACTATAAAAAGCAAACCAACCAAGAAACCATGCTCCTGCTGCTGGTCTGTGTGCTCATCATTGGTTTTGGGGTGTATCCTAAACCTATTTTGGCCATTTCGGAGAAGTCGGTGATGGAGTTGTTGCAGGGTATTGCGCAGTGAAAGGATTGAAGGATTGGAGGATTGAAGGATTGAATGTCGCCACGACGCCCACCTTCAATCCCTCAATCCTCCAATCCTTCAATCCTTCGAGAAATGACAGAACTAATCATACTTTCCTTAACTGGTGTTTTGGCCCTCGTTTCCGAGTTCTTCAACCTTCGGAAAATGCTGCTGCCCATGGCCATCCTGGCCTTGGCCGTGGTGCTTTGGCTGAGCTATGGGCATTTGGATTTCGTCGAGCCAGTTTACGGCATGGCGCAGCTCGACCCATTTTCGGGCAAGTTCCTCATGGTGCTTTGCATACTCGGCATCCTTTGGTTTTGGGGCTTCCGCCGCTTTTTTGAAGAAGAAAAAACGACCTCCGACTACTTTGCCCTTACTTTGTTCAGTTTTGCAGGGGCGGCTTGCATGGTGAGCTACACCAATTTGGCGATGCTGTTTTTGGGCGTTGAAATCCTGTCTATCCCCGTTTATGTGCTTGCTGGTAGCCGCAAGACGGACGTGAAGGGCAATGAAGCCTCGTTCAAATACCTGCTGTTGGGAGCGTTTTCGTCTTGCTTTTTACTGTTTGGCATTGCCTTGCTTTACGGGGCAACAGGTACGTTTGATTTGGCCGAACTCCAATCCAAAATCCCGAGCCTAACGCCTGATAATCAACTCCTTCTGCAAATAGGCTTCGTGATGACGGTCGCTGCATTTGCCTTCAAGGTGGCTGCTGCGCCCTTCCATTTTTGGGCACCCGATGTCTATGAAGGTTCACCCGTGCCCGTCACCGCTTATATGGTGACGGTGGTGAAAGTGGCTGCTTTTGCTGCCCTTTTGAAGTTCTTCCAAGCCTTTCAAGGTGCCATCCCTCAGACGGCGTCATGGGCCATTTACGGCCTCTGCTTCCTCACGCTGATGGTCGCCAATTTCGTGGCTGCTTCCCAACGCAACGTCAAGCGCCTGATGGCCTATTCGAGCATTTCGCACACGGGCTTCATGCTCACGGGCATCTTCAGCCAAGGTGAGGGCGCTGAGAATTTGCTGGTTTATTACTCGCTTGTTTACGGCATTGCCAGCCTCACCGCCTTCCGGGTGCTGTGGTACCTCCGCAACGAAGCAGCTGATATTCAGGACTTTAAGGGCTTGATTCATACCAACCAATTGGCGGCGGTGGCCGTGATTTTGGCCATGCTTTCTATGGCGGGCATCCCACCATTGGCGGGTTTCATCGCAAAATACCGGGTATTGGCAGCGGCCCTCTCGGCTGGGCAGGGCTGGTTGGTGGTGGTAGGTATCTTAGCCTCTTTGCTGGCCATTTACTACTATTTCAAGCTCATCATTGTCATGTTCGAGCCATCGGAGGTTGCGCCGACGAGGCCGTTGAAGCTGGCGGATAGGGTGTTCCTTTATGTTTGTGCAGTCTTGTTGATTGGGTTGACGGTGGTGCCGTTGGTGTGATTTGAGTTTTCGGGTTTAAAGTTGGAATAGTTCCAAATCAAAATAGCCTTCAATTACAACTGAATCTTGGTGAACGTCTTCATCATAATACCTTGCCGTGCAGTAATAATTGCCTTTTAGGTGTTCGCCATGTTTCATTTCATAGGGCATTAGTTCAAGTCGTTGCCGAATAATTCGTTATTTTTTTATTGGTGGCATACAATTCATTTCCATTATACTGGCAGTAAATTGAGAATCCGTTATTTCTAAATTTAACCTCAAAAGACTTGCTGTTTAGCTTATTTCTATGGTGTCGTTATTTATAAAAGCCTCTTGATGATTGTGTCTATTGAAATAAAATGTATCAAGACCGGTTATGAATCCTTTTACGTAAAGCTTTGAATTAGCTAAGCTTGCTTCATTTGAAATGAAGTCAATTTCCTGATACTTAGGTTTACATTCATTTATGAGCATCCATGCTGGTAAAACTAAAAGTAGCAAACCAAAATTGAAATAGTAGTAATTTTTCATGTCAGCTTTCATCGATTTTTGAAAGATGTACTTTGCAACAACGCATTGTGGCTTATCATTGCAAATTGTTAATTTTATCTGGAAAATGAAAGAAATTCTTTCCCTCATCCCCTCCCTCCTCGAAATCGCCCGCCAAGCTGCCACTGCCATCCTCGAAATCTACAACAGCGAGGCAGATTTCGGTGTGGAGGCCAAGTCCGACGACTCCCCGCTTACCCGTGCCGACCGTGCGGCGAACGAGGTCATTTGTCGGGGTTTAGAGGCATTGCCCATGAAATACCCCATCATTTCCGAAGAAAACAAACTGCTGCCCTACGCTGAGCGGCGCAGCTGGACCCGCTGCTGGCTGGTTGACCCGCTGGATGGCACGAAGGAGTTCATCAAAAAGAACGGCGATTTCACCGTAAACATCGCCTTAGTGGAAAATGGCGACGTCGTGGCTGGCGTGGTGGGTATCCCAGCCCAAGACGAACTTTACTGGGCTGTACGTGGCGAAGGGGCATTTAAGATAAAATACGAAGTGGAAAGCCCCATCGAAGCTGCTTCATTTTCCAAAGAAGATATTGGCCTGAACATCGTCTGTTCCCGCTCCCACCTCACACCGGAGACGGAGGCGTTCATTGCGAAGTACAATTCACCCAACTTGGTTTCCCGTGGAAGCGCCTTGAAGTTTTTATTGCTGGCAAAGGGCGAGGCGCACGTCTATCCCCGTATCGCCCCAACGATGGAATGGGACACCGCCGCTGCGCAAATCATCCTCGAAGAAGCAGGTGGTAAGGTATTGGTCTATGAAACAGGCGAGCCGATGAGATACAATCGGGAGCAATTGTTGAACCCATCGTTTGTCGGATATGGTAGGATTACTGGCGACTAAAGGATTTAGGTAGGTGCTACGGTTAAACTTTCCAAGTCTCGAAGACTTGGAAAGTTTTGGCATGACAAGCTCATTTCCCCGTAAAATTCGCTTTCCGCTTCTCCAAAAACGCCGAGGCCCCCTCCTTGAAATCCTCCGTCCCCGCCGTATCGCCAAAAGCATTCGATTCAAAATCAAAGCCGGCTTGACCGCCTATTTCAAAAAAAGCGTTCACCGCTGCAATGGTTTTTTGCACCGCAACTGGCCCTTTCGTGGCGATTTTTTCGATGATTTCTTTGGCCTTAGCCACCTCTTCCCCAACTGGTACGACATGGTTGACTAGGCCAAGCCGCAAGGCTTCCTCCGCTCCAATCATATCGGCAGTAAGGAGCAGTTCCATCGCCTTGGTTTTACCAATCAACTGGATAAGCCGCTGCGAACCGCCATAACCGGGCAAGATGCCAAGGTTAACCTCTGGCTGCCCAAACTTGGCCTTCTCGCCTGCAATGCGTAGGTGGCAGGCCATCGCCAGTTCGCAGCCGCCGCCGAGGGCAAAGCCGTTGACTGCTGCTATGACTGGCCGGTGGAACCGCTCGATGAGCAAGAAAATGTCCTGGCCCCGCTTCGAGAGTTGCGCAGCAGCCGCCACGTCCAATTGGAGGAACTCGGAGATGTCCGCCCCGGCCACGAACGATTTTTCGCCCGCCCCAGTGATGACGACACCCTTGATGTCGTTGCGGTGGGCCAGGTCTTCGCCAAACACTTGTTTCAAATCGGAGAATGTTCCAGTGTTCAGTGCATTCAGCGCCTGCGGGCGGTTGATGGTTATTAAGACGATGCCGTTTTCTTCGGCGATGAGTAGGTTTTCCATTTTTTATCGTACTGCTGAACCCCAGTTCAGCTGGTTAATAGTTGATACAGGTCGAATGCTTGAGTGCCAAACTGGGGTTTGGCAATACTATTTAAAGTTGGTTGAAATCGAAAAATGGGTGTTCCCCGCCCCGAGGTGCTGGATGCTGCGGCCAAAGTCCACCCGAAACCATTTGACCTTGAAGCCAAAACCAAAGGCAAAGCCCGACAAGCTGCGCAGGTTGCGAACCTCGGTTTCTTTGCGGAGCAAATGGTTATAACCGACCCTCATGCGGAAATTCTCTTTTTTGCCCAGCAAAAACTCGCCATTGAACACGAAATGCCGGAAGAGGTTGTCCACGAAAGGCCGGTCGTTGTCCGAGTTGTCTTCCCCAAAGAAAAACGTGTCCCCTTCCGAATTGGGGTCGTCATAGCGGATGTCCCAGCGGTTGAGGTAGCGGTAAATGGCCGTCATGCGGAAGGGCAGGTGTCGCAAGCGTTTGGAAACGGCCAACTGCGCCTCGTACGGTAGTGGCTCCCGGTCGCCGTTTTCAGTATAGGTCTGCAATTGCCCGCCAATGTTTTTGATGACGAATGCTACGTTTACGAGCCGTACCGTATCGTGGAAAAGGGCGGCAACATCAGCGGCAAGGCCATTGGCATTGTAGGATTCAAATTGGGAGGTAATGTAGCGGAGATTCGCCCCGACGGATACCCGTTCGTACAATTTTCGGCCCGCCCCAACAGTAATGGCGTATTCCGCAGCTTTGAAATCACCTGTTATGTTGCCCATTGGGTCGGTGGCGTCGAACTGGCCATAGTTGAGGTACTGAACACCGCCATGCAAGGTAAGGTTGGCTTTGTCCAAATGGTGGCCATAGCCGAAATAGCCGCCGCCAATATCCGATACCATGAAATTATGGTTGAAACTCAATTGGTGGTGCATGAGCGGGTTCAGCGCAGCGGGATTGCTGAGCGCAAAGGCCACATCATCGTCCTGCACGGTGATTTGGTGGCCGCCAAGCCCCGTCAGACGGGCCGAGGCTGGTAGGGTGATGAACTCAAAGGCACTATTGCCCCCGACGATTTGAGCGTGTGCATTGATTGCCAAAACGCTGATAATCAACAGATTGGTTAGTTTTATTTTCATCAAAAATTGTTTCAAATACAATGATTACTGGCCACAATAACCTTTACTGCGCCCTCCTTTTCAATTCTGCCAAGTTCTTAACCCGTGCGGTATCAATAGCCACATCGCCTTTCTCTTTGGTCCAGGCATCCACGCAGACGCCGAACTCGCAGTACATCCGCTTGAACAGTTCGCCATTCTCGTCGTACTCCTTGAGCTCGCCCTGTTCGTTGTCGCCTTCGAGGTAAGTGCCCTCGGCCTTTAGTTTGCCATTTTTATGGTATTCCTTGAAGGGGCCGTTCTCCAGGTTGGCAGCAAACGTGACTTCTTCTTGCAGTTCGCCCGTGTCGTACCAGCGCTTCCAGGTACCCGACATTTCATTGTTGATGTATTGGCCTTCGTTGGTCAACTTTCCTTGTTCGTTGAACTTCTGGTACTTGCCCTCGTACATGCCGTTGGCAAGGGTGGTGATGCTCTCCAACTGCCCGTTTTCATGGTAGAACTTGCGCTCACCGTGCAGGCTGTCGTTGATGTAGAAGCTTTCTTCCCTTTTTTGGCCATTTGGGTAAAAAGCAAAGAATGCCCCTTCTTTCTTTTTAGTTTGCTTGTTGATGGTGTATTGTTCCACCAGTTTGCCGCTCTCGTCTTTGTTCTCAATGGTTTCGAAATTGCTGCAAGCAGCAAAGCACAAGATGGCAAGGAATGAAAATATGGTATATCGCATGGTCATGACCAAATTTAGGTTTAAACGAATTGACGGTTGGCTTGATTGTCGGGAGCTTTGATTGTTAAATTGTTGGCTACCGCTAATTCAACGGCAAATAAACGACTTTTGACAGTCTTCAAATTACATCCAATCCAATATCAATTCTGATTTAGTGGGGTAGAATAAAAATGCCGCCTTAAATTTGCCCCAAAATTCTTCACAGCTAAATAAGACCTGACCGAGAAATCCTAACCATCATCATTTTCGAACAACAACCAAATTAGTAAACTATGTTTGATTCATCCAACTTTCTGCTGGACAACCAGCCGAATACCCCCCACGAAGAACTGAAAAAATGGGTCAATGACATGGCCCGCCACCTGAAACCAGACCATGTCCACTGGTGCGATGGCTCCGATACCGAATACGATGTGCTCTGCAATAAGTTGGTCGAAAAGGGGACCTTCATCCGCTTGAACCCAGAGAAGCGACCGAACAGCTTCGCCTGCTTTTCCGACCCCAGCGACGTGGCCCGTGTAGAAGACCGCACCTTTATCTGTTCCCGTTTGAAGGAAGACGCAGGTCCCACCAACTATTGGGTGGACCCCAAGGAAATGAAGGCCCAATTAACAACCATGCTCAAAGGTTGTATGAAGGGGCGTACCCTCTACGTCATCCCGTTTTGCATGGGGCCGCTCGGCTCACCGCTTAGCCGCCTTGGCGTGCAGCTCACCGATTCCGAGTATGTGGTTGTGAACATGAAAATCATGACCCGCATGGGCGTCAAGGCGCTCGAATTGCTCGGTGAAACGGGCGAGTATGTGAAATGCGTACACTCCGTCGGCAAACCGCTCAGTCCTGACGAGCAAGACGTTAAATGGCCCTGTGCCCCCGACATCAAGGACAAATACATCGTCCATTTTCCAGAAGATCGCCTCATCGTCAGCTATGGCAGCGGTTATGGCGGCAACGCCCTGCTGGGCAAAAAATGCTTTGCATTGCGCATTGCCAGCACGATGGCAAGGGAGGAAAACTGGCTTGCCGAGCATATGCTCATATTGGGCGTTGAAGACCCCAAAGGTGAAAAGACCTACCTGGCAGCCGCCTTTCCATCTGCTTGTGGCAAAACGAACTTCGCCATGCTCATACCGCCCAAATCAATGGGCGGTTGGAAGGTTACGACCATTGGCGACGATATTGCCTGGATAAAAGAAGGGGAGGAGGGCCGCCTTTATGCCATCAACCCTGAGGCGGGCTACTTCGGCGTGGCACCGGGCACCAACTACCACACCAACCCCAATGCCATGATTTCCATCGAGAAGAACACCATCTTCACGAACGTGGCAGTTACCGAGGATGGTGATGTATGGTGGGAAGGCATGTCCAAGGAAGTGCCCAAAAACCTGACCAACTGGCAAGGCCAAATCCATGATCCGGAAAGCGGTAAACCCGCTGCCCACCCCAACAGCCGCTTCACTGCTCCCGCCAACCAGAACCCCGTCATTGACCCAGAATGGGACAACCCACAAGGCGTGGCGGTTCGGGCTTTCGTTTTCGGTGGCCGCCGCAGCACGGTGGTGCCGCTCGTTTATCAATCCTTTAACTGGAATTTTGGCGTCTATTTGGCTGCCACAATGGGGTCTGAGATGACCGCTGCCGCCTTTGGTGAATTGGGCAAAGTACGCCGTGACCCCTTCGCCATGCTCCCCTTCATGGGTTACAACGTGGCCGACTATTTCAACCACTGGCTGCAATTTGGCCGACCATTGCCCAACGCCCCTCGCATCTTTGGGGTCAACTGGTTCCGCAAGAACCAAGACGGCAGCTTCGCTTGGCCGGGCTTCGGCGAAAACATGCGGGTGCTGAAATGGATTGTGGAGCGGGTGCGTGGCCGTGCAGGTGCCGTCGAAAGCCCCATCGGCTGGATGCCCCGCCACCGTGATATTGACTGGACGGGCATGGAGTACTACCCAAAGGAAGAGTACAAGAAAATCATGGCCGTGGACCGGGAGCTTTGGAAAAAGGAAATCCTCGCCCACGAGGAGCTTTTTGCCACCATGTACGACCGACTACCGAAGGAGTTCCTCTTCATGCGGGAACTGCTGCTGTCGGCCCTTTGGCGCTCTCCGGCCCAGTGGGAGTCCCGGGCGGAAAGGTTTGATGATTAAAAAAAGGGAATGGCCGGGTGATTTGTAATCATCCGGCCATTTTGCTGTTTTGGCACTACATAGATGTACGATTTTTCAGAGCATGTTAAATCCTGCTAAAGTGCTTTTTTATAAAAACTGCGCCTGATTAGTTTGTCGCTTTTGTCATCGCCGAAGGCGACCTGCGGCGTCATGCGGGTATGCCCTCGTGATGTCGCAGGTCGCCTTCGGCGATGACAAAAGCGCTTTAATAGGACAAAGCATGGAATTACAAATTTTATCAGAAAGTGATTAATCCTGCCATTTTTTCGTTCAAGGCTGCTACCATTCTTTCCGCCAATTCATGGCCATATCGTTGCTCCGTGCCTTGTATTTCCTTCACCCACCTAATGCCCTGAATCGCATTCGTCAGAAAAACCTCCTCAGCCTCAGCCAAGTCGGCAAGCTTCCCCTTTTTTTCCTGAACCTTTATTTTCATCGCTTTCGCAATATCAAATAAGACTGCCCGCATCGTACCCGCCACGCAGCCTTCCGAGAGTGGTGGGGTAAAGAGTTTGCCATTTTTTACCCAAAAAATATTGGCGCTGGTAGCGCAAGCCAAACGTCCAGCGGTGTTGAGCAATAGGCAATCGTCGTGACCGTTGGCCTGTTTGCATTGGGCGGCGAGGACGTAGGGTAGGGCAGAGGTGAGTTTAAAATTGGAAATTGGGGAATGCCCCAAGTCAGGCGGTGACTTCAAGTCACCGCCTGACTTCGCACAAACTGGGAGCTGTTGCCACAAGTCAGGAGGTGACTTAGAGTCACCGCCTGACTTCGCACAAACTGGGAGCTGTTGCCACAAGTCAGGAGGTGACTTGGAGTCACCGCCTGACTTCGCACAAACTGGGAGCTGTTGCCACAAGTCAGGAGGTGACTTCAAGTCACCGCCTGACTTCGCACAAGGGAGCGTAACACCAAGCCAAATACCGACGCTCAATCCGATTGGGTTGAGTTTGTGCCCCAAGTCAAGCGGTGACTCCAAGTCACCGCCTGACTTTTCCCCAAGCGGAACCGCCTCTATCAAAAATTCAGGCTGGTTGGTTTCAGGCGTATAAAAGCCGCCACCGCTGCGCCAAACAGTCAGCCGGATGCGCCAGTTGCCACGGTTGTTGGTGAGTTTGGCAATTTCGTTTTGGAAAAAATCGGGGGAGTAGTGGGGTGGCTTTTCGATGCCAAGGCAGCCCAGCCCAGCCATCAAGCGCTGCCAATGGTATTGGAAGAACGGCAGCTTGCCATCAAATGCCCGAATGCTCTCGAACAGCCCGTCGCCATAGCGGAAGGAGCGGTTTTGGGCCGTGAAAATCGGTGCATCGGCGGGTAACACTTGGCCGTTGTGGTTGATTTGCATGATAGATGGGCTTCGAATGCTGAACTAAGTTTTGTTAAAATAAACGAATTTTTCTGACCTTAACGGATTGTAGTGATGAGAACTAAATGCAAAACAACGGCTTACAATCAGTTTGCAAATTTCCTAAAAACTGTCTGCAAAACCGTTAAAATCTGCGCTGCCGAAGCGGACTTCGGCAGTACGGTCGGCGGCACTGCCGTACTGCCGAAGTCCGCTTCGGCAGCGCAGCCGCTAACAGCCTACTCAGCACCTTTCCCCATAAATCAACTTGCCGGAATGTATCTAAAAACTACGTTTGGTAGTCATCAATACAATGCATTATAGTCAGCAAAGCGCAAAATATTCGCCCCGCAAAAATGAACCAACACCTTCGCTTTCCACCAATTCCCGGAACAAAAAACTTCGAGGGGTGTTTTCTTCCCGTTTCCAACCTATATTCACCCGTAAAACTGACCAGAAAATGTCAAAAACACTCGAAATGTCCTACCATAAAGAAGAGAACTACAACAAGCACTTGACCGACAAACTCAGCGACAACTATAGAAATATCATCGAGGGATTGGGCGAAGATTCCTACCGGGATGGCCTGCTCAAAACCCCGGAGCGGGCGGCCAAGGCCATGCAGTTCCTCACTTCCGGTTATTCGATGGACGCCGAGGCCATCCTGCGCTCGGCCATGTTCAAGGAAGAATACAACGAGATGGTCATCGTGAAGGACATCGAAATGTACTCCCTTTGCGAGCACCACATGCTGCCGTTCGTGGGCAAGGCCCATATCGCCTATATCCCCAATGGCTATATCGTCGGCCTGAGCAAGCTACCCCGTATCGTGGACGTCTTCGCCCGCCGCCTACAGGTACAGGAGCGCCTCACCCTCGACATCCTGAACGCCATCAACAACACCCTAAAGCCCCAAGGTGTGGCTGTGGTCATTGAGGCCAACCACATGTGCATGATGATGCGGGGCGTGCAGAAGCAGAACTCCTTTACCACCACCTCTGCCTTCCGTGGTCAGTTCGAGAAAGTGGAGACGAGGACGGAGTTCTTGAATTTGATTGGGACGAAATTGCATTGATTTCGATGTTTGCAGCTATTGGGGTTCATTTAAGGCATTAACTTTAACCCAATAAAAATCAAACCATGAAAATCAATTTCTCCTTTCGGGCTTTCCTCCTTCAATGCCTTTGCCTCCTAACCCTGCCATTTGCCTCCCCTGCCCAAAATCGGGTTTGCGATGCCACTACCTTGCAGGAATTCTTCGACTGCTATGGCGGTCAAGCCGCATTCAGTGCGCACTCCATAGCGGCGGTGTCCACCTTTATCCAAGCTGACGATGCCATGCAAGCAGGGAACTACGCCCAGGCAAAAACACTGGTTGACAACCTGTTCAACACCTACCAAGCTGGTTCAAGTCTCCGGACTTGAATCCGGTATTTGCATGTCTCCGACATGCGCAAGTTCGTGATTACGCACGTCAGAGACGTGCTGATAGAAGGTTCAAGTCCGGAGACTTGAACCAGCGGGGTCGAAGAACAATAGTCCCCCAGGCCATTTTTACCAAGCTGGTTCAAGTCTCCGGACTTGAATCCAGTATTTGCATGTCCCAAGCTGGTTCAAGTCTCCGGACTTGAATCCAGTATTTGCATGTCTCCGACATGCGCAAGTTCGTAATTACGCACGTCAGAGACGTGCTGATAGAAGGTTCAAGTCCGGAGACTTGAACCAGCGTAAGGTGGGAAGACTTGGTGCCAGCGGGGACTTGAACCAGCGGGGTGACGTGCTGATAGAAGGTTCAAGTCCGGAGACTTGAACCAGCGGGGGTAGGTAACTCCGCTAGTAGTGAGGGCATAGTCGTTCAGCCCTTCCCGCTCGGTAACTTCGGCCAAACCGGCGTCCATGCCTCCCGCTGTGGACGCTGAATGTTGTTGTACGTTCTCCAGCAAACTGTCCTTTTTACAGGACAGGACAAGCAAGAACGACAGTGCGACGAAAAAAATTGATTTTTTCATGGTAACTGATTTTGGTTTAAAATTAAAGAATAAGTTTGAACTATCAACGCTATAATGCTTTGATACGTTAGAAAAAGATGCCAATAGGCCCTCCACTAAGCACACTAATCTACCTTTCCCAGATTGGCATCAGGAAATGACTATTTCGCACGGTGTTATGCACATGTACTGTGCTGGGTAAGCAAAAACAAAATTAACAACGCTCTTCAAATCGAACGTAATTGCATTAAAATATAACTTTAACAAAAGCAGTTTTGTTCGTTTTTATGTTACACTTTTATTGTTGCCGCTAACTACGGCACTCCCGAAAACGAATAAGTAAAGACGAATTTCGTCTTTACTTATTCGTTTTCGGGAAAGTCACCAATATCCTCCAAACACAAACGACTAAGTTAACACGAAACCCGTCCTCCTTAGCCAATTTTAACCCCCAGACCATCCCAGCCTTCGCCAGAACGCCCTAAGTTTGTTGAGTTCTCTCATAGCCTGTTTCTTTCGCCCCAAAAATAAGGACAGACCCCAACAATCCAAGCCCAGCCCACCATTTTTTTGATAGAATTCATTTTTACGGAAATTGGTTGGAAGGGATGGTGGGTATTGTGGTTAGTGAAAGGTTGGCTTGCTACCGTGCATGTCTGTTACAATGTTATGCTTTGTCAATATCATCTTTTTTATTAGCTTTTTTAATTTCAAAATAGCATATTTCACAAACCAGCTTAATCTTTGCAAATTCCATTGACTCATCATTCCAGCCATCAGTTTTCAATCGCTCTAGTTCACAATCGGAACACCATGCTTGGAAATCATCATCTTCCTCTAATTCCATCCCAAATGATGTTTCGAAGGCTTCTTCGAAACCTAAATTAGTTCCATTGCAAAGATGCTGACATATAAATGCCTTTCTGAATTTTCCTTCGTGTGATTCACATTGAATTAGCTTGCTTTCTATTTTTTCTGCATCTTCTTTAGATATAAGCTCGGTTATAATCATATACTTTTCAAGTTGACCAGATGTAACTTGATAAGCTCCAATGCCACCTAAGGTTTTGAAGGAGATTCCTGTCAATTCCCATCCCGTGTATTCATCACCTTCAAAATAGCCGTTTACCAGTTTTTCATAATTTCTTTCCAGGCCAATTTCTCTTATTTTTAGAGTCATGTATCGCCTTGGTTCAAGCGCTTCATCGTTTTCCCAAACCCACATCCAAGTATTTGATTTTTGGTAAAATGTTCCTATGGGTATATAGCGAAAGAAAATTTCTTCGTTATCGTTGTATAATCTTAGGATTTCACTTGCTTGATTGTAAAACCAATTGTCATAAGCATCAATATTGAATTTTTCTCTAAATACAACCTGATGCTTCTGTAGTTCGTTACAAAGCTTGGTTGAATACTTTTCATAATTTTCTGGTTTTAACATCAGTTGGTGATTTTTTTATTCATTAAGTATAACAACATCAGGTTTTTAAGGTAATGATTTGGAATAAGATTTTAAGCAGCCTCTTTGCGAGAGGGCGCTACACCCGTTGCTCCTGCTAATCTTTCAATAAGGCCTGGTTATCAATCTTTTATGAAAATTTTTACCCAGGTCTTATGTAGCTTTGTTGGCCATCCCTACCTCAAAATCAAAACCCGCTTATTGATTTGTTGACCACTCGCCAATTCGATTCTCAGTATATACACCCCTTCACTAAGCGTGGATATATCTATCAATTGGTCAGCTTTTCGATAAGCATTTAATACCTGCCCATTCATGGAAACCAATTGTAAATGCTCGATTTGGTCACTGCTTTCTGACAAATTAATATAGAGGACTGTCGAAGCAGGATTGGGATAGATGCTAATCCCACCCTCGGCTTTTTCAGTCAAACCATTGATGTTGAATTGGGAAGTGGATACGCATCCATCATAATCCACCACAGTTACGAATGTGCCATTTCCAGTGATGTCAATGGAAACATCATAGGGTTCCACGCCGCCCGTCACGAAGACCTCTTCATTTACAAGGTTGACGTTCATGGTGTCCAGCAGACAGCAAACGTCAGGCGTTCCATTGTCCGTAGGGGCACCATTGGGGAAATAGCGGTCTATGATGGATTGAAGGATGGCAGTCCGGGCCTGGGCTTCGGCTGCATCGTAGGTCAATGATTTAAGGTAATGCCATCCTACCCCGTATTCTGGGGCTTCATTTGGGCCATCCGTGTATAGGTTTGGATAAACGGACAAGGCGTAATTGACGAACGCCGTGTTGTCTTCCGGAATCAGGTCAAAATAGGCTTGCAGTCTATTGTAGATGGTGAGGGAAGGCTGCACACCGGATTGGGTCAAAGCTGCTTGTACCGCACTGGAATCCGCTGGTATTATCCCAAAAACATGGAACAAGGGGCGCAGGTCTGCTTGTGCGCCAACGGACATTCTGATGATCCTGCTGTCTATGTCCTGGTCATTGATGCCATGGTTGATGCCGTTCTCAAAGTCAATGGATTCCTGTTTCCAGAAATTCCTGAGCGGGCACCATCCAAGCATATTGACTATTTCAAAATAATGCCCGTAGCCCCTGTGCTGGTAACGTACTTCGTTATTTACTGAGTTCGTAATATTTCTTTCTGAACCAAAACTATTGGAAACCATTCTATGGGTAGCGGTTTTGTCTATGTCAAATGTGTTTGGGACAAAGCTGTAATTCACCGCTTCATTCAAGTCTTGGTTCAGGCCATAATTCATCGCCATGATATAGGGGAAATTGACCAGGGCTTCCTCCTCGCCTGCGAATTTGGATATTGCCAAGGCATGCCCGGTTTCATGAAAATTGGTTTCATCATCAGGCCCTGGGCCATTGATGAAATAAGCTGGGCCGGGTACATTGTTATAGTTCAACGGGGTGTTTGACATCGGATAACCGATGGAATAAGCGCCAAACCGGATATCCAAATCCGCAATCATGTACATATTGTGCTTGTCGGGGATAATCTGTCGGGCCAGTATGGAATTGACGCCCCGTACCGCCGTCTCCCAGTCGAGCATGGCTTGCTTGAGGTCGTATTGACCGGGTACAATGGAATGCTTGGGAATGGTAAACATCACATTATCGGTCTCAAAAACAGCCCAAGGCCCAGGCTTGCTCAGTTCTGCATCGAAGTCCGTTGTTTCATGGAATGACTTCAGCGAGAAGAAGGGGGCTTCCACGCCGTTGCTCACGCTCACCTCCACAATGCCATCGTTAGCGCCATAAGGGACAAGCACCGAAATCGCTCCGCCTAGTGGATTGTAAACTTTTAGGGTCGTTGAATTGATGGGGAACCTCTTCGAAATCCTGTCCAACCGCCTGAAATGTGTTCTATCGGTCAAGTCCCAGTCATGTGAACCCACCCTGACCCAATAGTCTTGGCCCACCAAGCTATCCGGCATGGTAATCGTGGCGATGCTTCCGGGAGCTAAGTACAGGCCGGTAGGTCGAAGGGCGTGAGTCATTCTGTCTTGGTTAATATCGTAGTAGGGGTTCATCCCATCCGGGTCTTCAAAATTGGCACGTATCAGCACCGAATGGCTAGTGGATGAATCAGAAGGCGGGGCAATATTTCCGGGGAAAGCGCTGCACGAATTGAACTTCCAACCATTGATATGCTGCGGATAAGCTGCGTAAACCGCTGGGGTGAATACTTGGTCAAATATTCCTTGCTGAAGCGCAAGCATTGCCCGTTCCAGTTCCAAGCCGGGAGCGTTTGCGGGGTTTTTGGAAAAGCCGTTTACGGTGTTGGGGGTTGTGAAAAGTGGCCCTATCTGATTATCATAAGCTTCAACCACCGTTTTGCCAAGCAATATCATAGACTCATTTTCGGCGAGACATTCCGGGAATTGAACGAAGGTATTTCTTATCAATGTAAGTTCACTGGCGGTAAGCGGGACTGTTCCGTTGATATGCGCTTGAAAATCATTCAGTGCATTCAGTGTCATGTTACAGGCATCCGGACAACTTGCAACTACAGCAGCGTAATTACCAATGTCATCAGCCCCACTGGAAACAAGGATTTCGTCCACATAAAGCTGGTACCCGTTGGGAGCAAAAATGCCGTCTCCGTAGGTATCATAAATCTCAAAGAAATAGCAACCATCAGCAAGCACACAGCTGCTGTCTGAGTAGTTGGCGTTGTTTTGGTAAACTCCACCTTGGCCACCTTGCATGACAATGGTGCCTGCTAAATCGGTCAAGGTCCAATAAGTTTCGTTTCCATAAGGGTCGGTCGCAATTTCTACCCTGATTTCAACTTCGTTCACGCCACATTGAGCGATGCCGTAGCCTGTAAGGAATGTCAGAAGGAAACTGAATAGTAGTGTTTTTTTCATTTTTTATGTGTGTTGACTTTTAAAGTTCGAAGAAAGGAAATTCTTGAAATGGTTAAGGAGTTAGGATTCCGTGTTTTCATGAAAGTACCCATTCTCCTCCCAATCCTTGCCAGCATGACCCAAAATACTGGGTTTTCTGACAACGGGTTTCCTTTGTGCCAAATGTAGGCACAGCTTTGAGCAATCCAAGCCTAGGTCTCGATTTTTTTTGTCAGGATTCATTTTCACGGAAATTATATGGGAAAAGTTGGGCTTGTGATTGGTTTACGGCAAATAGATATAGATTCGTTTTCAGCGTTTTTTTTCAGATAGGATTCGGATTGGCTTTTCACTTAAATCTTTCAAGGTATTTGATTAAGAACGCTACGGGTTTTGGAATTGATATCGGGTCGCCTGCCTCAATTGTGAGCTTTTCATTTGAGTAGTAAACTTCAACTACAGTTTTTGGACTATCGCTAACTTTTTGTTCAAATCTTAAATCTTTTAATGGACCATTAAATACACGCTGAAACAACACTGTAATATAGTCAATATCAGTCTCGCTTAAAGGTTCAACTATCTCTTGGGTTTCACTTAATTTATAAATTGAAAACGATTTGGTAGCGTATGTTTTGTTTATGAAATTAAAATCAAGTTCGTCAACAATAGGGTTTTCTTTATTAGCAAGGCTGTCTTCAGAAATGACCATTCTTATTGAGTCTATCTGAATATTTGAATTGGTTATTGATGCATAAGGCGGAATTCGCTGCAAATCAATGATTCTTCCACTTTCATCTTTAATTTGAATCAGATTAGCACTTGAATTGACAACATCAAATTTTTGCCAAATCCTATTGTGCAAGTTGAAAACCGAAAAAGACTCGTCGTTTAAATACAATGGACAATGATTGCCATAATAGAAGAAAGGTGGAAAATCTATGCCATCCAACACTTCCATAACGCCTTGTTCGATCTTGACAATGGTCGTGTCTCCTATCCCCCAAGGTTGGGAACTTATTTCTTCATCATTGTCTTTGGATAGGTTAATTTTCCACCAACCAGTTGGCTCTGCTTTTTCCTTACAAGAATAGAAAAAGCAAATTATCAGAACGATGGTAAAAAGTGTTTTTTCTTTTTTCATAGCATCTGCCTAATTCGGGCTGGTGATAGCTATTGAGTTTGAATAGTTATACCCTGCTGGTCAAATTAATTTCCCCGTCAAACTTAGTCTTTTCCAACCACTACGCCATCCCTTCCCTCGCAAGCACGCCCCAAGTTTGTTTCTATTGCCCCAAAAATAAGCACAGTCTTCAAGAATAGACGGGCCATCCTCGACTGCCCCGTGCGGGGCTTTGCGGGCTACGAGGTCTGGCGTGACCGCACCAACAACAATAACCTCAGCCTGAACGATAAATCGGTGGGCCGCACCTGGACGGACACCACCCCCTTGCCGGATGGCGTGAATGCCGAGATAAGGCAGTACCGGGTACGCATGCTGGACTCCAACAACCAGCCCATCGGGCAGTTCAGCAACACGGTGGCGGCGACGGTGAGTCGGGCGATATAGCCAGAGCGTAAATAGTTTTTGTGTTATTGTGGCTGGCCTTTTCTGTGGAGGGGGCCAGTTTTTTTTGTGGTTAACGGTTGGATGTACGCCCGTGCCACCGTAGGTTGGCTTTCGGGGGCATGGACGTACATCCGGTCATGGGCGTTTTATTGCTTGCCTTCCTTGCCTGCAAGAAAAACTGCCCGAACTTCAGCCCAAATGAGTGCTCTATTATACATTCCTAATTCATCCATCTCGCCCTTGAACTCCGTATTGTTGAGTGAGTGTTTCCCGATGCTCAATTTTGCGGTATTGGTTATATTACCAGTTAGTGGCGCAGACAATTGATCCATTACACTGTTCACGAAAATCTTTATCGAGGGTGAGGAAGAGGTCCTATCAACTGATACAGCAATATGAATCCACTTACCCGATTGAATCGTAGTCTGACTCGCTGTATAATTCTTAAACGTACTGCCATTTGCCAATTGTACTCCCAACTTTCCTGCAGACGTAATATATAAATGATACCCACTGTATTTTCCTGATAATTGAGTGCGCTTGTCAAGTATAGGCACTACTGCTGTACTTCCTGAAACTTTATTCCATTTTATCCAGCCTTCAATACTAAAACTTCCAGTTCCAAAATTTATATTGGAAGAGTTGTTTACTGTTATTCCTTGACCTGTTGCTCCATCATTTATTTTTATTGACTTATTGATTCGGCCGGAGTTATTGAGTGATACTGCTCCCAAGGCAGTTCCCGGGTTTGAACCTTTACTGTCAACTAATGTAGTGCCGTTTAATGCATCAAAACGCCAGAGTGCTTTACAATTTGGTATAAAATCGGGGGCTTTCAAACCGGGGAGGTATTCAACAAAATTCATTGTTCCGTAAGATTTTCGATAACCACCAGACACATAAATCCTACCTTCTGCACAGGCTGCACCACCAGGAACTGCTCTGCCTTGCAACAAATCGGGGCTAGTATTGCTTGTTTGACCACTTGCGTCATAAGTGGTCACTTTTTTCGAGCCATTAAAGATACCTGCATCATACCCCAACTGGTAAATTAAACCATCAGGCGCTGTTACAGATTCAAATGGCCCTATGCTATAAATTGCATTGCCCATGTCAGTCCAAGATGTTCCATTAAAAACCTCCCAACCATTTCCCGAACCGCCGTCAAAGACATAAATATTTCCATCAATTCCTGTTACGGCATGATGGTTAGCACGAGCATTTACCATAGATGGGGCCGCTACCCATTGACCGAGTGGAAAGGTTGTGGATGGAGGATTAAAAACCTCAACCGAATTATGGTTACCTGTTCCCGTAGGGCTTGTGTATCCTCCAATGACATAAATACGTCCATCAGGACCTACTGCCGCTGCATGTTGGCATCTACTTGTATTCATCGATGCCATTGTTTGCCAAGTATTAGTTGCAGTGTTATAACGTTCAACAGAAGTTAAAGAATTGTTCCCACTTAGTCCTCCTATAGCATAAAGATACCCATCTGCGCCAAAAACAAGCGCAAACCTCGCTCGATTTGTTGACATCGCAGCCACACTTGACCAAGTATTACTTGTTAGGGGATCTAAGACCTCAACAGAGTTTATGCTCGATAGTCCAGAAACACCACCAGCGACATAAATTTTTCCATCTGGGCCAGTTGCCGCAGCATTATCCTGTCGGGCATTTTGAAGTGCGGGGCCATTTGTCCATTGTGCGAATATTATTGCAGGGATAAACTGAACGCAAAGGGCCAATAAAATAGCAGAATTTAAGATATTTTTGATCATTGTTTAAACAGATTTTTTCTAGTGTCTTTCCTACTTCTTGGTAAGGCAGTTTCGGAAGCCTGCCATTTTTTTTAGTTACGCCCATCGTTTGTATGTAAGCCCGTGCCACCGTAGGTTGGCTTTCGGCGGCATGGACGTACATCCGTTGATGGGCGTTTATAATTTAGTTTTTCTTCTTCTCTTTGTCAAGGAAATATTCAGCAATTACTTTTTTACCATCGCTTAAAATGGCTTTTCGCATTCCATTAAACACTTGTATCCTGAAACAGAAGAGAGTGTTATTGCTACACTCTACTTTGAATGCATCCGAAGCCGGTTCTGTAAATATTCCAACGTGAACTCCATAGCACCTATTTATCTCTAAAGTTTCATTGAAGAAATTGGTTTGTGAATTAATAGTGCCGTTGCCTCCAGGTACAAACCAATTATATATCGTAGAATTTTGCCCAACAGGTTCACCATACTTTATCTTACATTTTCCTGTTTCGCAACCATCTGCTTTTCGTAGCTCCCATGAAAATGTAAGTTTACCAATATTGGGGTACAAAGTTTTTATGTAGTCACAATACGCTTGTGAGGTTGTTATGAATTGAGTTGTGGGTGTAAATTTTATTTTGTACGGGCTTGTCAAGGTGGAGCCTGGTTCAAAATTAAACATGTTTTTCATTAACTCAGTATTCATTGGTGGGCAACAAGGGTCAAATTTTATTGGCGGGGTGCAATTTTCTTTTTGATTGATAGTGATAACGTTAGATTTTATAGTACAGCCACCTTTTAATTTTACAATAACAAAGTAGTTTCCGGTTGATGTGGCTGATATCGTTGGTGTTGTAGTTGTGGATAATAAAGTCCCATTCAGATACCAGTCGTATCCTTCAACTACCACGCCCAAAGAAACTACATTACAACTGATATCTTTCTTATCGCCGGGACAAATCAAATTATCACCTTGGATTGTGACAGTGGCATTCCAAGATGGAATATTAACAAATTCACAAAAATTATAAGCATAAACATTATTTCTCGAAATAACATTTGCTTCATACATGGTACTAAAATTGGAGGTAGTAGCCTGTAAGTTTGGCTTGATTATTCTACCAATAGATACTGTTCCTGTACTAAATTCATTTCCTGCATTGGCTATATGGTAAATATAGCCATCAGGAGCCAATTTTAGCCCACCTGCTCTAGTGTTACCGCCGTTTTCAAAATTATTCATTGTGACAACGTTCCCATTCATATCCGCTTGATATAGTACGCTGGGATAGTAGGTTGCAAAATATATAAACTGCCCATTTGGAGAAAATTCAAGGTCATACAAAAGGTTTGGAACACTGACCGAACTGGGAATACTGGCAATATTTACAACAGGGCCAATAAAATCTCCTGAATTTGTGTTGAATTTATTTGTGAAAACCCTATTTGGACTTCCAGACATTGTGATTCCAACTGTTACATTATTTGCACTTCCATCATCTCTAAAAGCCATACTTGATATTGGAGAACCTGTTGGGCCTGGAATCGGAGGGCCAAACGTGTATGTCCCTTTATAGTTTATTCCATTTCCGTCAATCTTATACACAAGATATTTTGAACTTGTGGCAGTAGGTGTTATATCTCTTGTGATAAGCCAAAAAACGTATGGGTCAGTTTTGCTGGGAATGATAATCATTCCTTCTCCTACTGCAACATTAGAAAATTGACCTGGTAAATTTTGAGAAGCCGAAAAACCGCCTCCTACTGTATAAATTCTATATGTGATTGGCCCATTAGTTGCTGGCGGACTTTCCAATCCTGTTGGATTTGAAAAAATATAATATTGATTAAATGGACAAACAGGAACGACACATACAGCAACAGGTTGAGTCGAAGAAGGGCTGGCTCCCAACCCGCCAACCGGGGTGATTTTAGCGTGAGATGCATCAAATACATCCCTGCCATCGCTATAAAAAAGTAAATTGCCATTAGTTGGGTTGGTTACAATTGACCACGACTCAAACCCATTAGTATCTGAAATCTTATTGGGTTGCGTAGTCATGGCAGGTGGATTGGCAGAGTTGTAGAGTAATAACGAGGAGTTGTAAAACTCCATGTTGATATTAGTTTGGTTGCCAGATGCATTAGTACTACTATTATAATTAGTTCGCCCAAATATCCAATACCTATCTTGAAATTGGCCAATGGCAGAGGTTGAAACACTTACAAAGAGGAAGAGAAAAAAAATCTGTTTCATTTGAAAAAAGTTTTTCCCGGGCATGATTCCGAGTGGTTAATTCCTACTTCTTGGTAAGGCAGTTTCGGAAGCCTGCCATGTTTTTATTTTATTTTTCTCTTTTTAGTTACGCCCATCTTGTCTATGTCCGCCACTCCGTCCATACACGCAGTAGCGGACATTTTCGCTTTGCCCCCCATTGCTACCCACAAGCAGTCGGTAGGAAATTGTTAAAGAACTAAATTGTAAACACAATCACTTTTACAGCATCAAAACTGGGTTTTATTAACAGATTATATTCAAAGAACATACATTCGGTAGCACTCCTCCAACATCCGGTTACAAATCCCATAAATTCGGCGAAGTCCACAATATCTAAACTCCCACCGCTTTTGGAATCACCTCACCCCCCACAATACCACCCAACCCCCACTCGTTACGACCTTTGCCAAAAAAATGACCCATGTTGACTAAGACCTGTACCCTTTTCCTATTCCTACTACTGCCGCTTTGCCTGCTGGCCCAAGTGCGAGGCACGGTGAAGGACACCAAGGGCGAGCCGCTGCCCTTCGTGTCCATTTATGTGCAGGGCACGACGAATGGCACTACCTCCAACCTGAACGGCGAGTTCAGTTTGCCGCTGGCGCAGGGCAGGCACCAGTTGGTGTTCCAGTTCATCGGCTACAAGCAGCACACGGAGGCGGTGGAGGTGGCGGGCAAGCCCCTGCGCTTGGACGTGGTGCTGCAAGAGGAATCCATCGAACTGGCGGGCGTGGAGGTGAAGGCCAATGCCGAAGACCCGGCCTATCCCATCATCCGAAAGGCGATAGCGCAGCGGGAATTCCACCGGAAGCAGGTGGAATCCTATACCTGCGAGGTGTATATCAAGGGCAATGTGAAGATTTTGAAGTCCCCGGACAAGCTGTTCGGCCAGGAGGTGGGCGACCTCGACGGCAACCTCGATACCACGGGACAGGGCATCGTTTACCTCTCCGAGTCGGTGTCGAAGCTCTACCACAAGCAGCCGGACAAGTACAGGGAGGTGATGGAATCGAGCAAGGTGAGCGGCAACAACCAAGGCTTCAGCTTCAACTCAGCGCAGGAGATGGACCTAGACCTCTACCGCAATTACTCGAAGTTTGGCCGCAACATGGTCTCGCCCATCGCCGACAATGCCATGAACCACTACCGCTACCGCCTCGAAGGGGCTTTTGTGGACGAGGCGGGCCGCTTGGTCAATAAAATCGCCGTGCTGCCCAAGAACGCCGCCGACCCGGTCTATCGGGGCTTCGTCTATATCCTCCACGATACCTGGAACATCCAGAGCGCCGACCTTTACACCACGGGGCTTTCAGCGCAGATGCCGTTTTTCGATACGTTCAATATCCGGCAGAACTTCGTGCCGATTGCGCCTAGTCAGGCGGTGACTCCGGCCACTGAACCCATCTGGCGGCTCTTCTCCCAGACCTTCGACATCACGGGCGGGTTGTTCGGCTTCAAGTTCGGGGCGCATTACACGGGCATTTACCGCAATTACGACCTTGCCGCCCAGCTCTCCGACGATTTTTTCGGCAACGAGGTGATGAAGGTCAACGAGGGCGCCAACGAGAAGGACACGTCCTACTGGAACCAGGCCCGCCCCGTGCCGCTGACCACCGAGGAGTCGGTGGATTATGTGAAAAAAGACAGTATCCAGGTCATTCGGGAGTCGAAGCCGTTCATGGACTCCCTCGACCAAAAGGCGAACAAGCTGCAGTGGGGCGACCTGCTCTTTGGCTATACTTGGCAGAACTCGTGGAAGCGGCAGTCCGTCACGCTGGCCACGCCCATCAACTCGGTGCAGTACAACCTCGTACAGGGCCTGAAACTGAACGTGGGCCTCAGCTACCGCAAGTATTTCGACAAAAACCGCTATAAAATGCTGGAGACGGGCGGGCGGGTGAACTACGGCCTTGCGGAGCAAAAATTGCGGGTTGCGGGCGATTTCACCTGGCGTTTCGACCCCAAGAAATTTGCGCAGTTCAGGATGTCCGGCGGGCAGGAGGTGCTGCAGTTCAACGAGCTGGATCCTATTCCGACGCTCTACAATACCATCTTCACGGCGTTTTACCGGAGGAACTACGCCCGTTTTTACGATAAAAAATACTGGAAGGCAGACTACCAACAGGAGCTGGTCAATGGCATCCTTGGCTTCGCTGTCGTGCAGTATGCCGACCGTTCGCCGCTGGAAAACCAAACGGATTTCAGTGTTTTCTATCGGAAAAAACGGGAGTTCCAGCCCAACTTGCCCATCAACGACCACTTGACGGACGATGCACTGTCCCGTAGCCAAAGCCTTGTGGTGGGCCTAAGCCTGCGCTTTCGGCCCGGCCAAAAGTACATGGACTACCCCGACCGCAAGTTCGTCCTCGGCAGCGACTTCCCGGATGTATGGCTGCACTACCGCAAGGGCATCAGCACCTTGGGCAGCGATGTGGACTACGACCGCCTTTCCATCGCCATTTCAAAAAACGAGATTACCCTCGGCAAATCCGGTGTCATGCGCTTCCGTTTGGAGGCGGGCAGCTTCCTCAATCACCGCAAAATGTACTTTCAGGACTACCGCCACTTCCTCGGCAATGAGCTTCGCATTGGCAACAAGGACTACTATATGTACGCTTTCAAGATGCTGCCCTACTATGCACACAGCACCGCCCGCTCGTGGTTCGAGGGGCATTGGGAGCACGACTTCAAGGGCCTGCTCACCGACCGCATTCCCGGCTTGAAAAAATTGGGTTGGAACCTCGTCGCTGGCGCAAACCTGCTCTACACCACCGAGGAAAAGGACTATGCCGAGTTCTCCCTCGGCTTCGATGGCCTCGGTTACGGCAGGTTGTTTCGGATAGATGTGGTCACGTCATTCCACCAGGGCAAGCACCGTGGTTTTGGCTACGTGGTGGGGATGTCGCTGCCGCTGGAAGAACTGCAATTATAGAAATTGGGAAATTGAAATACAGCAACTAATTTTAATTTTTTACCTTAGAGAATTCTAAATTCAAAGCATCGAATATGCCTAATTGCATGCCGGAACATGCCGCTTTTGTCATCTTGTAAAGACCCGTCCACGCCATGAGGGACACCACGTTTGCCCTCATGGCGTGGACGGGTCTTTACAAGATGACAAAAGCGGCGTGTTCTGGGACGTGTCCTGAGTCGTTGAAGGCTCTTGTGGGATACTTTATAAAGTAACAAATTAGAACCAACTTCTCAATTTCAAAACTACCAATTTTATTCCTCGACATTCCAATCCGTCACAGCCATATACACCACTATGATGCCGGCGATGACCATGAAGATTTTGGCCAAGAAGCCGAAAAGGGCACCGGGGTAATCCAACCAGACGAGGAAACTCAGCTTTACACCGACCAAGCTCAGCACTAAGGCCGAAAAGCCCAAGATGAACAACAGAAAACCGAAGGAAACCCAAGCTGTTTTTTTCATAATTCGTTGTTTTGTGCTGCAAAGGTAGTGATTCGTGAACCGTGATTCGAAGGGCCAGGTACGATTCACGCATCACGAGTCACGCATCACGAGTCACGAATCACCAATCACGAATCACCAATCACCATGAAACTCGCCCATATCGCCCTTGTCGTTCGGGATTACGACGAAGCCATTGCGTTTTACACGCAAAAGCTCCATTTCCGCTTGGTGGAGGATACGCCGTTGTCGCCTACCAAGCGTTGGGTCATCGTCGAGCCGCCGGGCGGTGAGGGTTCCTGCCAGTTGCTGCTGGCCAAGGCCGTGGGCGAGGAGCAGGAGTCCCGAATCGGCAACCAAACAGGCGGGCGGGTCTTTCTGTTTTTGCATACCGACGATTTTCAGCGGGATTATGCAAACTTGCTGGCCCAAGGCATTCCTATCGTGCGGCCACCCAGCGTCGAGGCGTATGGCACGGTCTGCGTTTTTGCAGATTTGTATGAGAATTTGTGGGATTTGATTGGGAGGAATGAAGAGTGAGTGATTTTGTAATTTTTACATAGTGCTTTTTTGACGCAGAAAGACGCTGAATATTATGATTTTTTATGTTGGACGGAACGTCCAACACAACATAATTAATCATAAAAAATCAGCGTCTTTCTGCGTCAAAAAAATAGACAAACCCCTAATTCACCATTCACCATAACATTTGAACATACCGACCTCAGCTCTGTTTTATCATTACCTTTAACCTTCGCAAATCGCAAACAATTACAGCTATTTGAACCTTCGCCGACCATTCAAAATCCTGCTGATAAGCTTGGCTACGCTACTCCTCTTGGTGGCCTTGTCGCTGTTTGTGTTGCACCAGCCTGCTACGCAGCGTTGGCTGACGCCAAAATTGGAGGCTTGGCTGGCGCAAAAACTCCAAACGGAACTGCAAATCGGTGGGGTAGGGGTTCGGTTCCCCAAAATGCTGGAAATCAAGGACTTGAATCTAAAAACCCCCGGAGGTGATTCGCTCCTGCAAGTGGGCAGCCTCGCCGTTGACCTTGATATGTGGGCCTTGCTCGACCAGCAGGTGGTGCTGCAAAAAATCGTGCTGGAGAACGCTGATGTTAGGCTGTTTCAGAAAGATGGCAAGGCCAATTTCGATTTCATCCTCGATGCTTTCACAACGACAGAAACGGCCCCGAAACCCGAATCCTCTGGCGGTTTTCAATTGCAGTTGGACGGTGCTGCGCTGGAATTGCGCAAAGTGAATTTCACGTGGGAAGACGCTGACAATCAGCAGTTTATCGGGGCGAGGGTAGGGGACTTGGAACTGAAACTGAAGGAGGTGGATTTAGTGCAACTGCGCTTTGAAGCCGCTGATTTCAACTTATCCGATTCCAAAATCAGCTACCGGGACCGCTCCACCCCCAGCCCGGACAGCAGCGCCGCCACGGTTTTCGGGTTGTTGCTCCGCAATGCCAGCATCGAAAACTCCCAAATCTCCTACGAGACCAACGACTTGAAATTCGACGCCAGCCTGCAAAAAACGGCGCTGACCGATTTTGCGCTGAACCTCGACGAGCAAGGCGTCAAGCTCTCCGCACCCAACATAGAACTGGAAAACAGCGACCTCGCCCTGCGCCAGGCCAAGTCCACGCCCACGCCCGGCAGCTTCAATCCCGCTGATTTTGAATGGCATAAACTGAACGCCCAAATCAGCGATTTCAAAATGGAAAACGACAGCATTCAACTGAAAGTGGATCAGCTTTCCGGCGAAGAGAAATCGGGCATTTCCATCCAACGACTGTCCGGGGAACTGGCCTATTCACCCGCAGCTTTGGACGTGAAGGGACTTGATTTTCAGGCCAATACCACCAGCTTGAAGGGTGATTTCAATTTGCAGTTTGGCCTGGAGGGGCAGCCGCCACTGTCCAATTTCAGCGTGAAGCTCGGCACCTCGGAAGGCAAATTGGGCGACCTCTTGCGGTTCCTGCCAACCGACCCCTCACTGGCCGATTTGGAGAAAATGAAGGACACCCGCTGGGCCATTAAAGGGGGCTTGCAGGGCGATATGAAGAACCTCAAGGCCACGAACCTCGACTTTAGTTTTGGCAAATACACTTACCTGCGCTGCAACGGCGACCTGACGCAAATTGGTGATCTACAGCGCATTGGCGGCAATCTGCAAATCACGGCGCTGCAATTCGACAAGGACGATTTCACCCCGTTCCTGAAAGGAAAAAACTGGATGCTGCCTGCATACGCCGTGCTGTCGGGCCGGGTGGCCGGGCAGTCGGGCACCTTGAACCTCGACGTGAAGGGCAGCTTCGGCGACCTCGATTCCTTGGCTTTTGCGCCCGTCAAATCCGACACGGCGTATTTCGATATTGGAGGCAAACTGAGCGGGCTGGCCAGCACCAAGTCCCTGCGCTTCGACCTTGACCTGCGGCGTTTGGAGGCGAGGGGCGAGCAGTTTGCCGATTTCGTTCCAAAGACCGTCCAGTTGCCCGACCGGATGAGCGCAACAGGCCAATTGAAAGGCAGCCTCGCTGATTTGAATGCTGACTTGAAACTGGCTTCGCAAAGGGGCAGCAGCACCAGCAACCTGGCCTTGGTCGGCGACCTGTTCCACCTCGACCAGCCGGACAACCTAGGCTTTGACATGGCCTATTCGGGCAGCCTGACCAAACAGGAACTGTCAGCCTTCGTGCCGGATTCCGTATTGAATAAGTACCTCGATTTGCCCGCCAATTTCACCGTGGAGGGCAAGGCAAAAGGCAAGCCTACTGACTTGGTGGCCAATCTGCTGCTGGGGCTGGGGGAGCTGGGCAGTTTGAAAGTGGATGGAAGTTTGGCCAATGAAAAATACAAGGCCAGTATTGTGGGCAATGCTTTGAAAATCAATAAATTGACTGCGGATAGCCTCGTGCCGCAGCTCGAAAACCTGAGCCTCAACCTGCAAGTGGAGGGCGACGGTTTTGATGTTGAAAAAACGGCGAAGGCCAAGCTTTCCGGCCAAATCCAGGCGCTGACTTGGGAGGGGAAAAGCTTCGAGGACATAAGCCTTTCAGGGAACTTGAACGCCGGGAATTTCGACCTGAACCTGAACAGCCCCGACCCAAGGATGAACCTTGTACTGTCGGCAAATGGAAAGCTCAATGGCCCCTTGCCGATTCTGAACTGGACGGCCTACCTCAACTGCGTTGACCTCAAGGCGCTCGGCTTCTCGACGACAACCGCCACGGCCTGTTTCAAAATGGACGGCTTTGCCAAGGGCAATTCCTTGGACACGCTTGATGCCCAAATCACGCTGGATGCCATTGATATTCAATACGATACGCTGCACCTGAAGCCGAAGAAAACGACGGTGAATGCCGCTTTGCACAATGATGATAACGAAGTGGTGGTCACGTCTGAGTGGTTAAATGCAGAACTGAAAGGCCATTTTGACCTCACCCGATTGCCACAGTGGGCCACAGAATTTGCGCAACATTATTTCAAAACAAATGCTGCGAATGCCCAAACGCTGGACATCAGCAATGACCAGCTTTCCGTCAAAATCGCATTGACGGAACCATCGCTCTTCAACAGTGGCCTCGTGCCGGGGCTGACGGGTTTGGAGGAACTGAAATTGGACGGCGTTTTCAATGGTCAAAACCATGTTTTCAACCTGACCACAAATTTGCCGCTTGCCAACTATGAGGAATGGACAGTAAAGGGCTTGGAATTTATGGCAAAAGGCAATGGCCAAACCGCCGACTATGCCCTGAAAATCCCCAAGGTGGAGCAGTACGATAAAGCCTTTGTGCGGGAGCTTAGCCTCACGGGCGACCTCAACGGCGAGCGGGCAACTGCCTTGTTGACTGCCTTGGACAGTGTAGGCAAGGAGCGCTTCAAAGTCGGCCTCTTCGCCGATGCGGAGGGCTTCAAGGATGGCTACACCCTGCATTTTACCCCAACGCAACTGCTTGATTATCAGGCGTGGACGATTGATGCGGAGAACAGCCTGAACTTTGCGGGACAAGACTTCATCATCAAAAAACTGCACTTGAACAACGGCGAGCAGTCGCTGCAATTGGATGGAAAGACGGCACTGCAAGGCGACGGCAAGCGCAGCCTGGATTTTGAGGCCAAGCTGCGCCAGCTTCGCATTGACAATTTTGCCGTCTTCCTGAAAGGTACCCTCGACAATCCTGTGGGCGTACTCGACGGCGACCTGACGCTGGGCGGTACGACAGCCTCGCCACGCCCCGACGGCAACCTCAACCTCAACGGCGTAGCCGCCACGATTGCCATGACGGGTGTCCGCTACAAACTGAGCGATAAAGCATTGGTTTTCACCAAAGACGGCCTCGACCTGACGGGACTCAAGCTCACCGACCCCCGCTCCAATGACTTGACCATCAATGGTTTGCTACGCACATCCAACTGGACTGACCTTCGCTACGACCTCCGAATTGCCTCGAAAAGATGGCAGGTATTGGACACCAAGCAAAAACCCGGGACCGAGTATTTCGGCAAACTCTACGCAGGGGTGAACGGGACGGTACGTGGCCCATTGGCGGAGCCAGACATTAGCCTGACGGCGAAATCGCTCAGCGGCTCAAATATTTCCTATATCTATGACGAGGCGGCTACCAATGCAGCTGGAAACGGCCTGGTGGTTTTCGTGAGCAGGGACGACGGCAAGAAAGTCAAGCCAAAGGCCGCATCTTCCAAGAAATACCCCTTCCACCTGAACCTGAATTTGGAAGTGAACGACAGCCTGAAATTACAGGTGGTGACCGACCCGGGAACGGGCGATAATTTCGAGGGAGAGTTGGACGGTCGCTTGAGTTTGGAGATTTTCCCCGATGGAAAAATGAACCTGTCAGGTCGTTGTGAAGTGAAAAAGGGCGTTTACCATTATTCCTACCAGCAGGTGGTTAAAAAGGATTTTCAAGTGACGCCCAATAGCTATCTCTTATGGACGGGCGATCCCACCAACCCCGAAATTGACGTGACGGCGAGGTATGTGATTCGCACATCGCCCTTACTTCTTTTGCAGGCAACAGGCAGCGCTACCGACACGGAAACGGCACGGAACTACCAGACTTTTTTTCTTAATTTCATCGTGAAAGGCGATGCCAACAAACCTGAAATTTCTTTTTTGTTAGAATACCCTACAGAATTGGAGGGCTATAATTCCTTATCCAATTCCGGCGACCAAACGATTGCTGATGCTGTTGCAACGGTGAACCAAGACGAGCCTCTCCTATACCAGCAGCTGTTTGGGTTATTGATTCTAAATAGCTTTATAAACGAAGGACAGACTGAATCGCCAGGAGGTGGAGGGGTCAATAATTTCATCACCAACCAATTCAATTCGCTGGCCAGCCAGTATATCAAGTTCGTGGATGTGCAACTGAATGTGGAGGAGGACGCTACTTTTGGCAGCGACAACGTAAGAACGGGCACGACGAACTACAACCTGCAACTGCAAAAAACCTTCCTGAACAACCGCCTGATTTTCAGGGTGACGGGCGGTGCGGCGGAAGACCGAACGGAGGCAAGCAGTGAATGGCGCAGCACCATCGAAAACGCCTATGTGGAATACCTACTAACTGCTGATGGCAAAATCAAGGTGCGTGGCTTTTCAGAGGACGGCCTCGAAATCCTGAATGGTGACGGAGGGCGGAACTCTGGGGCGGGCATCGTTTTTACGAAGGAATACAAAAAGGGGCTTTGGCGGAAGCGGAAGTAGGGGCAGACGTTGGTTTTCAACATTCCTAAAGCTCGCAACTTTCGGAATGTTAAAATCCAAATTCTACAGCAGTTTGATAACGACATAGGAAATGAGTGAAAAGAAATATGCTGTCCAACTGTATGTCGCTTTTGTCATTGCCGAAGGCAAACTGCGACGTCATGTGTGTTGTCATATATGACGTCGCAGTTTGCCTTCGGCAATGACAAAAGCGACACATAGCGAGACAAAGCTGGGCGACAAAATACTTATAATAATCATTGATTAACAATGTCGTAATCGAACTTAATAGGAAGTTTTTGAAGATGAACGCATTTGTAAATTTTGCAGCGATTTTCGAGAGAAGGGGTTATCAAACCCCGATGTTCCGGAACGCCGGGGTTTGATAACCCCTCCTCTCGAAAGTGGCTGCTATTCGGCATTTTCCATGCATTAATTGAAGACACAGCAAATCAGCATTCAAGCCATTAATTTTTAATCAGTTGAAAATCAATCACCTACACTTTTTGGCCATTGCCTTCCTTTGCAGCCTGCTACTGAGCAGTTGTACGGGCACACTGCTATTGCCAAAAGGCGAGAGGCTCTACAAAGGCGCCAAGCTCAAGCTCAAGCCTGCCGATAAGCATTGGGAAATCAGTGAATTGGCAACGGCTTTGGAGAAGGATATCGTGCTGCCACGTCGTTCAAAAAGCATATTGGGCCTGCGGCCAAGGGTCGGGTTTTACAATGCTATTCACAACCGTAAAAAGGAAAAAGGCTTTCGCAATTGGTTGGCCAATAGCTTGGGAAAGCCACCAATTTTATATGAAGAGGGTTTCATCACCCAGCACCAGACCAAGCTGAAAAACACGGCAGCAGCGCATGGCTTTTTTTCGGTACGGATTGAAAGTAAGGCCAAGGGATTTTGGAAAAAACGGCGGCTGCGGCACCAGGTCTATCTGCTCCAGCCCGCCAAAATCATCCACCTATTCCAATACCCAGCAGACTCCACAGACATCGGTCGGCGCCTGTCGCAATTGCAAGCCAGCAGCTTATTGAAGCTTGGCAACCCGTATAATTTTTCAAAACTTGGCCTCGAACGCCAACGACTTGTTGATTCGCTGCGCAACGAGGGCTGGTTCTACCTTTCAACGGAAAGCTTGATTTTTAAGGCGGATACGCTAACTTCGGACAGTTTGGTAAGCTTAAAATTAGCCTTCAAGGACGACGTGACCGACCGGGAAAAACGCCGCTATCGCATTGGCGAAATCGTCATCTACCCCGACAACGACCCGCAGACCGCCGGGGAACTTGGCCAACGCCGGGAGGTTGTGGACAGTTGCACGGCCTTTGTCTTTAGTGAAATGCCATTGAAGCAGCGGGTCATCCTCGACAATATACGGTTTGGCTGCGGCGATTATTTTTCCAATGAAAAATACCGGAACACGCTATTCCGGCTATTGAACCTTGGTTTTTACAAGTTCGTGAACATCCGCTACGAGCAGTCGGCGCTGGCTGATAGCCTGTTGGAGGCACATGTTTACCTTACGCCGCAAGTGCCCAAAAAGCTGGAGGCTTCTGTCTCTGGCGTTTTCTCCAAAGAATACTACGGGGCGCAAGGCGGTCTAAATTGGCAGCACCGCAACTTGCTCGGCGCTGCCGAAACCCTGCGCTTGGGCTGGGAAGGCAATTGGGTGCAGTACGACAACAGCGAAAACATTTTCACCAGCGAAACCAAGGCGTTGCTAACACTGCCGCAGCGGCTTCCCGGTTGGAAAATGCGCCAAAAAAACGCACTGACGGGTACTCGTTTTTCCTTGCAGCACGAGTTGATTTATTACAATGTGCTCGACACCACTAACAATACCAAAATTGGAATCGGCATCCACAATGTGGAAGGCGAAGGCGGTTTTTATTGGAAGAAAAACAAACAGGGGACAGTGACGCATGAGCTGAACCCTATCAATGCAGGCGTGCAGTTCAGCCAATTCAGTGTAGCGGGACTCAAGGAAGATGTATTGGCTGAAATTCCCAACGATGACACTGACTTGTTGCTGACCTTCGCTACTCAGATTCGGTTGAAACCCAGCTACGCTCTTGTCTTTGACAACCGACCCTTGGTGAAAACGAAATTGCCCACCGTTTTCCGGCAACGCTTCGTGCTGAATGGCAGCGGCTTCATCTTGCCAAACGACATCGCCGAGGCGACAGATTTGGGCTACCCACTCAATTTTTTCACCGAGACCGACTTCCGGCAGTACCTGAAATTGCAGCGCAAAACAACCTTGGCCTACCGCCTGGCTTTTTCCAGCGGGTTTGTGCTCTCCGAGCAAAGCGGTTTCACGCCCCTCGACCTTTATACCATTGGCGGACCATCGAGCGTGCGTGCTTTCCCGCCAAGGTACATCGGCCCGGGCACCCGACTGCCCGATGACCTCATCGTTGGTGAGGAAGACGACCTACTCGTCAACGACCACGTTGGTAACCTGCTGCTGCTGGGTAGCGTGGAACTTCGGCAACAAATCGGCAAGAACTGGGAATTGGCGGCGTTTTACGATGCGGGCAATATCTGGTTCACCAAATCGGCGGGCGGCACAGCGGAGGAGCAGTTTGGCAGCGATTTTTATGATGAGTTGGCGTCCGGCGCTGGCCTTGGCATTCGTTTCAACCTGAGCCTCTTCATCCTGCGGCTCGACCTTGCTATTCCGATTTCAAAGCCTTACTTGCCACTTGGCAGCCGTTGGATTGGGCAGAGAGGATATGGCAGCGTGGCGCCGCAAGTGAATTTTGCGTTTGGGCATCCGTTTTAACTAAAAAAGGCCGTTTCACCCATCCTTCACCAAATATTGCAATACTACATTATGGTGAAAAACAGTTGAAACGGCCTCGAACTTACTTGCCTTAATTTAGACTTTTTTAAACCTATTTTAGAACTACTTTGCCAGTAAAGAGCACAACACCTTCATTTTCAATCGAATAGAAGTAAATGCCGGGCGTCATTCCCTTGCGCTCGAAAACGAACTTATTGCCGCTGACGGCTTGGCGGTATGCAAGTTTGCCAAGTTGGTCGTGCAGGATGAATTTTGCGTTTTCACCCAATTCGAGTGGCAAGGCAAACGTCACGGCGCCGAAAGCAGGGTTGGGGAACACTGTCGGCTGACCGTGGCCGTTCGCAGTTTCATTAACACTATTTACCACCTCTATAAAATTCTCGCCTATGGTGTGGAACACCCGGTTCGTCGTGATTGGCTCGTTGAAGTCGAAGTAGATGGCCGCCGTGTTTTCGATGATCGAGCCAAGCGCCAAGTTCGGTTTTTGCTTCGCAAAGAACTTCACAAAGCCTTGTGAGCCAGCCAGGTTCTGGCTCGAATCCGGAAGTAGTATGTTCTCAAAGGTGAAACGAACCGTGTTGCCATCCTTCAAGTCGTAGGAATAGGCATGGCTGCTGGCACCTGGGCGTATGCTGGTCGGGTCGAGGTATTGCGACAGCGCATCTTCGACGACCACCGTGAAGGCCGTATCCGTGCCCGTGTTCTGGAATCGGATGAGGTATTCGATGTCCGTATTGCGGTAAATGAAATGGTCATCGCCATAGCCCACAGGTATGGCCCGCTTGTCGTTCGGGTCGAACGAGCCTTGGTTCTCTTGGCAGTCAACGGCTATGAACGGATTCGGGTTTTCCACTGGGAAGAGGTTTACCAAGCCGAGTTCATTGATGCCGTCGCAGCCCTCCAAGGATACAGACACGTTGCCGGGGTAGGGATGGGCAGGGGCTTGCTCTGCCTCCAAGCGCCAAGTAGCGCCATTGGCAGGTATCGGCGCCAATTGCATGGACTGGCCTGCTCCAAGGTTGAAGTTACCGTTGTCGAACATCAGCACATCCTCCACCACAATGTACTCTTGTGGGCCAGCCATTGCACCTGTACCTGTGTTGCGGATGGTCAAAATCACCTGTTCGTTCTCGCACCTGCCTTCCACTTCGATGTTTGCACCGGTCCACGAAGCGTTTTGAGGGCAAAGCGTATCGGGTAGGATATGAGCTTCGGTGCAATGGGTTTGGCCCAACTCAGCCTCGCAGCTTAGGTCGAAATTGATGGTGAAATTCTCGCATTGGCCAGCTGCCAGGTCGCCCGTTGCGAAGCTGTAGGTATTGCCGCTGAGCAATATGCCGGGGATGCTGCTGTTGTTGTATTCCATGAAGCTATCGAGGCTGACCTCCACCCAGGTGTCCTCCATCAACGAAGCACTGTAGTTGCAATAGCTGACCGTGTAGTTGTTTGCGAAGCAACGGCGCAGGTAAGGTGTGGCCAGGCTCACTTCCATTAAGGCACAGTCGGTGTCAAGTTGCACGGGGATCTTTTGCTCCGCAACAATACCGTGTGCCAAAGCGACCGTCCAAGTGGTAGGGCAGGTCTGGCCGTAGTTGAGCGAAATGTCCAAGCTAATTTCCAATTCCGTATCGCTGGCGCAGATATCATCGAACACGTAGATGCCACTGGCATTAGTGGTGGCATGGTAGTAGCGACCGCTGTTGTTGCCAAGTGCCTTTACTTTCCAGTTGGCCAGCAGGGGTTCGCCAGCATCTAAATCACAACTTGCATCAGCATCACGGAATACGATTCCTGTCAGATTGTACTGAACCGTGTCATCGAAATTGTACCTGATGATTTGGGTATAGCTGTAGATACCGTTACCAACTCCAAAGTCCTGTACTGGGAGGCCATTTTCAAGCCGGTAAATAATGCCCTCATTTTCCCAGGCTGTGTAGCCATCGCCGGGACTACCATCGTTGTCGAGGTCCAGGCGTGGGAGGGTAGTAGGGGTTCCAACGGGGGCTGCACCACACCAGTTAATGAGTGTCCAAGTACGGTTGATGAAATCAGGTTGGGCGTCGCAGTTGAAGTCAAATGCTTCGTCGTAGTACGAGACGGCCAACTGCGTACCGTTGCCTTGCAAAAAGGTCAGCTCTTGCGGAACTCCCGCATCGCCCGGGTGAAAGTCAGCGGGCAGGTTGAAGCTGAAATCGGTTTGAACCGTAATGGTTTGTTGCGCAGCAGAAGTGTTTCCTGACTCGTCAATTGCCAAGAAATCCCTGGTGATGCTTACAATGCCACCGCAGAAATTGGTGACAAAATTCACGGATTGCACTACTGTATCAAACCCGCAATAGTCCCAAACTTCGGCTTCGCCAAAATACTGGTTCAGTTGCTGGTAGTCCTGTGGGTCGAGGTTCATGGCGGCGAGGTCGTCGGCGTGAATGACGGTATCGAGCGGTACGAAGGTAAAGTAGGGGTCGGTGTTGTCGGGCGTACACTTGGGCGGGATGATTTCCACCGTGACGTTGCAATACTGTGCGTTGCCTGCCGCATCGGCCACCCATAGATAGACGTTTTCATAAACACCGACTACAGTGAAATTAGCGGTAGTTGTGGTCGGCATTGTTTGTGAAGGCACAGCTGCAATTTCTACTGCAAAGTTTACCACTGCACAATTGTCGTAGCTGGCATTATTCAACACCTCCGCTGGCAGGAAAGTCAGATTTGGGCCGTGAACGGCAAACTGGGCCACGGTGTAATTTACACAAATGGGCACTGGTGCCAGGGAGTCAAATAAACAAGCGGCCTCCGTCAAGTGTATTTTCTGCAAATACTTAAGACCTCCATTTTGAGGCACCGAACCATTGGGGTAAAATACCCCATTGTGAAGTGAAATTGCGGTATAACCGTCTCCAAGATTGCCGTCATTGTCGGTATCGAGTCGAGGCAACTCTTGGAATGGCTGCTGTAGGTCCACCATGCACCAATTAACGATGCTCCAAGTCCGCTCTATCAGGTCGTCGTTGCCGTCGCTGTCCAAATCAAAAACCAGGTCTTGGTAGGAACTGGCCAGCAAAATACTGGTGTCAAGGGTCAGGAATTCCACTTCTGCGGGGTCACCGGGGTCGGTGGGATAGTGGTCGGAAGGTAGGTAGATGAAATTTTTATAGTAAACATCTATCACCTGGGTAGCTATTGCCGAGATGTTCCCTGCCTCGTCCCATGCGATAAAGCTGCGTGTGATTTGGGTGATGCGGTTGCAAAGGTTATAGGCTACTTGATTGGACTGCGTCACGGTCGCTGTGCCACAGGCATCGGCAGCGTTGGCTGCGCCAAAAATGGCATCCAACGAAGCATTGTCGTTGAGGTCGAAAACGAATTGCTCAAAATCAAGCGAAGAATAAACATGGTCGGCAGGTGCCGTGATGATGGGGGGAACCACGTCGTTGTTGCAGTCAACTATTTCCACAGTAATTTGGCAATAGTCTTCATTGCCCACCTCATCAATTACCCACATCACCATTTCATTTGGGCCAGCATCGGCAGCCGTAAAGGTGAAAAATTCGTTGATTGGCGCTGTTGCAGATGCAGGCGCCCTTTCCATTCGGAACTCCAATTGGCCGGGGCCGGTACAATTGTCGTAAGAACCTGCATCAATATCCGTTGCATACACTTCCACCTGGCCGGTCAGCAATAAACCAACAGAGAGGCCATTTTTGCAATAGGGTATTGGGGCGACAGTTTCATTGGCGCAATCAAGCACTTCCACGTTCAATATGCCCCAGCATATATTGCCTGAAATCAAATGGGTCACCAGCACCGTATGCTGGCCGATGTGATTGGTATCAAGTGAAACATGAGGGTCGGGCGTGGAGTTGATGTCAATTACTCTGATTCCAAGCTGGTTTTCGCAATATGGCCCGCCTTCTGTGATGTCCAATGGGTAAAGCAAGGTGGGGGTACCATTGGGCAGCACGCTCACCGTAGTTATGTCATTGCAGACCATTGTAGTCGCCCCGGAGCAAGTATCCACAAATACAAAGGCCGTACAAGTTGTAAAATTGCCAGCTTCATCAACGGTCCATAATACCAGTTCATTGGTGCCAAGGTCGTCAATTCCAAATGTGACTGAGGTAGCGGCTGGTGGCAAGACCGATGCTGGAGCGGCTTCCAGCCTGAGGCTCAGTGTATCGGTGCAATCGTCGCTGCTATAAATTTCAACCTCCTCAGCGTTGAGTGTCACATCACCCAGTGCAACGTTTATTTGCTGGAACAAGCTGCAAGAAGCAATCGGGGGCACGGTGTCAATCGGGCATGGTATTCCTACTTTTATCAATAGTTCTGTCCAGCAAGAATTGCCAGTAATAAGATCCCTTACCTTAATGTAATGGGCTCCTGCATCATTCATATCAAAGCCAAAGTAATCCGCAGTTACACCAGGAGGCCCACCAACCCCAATCATAAAGGTGTTTATTTCATAGTTGCTGCAATAGTTGTTGCCTTCAAGGAATAATCCGGGATACACCAACACACTATCACCTGCCGTCAGCGGGATGGTAATTAAGGCATTGCAAGCTAAGCTAGGGTTAGAAGCGCCACCATTGCAATCATCTTTGACTTGAACTTGTGTGATGCAATGGTTGTGATTCCCGGCCTCATCCACGACCCAAAGCGTGACATCGTGGGTGCCAATATCGTCAGCGTCGAAGTCAAGGATTGCAGTGGCAGGTAGGTTGGCGGCTGGGAGGCCGTCGTTTAAGAAAAAACTCAATTGGGAGGTACAATTGTCGCTGCTGCCATCATCAAGGGCAGCAGCGGTCAGGGTTGCCGTCTGGTTTAAGGAGAGAACAACATCAAATGAACCTAAGCAATCTGCCGTCGGCGGCTCGGTGTCAGGTGTGCATTGCGCTACCAGTTGTTGGCCGAAAGCCAACAAAAGCAGCAATAACAAGCTGTTTAACAAGGGGATTCTCATGTAAATGGGTTTCAAATGGTGAAAAACTTTTTTCATAATACGTTCATTTTTTAGTCGGGCCTCGGGCAAATTCCTGTGTGGGAGGATTTAGGCCAATGCCCTTCAGTGGGATAATAACCGGTCTGTAAAAGCGGAGGAATGACTTAAAACTGAGCAATTGTTTCCAGTACATTCTTTTCACGGTGCAAAAATGTTCCGAACCATTTTTCAAGACAAAATCAAAAAAAAGGATTTGTAGAGTGATAAATTGCTAATTTTGGTTTGAGCCCATTAAAATCAACTTGTTTCAATAATTTTGTAGAAAAGCTTGCCGAGATGTTTTGTATAAAATTGGATAATAAAGTTCAATGGTTTTGAAGAGAAAATCAAAGGTCATTATTCATCCTTGGATGATGGTAAGCTTAAAATAAACAGGATCAATCGTTAACTCAACCAACAACATGCAAACTAGTCAAGTGCAATTATTGGCAAATTCCTTCTCCAAAATTGAGGTAAGGGAGGTTCGGAAGTTTCTCTCTTCACCATTCTTCAACACGAGGCATGATTTGGCGCAGTTGTTCGACTGCTTTGCAGAGCAAAAAACTGCTACCAAACAGGATTTGTGGCAGTACCTGTACCATGGCCAAGCTTATGACGACCAAAAGCTGCGGCTGCTCATGAGCTATTTGCACCGACTCCTGGAGCAATACCTTTCCCTGAAGGAAGCCATGTCCAATGACCTCACGAATCACCTTCACTTGGCTGTTGCCTACCGCAAAAGGGGCATGACGGCTGCCTTCGAACGCACCCAATACGCACTCGAAAAAGCCATTAACGAACAGCCGCTTCGTGATGCACATTTCTACTACACCAACTATCATTTAACTTGGGAGAAATACCATACGGCCATTGCTCAAAACCCCGCCGTAGAGCTGCCATTAAAGGACTTGGCGAGTTTCATAGACCTGTTCTACCTCAGCAGCCGCTTGCGCATGATTTGCTTTTCGCTTGCGCAGCAAAGCGTCTATCAAGCAGGTGCACAGGACTTTATGGCGAACGAGGTGGTGGCACTCGCCGAATCCGAACGCTGGGCCTCGGAGCCTTCGGTTGCCGTTTTTTTGCACTGCTACCGTTTGCTGAAGCATCCAGAAGAGGAGGCGCATTTTCAAAGGTTCAAACTGTCGCTTTTGCAGGTAAGCCAGTTGTTTTCGGTGGAAGAAATAAGGGAGTTGAACACTTTCGCCATCAATTATTGTATCCGGCGATTGAACGACGGCCAGGGCAGCTACTTGAGGGAATTGCTCGACCTTTATAAAATGGGCCTCGCAGCAGGCCACTTCATCATTAATGGGGAACTTAGTCGGTTCACCTACCACAATATCGTGGGTGCCGGCCTTCGCTCTGGCGACTTGGATTGGGTCAGTTTTTTCATCCACGAGTACAAAAGTTTGCTGGAACGCAGCTACCGTGAGACCTCGTTCAGCTTCAACCTTGCCCGGCTTGAATTTGCCCGCCAACGTTACGACGCCGTGCTTGAACTCCTCCAAAAAGCCAACTACCGTGACCCTTTGCTCAACCTCGCCGCCAAGACCCTCCTGCTCAAGACTTGGTACGAACTCGGCGAATACGACCTACTGCAATCGCACCTCGACGCCATGCGCAACTATATCCACAGAAAGCGGGTAATCGGCTACCACCGCACTAACTACCTGAATATCGTGCGCTATGCCGACAAGTTGTTGAACATCAATTGGAACAGCAGAAAGGAAGTGGAAGCACTGAAAAGTGAGATGGAAAAGGAAGAGGTGCTGACGGAGAAGGAATGGTTGCTGGGGCAGATTTTGTTTTAATCCTTTTCTAACTTTTTTCTAATCGCTTCATAATAACCCAGCATTTGAAGCCCTGTTTATTTAGCGTATTTCAAAAAGCGATAACCTAAACAAGGTCGCTGGTTGAATACACTGCCTAAATATCAACTCGATTTTCTAACCAATTTTTTTCAATTATGAAAAAGGTCATGCAGTTTTTGGCCTTAGCGGCCATCATCGTATTTGTTTTGCCCAGTTGCGCTGTCATCCGTGAAGGCGAGGTTGGGGTAAAACGCACTTTCGGCACTTACAAGGACAAGCCTTTCGACAGTGGCCTTAAAATGTACAACCCCTTCACCAGTACCATTGTGAAGGTATCTACGCAAACCGAAAACTTGGAGGTCGGCCTTACTATCCCTTCAAAGGAGGGACTTAACATTGGTGCTGAAGTCTCCATTTTGTACAACCTGCAAGCTCGCAAGACCCCCGACATCCTGCGCAATATCGGACGTGACTATGAGGCCAATATCATCGTACCAGTGTTCCGCTCTGCGGTTGCAGATGTGAGTTCCCGCTTCTTTGCCAAGGACATGCACACGGGCGAGCGGGCACAAATCGAAGCCGCCATCCGTGACCAAATGATGACCCTGCTCAAAGGCAATGGTATCGAAATTGAGGCCGTGCTGCTCAAGAGCATCAAGCTGCCGCCAAGCTTGAGCAAGGCCATCGAAGAAAAGCTGGAATCCGAACAGAACGCACTTCGAATGGAGTTCGTGCTGCAACAAGAGCGGCAGGAGGCTGAGCGCAAGCGCATCCAAGCGGCCGGGGTAAGGGACGCCCAAGTCATCATAGCGGAGGGTCTCAGCCAGCCCATCCTGCAGTTCAAGGCGCTCGAGGCGTTCTTGGAATTGGCCAAGTCGCCCAACGCTAAGGTCATTATCACCGACAATAGCGGAACCCCACTGCTGATGAACCCCGAAATGACAGAAGGCCCCCAAACCCATACTGGTGTCAAGGTTAAAAATTAATAACGTGTCATTCACAAGCATGGAATTTCAAGGCCATTGGCAATCAGCCAATGGCCTTTTTTCTGCTCAGGAGTTAACTATACTTGGTGAGCATTGTCAACCTCGTCAACCTATTTTCAACTTCATTGTTTAATAGTGAAATAGCTAGGATAGTTATTTGAAACTTAGGCAAGAATTTTAGTGGACAGGTTTTCCTTTCCTTCCTCTCACCCGCCGAAACGACTTGATTCGCCTGTACGCTTGCAAATCCTCAAGGATTGCACAACCCGAAAAGTTGGGATTCCCTGTGTTTGTTGTTCTTTTTTTGCATAAAACCCAGCATTTTTTTGAGTTATGGGGCAAAAAATGAACAGCCGCCTTACCTTGCCCAGGTTTGCAATTTTTATCAATGAATCCATTTGCATGAGGAATATAAAATTCAAAAGCCCCGACGACAACCAAACCCAATTTGCAACTGCTGTACGCAAGAATGTTGACCAGTATTTTCGTGAGACAGGTATTTCGCCCAAAGGTGATTGGACATTGCGGCTCAAGGCATTTTCAATGCTTGCCATGTACATCGCACCGTTTGTATTGATCCTTACATTGCCCATGAGTGCCTGGTTTGCCATGCTGTTGTTTATTATCATGGGCATCGGTACGGCTGGTGTTGGCATGGGAGTCATGCATGATGCCATCCACGGTTCCTATTCACGTCAGGCTTGGGAAAACACCTTGATGGGATCGAGTATGTACCTGCTTGGAAGCCATGTATTTGTTTGGTTTGTGCAGCACAATGTCATGCACCATACCTACACCAATATTGAAGGCTTGGATGGCGATATTGGCCCCCGTGGGCCGCTCCGCCTTTCGGAACATGCACCACTTAAGAAAATGCACCGCTACCAGCATTGGTATGCTTTCCCGCTGTATGGCCTTATGTCCATTTCCAAATTGGTTAGGGACTTCTCGCAATTGAGCGAGTACAACAAAGCGGGCATCACTAAAGCTCAGCGACGCAGCCCAGGGATGGAGTGGGTAAAATTGGTCAGTTTCAAAGCGATTTACCTATTGGCCATGATTGGACTGCCGTTGATGCTTACCAACTTCAATATTTGGCAAATCTTGGCGGGCTTTTTCATCATGCATTGGGTAACTGGGGTCATCCTTGCCACCATTTTCCAACTCGCCCACGTAGTTGAAGGTGCCGAGCAGCCCTTGGAGCTTTCCAATGGCCTGATTGAAAACGATTGGATGGTCCATGAACTTCAGACCACTGCCAATTTTGCCAGGAACCAGCACTTGCTGAACTGGTACGTGGGTGGACTGAACTTCCAGATTGAGCACCATTTGTTCCCGCACGTCAGCCATATCCATTATCCGAAAATCGCCCCGATTGTGGAGCGCACAGCATTGGAGTTTGGGTATAACTACAATATGAAGCTGACTTTTATGGGCGCTTTGGTCTCCCACGTGCGCCGTTTGAAGGAGTTGGGGAACATGGATCCAGCTATGGTTGTCCTTGTGCCGTCTAATTCTAAGGCCGTAGAGGTTGCCTAAATCCCATCAATTGGGCTGTTCTTATAACCGTTTTGCCCGTGTGCCAACTAGGCAAACCCGTAGCTTTCGGCGACTAAGCCCAAAGGTTTTAATGGGAGCAGCGAGCAGGCTGCCTGCCGCCAGCATACTGATGGAGCTGATAAATACCCGCCTGTTGATTCCGTTTTTCAGGTTGAGCACATAGGTGAAGCTGTTTATCGAATCAACGTCGTTTCCCCTTTATACTTCTCAAACTGTCCATCCACAAACTCTACTTCTAGGTACCAGGCATAAACGCCAGCAGGCATTTCCTGGCCCTTGAATTCACCGTTCCAACCTGTATTGTTGTCATTGATGGGAAAGTCGGCGGCCTCGAAGAGCAATTCGCCCCAGCGATCGAAGATTCGGAAAATTTTGATGGCCTTTACCAAATCGCTGCTGCCGTGTACATGCAATAAATCGTTGAGGGGATTGCCACCCGTACCAGGAGCAAAGCCAGTTGGCACCACAACAGTCTTGTTTGAGCGAACGAAAATATTGATGAGATCGCTTACCGTACACCCATTCTTATCCACTACGGTGAGGGTGACGGCGGATTGCCCTGTCACGATAAACTCTCCAACTTGAGCGCTGGAATCCAGCGGTGGCATGAGCGAATTATTGGATTCCCAAAGGAAATTGGCAAGATCAGGGTCGTTCAAGTTGACCACGTTTGGCGCCAGCTCCAACGTTGTGCCATAAGGCAGAATGGTATCAGGGCCGAGGTTTAGGCGAAGTTCCTTTGGCTCACCTATGAAAATCTGCTCCTGTGTCCACTCGCAGCCATTGGCATCCCTGACGGTGAGGTCATAAAGGCCAAAGTCAAGGTTATAGAAGGTTGTATTGCTGGCAAAGGCAGCACTGTCAAAACTAATCAAATAGGGTGGCTGGCCGCCAAAGGGGGTGACGATTATTCGCCCGTCCATTTCGCCGAAACAAGAAACGTATTGGAGCTGAAGGTCGGCGTCGAGCACATTTTCTTCGGTAACTTCAATCGAGTCAGTGATGGCGCAGCCAATGGCGTCCGTAGCTGTAACGTAGTAAATTCCGGCAAACAAGTTCGTGGGATTGGCAGTCGTTTCATCGTAGCCATTCGGCCCAGACCAATCAAAAACGAAGCCCCCAGACCCGCCGGATGCCGTTGCCTGAATGCTCCCATCATTGCCCCCTTCGCAGCTCACACCCGTTTGCGTCAGCACCAGGTTTGCCAAATCATTCTGTTGGATGAAGGCAGTGGCCACCCGACTGCAATTGTTCGCATCACTGACCGTCACAGTATAGCCACCCGTCGAAAGGTCGGCAATATCTTCGGTGGTCTCGCCATTGTCCCAACTGTATTGGTAGGGAGGTATGCCCCCGATGACGCTGAGGTCAATGGAGCCGGTGGTGCCAAGGCAGCCAATATTGGTGGGGTCAGTCATTAATTGTAGTTCAGTGGGTTGCTCGACTGTTTCACAGGCAGTGCTGGTGCATCCATTTCCATCGTTGACAGTAACACAATAATTGCCTGCTGGAATATTGATTATAACATCGCTGGTTGCACTGTTACTCCAAAAAAATTCAAAAGGCGGCCCGCCGCCGACGATTGTGGAGAAGATGCTTCCATCATCCCCCCCGAAACAGGTCACATCAGTAACAGACAATTCCACGACAAGGGCTGGCGGGTCAGTTAACGTAGCGGATTGCATTGCAGAGCAACCATTGGCATCTGAAACAGTAACGCTATAGCTACCCGCCACGAGGTTGCTGGCTGTGGCAGCTGTGCTGTTGTTGCTCCAGGTATAATTGAGCGTACCTGTGCCACCACTTCCTGAAGCGGTAATGGAGCCAGTGGGTGTTCCATTGCATTCAGGATTGGTCGTGTTGATGATGGCCAACGTGACGGCGGTTGGTTCGCCAATGGTAGCCGAAGTAATGGCCGTACAACCATTGTCATCTGTCACAGTAACAGAATAAGTGCCTGCAGCAAGGTCATTGACCAATGCCGTGGACGCATTGCCCGCAGCGGCATCCCATAGGTAACCGTAAGGGGAGGTGCCTCCGGCTGCGACGACCTGTACCGCTCCAGTCGGTGTGCCGTTGCAGGTGGCAGGCTGGGCGTTGGCATTGGTGGTCAACGGTGAGGGTTGGGTCACGGTAACAGTTCCAGCCACGGTGCAGCCGTTGTCGTCCGTTACCGTTACGATTTGCTGTCCGATGCCAATGTTCACAGCAATGGAGTCTGTCTGCCCATTGCTCCATTCAAAACTATAAGGTGCAGTGCCACCGGTTGTTGGAGCTGACAAGGTCGCATCCGATAAGCCGAAACAACTAATACCCGCTGCCACTTGCGGCATGGTCTGCATCAAGGGCGGAGCACTGAAACTGACTGTAATGCTGTTAGGGCAGTTTTGCCCATCTACCACTGAAAATGTATAGGTGCCTGCCGGAATGTTCAAAAAGACCCCTGAGGTGTTGTTGAGATTCCCCAAGAAATAGGTATAGCCGCCAAACCCGCCAGTGGCCTGCAATTCGATGGCACCTGTCCCACCGTTGCAGGTAATATTGGTGATGTTAATGATAGACAAGCTCGGCGCTTGGCAGGGTGGGGTAGCGCAAATGGCTGTGCCTATGGGCCCATTGCAAAGCGCATTTAATGCATATACAACTATTGTCACTGCGGAGTCCAGCCCTAGGCCAGTCGCCATGTAATTAGTGCTGTTTGTTTGGAAAGGGGTACCACCGTTTATGCTTACCATGTACCCATCTGGGCCGCCCACCGCATCCCAACTGAAGGTAATGCTGTTAGTGGTCACTTCCGTGCAACTGATGGTTGGGGCGTCTGGTGTAGGGTTAATGGCGATGGCGATGGAATCTCTTACTTCGCAGCCGTAATTGTCAGAAGCTGTAACGACGTATTGAGTCGTTTGGGTTGGCGTCGCAATGGGGTTTGGGCAATCCGTGCAGGACAAGCCATCGGTAGGTGTCCAAGCGTAATAGACTTGATACAGCGGCTCAAAGGTGATGGTCCAGTCAAGGATGGTTCCGCTAAACCCTATTTGGTCATCTATGGCGAGCAATTGCCACTGGCCATTGGTGGGGTGTTCGCCGTCCCAAAGATCTGACCAGACACCCTCTGGGGCGAATGTGCCATTGGCAAAAGGTGGCTGGCCACCCGAAGTGCATACAGGCCATGGAAACCCTGCACCGATATTGTTGATGTTGTTTGGCGTGAAGCAAACACTGGTATAATCATCGCAATTGGAACCGTTGTCGGACGAAAGCTCCATGAATTGTCCACCTGGTGAAATGAGGTAAAGGTCGAGGTCGTCCACCCAATTATGATCAATGTTCACACAAACTGACTGGATTACCCCAGGGCTAAGTGTAAAGGGTTGGACTCCCACTACCTGCACCGAAGAATAGGCAGGCGTACCGTTCGCAATGGCCACGTCCTGTGTGGCTGTAAAGCTCGGAGGGTCGGGCAATGGGATGGGCAGGGTGGCATCCAAGGAAACGGGTTCGCCCGAACAGACCGTTTGGTCGAGACCGAGGTCGGGTGGCAAAATGCCATTGTCACGGATATACATCCAAAAAGTATCCCGGTTGCAAATGTCCCGCTGAATGTCAATGCCAATACTTTCAATAGGTTCTGTAAGCCCATCCGCTATCCCAACTATGTCAATGGTGATGCTGCTGTCCCCAGCAGGGATGAACAGGTTGGTTGGGACGACTTGGTAGTCCACGCCGTTTTGTGCTGTGCCAATGATCGTGTAGTCAAGGACAAAGTCGTCGGCCACTGGGCGAGGGCTTGAAAAAGTGATACTTCCGTTTGCACAACCTTCAGTAATAGCTCCATCCAAGCTGACTGTAGCTGTTTCAACCTTAAGTGAGCCGGTACCAAAGGATTTTGCTTCGAGGAAGACGCCAGAATCATACGCTGGGTCGCCTACGTCAGATATGGCCAATTTTATCACATAGGTTTGACAGGGAATCACAATAACTTCGGCGACAAAGACATCGAGATAACCATCATAGGTCGGTTGGTTGTTGCCATTGTTCGGGTTGTAATATTGGGCATTCAAGGGCGTACAAGAAGGGGTATTTGGGTTTTGGGGATGGATGTTGTTGATGGATACTGGCAATGTGGTATTGGGTATCAATGCAATATTTTGGGCGTTGTTCTGATATGGCCCACTGATGCCAGGCCCGCTGATGAAAAAGCCAAAGACATCGTTGAAGGGACTGCATCCGTACTCTGGATATTCCTCAGAAGCAAATACATATTTGAAACGAAGCGTATCGGAGGTTGGAATAAAGGTAATGGTATATTTTGCCACATCGAACACGTCTAAGCCTCCGGCGGCGATATTGCTCAAATCAGCGTCAATTGCAGAACTGCTGTTCTCAGCCGAGGTAAAATCATTCCCTGTACAATCCACTCCCCCTTGTTCTGGCACACCACAGTTGTTGGAAGTGGCCCGGCCTGATGTCAACACGATGCCCCTGTCTATGCCAACCGCATTTTGCCCATTCTTAAAATAACCCACGGAGATAGGGCTCCCATCAAAACTGACGTCAATCACCTCCACGCCATCGCCCAGGAAAAAATTGGTAATGAGGTTTTCCGGTGTAATGGGTGCCGTGGTGGCGTCCGAAACCTCCATCAGCTGAGCAAAAACTGACATTGCGGAGCACAGCCAAATGATGGCAATAAAAAAGATGAGTCGAAATGAAGATAAAAGCGATTTCATGTGATTGTCAACAGTTGTGCAAGAATGATTCGTGATTTTTGCTTCGCTGGCCGTCAGCTTACTATAAAATCACTTCCGTTGCTCCCCAGCCATACCTTGGGTGAAACTCATTTTTGAAAGTATCCACCTGTGGATTTTGCAACAGTCGGGTAGCAATGGCATCTTTTAGTTTGCCTTCTCCTACGCCGTGGATGATAAACACCCTTTCAACGCCCAAGCGTTGGGCTTTTTCTAGGAATGACTCAAAATGCGACAATTGGATTTTAAGAATATCGCCATTGGTGAGCTTACGCCAACTATCGGTTAGTTTCTCGATATGCAAGTCAATCTCAGGTACGAAATGGGCCAGTTCGTGCGTATCGGGCACATGGTAGCTGCGATAATTAGCGTCACCGCCAACCTTTGCCACTGGTTTGGCATTTCGCTTTGTATAGGTCGAAAGGTCTTCGCCGCTATCCTCCGTGGTTTGTTCCGGCTTTTCGAACAACCTGTACCAATGCACAGGGCGATTGAGGAAAGGTGCCGTTCTAAGGCTTCCAAAAAAAGTTTTAGGCTTGATTTTCAGTGACTTGAAATTGGGTTCAGAAAGCCCCTCAGTCGTTAGCCATCGGCAATCTATTTCAAATTCTGGGGATTCGTTGAGGTCATCGTATAGGAAATCCCCAAGGCGCTGGTAGCTGGCTGACCGCAATTTATCGTTCCAAGTCTGAGGCCCCCGGCTGTTGAGGAGCAATTTCAATTCAAAAACCACATCGTAGCGGGTATCGTTGAGGAGGTAAAGCCCATATTTCTCTGGTATTTCGCTTTTGCTATCAATCGGGTCAAAGGCCAATTGGATGCCCAAACTCTTGAGGATGGTGTACTGAGACTCAAGGGAAATAGGCGGCGGCGTAGGCTTCACTGCTTGTTTTTTGCCCTCAATCACCTTCGCCTTTACTGGGTATTTCTGGGGATCATCGGCACGTACCAGGTCTTCTGGCCAAGCTGGGATTTCCATGTCATGTTTTGATAGGTAAACATTGACCATGCCACCTTCCAATTGGCCCCTTACTTCACCTACATCGTCTGTGTGCTTGAATTTTACTTTAGTTCCTTTGGCAAATTGCATTGTTTCTGGATTTTGGTCAAAAGTAGGGAAAGAACTGAATTTTATGGTAATCAAGCCGCTCCCTGCGACAGCTGTATTGCAAAAACAAAAAAGCCCTCTCAAGTTCCAAGACCTGAGAGGGCTTTCGGTTCATCGTTTGCCCTCGGAACGAGGGCAGATTCTTAAATGGAAGACAAAAGTGCCAAAAGCTGCCGTCCACCGTCAATCGTCCACCGTCAATCGAGCTTCAGCACCTCGATAAACGCCTTCTGCGGCACCTCCACGTTGCCAATCTGGCGCATCTTCTTCTTGCCCTTCTTCTGCTTTTCGAGCAGCTTGCGCTTCCGGCTGATGTCGCCGCCATAGCACTTGGCGGTCACGTCCTTGCGCATGGCGGAGATGGTTTCCCGTGCGATGATTTTGGCGCCGATGGCGGCTTGTATGGCAATGACGAATTGCTGTTTTGGCAGCAATTCCTTGAGTTTTTCACAGATGCGGCGACCGAAAGCGTATGCTTTGTCTCTGTGGACAAGCGCCGAAAGCGCATCCACAGGCTCGGCATTCAACTTGATGTCCACTTTCACGAGGTCGCCCTCCCGATAGCCGATGGGATGGTAATCGAAAGAAGCATAACCCCGGCTAATGGACTTTAGGCGGTCGTAGAAATCGAAAACGATTTCGGCGAGGGGCAGCTCCAAGGACATCTCCACACGGGACGGCGTCAGGTAGCTTTGGTTTTTGAAAATGCCACGCTTGTCGAGGCAGAGCGTCATGATGGTGCCGATGTACTCAGGTTTGGTGATGATTTGCGCAGCGATATATGGTTCCTCCACATAGTCCAACATAGTCGGGTCGGGGAAGTCAACGGGCGTGCGCAGGAATATCTTTTCCTTCTTTGTGGTATAGGCGTAATACGACACGTTCGGGATGGTCGTGATGACTTCCATGTCGTACTCCCGGCTAAGGCGCTCCTGAATAATTTCGAGGTGCAACATGCCGAGGAAGCCACAGCGGAAACCAAAGCCCAAGGCCGCCGAGCTTTCCGGCTCGAAGGTCAGCGAGGAGTCGTTCAGTTGCAGTTTTTCAAGGCTTTCCCGCAGGTCTTCAAAGTCCTCGTTTTCGATGGGGTAAACCCCTGCAAACACCATCGGCTTTACCTCCTCGAAACCGTGGATGGCCTCTTCGCAGGGGTTGGCGTGGTGGGTGATGGTATCACCGACCTTGATTTCTTTTGATTGCTTGATGCCCGTGATCACATAGCCCACGTCGCCGGCCCGCATTTCCGGCTTGGCAATCATGTTCATTTGCAGGATGCCCACTTCGTCTGCATTGTATTCTGTTTGCGTGTGGAAAAAGCGGATTTTGTCGCCTTTTTTCATCGTGCCGTTCACGATTTTGAAGTAGGCGATGACGCCCCGAAAAGTGTTGAACACAGAGTCGAAAATCAGGGCTTGAAGTGGTGCATCTGGGTCGCCCTTGGGCGCTGGGATTCTTTCCACAATGGCAGTCAGCAAACCCTCGATGCCTTCCCCTGTCTTTCCACTGGTCAAAACAATATCCTCTTTTTTCACCCCAACCAATTCGATGATTTGGTCCATCACCTCTTCAATCATGGCATTGGGCATGTCAATCTTGTTGATGACGGGGATGATGGTCAGGTCGTGGTCAATGGCAAGGTACAGGTTCGAGATGGTCTGCGCCTGTATGCCCTGTGTAGCGTCCACTAGCAGCAGTGCGCCCTCACAGGCGGCAATGGAGCGGCTCACTTCATAGCTAAAGTCAACGTGGCCGGGCGTGTCAATCAGGTTCAGGGTATAAACCTGCCCATCCTTGTGGTGGTGGTAAAGCTGAATTGCGTGGCTCTTGATGGTGATGCCCCGCTCCCGTTCAAGGTCCATGCTGTCAAGGGCTTGTGCCTTCATGTCACGGGCAGCAATGGTCTTGGTTGTTTCCAATAAACGGTCGGAAAGCGTGCTCTTGCCGTGGTCAATATGTGCTATGACGCAGAAATTGCGGATGTTTTTCATTGATAAAATAAAAAGGAAAAAGTACAAAGTACAAAGTAAAAAGTGGGAACCCCGGGACTCGTACTTTTTACTTTGTCCTTTGTCCTTTTTACTTTTTTCGTATTGGGCCGCAAATGTACGCAAAAATCCGCCTTGCTGTTGCCCAATCGTAAATCCTAATTCGTCAATCGTAAGTCCATCAAACCTTCATACCTCATACCTCCAAACCTTACTTACTTTTGCCCCGAATATGGACAACATACTACTCAACCTCCACGATTGGTCGCTGCCTATCAAGAACCCCGTGTTCCTGATGTGCATCCTGTTGCTGACGGTGCTTACCGTACCGGCACTGCTCAACCGGTTCAAGTTGCCCGGCATCGTGGGGCTAATTTTGATGGGGGCCATCCTTGGGCCGCACGGCATCAACCTCCTCGAGCAAGGCGATGGTATTAAGCTCCTTTCGAAAATCGGGCTGCTCTACATCATGTTCTGGGCAGGGCTGGAGATTGACATGGACTCTTTCCTGAAAAACCGTCACAAAAGTGGCACTTTCGGGTTGCTCACCTTTGGTTTTCCCCTTCTGCTGGGCGGGTTTTGCACCTATTTTTTGCTGGATTTGGAATGGATGGGCGCCCTGCTTTTGGCAGGTATGTTTTCAACGCATACACTAATTTCCTATCCCATCGTACACCGTTTGCGCATCGCAAAAAACGAGGCCGTGGCCGTGGCCGTAGGCGGCACCATCATCACCGACACGTTGGCATTGCTCTTATTGGCTGTCATCAGCGGCATGGCGCAGGGTACCATGAGCGGGTGGTTTTGGGTAGAGCTTATTTTGTCCTTGTCCGTGTTTGGGGCACTGGTTTTTGGCCTATTGCCGAGGGTAGCCCGTTGGTTTTTCCGAAGAGTGGAAAGCGACATCACGTATCAGTTTGTGTTCGTTTTGGCCATGCTTTTCGTCTGTGGCTTGCTGGCTGAGTTGGCGGGCATAGAGGCCATCATCGGGGCGTTCATGGCGGGTTTGGTGCTGAACCGGCTGATACCGCACAGTTCCCCGTTGATGAACCGCATCGAGTTTGCTGGCACGGCGCTATTCATCCCTGCCTTCCTATTCAATGTGGGCATGATCGTCAACCTGCACGTGTTTTTTAAAGACGAAAAAACCATCGTCACAGCATTGATTCTAACGAGCGTTGCCTTGATCACCAAATGGTTTGCGGCTATAGCTACGCAACGAATTTTCGGCTATACAAAAGACCAAGGCAACCTCATCTTCGGCCTCAGCAGCAGTCACGCTGCAGCCACCATTGCCATCATTTTGATTGGCTATGAAATTAAGCTATTCGATGAATCGGTGCTGAACGCCACCATTTTCCTCATCCTTGTCACCTGCCTCGTCAGCAGCTTCGTCACCGACCGGGTGGCCCGTCGCATGGCTGCACAAAACGTGCATTCTTCCAATGGCTTGGATAAAGCTCAACGCATCCTAGTGCCCATCAGCAACCCCGCCAGCGTGGTCAACCTCGTGGATTTTGCATTTTTGATAAAAACGCCGGGTCATAAAGAGCCAGTCTTCCCGCTTTCCATCATCCTCGATGAAAAGGACGTACGCTCGAAAATCAAGGAAAGCCAACAGCTCATTGCCCCTGTGGTGCAGCATGCTGCCGACCGCCAGATTTCCCTTTCGCCCATCCACCGGGTGGACGTGAGCGCCGTCAGCGGCATACAACGGGCAGCAGACGAACTCTTGGCCACGGAAATCGTCATTGGCTGGCACCCCCGGGTGAGCGCCACCGAACGCCTCTTTGGCACCTTGCTCGACAACCTTCTCGACGAATCGCCAGAAATGCTCTTCGTGACCAATATGGTACAATCGCCGTTCACGTTCAAGCATATCAAGGTCATCGTGGCAGAAAATGCCCACCTCGAACCCGGCTTCGTGGACATCATGCGCCGCATCGAAAACATCTCGCTAAACCTCGATCAGCCGCTCACCTTCGTGGCTTCCGAGACCAGCCGAGCCGAGTCAACCAAGGCATTCCTAAAAAAGACCACCGACCGCCTAAAAATACTGCCGCTCGACAAAAACACCTGGTGGCACCTGCACGAAGACACCAAGCCCGATGAATTGCTCATCCTGCTCTGCGCCCGGCACGAGTCGGTTTCGTCGGAGTCGTTTATGCAGCGGATTCCCGGGTACCTGGCGGAGCATTTTGAGGAGAAGAGTTTTGTGTTGGGGTATCCGGGGTTGTGAGAGAATTAGGCCAAACCAGCGGATTGGGAAAAACGAGCCTGAGAATAGGTTCAGCAGCTTGCCTAACCTTTATTTTTATAAGAATGAAATGCGAAGCCAAGTTGAAAGCCAACAATTGTTTCATTCAATTTTCTTCGTTGCGCCGCAAATTCATCCCATGTTTCGTTTTCATGCAACTACATTTGGAAATTGGTAAAAACTATTAGTATCGAAATCACTAGGCAGCTGCATTAAACAGGTGCCCGCGGCCGAAAGCCAAATTTTAAACCATTTTTTTTTAACTAAACTCTCAATCGTATGAATGAACTATTGACTAAGTCCAGGTTGATTTTGCTAGCCCTATGCCTTTTTTCAGGGGTAGCAATGGCACAATTCAAGGCATCTGGCACTGTTAGGGATGCCAAAGGCGAGGCACTAATTGGTGCCACTGTTCTCATAAAGGGAACGGCCATTGGAACGGTTACTGACGAAAACGGTGCTTTTGAATTGAACGTGGTCTCAGAACCAGCCACATTGGTTGTCAGCTTCACGGGCTTCTCCGAGACGGAGGTGGCCGTAAGCAAGGCCAACGCTAATGTGAGTGTTGTGATGGAAGACGGGGCCACGGAATTGGAAGAAGTAGTGATAACGGGTTTTGCCACCAGCGTAAAGCGGAGCAACCTCGCCAACGCCGTTTCAACCATCAATGCAGCGGCATTAACGGGCGTTACCTCGCAAAATACACTGGATGGGGCGCTCTATGGCAAGTTCCAGGGAGCCGAAATCAGGGCCAACTCCGGTGCCCCCGGTGGTGGTATGTCGGTGAAATTAAGAGGGGTAACCTCCATCTTTGGTGACCAGCAACCACTCTATATCATAGATGGAGTGTTTATTGACAACTCCACCGTTTCGCTTGGAACTGACATCGTGTCGGCAGCGGCTGGTGGTGGCAACACCTCCACCAACCAAGACGACGCTTCCAACCGCATCGCCGACATTGATCCAGAGGACATCGAAAGCATCGAGATACTTAAAGGTGCTTCCGCAGCGGCTATCTATGGCTCTCGTGCGGCAGGCGGGGTCGTCATCATCACTTCAAAGAAGGGTCAAGCTGGCAAATCGAGGGTGACCGTATCACAGACCGTTGGTGCTGTGCGGCCACTTAGGCTTTTGGGCATGAGGGAGTTCGATGCAGCAAAAATAGGAGCAGAGTTCAGCCAAGCCGATGTTGACAAGTTTAACCAAAACGGCCTTACCGATTACGAAGCGGAACTCTACGACCACACCCGTTACAATACAACTACCCGTGCCGATATATCAGGGGGCAGCGAAAAATTGAACTTCTACGTGGGTGGTACTTACAAGAACGAGGATGGCATTCTGCAAAACACGGGCTACGAAAAAGCCAGCGTCCGTTTGAACATTGGCTACAAGTTCAATCGCTGGCTAGACCTACAGGCCACCAACAACTACATCAACTCGACCGCAGACCGTGGTTTTTTCAACAACTCCAACACAAACACCACCATCGGGTACGCAATGGCCTTCACCCGGCCTTGGGAAAACCTTTTTCCAGATGAAAACGGCGTTTACCCTGCTCTGCCAAGTGTTGGCTCCAACTTGTTGGAAACACCGGCGCTAATCACCAACCGTGAGAAGGTTAACCGTTATATTGGCGGTGCTACCTTCAACGTGAAGCTGTTGGAAAACGAGTCAAGCAGCTTGAAGGCCGTGCTTCGTGCCGGCGTTGACCAATACACCCTGCGCACCACCTCTATTTTCCCTCACGAGCTGTCCTATATGCGGGACGAGGGTACATTGGAGGGCGTATCGGTTAGTGGCAATACGGTGAACTCCAACACCAACCTGTCTGCCTTCTTGGTGTATAGCTATTTTACCCCTGGTGGTATCACGCTTCGCACACAGGCGGGCGTTACACAAGAGGATTTCAATAAAAATACCGTTTACACTACGGCCTCCGGCCTAAACGGTTCGCTTACCAACGTAGGCCAGAGCGCCAACGTAGGAGCCTTCCAAAATATCCAAGTTCAGCAGGACAAGGGCTTTTTTGCGCAGCAGGAATTCAACTGGAACGACCGCCTTATAGCCACTGTTGGCATCCGTGGCGACAAGTCCTCGAACAACGGCGACCCTAATAAAATCAACTACTACCCGAAGGCTAACCTCGCCCTCAACCTCGACCAGTTTGACTTCTGGACTTTGGACGACGTTAATGCTTTCAAACTTCGGGTGGCTTATGGGGAGGCTGGCCGTTTTGCCAACTTTGCTGACCGCTTCAACCTTTACGATGCTACCTCCATTGGAGGTCGCTCTGGCTGGGTGAACAACGTGCTTCGTGGCAACTCTGACGTGACACCTGAACGCCAGAAAGAACTGGAATATGGTACTGACATCAGTTTGATGAACAGCATGGTTAACCTTGTTTTCACTGTTTACAACAAGGAAATTGATGACTTGCTACTGAGGGCTGAGGTGCCAAACTCCTCCGGCTTCACCACCAAGGTTATCAATGCAGGTGCCCTGCAAAACAAGGGTATAGAAGCTGGCCTGAGCATTACTCCCTTCAAAGGCAAGGATTTGGACTGGACGGTTGGTGTCAATTTTTGGAAAAACAAGTCCAAAATCACCCGCCTAGACATTCCAGCATTCAATGTGGGCGGCTTTGCAGCAAGCCTTGGTCAGTTCCGCATTGAGGAGGGCAAGAGCGCCACACAAATCATTGGCACCTACAACCCTGCCGACTGCACCGACTGCGATCCAGATGGCGACGGCTTCAAAGTATATGGTAACGCAGAGGCCGATTTCAACATGTCGTTCACAAACATGTTGGCCTACAAAGGTTTCGAGTTTTCCTTCCTGTTTCATTGGAAAAAAGGCGGCGAGAACATCAACCTCAGCACACTGCTCTTCGACCTCGGCGCACTTACTTGGGACTACGACGACATTACCCTTGACCCGGCTGGCCAATTGCGCAACGGTGAGTACCGCCCAACGGAGTGGTTCGCTGGTAACACCGGCCCATGGATTGAGGATGCTGGCTACCTACGTTTGCGGGAGGTGGGCTTGTACTATAACATCCCACGTTCAGTATTCCGTGATGCCTTCGGCATGAGGCTTGGTGTTAGCGGTCGTAACCTCATCAACATCTTTGACTACAACAGTTACGACCCTGAAGTTTCTAACTTCGGTGGCAACGTGTTGGCAAACAATGTGGAGGTAACCCCATTCCCTAGTTCAAAGCGGATGAATTTCCATCTCACGCTTCGTTTTTAAGGAAATTTGTTGAAATAGAGGGATTAAGAAGTTGGTTAGCAGGTTGACTGTCGCTAAACTTCTAATCCTATGATTTCATTATTTCAAAAATTGACCAAACCATAAAATTGACTAATTATGCTAAAATATATTTTCAAACCATTCCTGTTCAGTATGGCCACTGTCGCCATGCTCTGTTTTTCTGCTTGTGAAATAGATGAAGTGGAAAACGAAAACGGCCCAACGTTAGAGAACCTCGTGAACGGGGCCTCTTTGGCCGACCTAAAATTGCTGGCCTCTGGCCTTGAAGGCATTATGCGCTCCGAAATGCAGTTCCATTACTGGACGGTGAGCATCGTAGGTCGTGAATACTACGACTTACGAGGTACTGACCCTCGCTTTACTGGCGAGCTACTTGGAGCGGGCGAAGGTGCAGGACGCCTTGATAACAACGGCTTTCTAACTACCCGTCCTTTCCTGCGCCACTACCGGATTGTTCGCAATGCCAACGTGCTAATTGAGGCCGTGGCAAACGCCAAGGCAAGCCTCACCCCAGCTCAGGAAGCGGGATTTCGTGGTTATGCCAAGACGTTGATGGCCTATGGCTTGTTACTTGAAGCCAATCGCCAATATGAGGGTGATAGTGGCTATTCGGGTGATACAGGTGGCATCCGCACCGATGTTGCCGATCCCGACAAGTTGGGGCCATTCACTGGCAGTTATGCCGCTTCTCTCGATGCAGTGCTTTCACTGCTCGATGAGGCTGCCAGCGACCTCTCTGCTGCTGGTGATGCTTTTGCCTTCAACCTTTCGTCTGGCTTTGATGGCTTCAATACTCCGGAGTCGTTCCTGACTTTCAACCGGGCGCTTTATGCTCGTACAGCATTGTATGCAAATAAGCCCAATTCGGAAATCATAGCAGAGTTAGGCAAGTCCTTTATGGACCTGGATGGTGATATGAACTTGGGCGTTTACCACAGTTTTGGCACCTCGGGCAACGACATTCGCAACCCGATTTACAACACGCCCGACTTGCCCTTCGTAGTGCAGGCAAGCTTCCTGACCGATGCTGAACCGGGCGACCAACGGGTGGCTGAAAAGACAACGCCGCTTTCTGCACCCGTCAACCTCGACAACCTGTCAGGCGACACGCAAGTGGCCATTTTCGACTCGCCGACCGCCCCTGTAGGCATTATCCGCAACGAGGAGCTGCTGTTGATTTACGCCGAGGCCAATATCGGGGTGGACAATGTGGTGGCTGCCAATGCCATTAATGCCGTACGTAATGCCGCAGGACTTGGCAACTACACTGGCCCTGGCGACGATGCCTCCTTGTTCAACGAACTTGTGAAGCAGCGTCGCTACAGCCTCTTCGGTGAAGGTCACCGCTGGATTGACATGCGCCGCTGGGGACGCCTTGGAGAACTTCCATTGGACCGCCCTGGCGACGAGGTTTTCGTTCGTTTCCCACGCCCTGTGCGGGAGGAGATATAACCATAAACGATGAACAGTAAACGGTGAATGGAGGATGGTAGATGCCTTATGTAGGCATATGAGGTATAAAGAGGAGGAAACACCGTTTATTGTAGTACCATTTGGAAGGTGGCGGGCGTTAGTCTGCCACCTTCCTTCGTTTTGGGTATTTTTAAGATGAAGGCTCTATGTGCCTTTGTTGAAAAACAGCGTTTTTGTAAAAACAACTTGCCATTATTCATGATCTTATTTCGATACTTACTTTTACTATTTACGCTAGTTCCTTTTTTGGTGCTGGCGCAACAATCAGACTTGCCCACCACCAAGCCGATAAATTCCACAGAAGTCTATTTCGATTTCGCCAAGCACGACCTGCGCCCTGCTGCCGATTCGGTGCTGGCGCAATTGGTCGCTTTTACCAAAGGCAAACAGGACTTCACCATCCGCATCACGGCGCATACCGATTCCATTGGCTCACTGTCCAACAACCTGACGCTGTCCGAGCGGCGGGCCAATGCCGTCAAGGGTTTTTTGGTAAAAAATGGCATAGCTGACAGCCTTATTAGCTTTGCCTATTTTGGCGAGAAAAAGCCGGCCACCATCAACGCTAATGAGGAAGGCCGCCAGCGCAACCGCCGGGCCACGGTGGAGGTGCTGCTGCCCGTGCCGATGGCGCTCATCGAAGGGCAAGTGACGGATGAGAAGACCGGGCTGCCGCTCGTGGCCGATGTGGTGTTTCGGTCAAAAGAAGTCTCGGATACCATCAAGACCGGGGCGGATGGCCGGTTCAGCAAGACGGTGCCCATTGGGACGGTATTGGGTATTGATGCTTATGCCCGCTGCTATTTCCTGAAGACAGCCATGGTGAAGGCCGATAAGAAATCCAAAGCTGTTCCGATGCCGCTGCGACCCGCCAAGGCAGGCTCCGTGGCAGATATTGACAACCTTTATTTTGTTGGAAACCAGCCCGTTTTATTGGAGACATCCAAACCAGAACTACCCAAAATCCTGCGATTCATGCAGCAGAACCTCAATATGAAAATCGAAATAGCAGGACATGTAAACCGACCCAATACCCCGCCAGTTAGCACTACCAGCGCAGATTTCAAGCTCTCCGAAGACCGGGCAAAGACGGTTTACAACTATCTCTTGGAGAATGGCATTGCCGCTGAGCGCATCAATTGGAAGGGCTATGGCAACCATGAGATGGTGTTCCCAAGGGCCATTGAAGAAGTACAACAGGCGAAGAACAGGAGGGTAGAGCTGAGGGTGCTGGAAGGGTGTGAGTGAGGTATGAGGTATGAGGTATGGAGGTATGGAGGTATGAGGTATGAGGTATGGAGGTTTGACGGGGATTGGGCAATTTTGGGGATAATAGGTTCGATGTTGGGATAGTTCAGGTGTGGGGCATTACATTTGTAAAAAATTAAAGCAAATGACTCTAAACCTGTTTAAGCAGCTTTTTTTCAGCTTTTTTTTATTGACCGCTGTCTTGGTTCATGCCCAAAAAAACCATTTTGGCGCTTATTTTGGGCCAACGCTCTCTTCGCTCCGTATGGAGCAATTGGCGGCTTCCGATGTGTTTATTGACCCATTTGACTACAAATTCGGGGTGACATTTGGAATTTATGGCACCTTGGGAATTAGCGACAATGTGTCCATCCGGGGCGAACTGAACTATGAACGGAAAGGGGGCAGGTCTGGCGTTTTGCTTTCAGATGGAAATGGAAACCCTTTGCCCGGCAGGCATATTGACGAACATTTCGATTATTTTCAAGTGCCTGCCTTGTTCCAGCTTTCCGCAGGCAAGGATTTCAAAGTGTTCATCCACGTCGGTTATGCTATTGGCTACCTGCTGCACCGCACAGACGAATTTCCCGGTGAAATCAATGTGGTTATTGACAACCAGCAGGCGCCCCCAACTCGATACGTATTGTACATGCCAGAAAGCTACAAGCAATTCGACCACTCCTTCGTGGCTGGCGTCGGGGCAAGTCCTGTGCTGTCCAACGGCTTGCGGCCGCAGTTTGGGCTTCGGGTGTACAATGGCAGGCTGGACATTGCAAGGGGGCGGACTTCGTTTGATACCAAAAATTTGTCGCTTGCCCTGCTTTTGGGGCTTGAATTTTGAATAGATTGCTTTAATGCCAACTACTTCCAACATACGCCTCAACGAGCGCTACGACATAGAGGCGCTCATCGGCAGTCCACCGGGGTGGACGCTGCGTTGGGGTCTTACGGCCATGCTCGCCGTACTGGTGCTAATGTTGGGCATTGCCCACCTCGTTCGCTACCCCGATGTGGTGGAGGCAAGGGCCATGCTGACCACCCAAAAACCGCCCATACGACTGGCTGCAAAGGCCAGTGGAAAAATTGCGCAGCTAATGGTAACCAATGGCCAGGCCGTTCTGCCCGGCCAATTGATCGTTGTGCTTGAAAACCCCGCCCGACTGAAGGACGTGGCCTTATTGGACTCCGTTTTGCAAAAAATGCTGCTCGATGAAACGGCTGCCTACCTTGAACTCCGCTTGCCATCGGTGATGCAACTTGGGCCGTTGCAGGCTAATTTCGCCAATTTCGTACAGCGCCACCAAGACCTGCGGTATTTCCTTTCGCAAGACATCAACTTCCAGAAGATCACCAATTTGCAACGGCAAATGGAGGATATGCTCATTTTGAACAAGTCGCTGTTCCGGCAAGAGAACATCTTGAAAGAGGAGGTGGCTTTGGCGCACCAGAACGTGCTGCGTGACAGCCAACTGCTAACCTCGAACGCCATCAGCAAGTTGGAGTTTGAAAAAAGCCAATCGCAATGGCTGACCAAACGACGGGAATTAGAGGCATTGCGGTCTGGTACATCACAGAACAACCTGCGGGTACGGCAAATGCAAGCGCAAATCCTTGACTTGCAACAGGTTCAGTCCGACGGCAAGTCCCAGAAGTTGCTCGATTTTCAGGCAGAAGTGGAAAAATTGGTTGGCGAAATCACCATCTGGAAGCAGACCTATTTGATGGAAGCTCCGGTTGCGGGCGAAATAGCCTTGACCAAGGCATGGAGCGAGCAGATGCAAGTGGAGGAAGGCACCGAGGTGCTCACCATCGTGCCCAAAGATGGGGCAGGTAGCGTTGTTGCTAAAGCTGTTTTGATGGGGAACCGCTCCGGCAAGGTGAAGGACGATATGCCCGTCAATATTCGCCTCGATGGGTATCCTTACCAAGAGTTTGGGGTGCTTAACGGTACGGTGCAGCGCATTGCCCCGGTGCCGAGCGAACAGGGATACGAAGTGGAAATAGCCATCCCCGCCGAGTTGGTGACAAGTTATGGAAAGCCCATTCCATTCCGACAGGAGATGCAAGGAACGGCCCGCATTATCACCGAAAAAAGAAGCTTGCTTCAACGGGTGTTGGATAAGGTTTGGGCTGCGCTTGCGGGTGAATGACGTAGTGAGCCGCTTTACCAATACTTTCGTGGATAAATAAACCGTCTTCATCTAATCCTTGTTTTCCATTTCGAAACGATGGCACACCTTAGAGCCTTAGTTTTGACAAAGGAGTGTTGACGGCGAAGCAATCCGCAATCCACATTTGTCATACACGTAGGGAACCTAATCCGCAATCGCCATGCGAGTCATTTTACGAATATTTGCTGAAAGCACCCTACAAGCTTGGGGGCAGCTTACGGGCAACAAGCTCCGTAGTTTCCTTTCCTTGTTGGGCATCACCATCGGTATTTTTTGCATCATCGCCATACAGGCTGCCGTTAACTCCATGCAGGACAACGTGATGGGCAGTTTGGACAAATTGGGCGACGATGTTATCTATGTCTCCAAGCAATCTTGGGTAGAAGACCCTCATACAAATTACTGGAAATACGAACGCCGTCCCGACCCCAGCTATGATGACTTGATGGCCATAAAAGCCAAAGTAAAAGATGCCGCCGCCGCAGACCTTCACCTTTTCGTGGGTTTTAAGACCCTAAAGTACCGTTCCAATTCTGTTGAACGGGTTTTTTGCGTAGCAACCACCTACGATATGGACGAAATTTTCAAACCAGACTACCATAAAGGCCGATACTACACCGCTACAGAGTACCACTACGGCATGAACAAGGTGATGATTGGTTATAAAGTGGCCGAGGCCTTGTTTGGAGGGGTCGAGCCCATCGGGAAAAAAATCAAAATGGGTGCCCATGACATGGAAGTGATCGGTGTTTTTAAAAAATCAGGCAAGGACCTTATCAATATCATGGACTTCGACAATGCCATCATGATCGGCTATGAGTTGGCGAAAAAAGTGGCAAATGTGAAAGCCGAAAACCTTTGGGGCTCTTCCTTACAAGTTAAAGCAGCAGAAGGCGTTTCCGTTGAAAAGGTGAAGGATGAAATAACTGGCACCTTGCGGGCAGAACGTCACCTTAAGCCCAAGGAGGATGATAATTTTTCGCTCAATACCATGTCCATACTTGCCAAGCTACTTGGGAATGTATTTGGGGTCTTGAACCTTGTGGGCATTGTCATTGGCAGTTTTGCCATCCTTGTGGGCATGGTAAGCGTTGCCAATATCATGTTTGTCTCGGTGAAGGAGCGTACCAATATCATAGGTATCAAAAAAGCCCTTGGTGCCAAGAGTGGGGTAATTCTATTGGAGTTTTTGGTAGAATCAATCATACTGTGCATCATTGGGGGGGCCTTGGGTTTGGTCTTTGTTTATGCCCTCATCGCAGCGCTTGAAAACGCTTTGCCATTTCCCATCTATGTTGACCTTGCCAATATCGGTTGGGGCTTTTCCATTTCTATTGTCGTAGGCATATTAGCTGGACTGCTGCCTGCCAACAGGGCCGCTAAGATGGATCCAGTTGTGGCCATTCGGCAAGGGGGTTAGTAAAGTTGGTAGTTCGGAAGGGGGCAGTCAGGTTGTGCTATGCCTGCCATTTCCGTTGTCAGTTGGAAGTTTCCTAATCTTGTACTTTTCCTGATTGCAATGGGCAGTCAGTTGTAAATAAAGGCCTTTCTTATAAAAATTGTAAATTCATACTTTGTCCCTTTTAGTCACTTTTGTCATCGCCGAAGGCGACCTGCGACATCACGAGTGCAGTCCCGCATGACGTCGCAGTTCGCCTTCGGCGATGACAAAAGCGACTTATTAACAAGGCGCAGTTTTTATAAGAAAACCCTTTTTCTAAATAAATTCAGAATAGCTATTTGAATCAGTTCAAGGCAAATCTGGCTTTAAGCGGTAGAATTTTTTACCTGACAAAGATTACTGCCACTCCAAGGAGTCAAAGCAAGACCTGCCTTATTTCCAACTATCCAAACCATGATTTGCCTTTTGGCAGTCATTTGCAATTTAGCAGCCACTGACTGCCCACTGACGAACTGCCAACTTTTTTCATACCTTTGCCCCGCTACGGTGATTTACGACCCGTTCGTCAATCTGAAAAGGGAATCCGGTGAAAATCCGGGACAGTCCCCGCTGCTGTAAGCTCCACTTGTTTTTTTGGCGAAAAGCCACTGAGCAACTGGGGGATTGAAATTTGGAAATTAAGAAATTGGGAAATTGAGCCACAGCCAGTACCCCCAATTACCTAATTACCTAATTTCTCAATATCCCGCCCGCTTGGGAAGGTGCCAAAAAAGGAGCAAGTCAGAAGACCTGCCATAGCGTATTTCTCAATCGGGCTTTCGGAGGAAAAGCTGGGGAAGAAACGCTGCAATCCGTAGCCAACGGCTTGATTTTCAGGGCATTGCCCGCTCCTTCGTTTCCGACCTGCCTTTTTTTCGCCCATCATCGGCAGGTTGTTTTGGCAAAATCCATCCATCCATTTTTAATTTTCTTTTTACTAGCGCAAACATGGGTACGTGCGCAATCTGATAGCCTCGTGCCATTGCCGGTGGTGGAGGTCAGCGCTACCTCCTTGCGGCATTTGCAGCCCGGTGGTTTCGTGGAAAAATGGTCGGGGGAGGATTTAGCGGTTCGGCAGGGCGCTTCAGTTGCCGATTTTTTACAGCAAAAAGCTGGGATTTACCTGAAAAGTTATGGCCTTGGTAGCCTTGCCACCACGACCATACGAGGAGCAAGTGCTGGCCAGACCGCAGTACTTTGGAATGGGCTGCCCATCCAAAGCCCCATGCTCGGCTTGCTCGACTGGTCGCTACTACCTATCCAGTTCACCGATGAGGTGAGCTTTCAACACAGCGGCAATTCGGCGGCGTGGGGCAGCGGCGCTATTGGTGGAGCCGTGCTGATGGACAATTCACCTCAGTTTGACAAGGGTTTTTACGGGAAAATTCAAGCGGGGCAAGGCAGTTTTGGATGGCAGCACCAAGCCCTGAACCTCGGCTATGGTGGAAGCAAATGGGCCTTCTCCGCTCGATTTTTTCATCAGAAAGCTGAGAACAACTTTCCATATCGGCCAGCCCCCGGCTTGCCAGAAAAGGAGATGACCAATGCCCAGCAATGGCGGCGGGGGCTTATGGGAACCGCCCATTTTCGGCCAAATGGCAGTCAAATGTTCAGCCTATTGGCTTGGTGGCAAAAAGCCGACCGGCAAATCCCACCCACGAACGTTCAAAACATCAGCGAAGCGAAATTGTTGGACGACCAACTGCGTACTGCCTTTAATTGGGAACGCCGGGCAGGTAAAAATGCATGGACGGCGAAAGCTGCTTTTTTCAACGATAACAACCAATTCCAAGACACCTACAACCAAATTGAGAACGAGAACAAGTTTTGGACGGGCATTGCGGAGCTAAGCTACCACCGAACCCTCGCCACAGCAACCAGCTTTCAAACGACGCTGAACCACCAGTGGGCGCAGGCCCAAACCAAAAATTACGGCCAACCTCGAAATCGCCATCAGACCGCTGCCTATGCTGCGCTACGCAAACGAAAGGCGGCGTGGTCTGGCCAATTGGATGCCCGTATGGAATTGGCAGATGGGCAGTTCTTGCCGTTTACACCCTCACTCGGCATGGACTGGACACCATTGGCCTGGCTGAAAATCGGTGCAAAAACGGGGCGCTATTTTCGCCTGCCCACACTCAATGACCTGCATTGGCGGCCTGGTGGCAATCCTGACCTTCAACCTGAGTCGGGCTGGGGCGAGGAACTGAATATTCGGTTTTTCAAGAAAGCAAATGGTCATGAGCTGAGCCTTGTCGGTTCTGCTTTTAACCGAAACATCAAAAACTGGATTCAGTGGCGACCCGTGGAGGGGCAGCCTAACTGGTCCGCTTCCAATATAGCAGGGGTATGGAGTAGGGGAGTGGAGGTTCGTGCACATTGGAAGATGGAGGCAGGAGCATGGAATAACCGCCTTGATCTTGGCTATGATTTTGTGCGCTCCACTCACCAGGCTGCATTGGCTATCCCAAGCATCGAAAAGGGCCAACAGTTGTACTATGTTCCTGTAAACCAAGGCTTTGTAAGTGGTGAAATAGGGTGGGGTGGGGCAAGCCTTGGTTACAGGCACCAGTTGACGGATGCCGTTCTGACCGATTTAGGAAAATTAGCAGGCTATCATTTAGGCAGTGCAAGAGTGGCCTATTCGGCCAATGTCTTTAGGCAAAAATCCGACATCCATTTTTCAGTTGAAAATATTTGGAACACAAGCTACCTAGTCATGGAGCGCAGACCAATGCCTGGTCGGGTTTGGCAGTTTGGGGTTTCTTTTGAATTTGCAAAACAATGAATTTCAATAATTTAAAACAAAAATGATTTTTATGAAAGCACTCAACACATTGATTTTTTGCCTGTTCTCGGGTTTATTGTTGGCACAGTCCACCGCTGATTTCGAGAATTTCAACTTGCCCACCGGCAGCTTTGACAACGATGCTGGCGACTCGGCTTTTTTCGTCAGCGGGGATATTTCACTCCCCAACGACTATGTGGACGACCCAAACTTTCCCTACTGGAACGGCTGGGCGATTTCTTCGATGACCGATGTGACCACGCCCGGTTTTGCCAATGAGTACAGTTGCATTGCAGGTGGTGGGGCAGAAGGTTCCGACACCTATGCCTTGGGCTATGTATTTGGCAGCGCAAATATGTACTTGTCGGGAGGTGCGCAGGGCGAGGTCGTACAAGGCCTTTATCTGAATAACAGTACGTATGCCTATTTGAGCATGTTGAACGGGGATGCTTTTGCCAAGAAATTTGGCGGTGCGAGCGGTAACGACCCCGATTTTTTCAAACTCACCATTCGCAAATCGCTCAATGGTCAAGTAGGTACCGACTCCATAGAGTTCTACCTTGCAGACTACCGCTTTGCCAACAACGATGAAGATTATATCATAAAAGATTGGACTTACCTCGACCTTAGCTCGCTTGGGGAAGCCGATTTTATTGAATTTTACCTGTCTTCCTCGGACGTCGGGGCGTTTGGGATGAACACGCCTGCTTATTTCTGCATGGACCAAGTGACCACCACTGGGCTTACCTCGGTTGTGGAGCAGTCGGATAAATCGCTTGATTTCAAGGTTTGGCCAAACCCTACAGTTAAAAACCTTTCGCTTGAGTGGGACAAGGCAATTCCTGCAACTGCTACTATTTTAACGATTTATGGACAATTGATGAAGCAGATTCAAATTGTCCCAGGCCAAAACAGTATTGATGTTGCAGATATGCCATCAGGCGTATTTACTTTGCAGGTAAGTTTTGAGGGGCAGGTTGCTTCGCAAAAATTCGTAAAACAATAAATGGCATTATCGAGTACTCAACCTAAAAAATACCCACCTGCACTCAGGAGAAAGGCTGCCGAGATTGCCCAAATCCTCGACGGCCTTTATCCTGAGACGCCCATTCCGCTCGAACATGCGGACAATTACTCCTTGTTGGTGGCCGTGTTGCTCTCCGCCCAATGCACAGATGTACGGGTGAACCAAGTAACGCCTATCCTTTTTGCCAGGGCCAGCAACCCTGCGGATATGGTGAAATTGGAGGTAAAAGAAATCGAAGACATCATCCGGCCTTGTGGACTTTCGCCCCGTAAGTCAAAGGCTATTTTTGACCTTTCGAACATCTTGCTTGAAAAATACAATGGCCAAGTACCCAAGGATTGGGAAGCTTTGGAAGCATTGCCGGGCGTGGGGCACAAGACGGCATCCGTGGTCATGTCACAAGGCTTTGGCGTGCCTGCCTTTCCCGTGGACACCCATATTCATCGCTTGGCCGAGCGTTGGGGACTCAGTAGCGGCAAGAATGTGGAAGAAACCGAGCGAGATTTGAAGGCGCTGTTCCCAGAGAATACTTGGAATAAGCTGCATTTGCAAATCATTTTTTTCGGAAGGGAGCATTGCCCAGCAAGAGGGCACTCCCCATCCAAATGCTTGATTTGCAGCAAGTTCGGCCTTAATACTTGAAATATGAATTCAGGAAAACTGATTTTGGAAGCTTGCGTAGAGACATTGGAAGATGCCGTTCTTGCGGAGCAAAGTGGCGCTGACCGCATCGAATTGTGTGGGGATTTAAGCTTAGGAGGCATTACGCCATCCAATGAGCTGACCGAGGCTTGCCTCAGCTCGCTTCGCATTCCAATCATGGCGATGGTGCGCCCAAGGGGTGGCAATTTTATTTACGATGAAACGGAGTTAACGCAGATGAAAGCCACGATTGAATACTTTAAAACAGTTGGTGTGGCGGGCGTCGTTTTCGGTATTTTAGATGGAAAAAACGAAGTGGATTTGGAAGCCACTCGTGAGTTGGTGGACTTGGCCAAACCGCTTTTGGTCACGTTCCACAAGGCAATAGATGATACGCCAGACCCTGTTGCTTCCGTCACTGCTTTAGCGCAAATCGCTGGCATTCAGCGGGTTTTGACTTCTGGTGGTCGGGCGACTGCATTGGAAGGAGCTGCAATTTTGAGAAGAATGAAGGTTGCTGTCGAAGGCAAAATCATTGTCATGGCGGCAGGAAAAGTGACCAAGGAAAATTTAAGGCAAGTTCATGCAGTGGTCAGGGCGGAGGAGTATCATGGGAAAAGGATTGTGTATTGAAGGTGTTATTTCGCAAGCAACCTTACTGCCCTTTTTATATTGAAGATATTGAGCCAAAGCAAGCCCAGGCAGAATACCATTCCTACTCCCAAGACTTTAGGGTTAGGGGCAAGGCTGCTTTCCAATTCAAAACCCTGGTTTTCAAAATAGCCTACCTGCCATATTCTCATGCCAATCAATGCCATGAAAACCATTACGAGTACGCCAATGAAAAGCATAGTGAAGCGTTTCGCCAACAGGCCACTGATTTGTTTTGGAGAATGCCCTGTTTCCAATAAAAGCCTGATTTCGGCTCGGCTCTGCGCAACGAGCAATTGAAAATTTAGCATGAAAACAAGCATGGATAGGGCAAGTATCAAAAAGCCCATTGCCCAAAGGGCACTTAAAACCACTTTCAATAGCACACCAAATTGGCTCCCTATAAGCCTTCCGGTGCTTACTTCGTAGTTTTTCTCTTTTAAAAAAGCTTGGAAATCCTTGGAAAGCGGGTTGTCCACTTTCAATATCAGGCGAGAGGGCAACCCTGTTTCACTACCGAAATTGGCATTGGCCCAAACCATGAAATCGGGCGGAACAAGTATGGAATTGATGCGCTCGCTAAAACCGACGATTCGGCCACTAAAGGATTGCTTTTTATCGTAGCCAGAAATCGTGATTTCCATGTTCAGTTTACCAACCGTTGATGGAGTCACTTGAGGCAAGCCTTGACTGGGCGCAAAACCGAAATTGTAAAGGGCCAGGTAGTCTTTGGAAATTAGCACAGGTACGAAGTTCTGGCCTTCTGACCATCGAAAATCAGGTTCATTAACATCCAAAAACTCATTCGGCACAGACTCAAAAAACAGTTCGGTGTAAAAGCCTAACATATCGCTGGAAGCCCCGGCCCTGAAATCATTGGCGGTAAATTTTCCAACGGATTGGATAAAGGGCTTTGTCTGTAATTCTTCAATATCTGATTCAGAAAAACTTGACTTTACACCAAGGGTATTGAACAGGTTTATCTTCTTGTTTATCTGTACGTATTGGTCGTCGGGGTTGGCATCGCCATTCAGTAATTTATGTACATCAAAATAGAACTGCAACGTTGACAGCAAGAGCAGTAGGCCTATAAAAGCACCAATGGCTGCACCTAAAAGCAGCCATTTGCTTTTGCCTTTCCACAGGATTTTGTCCAGGATTTTTTTCGTAGAACTGGTCATTTTGAAACGGAAAAAGGGCGATTAGCCTAAGCCAATCGCCCTTTTTATGGATGAGAAATGGTATTACTCCAGTTTATATTTCACTGGCAGGTTGAATTGAACACGCACTGGGCGGCCACGCTGCTTGCCGGGTTCCCAAGGTGGCATCATCTGCACCACTCGGAGTGCTTCTTCGCCACAACCTGCACCGATGTCACGCACAATTTCAGGAGCCGTGATTTTACCGTCTTTTTCGACGACGAACTTCACGTAAACAGTGCCTTCCACCCCGTTTTCCCTTGCAATTGGCGGGTACTTGATATTGCTGTAAATGAACTGAAGCATTTTAGTCTCAGCACATTTTTGCTTTTCAGCTTTATCAGAGACGTTTTCGCAGCCGGGAAAAGCTGGTTTGTCTTCAACCACTTTAAAGATTTCCTCTTCGTCCTCTTTTGGAGGTGGAGGTGGAGGAGGTGGAGGTGGTGCGGCCTTCTCGATTACTGGTGGTGCCACAACCTGTGTTTCTTCTTCAATGGACTGGTCTTGCTGAATCACAGTTTCCACCGAAATATCATCCGGTACCTCCTGAATTACGGGCGGTGGAGGCGGAGGTGGCGGAGGTGGCGGCTCGGCTGTCCGAGGCGTTTCCATCTCAATTTCCTCGTCAAGCGTGCCAAGAAGACCAGACACGTCAATGACATTCTCGTACTTTGTCCAGCCAAACGCTAGAATCATCAGAACGATGGAGGCAAGGATGCCATAATTCTGAAAGGTGCCGCCCAAGCTCCATGTGTCAACTTCTGGGTACTTGTTCCGGCCTTCAAGCGGTGAGCTAAAAGTCGTTCCAGCGTGCTTTGCGGTGAGGTTACTATCGGACCGTTTATTGTAAACTGCTTTAACAATAAACACCAATGCAACAGTGAGCACCACAATTGCCAAGGAAACGAACAGGGCTACTTGACCACTAACTTCGAAATCCATGTTGGTTATGTTTTAGTGAAAAAAAATTTGAATGCTAAATAGCATAGAACTGAACCCAAAAAGTTGGCCACCATGTCCCAAACCTCAAAATAGCGGTTTGGGAAAAATGCCCATTGAACTATTTCAAGTGCAATTCCATAAATTGATACCGCCAGAACAGTTAGGTTACCAGTTTTTGACGATAATTTTTCCTTTTTTTCTAAAGCCTTGATTATTAGCAATGTAAGTATGCCGTATGCAATCAAATGGCCAATTTTGTCTGGTGAAATGGCCGTCTTAGGGAGTTGGATACTCGGCCCGATTGACATTCCAAAGATGATTGCTGCCCAAATGATTGCGGGTAAAAAAGGCTTCATTTCAAACAACTATACTTTCAAGATGCAAACCTTGAAAAAATTGGTGTATGTGCCAACGTTTTTTTCAAAAATTATCCAATTAACGCAGAATAAGCTGCTGCATCCAATAAATCATCAAGTTCCGTTGGGTCGCTCAATTCTACTTTGATGATCCAACCAGCGCCATATGGGTCAGAGTTGACCAAAGTTGGGTCATCGCCGCCAGTCTCTGCAATGGCATTATTGAAATCTATGACCTTGCCTGAAACCGGCATAAAAAGATCAGAGGTTGTTTTTACTGCTTCAACAGTACCAAAAATATCCTCTTTGTTCAACAAATCGCCTACTGTTTCAACTTCTACATAGACAACTTCGCCTAGTTCTCCTTGTGCGAAGTCAGTAATGCCAACCGTTGCCACATTTCCGGCTTCAACTCGGATCCATTCGTGGTCTTTAGTGTACTTCAAGTCAGATGGTACGTTCATTTTCGCTTTGAATTTTTGTTAAGATTCTCTTAATAAACATGGCCTTGAACAAGTACTGCGTTCCATTTTGCGCAGACCCGCTGCGCAGTTTGCTCCTGTTTCACCAAATCAACAATAAAAAGGGGAAAAAGATAGACGAAGAAACCGCAATTGTTGTTCACTTATTGAACCGCTCAAATGTAGCGCATTTCTTAAAACAAAAAAGGGCAAAAAAAACCGGGCTTGCGCAAAAATGCTAGCAAGCCCGGCGAAAACACGCTCTCTCTAATTTTTATCGTGCTAAGGTAAGGGTTTTTGCAAAACCCCAACCATTTGTTGCAATTTTTATGAAAAAAATTTTGCAATTTTTTTCGCTTGTGTCTACAAGTATTTGATTGTCAGGTATTTCTGAAAAACCCCGGTGAAATATCAATTTACCTATCGAAATATAGACACTTACAGAAACAGTTTGTTCAATTTTTTTTGAAAAAACAATGCCAAAATTTCCATCAGGAGTTGGGTTGGGATAAACCGTGACCCAATTTTCGATTGGACGCTCAATCAGGTTTGAAGTCACCCTACAAATGGCTTCGTCTGTTTTGTGAAGGTGCCATCTCCATCATTGGTGTAAAAATAGTCAATGGGACCGTCATTGCCAAGATATACGTCTATGAAGGCCTCATTGTTGAAATCGCCCCAAACATTTGTGAGCCAATTGCCATTCAAAAGATTGGTTAGGTCGGTTCCGAAATCATTCTGTATCAATTTATGGAAAGAACCGCCAACATTGCGGAGGAAATCGTTGGATTTGGTATAGTTGGCCACAAATCCATAGGAGTCACCGTCTTTGTCAAAGTCAATCCAGTTCCAGTTTTGGCCGTCCCTTTGGTCGGTATAGACCATATGACAATCTGACTTCTCCAAAGTTGCATCGCCTGAATCAAATAATTTGTTAATGTATATATTGTTAGGGGAAGGCTGTTCGACCTCTCCAATGCATACGAACAAATCAAGATCGCCATCTAAGTCAAAATCTGACCAATTTCCCACCGTGTAGGCATCGAAGCCAGTCGTTACATCGCCTTGCACTCCTTCATTATTGCCGGGACCATTTCTCTTGAACAAAAAATTGGTCTGGCACTGTCCAATGAAACCGCAAGGATGGGTTGCCATCGAGTCTTGGCCTGTGAAACTTGGCGCGGGGATGCCTCTATCAGTGAAGTAAAATTGGTTTATCGTAGCGAATCATCTAAGTATGGTTTTGCTTTATGCATGACAGATTCTATTTTTCCATCAACGCAGAACCATTTTTTCTTGCCATCGTCGGTGGTTTGGGCCTTGGTTTTTTGTTTGCATGAGCCACCAAGAAACCAACCTGGATATACTAATGTGTGATAAGGCATTAGAAGTCATAGCTTTGCCTGTGAAGTTGTTGAAGACGCTATTAAAAGGAATGGCCGTTTTGGGACATCCAATCATTGCCCTAAGAATGAACAGGATATTTTTTTAAAATCAATTCGTCATCAGTTTGGCAGAAAGGTAAAAAAGACTATCTTTGCCCGCTAAATTTAAAATTGAAAATTTCTGACATGAAAAATGATATCCATCCAAAGAATTACCGCAAGGTCATTTTCAAGGATTTCTCCTGTGACAAGGCTTGGATGAGCTACTCTTGTGCACAAACGAAGGACACCATTACCTGGGAAGATGGCAGCGAATACCCGCTTGTGAAGCTGGAAATTTCTGCTGAATCGCACCCGTTCTTCACTGGCAAGATGAAGTTCGTTGACACTGCGGGCCGTATTGACAAGTTCAATAAGCGTTTCTCAAAGTTCAGCAAATCTTGATTTCGGGCTGAAAAGCATTGAAAATTCAAAAGATAAAAAAGCCTCGACTATCCAGTTGAGGCTTTTTTTGTAAAATTGCCGCTCGTTCAGCCTTTCACTCTTTACCGCTTACCGACGCAAGCTTTTTTGATGAAAAATCTCATCCTCTTCGACAACGAAACCAGGGACCACTTGCTCCCCTTCACCTTTACACGTCCGGTTTGTGAAATCATGATGGGAGGCATGACTAACCGGGAGCGTTGGGAAAAATGGATGAATGGCAGCGCCTCCTTTATTACACAGGACTACCTTTCCGAGCGGTATGACATTACTATTTCCGAAGTCAACTACCTCATCAATGGTTCAGTGCTGCCTACCCATGAACTTGTTTCGTTGATAAGCCAAATGGAGAACGGCGGAGCTATGCTGTTGGATGGCGAGCTGGTGGCGGCTGTCCTCGACCGGGATCAGTTCAACCGGCTCATGTACGATGATATTGACGATCTCAACAGTTTTGAGATAAAGGATGCACCTGTCTATAAATTCAACCGCCTCTGGGATATTTTTTTGCTAAATGAAAAGGCCATCATTTCCGACTTTAAATTGCTGACTACTGGAAAATCATCCAAACCCATTGGTGCCACCAATACGATAATTGGCAATGGGCAAATCTTCCTGGAAGAAGGCGCTAAAGTCGAAGGAGCGATGCTTAATGCCTCAAAGGGCCCGATTTATATAGGCAAAAATACTGAGGTAATGGAAGGTGCGCTCATCCGTGGCCCATTTATGCTCGGAGAAGAAAGTGTGGTGAAAATGGGTGCCAAGATCTACGGGCCAACAGCCATTGGCCCCAATTGCGTGGTAGGTGGGGAAGTCAAAAACGTGGTGATGTTTGGCCACTCTAACAAGGGGCACGAGGGCTATCTAGGCAACTCGGTCATTGGCGAATGGTGCAATATCGGGGCGGACACCAACTGTTCAAATTTGAAGAACAACTGGAGCGAAGTGAAGCTGTGGAGCTATGTGAGCGGCCAAATAGAGGAAACTGACCAATTGAAAATAGGCGTTTTTATGGGCGACTATACCATGTGCGGCATCAATTCCATGCTAAGCACGGGCACCGTGACCGGACTTTGTTGCAATATTTTCGGCAGTGGGTTTTTGCCCAAATTTATGCCTTCGTTTTCATGGGGCGGGGCCGATGACCGTACCACCTATATCCCTGAAAAAGCATTTGAAGCTGTGGAACGGATGATGAGCATTCATGGCCACCATCTCTCTACGGAGGACCGGGTGCTCTTGATGAGTGTATTTGAGGAAACCGCTAAGTACCGGCCTTGGGAACAAAAAGAAGAAACAGGAAGAAAATTCTTCAAACTGTTTGAGTCGAAATCGTGACCAAGTTTCTAAAGTTGAAGAAAATATTCAGCTATCTTGTTGATATTCAATTGGATAAGGCTTCGACTGTGCTCAACCCTGTCCTTGACCTTTCCCTACGAAAGGGGCGCCTGTATCTTACCACCACCAATGCTGTTTATTCCTACGGCGATTTGTACGATAACTTCCTGAAGGCATTCCAGCGGATGGATTTTTCAAAAAAAACTTGCAAAAACATCCTTGTCCTTGGATTTGGTATGGGTAGTGTGCCCTACATGTTGGAACGTGTTTTTCATCACAAATTTAACTGTACGGGGGTTGAAGCGGATGCTAAGATTGTGGAGTGGGCCAATGAATATACCATCCCTACATTATCCAACAAGTTCGAATTGGTGCACGCCGATGCAGCTGAATATGTGGCAACTTCAGCAGCTCAATTCGACCTGGTGGTCGTTGATATTTTCTTGGATGATGTTGTGCCTGAGCAATTTTCCAAGACCTTTTTCCTTGAACAAGTACAAAAACGACTGAACGATCAAGGCACTCTCCTTTTCAACCGATTGGTTGATACGGAACCAGCCTTGGAAGCGACACAGTTGTTTTATGAAAATCATTTTAAAAAAGTCTTTCCTAAAGCTGAATACCTTGATGTGGGAGGCAATTGGATACTCGCCAACAGGCCCGTTTTTAGGGAATAACCTATTTCAAAAGCTGCTCGATACTGCCATAACTGACCGCATGGTAGCCCGGCCTCGCCTTTACGAAAATTCTTCGGGCATCTTCAACATGCCCAGTTTCTTTCAAGGCGGTATAAACCGGCATTAAAAACCGCCTTCTGCCAACACCAACCAAGAATTCCTCAATTTGCGGCAGAATCTCTTTGACATAACCTCTCCTTATCGCCGTATCATACCAGGCGCAGCGAATTTCAGCATTACCTGAATTAGTCAAATTGAACTGCTCATCCAATTTTATTAGTACCTCAATGGTGGTTTCCATGGGCAGGTTCCTGACGAAATGAACCCATTCGTGCGGTGTCCAATCTTTCGTGACGGGAACGGAAGTGGCAATATTGGCAGCAGCTTTTTCGGCAACGGCGAGCCTTGTTGAATTGGGTCTTGGACAATTGGCAGGAATGCCAGGCCCATAGACCCATTCGTCCACATTAGTGGTCACACCATGTTTTGCTAAATAATCAGACTTGAGGTAGTCGAGGAAATCTTCCGTAGTCTTTGAGGTGAATTTGTTGGCTTGGAACCAGCTTTTAAGGAATTCATCCCATTTGGCCCGATCGGTCAGCTGCTCCAGCATCAGGAGGAACGAAGCCCCTTTTTGGTAGGCGATGTCACCAACGCCATCATCTGGGTTACGGCCTTTCAAATTGCCTTTCAAATGGGTGTCTGGATGCTTTTCCCCGAATACCTTCACCTCGTCTTCCAACTCCCAAAACTCCAACTGAGCCAGCATCTCCACGTATTCTGCCCCATAAAGGGCCTCCATGATGCGCCGCTCGAAATAGACCGTAAAGCCCTCGTTCATCCAAAAATCGTCCCAGGTGGCATTGGTCACGAGGTTGCCCGACCAAGAATGTGCAAGCTCATGCGCCACCAGCGACACCAAGCTGCGGTCGCCTGTGATGACGGTTGGCGTAGCAAAGGTGAGCATGGGATTTTCCATTCCACCGAAAGGGAAACCGGTCGGGAGCACCAAAACGTCATACCGCCACCAATCATAGGGGCCATAAAGCGCTTCAGCGGTCTCCACCATTTTCTCCATTTCAGCAAACTCCCAAACCGCTTTTTTGAGCATGGCAGGTTCGGCGTAGATGCCTGTCCGAGTGCCAACTGGTTGGAAAGCAATGTCCCCTACAGCCAAAGCCACTAAATAGGCAGGCACGGGATGCTCCATCGCAAAATGGTACTTACCAGACGGCGAAAGCTGCTGTGGGTTTTTAGCGCTCATCACCGCCATCATATCAGTGGGTGTTTCAATTTCCGCTGAATAGGTGAAACGGTTGCTTGGGCTGTCAATGCAGGGGAACCAAGTGCGGGATAGGATGGCTTGCCCCTGCGTGAACAGGAATGGCCGTTTTTTGCCCGCTGTCATGCTGGCGTCCATCCAGCCTAGGGCAGCAGCGTCAGGTGAAGTGGAATAATGTATGGTCAAGAAGTCCGTATTGGGGTTAACCTTGATGCGCAGGGCTGAGCCAAGTATGGAATCACGAGGTTCGAGCGTGAAGGTGGTTGGGGTTTCTTCTTTGCCCAGCGTCACTTTCTCGATGAGTAGGTTGTCGGTATCAAATATGATTTCCTCCGATTGCTCCTTCCGCTCAATTGACCAACTGGCTGAGCCGGTCAATATTTTCTTATCGAAGTCCACTTTCAGCTTTAGGTGAAGGTGTTTTAGCCTGTCCCTTGAAGGGTCGGCCAGAGAGTGTGGATCGGGCTTTTGGGCTTTAGAGGTTTCAGGAAGCGGAACAACTTCGTTTTTGCAAGAAAAAACGGTTAGGCAGGCAAGGAAGAGAGTCAAAAGACGGTTTGGCATGTACGTTATTTTTCAGCAAAATTAGGTTTTTGTAATTGGATTTGAGGAAGACATAGAACCCATATTGGTTTTTCATAGACAAACGCACAGTTTACCATTTCATCATCCATTAAATCGAATTAACGTTTTTCCATTCCATTTTCCAGGAAAAGCCAATAAATCCGAACAACAGGAAGCTGTTCACCACCATTTTTACCAAAAAAGAATAGCCCAGTACTTCCGCCAAACGCTCTGCCAAGAACCATAATCCCAACGACAATCCCACATAGAGTGCCATTCTTCCAAGCGGGTAATTGACTGGAAAATAGCGCTGTCCGAAATACCAGCCAGCCACTGTCATTGTACCGTAGCATAGCAGTTTAGCGTAGGCTGCTCCCATATAGCCAAAGGTGGGTATCCAAAGGAAATTGAAAACAACGGTGATGGCCAACCCAATCAAAGAGATGTAAACACCCCAAATAGTTCGGTCGGTGAGGCGATACCATGTGCTGAAATTATAGTAAACGCCGAGGAAAAGGGTGGCCAACAGGATTATGGGTACTGCATCCAATGCGCCCCTAAAATCTTTACCCAAAATATGCTGAAATGCATCGAGGTAGAGGAGCACGAATAGCATGCCTAAAGCGCTGATAAGGGTGAAGAACTTGGCTACCTGGCCGTACATCTCTGGGGCGTCCTTGTTCTTGGCATTGGCAAAAAAGAAAGGTTCAGCGGCGTAACGGAACGCCTGTGTGAAAAGGGCCAAAATAACGGTTAGCTTATAACAGGCCGAATAGACGCCCAGGGTGGCCTGGTTTTCGGCTAGATTACCCGGGAGCAATCGCTCCATCAAAATCCGGTCAAGGGTCTCATCAGCAACCCCAGCCAAACCAACCACAACCAATGGAGCGGAATAGATGGCCATTTTCTTGAAAATGGCTTTGTCAAAACTAAGCTTGATAGCTGGCGAGGTGGTTTTTATGGCGGCCAAGGGCTGATTGCCATCCAGTTCTTGTAAAGGGTCTTTTAAGGTTTTGGTAGTAAACAGCAACAATGAAAGTACGACTGCACTCGCTACCAAGTTTGCCAAAAATATATAGCCGATTCCAAAATCAGTGCTATAAGTCCAACTCCCAATATTAAAATCTGGGTGGTTGCGCCACCAAATCAGGAAAAAGGCCGTAAGCGCAACATTGACCAAAATGCCAATAATCTTAATGGTTGCGAAGCGGAAAGGTCGCTTCTCTAAACGCAGCCTTGCAAACGGGATTTCTGCCATTACGTCGAATGCAAGTATTAAAAGTACCATCGCTACAAGGTCGTTTCGGTCGGGGAGGAGCAGCCAGCTCGACAAGGGCTGGAGGAACAAAAAACCAAGCACCAGCCAAATCCCTGTACCGATTAGCAGGGCGGTTAATGCGGTGCCAAAACTACGGTCACGTTCAGTAGGGTCGGTGCCAAAACGGAAAAACGCTGTCTCAAGGCGGAAGGTAAAGAACACCATTGCGATGCCGACAACAGCATACAATTTTTGGGAAACCCCGTATTCCCCCTCCAGGAATACCCTGCTATGGATGGGCACCAGCATGAAATTGATTACCCGACCGACGATACTGCTCAGGCCATAAATGGCGGTCTCACTGGCTAATTTTTTTAATAGTGACATGCTTTCCGAAGCTATTTAAAGAGCAGTCCACCTACCTCATTCCGGGTACTCAATCCTCACATGGTGTATGCTGCGCAACATTTTTTGAAAAACAGCCCGGCAAACCTCTAATTCCCCAAAAGTCAATTTCGATTCATTGAGTTGGCCGTGGTCAATTTTTCCTTTGAAAATCTTGTTTACCAAATTATCAATGTCTTGCCCGGTAGGCGATTTCAGGCTGCGGGAGGTGGCCTCCACAGAGTCGGCCAGCATGAGGATGGCTTCCTCCTTGGACGACGGCAAGGGGCCGGGATAAGTGAATTGCGAAGCATCTACCACCAATTCGGGGTTCTCTGCAACATGGTTTTTGTAAAAATACTCGACCCGGGTAGTGCCGTGGTGGGTAGTGATAAACCGCTGGATGGTGAGTGGCAGCCTATGCTTTTTGGCCATTTTCTCTCCTTCCGTCACATGTTCGATGATAATCTGGGCGCTTTCCGTTCTTGGCATGCCTTCGTGCGGGTTGTTGCCGGATTGGTTTTCCACGAAATATTCTGGCTCCAAGGTCTTTCCAATATCGTGGTAGAGGGCACCAACCCTAACCAACAACTGGTCAGCGCCGATTTCATTGGCAGCTGCTTCGGCAAGATTGCCGACTTGCAGGGAATGCTGGAAGGTGCCAGGTGCCTTCATGGCCAGTTCACGCAGCAGGGGACGGTTCATATCGGATAGCTCTACCAATGAAATAGAGGATGTGAACCCGAACATGCGCTCCGTCAATGGGATGAGTGGGAAGGCCAAAAGGGTCAACAAGCCATTGAATGCAAGCCACCCCATTGACTGCCAGTCAACACTGCGGAAGTTGCCTTCCTCAATCAAGGCCATGCCTATTTGCGATAGCAGATAAGCCGAGAAAATGGCCACCACCGAACGGAAAAACCTCGACCAATCACGGGCATCGGCTACTGCGAGCACGGCCACTACCCCTGCCACGATTTGGGTGAAGAGGAACTGGTGACCCTCTGCCGTCAGGAAACCCGCAATCAGGACAACCACGACATGGGTGAAAAACGCCAATCGGTAAGTGAAAAAATGCCGCACAACAACGGGTACAACGCAAAATGGAATGACGTAAACGCTCAATACCTCCATCCGCTCCACGAGGAAGGTCAAGTAGCTGAATGCCACCATCCAAATCAGGACGAAAGCGAGGTAGTTCCAATTTTTAAAAATCTCCCGACGATAGGAATTGACGTACATGATAAAGGCCCCTAGAATCAGCCCCGTCAGTAAAAGGTAGCCGATATAAACCACCCAACCCGATTTTTGGGAGCTGATATCCGACTCGAATTTGGCCTTATAGCTCACTAATTTTTCATAGACCTCATCGGTGACGACATTGCCCTTCAGCACGATGGTTTCGCCCTGTGCTACCAAGCCCCTCGAAGGTGAAATATTGTTGATGGCATCCGCCAACATGGCCGTCGTGCGTGGTTCGTCGTAAGTGATATTTTGGACCAGGGCCGCCTTCATCAAGGGTATGGCTTCTGATGGCACCCCATTTTTTGGGGCATTGCCGAATGCATCAACCTGGGCGTTTGCTTCCTCCAAACTGGCGAAACTGGAGGGTGTCCGCTTAAAGCTGGTGTTGCCCTTTACGACGTGGATGACGAATTTTTGGTCTTCGACAAGGTGTTCTGGGTTAAGCTGAACGATGCCCCTTGCATATATTTTTTCCAGGAAGGCAAGGCAATTACCCTTTATTTCCTCCAATTTGAGTTTTGGTGCATTCGCCAAGCCTTGGTCTTTCGCCCAACTGTCAAATTCGGCCTCAAAATCTCTCATTTTGGCATTGGCCAATGATTCGTTAAGCGCATAATAAGGCCAAAAATCCTTCATTACCAAGGCTTTGTCCGCTTGAAGTTCCTCAGTGGTCTTTCTTATGGCAAAGTCGAACGGGGACACCAAGTCATCGTATTTCCAGATTTGGCCACGTTGGAACTCGTACTTGAACTTGACGTTGCTGGGGTATAAAAGGCTAATCAGCAACGCGACGGCTACCACCGTGCCCACGTTCGCAAGCTGCTTCAACCTTGGGAAAAATACCTGAAAACGCTCGTTCATTATCATTTAATGATTCGCTTTGAGGGCGTGAAGATACGGTCTATTTTGGTTCGTGCTTGGTTATGGGAGACGTTGCGAATTGTTGCCTTTCAATCCCCTAAATTTTGGCTAATTTGGCGCTACATTTCCGCCAAAATCAATGACCCAACTGCTACCTTATGAAAGAGACAACCATTGATGGAATCATAAAAAGATTGGAAGCCATTGTTGCGCAAAGCCGACAAACTGGTGACCCCTTGGGGATATTTGCTTGCCTTTATTTGGATGTGACCAAATCAGTTCGACATGGTATCCACAACAAGGGGTTTCAGGATGGCCCACGCATGGAGCGGCTCGACGTGGTTTTTGCCAACCGCTATTTGGATGCTTATGATGCATATCGGCAAGGAATTCCCTGCACAAAATCATGGCATACGGCATTCGATGCTGCCAAAAATTTCAATTTTTTGGTTTTGCAGTACCTGCTAATGGGCATGAATGCCCATATCAACCTCGACCTCGGTATTGCGGCAGCAGCAACAGTGCCTGCTGAACAATTGCCACAGTTGGAAGCTGATTTTAAGGGAATCAATCGGGTTTTGGCAGAGAAAATTAATGCCGTGCAGGACAAGTTGAGCGATGTTTCACCTTTGCTTTTTTTGGTGGATTGGTTTGGCAAAACCGGGGATGAATATTTTGCGGAGTTCAGCCTTATTGCAGCAAGGAAAAATGCTTGGAATATTGCCAACTGTTTGTCTAAACTGAGTGAAGAGGATAGGTCTTTGGAAATCAAAAGATTGGATAATACCGTTGACTTATTGAACAAGGTTATTTCAAAACCGGGTTTTTTCCTCAACGGCGTAGTAAGGTTAGTCAAGCGGTTTGAGCAAAAGGATATTGGGAAGGTGATTGATTTATTGACCTAAGCGCTGGTCTCACGATAAATCTTGATGATGGATTCGGCCATCTGCTGTTTGCTAAAATATTGTACTTTTTTGAAGGAGTTCTCAACCAACTGTTTGCGAAGCGAATTATCAAATAGGATACTGTTGACCGACCAGGCAAATCCGTCAACATCCCCCACTTTGCAGAGCAATCCTGTTTTTCCATGCTCAACCAACTCTGTAATTCCGCCGGTGCGAGAAGCCACAACGGGAACTTTGCAAGCAAAGGCATCCAATAGGGTAGTGCCAAGCCCTTCTGTTTTACTGGTGAAAAGCAAGAGGTCAATTTCAGGGAGAATCGTGGGTATATCGTTGCGAAAACCGGTGAGCAAGACCCGCTCTTGCAAAGATTTTTTCTGGATGAGGTAACGGATTTCCTCCTCTTCCCCTCCATCGCCGCCTATTGCCAGGAAATGGGCGGGCAAACCAGATTTTAGCAGCATTTCTGCCGTTTCCAAAAACGTTTCATAGTCCTTGTGCGGTGCAATGGCAGCAATATTGGCAATGAGGAATTGGTTGTTCGGTATCTTGAATTCTCGGCGCAACCGATTATTTTTCAACGTATTGGATGGATTGTTGAACTTTGAAAGGTCAATGCCACTATGCACAACTGCCAGCCTTTCAGGTTGGTGGATTTCGCCCAAGACCATTTGCCGTATGAATTCGGAGACACAAATGATTTTGGCGATGCCCGGATGGTTGTACTTCCATTTCGATAGCCAGTTCTTGCCAATTGGAAAGTCCACCCTTCTGTGTATGATAATTGGCAATTTAGTGCTAAAAAAAGCGGCAGCCATGACCGCAAACGTATGACTCGGTGAGTCGTGCGCATGTAGGTGGGTTATGCCTTGCGCTTTGGTAATGCTGGTGATTTTCCAAGAAATGAGCGGGTCCAAGTTGAAAGTCTTTCGAAAGCTGATGACAGCTATGCTATGCTTGTGGCAATGCGATTCAAGGACTGAACCCTTTGGGCAAAAAACAGATTGACGGATTCCTTGTCGCTCAAGTTCCTCGATTAAATAGGCCAATTGCTGCTCACCACCACGCCACGAAAGGGCGGTGCTGAGGTGAAGTATGTTCATGTTCCGTCTCGATTGGTGGAAACTGTGGACCACAAAAGGAATGGGGCAAAAAAATAGACGGTAACCAATCTTGTTGCCGTCTATCATTTGTCACCTTGCAAAAATACTCAAGAAATAATCAAAAAAACATTCTAACGCTTAATTCGGTATTAACACCGAGTATATTTTTATCGGAAATTAACGGTTTCCATCTGCCAAAGGCTGACAGAAACCGTCTGATTCCAAAGTCACTTCAGTTCGTACTTCACGGGCAACGTGAACATTACCCTTACCGGGTTGCCCCTTTGCTTGCCAGGATTCCATTTAGGCATGAGTTTTACTACCCTGATGGCTTCATCGCTGCAGCCGGCACCAATGTCACGAATGGATTCGATATTGCTGATATTGCCATCACGTTCTACCACAAAGCGGATGTAAACCGTTCCAGAAACACCATTCTCACGAGCAATGGCCGGGTATTGGATGTTGGCATAGATGAACTCCAACAATTTTTTCTCTGCACAGGCTAAGCGTTCGGCTTTCACCATCACATCCTCGCAACCAGGGAATGTTGGCTGGTCTTCCACCACTTTGAAAATTTCCCGCTCAGCTTCGTCTGTTGGCGGTGGCGGAGGTGGCGGGGGGGCGGCTGCCACTTCCTTTTTTTCAATATGAACAGGTACACTTGTTATCTCGGTGCCTTGGTCAATAGACATATCTTCGAAAATCTTCGTCTCAACGTCTAATTCGTCAGTGGCCACAATTTGTACAGAGGGTGGTGGCGGTGGCGGTGGTGGAGGCGGTGGTTCCAAGGTCCTTGGTGTCTCCATTTCAATCTCATCATCCACTGTCCCCAACAAACTGCTGAAATCAACTTGCTTCTCATAAGTTGTCCAGCTAAAAGCAAAAATCATCAACAGTGTCGCAATCATTATCCCATAAAACCGCAGGGAGGTGCTGGCCCTGAAAATATCCAATTCAGGGTATTTCGTCCTTGCTTCCACCGGAGAACTCCATTTTTCATTTTTATGAAGTTCGGTTAGGTTTTCATTTTCAACTTTCTTGTAGTGCGCACGAAGCGCAAGTAGCAAAATGACCGTCAGCGCCACTACGCCAAGTAGGCCAAATTCAATCATCGAAGTGGAGGTTTCAAATGTCATGACTTCGGATTTAATGGTTAAGAATTTCGTTTTTCCATGACCCGAAGTTGAGGGCATTGCAATTTTTTTAAAATGCCAATCGTCAGCGAGGAACTTGATAAAAGTCAATGCTGAAAACCTGTTGGTGAATTTAATCTCCAACAAAAACTTAGCGTGTAAAAAACCTACTTATGACTATTTGGAAATTTGCCTACACAATTTAATTCTCTACCGCTGACATGACCAAATCATTTTTTAAACTCCTAAAATCCACTGGTGTCACTGCCGATAAGCCTTGTTCTGGCATGTAAACGCCATAAATCGTTTCCACGGCGGCCATCGTCTGCTTGTTGTGGGTAACGATGATGAACTGGCTGTCCTTGCTGAAATCCTTGATGATATTGTTGAACTTCTCGATGTTGGCGTCGTCGAGCGGGGCATCCACCTCGTCGAAGATACAGAATGGGGCGGGCTTGAGCAGGTAGAGCGAGAAGAGTAGGGCAGTGGCCGTCAGCGTCTTCTCCCCGCCCGATAGCTGGCTGATGCTCTGCGGGCGTTTGCCTTTTGGCTTCGCAACGATTTCGATGTCGCTCTCCAAAGGGTTGTCGGGATTTAGCAGTATAAGGTCTGCGGCGTCATCGGCAGTGAACAGGCTGCGGAAGGCATCAATGAAATAGAGCCGAACCTTGCCGAAAGCTTCGAGGAACTGTGCCGTGGCTGTCTCCTCAATTTCCTTGATGGTCTCCATCAGGTCGTCCTTTGCTTTCAAAATATCGTCACGCTGCGTGGTGATGGACGTATGGCGCTCGCTCATTTCGTCGTAGGCTTCCACGGCCATCGGGTTGATTTCGCCATAGTTGTCCAAGCGGTTCTTGATGCGCTCTACCTTGATTTGCATGTCGTTTTCATCCAACCCCTCCCGCTGTTCGGGGGTCAATGTCAGCGCGTCATGGTCGTTGATGCTGAGGTTGAACTCAATTCGTAGGCGCTCCGCAATATTCGTGAGCTGGTATTTCGTGTCGCTGAACTTCTCCCGAAGGTTGTTGATTTTTATCTGTGACTCCTGCGATTGGCGGCCCAGCGCCCGCAGCTTATCCTCTATTTCATGGATGCTGTTGCGTGCCCCAAAAAACGCTTGTTCAGCAGCAGAGAGGCTGCCTTCTTTTTCTTTGCGCTTGGCGTAGTTCTCTTGCAGCGCCTTCACCAACTTCTCAATGTCGTCGTTGATTTGCGCCACCTCGCCGCCCGATTGGTCGAGTGCCCTTTGGTTGGTGGCCATTGTTGCCTTCGTTTCATCCAACTGTTTTTCCCTGAACGAAAGCTCCCGTTGCAGCGACGACACCTTGTTCTGCTGCTTAATGAACTCGATGTTCTTGTTGTTGAAATCGGTGCTGGCCGTGCTCATTTCCTCCGCCACTGCCCGGAACTTGCCATCCGTGTTGCTGATTTGCTTGCGAGCCTCGTCAGCAGTCTGCATCTTCTCGTCTAATTGCTTTTCGATGTTTGCATTGGCTTCCTCGAAGCCTTTGATGCGCTCCAAAGTCTGCACCTTGCGGGCGTCCACATCCTTTATATAGGACTCAAAACTTTCCAAACGGGCCGCCAGCGATACCCGCTCCTGCGAAATACGGTTCAGCAAATTCTGTTCTTGCTGTATCTGCTGCCTCGACTGCTGCCCCTTTAGCGCCTCTATGCTCGATTTCAAATTGTACATCTCCGTCGAAAGCACGTTCTCCTCTTCCTCGCCCCGTTTGATGGCATTTTCCAGGATTTCGAGGTTCTTTTTCCGCCCAATTTTCTTGCCCTCGAACAAGCCTACCGAGCCACCCGTCAAGCTGTGCCTGCGCTGGATGAAGCGGCCAGACTTGGCCAACAGCGTCCTATTTTCCCCGCTCAGCTGCTTCGCAACTTCTTCTTTTTCAAGGACAAAAACATTGTCCAAAAGGAAGCTGACAAGGTTGCGGTAGGCTGGGTCGCACTGCACGAAATCTGTGGCGGGACGCATGTCGCCAGAGTTCATCGCCATGCTCGGCGTGAAGTCCTTGAAGCTATCGTTAACGAAGAAATTGGCCTTGCCTTTCTGTGCCGATTGCAGCAACTGCACGGCCTGTTGGGCATCCTCGATGTTCTCCGTCACGTAGAAGTTGAGGTAGGGTTCTAGGTAGTTTTCGATGGCAACCCGATAGTCCACCTCCACGTAAATCAGGTCGGAGAGGAGCGGTGCCTGCTTGGCCCAGTTCTTCGCATTGCTGAGGAAGCGGATGGATTCCGGGAAACCCTCTAAGCTCTCGACCATGCTCTTGGTCAGCTTGTACTCGTTGCGTTTCGAGTCTAGTTCCCGGTGTATTTTTTGGATGCGGGTCTTTAGTTCGTCGAGCTTGGTTTCGCCTTCGGCAATTTGCGAACGCCTGTCCTCCTCGGCTTTTTCGAGGGCTTCCACTGCGGCCTTTCGCTCGGCTTCCTCTTTTTCGAGGTCCTTTATCTTGCTTTGCAAAGAGGCAGTCTCCGTCCTGCGGTTCTTGACCTCCTCTTCCCCATGCTGGATGTCGTGGCGAAGGTTCTCCATCTGGTTGGCATTCACCGCCTTGGACTTTTCGAGTTCGTAAAGCTCCCGCTCCACCTTCTGCTGGTTCTGCATGATGGAATCCAGTCCGGCCTTCATCTCCCCGTGGCTCTGGCGGATGTCGTTGAGGCGCTTTTCAGCGGCTTCGAGCTGTTGTTCGAGGCGGCCTTCGAGGCGGCGGTCTTCTTGCAGCGTCTCCCGGTAGTTGGCGATTTCGTCATCCAGCGTTGCAATGCGGGACTTCGCTATCACGATGGCCTCCTGCGACTTCGCCTTGTTCTGCTCCACAAACGTGATTCGCTGTTCCAGCACCCGTCGCTCGTTTTCGGCATCCCGGATGCGGCCCACGAGTTGGTTCATCTCCCGCTGGCGCTCGCTCAGGGCCTGCTCTTGGTCGAGGTTGGTCTTGCGCTGCTGCTCCAGGCCCGCCTCCATCTGACGCTGGTCTATTTCGAGTTGGCGGTAGCGGTCTTCCTCTTTTTCCAACGAGTCCTTGATTTCCTTGTACTTGGCCTTCAGCGATTCCGATTTCAGCGCCGCTAATTTGATGGCCAAATCCTTGTATTCCTCCTTGAGTTCGTAGTATTTCTTGGTGCGCTTGGCCTGCGTTTCCAGCGACTTGAGGTTGTTGTTGATTTCAAACAAGAGGTCGTCCACCCGCTCCAGGTCGGCGGTGGTGGCTTGCAGTTTTTGTAGCGTTTCCCGTTTACGGATTTTGTACTTGGAAATGCCAGCGGCCTGTTCGAACATCTTGCGGCGGGCGTTGTCCTTGTCCGCCAGAATCTCGTCCACCATGCCGAGGGCAATGATGGCGTAGCTGTTGGAGCCGATGCCCGTGTCCATCAGCAGGTTGGTGATGTCCTTCAAGCGGCAGACGACGCCGTTCAGTTGGTACTCGCTCTCGCCGCTGCGGTAGAGCCGGCGGGTGATGGCGACGGAATTGTACTCGGTGGGCAGCAGGTTTTTGGTGTTCTCGAAGCTCAAAGTCACCTGCGCCATGCCGCCCTGCTTGCGGCTTTTCGTGCCGTTGAAGATGACCGAGGTCATGGTGTCGAGGCGGAGTTCACTGCTCTTCTGCTCGCCCAGCACCCAGCGGATGGCGTCCACGACGTTGCTCTTGCCCGAGCCGTTCGGCCCGACAATGCCAATCACGTCCTCGTTGAAATGGATGACCGTTTCATCGGCGAAGGACTTGAAGCCTTTTATTTCGAGGGTCTTGAGACGCATTTGTTCAAATTCGGGGGGCGAAGGTAGGGAGAATTTGGGGAAAGTGGAGGGGTGTTGTCAAGTTTTACCCAGTAAGGACTTCTGCGAATCTATACAGCTTTTATGGCTTTTTTGGCACGGAAATGTTTGTTGTAATATGAATCTCCCAGAAAAACATCCTTGAATATGAAATTGAATGTACTTCTATTGGCTTTACTGTTCTTTGGTTGCAATGATACCCAGCAAAAAAAAGTACTTGGGCCTTTCCAAATAGCCTCATTCAACATCGATGATGAGACAGAGCATTACGTTGAACCTGCCTTGTACTTTGAATTGAGAGGAGTGCTTGGGAACAATATTGAATCAAGTATTCAATTGGAAGGCAGTAGTGAAAACTTGACCGGCTTTTTCTTTAACCACGAAAATGGGGAAGACATCAGTATAGCTGGTCATTGGAAAAATTCAATGCTGTATTTGGAAGAGTACAACAGTGAAGTTGAAGACAGTATCACTGGCATTTTTGAAGGTGTTTTCGACACTACCACTATGGCTTATAATGGACATTGGAAAAATCAATCCAATGATTTTACAGTGCCATTTAAATATGGTCAGTCCGTTTATGGACAAACCGAAAATGAAGAAATAAAGTGGACGCCAGATGAGGAAAAAGCGATAAAGAAAATTAGAAAGGCTTATTTAAAATTATCAACATTGGGATGTCATGATGACTTTTTTCAAATTGTTCTAGGCAATATAAATGGCGATATGTTTTTAGATGCTTGGGTAAGAATTGACTGTGCTCCTGAAGATGCAGGAACGGCTAACAGATGGGATTTGACAAATCTTGTTATAGTTTCAACTCCAGAAGGTGATTATAAAATTATTGAAGAACCAAACAATATCAATAAGAATGGTGATTTCCAGGCTGTGGCGTGGGGAGTTGAATATATCGAACTCGATGGCACTTTAGTTTACAAGTTTTATGATTACAGAGGTGATGAAGCGCTGTGTTGCCCAAGTAGGGAATGGAAGGCTCGATTCACATACAAAGATGGGAGACTTGTGAAGTTGAAGTAATCATAAGTTCATGGCTTATAACTTTTTCGGTATTTCGACAACACATCATCCAACGAAATCCCCTCCCCATTTACCAACTGCAGCTGTGAGGTTTTTATGGCTAATTTTACCGCATTGGGCAGTTTCTTCCAATCCATCAAAAACGCCTTAGCATCTTCAGCTTCTATGAAATTCCCTGCATCATTTTGCTTTTGCGAATCCTCCAAAATAAGGGATAATTCGTCCACAGACAAAGGCTCACGGCCTTGCTGCTTGCCCAGCAACTTGCCAATTTCTGCTCGAACTTGGCTGTTTGAAAGCCTTTCTCCTTTTTCAAGTTGCTGCAAACATTGCTGAATCAATGATTGCTCATCGTCAGTCAGTTCGTCCCACCAATCTGGATTTTCGGTACTCATCGGCAACAGTTTTTTTATGAAGATAATTTTTCTGTTACACACGCCAACAATAATAGAATTATCTCCAATTTTTTGAAAACCCAATCCACCTTCGGTTTCCGGCAGCATTTCTATTAAACCCCATCCATTTGAATGGGGTTTAGGGAATAGTCAGCAATTTTATTCCTACAAAAATAGAATAATCCTCGACTTTTGGCAACCCTTTGTCAATCCTGAAGGGAACCTAATCGTGAATCCAGACTACCTCCTTTTCCGCAAAATCATCCACATAGACATGGATGCCTTTTTTGCAAGCATCGAGCAGCGGGACAACCCCGAACTGCGGGGCAAGCCCGTGGCCGTGGGCGGCGGAGGAACAAGAGGCGTAGTGGCCTCGGCCAGCTATGAGGCTCGGCGGTACGGGGTTCGCTCCGCAATGCCCGGCATGACAGCACAGCGGCTTTGCCAGAACATTGTCTTCGTGCGTGGGCGGTTCAGCGCTTACCAGGAAGTCTCCCGCCAAATCCGCAGTATCTTCCTCGACTATACCGACCTGGTGGAGCCGCTCTCGCTCGACGAAGCCTACCTCGATGTGACCGAGAACAAAAAAGGTATCAACTCCGCTATGCAGATTGCCATTGACATCCGTCGCCGCATCGAGGAAGAGACAGGGCTGACGGCCTCGGCAGGCGTTTCCTTCAACAAGTTCTTGGCGAAGGTGGCTTCCGACATCAACAAGCCAAATGGCATGAAGACCATCTTGCCGGAAGAGGCGCTCGATTTCTTGGCAAAATTGCCTGTTGAGAAATTTCACGGCATCGGCAAGGTGACGGCGGAGCGCATGAAGAAAATGGGTATCCGAACAGGCAGCGACCTGCGCAGTTTTTCAAAAATAGAGCTGGCGCAACGTTTTGGCAAAGCGGGCAGGCATTACTACCATATAGTAAGGGCGGAGGACAACCGCCCCGTTAACCCCAACCGCATCCGAAAAAGCATTGGGGCCGAACGCACGTTTTTCGAGGACGTGAGCGAGACCACCGAGATGAAGGAACGCCTCGTGCCCATCATCCAAACCGTGTTCGACCACATGGTAAAACACGACAATTTCGGGCGGACGGTCACACTGAAAATAAAGACGCCGGAGTTCAAAATCATTAGCCGTAGCAGGTCTTTTGGCGGGGAAATACGGACGCTGGATGCCTTGCAGCAAACCAGTTTTGAACTTCTCGATGCCAGCCGTCACGAGATTGAAGCAGTGCGGCTACTCGGCATCTCTGTTTCCAACCTCGAAAAAGAAATGATGGGGGAGGGGATGCAATTGGAGTTTGATTTCGGAGATTTGTGATTCTGTTTAATTGAATTTCGATGAAAAAATTGAGAATAGTCTTACTGCTGCTTGCTATGGTTCAACTTGCCAAGCTCTCGGCCCAGTCTCCAATGCCAATCATCCTTTCGGAGCGGGAGCGTGCCCGCCTGACCGATGAAATCCTCGAAGAACGGCTCGATCAGCTCCTGCCTCAACTCATGCGACAAGAGGGTTTCGACATGTGGGTGCTCATCTCAAGGGAATACGCAGAAGACCCTGTCATGAAGACCATGCTGCCAGCCGAGTGGCTTTCGGCACGGCGCCGTACCATCATGGTATTTCACGACCCGGGCAAGGGGCGGCCCTTGGAAAAAGTGGCCATTGCCCGCTATGATGTTGGCAAGCTGCTCAAGGGCGCTTGGAACGTGGATGTTTATCCCGACCAATGGGAGGCGCTCATGCAGCATATCGAGTCGAAGCAGCCCAAAAAAATCGGGCTGAACTTCTCCAGGGATTTTGCACTTGCCGATGGCCTGACCCATGCCGAGTACGAGGCTTTCATGCAGTATTTGCCCAAAAAATACCACCAAAGGGTGGCCAGCGCCCACCGGCTTGCCGTGGCTTGGCTCGAAACCCGCACGCCGAGGGAGCTGGAAATCTATCCGCAGATTTGCCATTTGAGCCATACCATATTACAAGAGGGCCTTTCCGAAAAAGCCATCCATCCTGGCATTACCACCACCGACGATGTGGTCTGGTGGCTGCGGCAACGAGTGACCGACCTTGGCTTGGAGACTTGGTTCCAGCCGAGTGTTTCCATCCAGCGGGCAGACAGCACGAACAATGAGTTCCTGCGCTCGTTTTCGCTCCGACCCCGACAGGAGGTCATCCTGCCGGGCGACTTGCTGCACGTTGACTTTGGCATCACTTACCTGCGGCTCAACACTGACCAGCAGCAGCATTTTTATGTATTAAAACCGGGCGAAACCGCTGTTCCGGCGGGCCTTCAAGCTGCGCTGCGCAATGGCAATCGGTTGCAGGACATCTTGACGGCTCAATTCAGCGAAGGGAAAACGGGGAACCAAGTGCTCCTAGCAGCATTGGAACAAGCCAAGAAAGAAGGCATCGTTGCCAGCGTCTATACCCATCCAATCGGCCTGCACGGTCATGCCGCTGGGCCTACCATTGGACTTTGGGATAAACAGCAAGGGGTGCCCGGTCAAGGCGATTACCCGCTTTTCCCAAACACTGCCTATTCCATTGAACTGTTCGCAGCCACTCCCGTAAAAGAATGGGGCGATAAGCCCGTCCGAATCATGCTGGAAGAAGACGGCGTTTTCCAAAACGGTAGCTTTTGGTTCCTGGACGGGCGCATGACGGAGATTTTGACCATTCCGAGGAAATGATTCTTGATTCATGAAACAATCTAAATAATCGAGCATGAAAAACATCACCACACAATTGCTCTTCCTCTTTTTCTTCATAGGGGAAGCCCAAACCCAAGTATCCCTCGTCAGTTTTGCCACGGGATTTACCCGCCCTTGCGATATCACCCATTGCGGCGATGATAGATTGTTCGTCGTGGAGCAAGGCGGAAAGATTTGGATATTGACAAAGGCCGGTACCAAACTGCCAACTCCTTTTCTCGACATTGACCCAAGGGTAGGCTCAGGTGGCAACGAACAGGGACTGCTTGGTCTTGCTTTCCATCCCAACTATGCTCAAAATGGCTTTTTTTATGTGAATTATACCGACAACAGCGGGGACACCAAAATCAGCCGATTTTCAGTTTCGGCCAATGACCCCAATATCGCCGACCCCAACAGCGAGCTTATTTTACTTGCAGTTGACCAACCCTACAGCAACCACAATGGAGGTTGCGTGAAATTTGGCCCCGATGGCTACCTCTATATTGGCCTCGGAGACGGTGGATCAGGCGGCGACCCACAAGGGTATGGTCAGAACAGAAACTCCTTGCTCGGCAAAATGCTCCGCATTGATGTGGACGGCGGCTCGCCGTACAGCATACCTGCCAGCAACCCCTTTGTCAACAGCCCAACAACACTCGATGAAATTTGGGCACTCGGCCTTCGCAATCCTTGGCGCTTCAGTTTTGACCGTCAAACAGGTGACCTTTGGATGGGTGATGTAGGGCAAAATGAATGGGAGGAAATTGATTTTCAACCTGCCAGTAGTGTTGGTGGTGAGAACTATGGCTGGCGCTGCTACGAAGGCACTCACCCTTTCAATACCAATAATTGCCCCAACGTTAGCACGCTGACGATGCCTGTGGCAGAATACGCCAATTCCAATACGTTGGGTTGTTCTGTCACTGGCGGCTTTGTCTATCGTGGGTTTACCCACCCACAGCTATACGGCAGGTACCTCTATACCGACTATTGCTCAGGACGGCTCTGGTCTGTCCTGCCAAATGGAACTGGCGGATGGACAAACACGCAGCTTGTTGACTTATTGAACAATCAATTGGTTTCATTTGGAGAAAACAGGAACGGTGAGCTTTTCATGCTTGGCCTCGGCAATGGCATCGCTTATCGCCTCCGAGATGCAACGGAAGAATGGACTTATCAAATTACGTCAGCGCCCGCTGTTTGCAGCAATGCCAATACAGGTAGTATTCAAATCAGCTTTTCGCAGAACACGCCGACACCTTCCATCACTTGGAGCGATGGCGGCACAGGCGCAAACCGCACGGGCCTAGCAAATGGCAGTTACACCGCTACCATCACGGGCACCAATGGCGCTATTGTGGTTGAAACGATTGTGCTTGTCCCCACACAAACTGTTTCGCTTTCGACGGCAACGACAAATGCATCCTGCCCTGGCGCAACCGACGGGAGCATTGACCTCAACCTTGAAGGCACAAACAATCCACCAGCCACGGTAACCTGGAGCGACGGCAGTGCAGATTTAGATAGGAATGGCTTGGCGGCTGGGCAGTACAGCGTGACCGTCACGAGTGCGGAAGGTTGTGTTTTTGAAGCAGCATTTACACTTACCGTAAACAACCCCATTTCAATGGTTAGTAGCATCACGAACGTAACCTGCATTGGCGAAGCCGATGGAAATATACAATTGGTGTTAGCGGGAACAAATGCTGCGCCCACCTCGGTGGTATGGAGTGACGGCGTCACGGGATTGCAACGGACGAATTTGGCAGTTGGTGAATACAACGTGACACTGACGAGTGCAGAAGGCTGCATCTTGGAGGCAATGTTTGAAATTATTGCCTTGAATAGTCTGTCGCTCGTGGCCAATGTTGTCGATGTGAGTTGCCCAAATGCATCCAATGGCGGCATAGATTTAACACTGATAGGTACGTCCAACCCTCCAGCAGCTATTGTTTGGAGCGATGGCAGTACTGAACTTGACCGCACCGGATTAGTTGCTGGGCAATATAGCATTACCGTGACAAGTACAGAAGGTTGCAGCCGAGTTGAAACCTATGAGGTCGCTCTTTCATCCAATGCAGCGCTTACTGGCACTGTAACTAACGTGCCTTGCCCCGAAGCTGCCAATGGCAGCATTGGTGTCGTATTGAATGGATCGACTGCAATAAGTGCCATCTGGAGCGATGGCAATACTGACCTTAACCGAACAGGCTTGTCGGCTGGGGACTATGCCGTGACGGTCACAAGTGCGGAAGGATGCACCTTCGAGGAAACGTTCACCATCGCTGTTTCCAATTCCATCTCCCTTTCAAGTGTGGTAAACAATATCCCCTGCTCAAATGCCGACGACGGCAGCATCCATTTGTCGCTGGTAGGCTCGAATACAGCCCCTGCCGCTGTGCTTTGGAGTGATGGCAGCTCCGCTCTGGTTCGCACGGGCCTGGCGGCTGGCCAATATGCCGTGACGGTCACAAGTTCAGAAGGCTGTGTTTTCGAAGCGAATTTTGACATAACGGTGGCGGCCATTTTATCCCTATCGGGCAATGTTGAGGGAGTGCCCTGCGCCGAAGCGACGAATGGCAGCATAGACCTAACCTTGGAAGGCTCGAATCTGCCCAACGTATCCGTACTTTGGAACGATGGCAGTAACGAGTTTGACCGTACAGGCTTGGCGGCAGGCATTTACAGCGTGACCGTAACCAGCGCCGAAGGCTGTGTGTTGGAGGAAGCTTTTACCATTAGTGTTGCGCCGACTATTTCATTATCGGGAATCGTGGCCGATGTGCCTTGTGTCGAGGCAGCAAACGGCGGCATTGACTTAATCTTAGAAGGCTCCAACCTGACCAATGCCTCCGTTATTTGGAATGATGGCAGCAATGAACCCGACCGCACTGGTTTGTCGGCTGGCGAATATAGCGTGACCTTAACAAGTGCGGAAGGTTGTGTTATCGAGGAAATATTTGCGGTCAGCAACTCAAACGCCGTTTCATTGCTCGGAGCAACGAGTGACGTGCCATGTGCTGAGGCGGCAAGTGGCAGTATTGACTTGACGATACTTGGCTCCAATGCGCCGCCCGCCTCCGTCCTTTGGAATGATGGCAGCACTGAACCCGACCGAACGGGTTTGCTGGCTGGCGCATATAGCGTGACCTTAACAAGTGCGGAAGGTTGTGTTATCGAAGAAACATTTGAGATCGGCAACTTGAACTCCATTTCATTGCTCGGAGCAACGACTGATGTGCCTTGTGCTGAGGCGGCAAGTGGCAGTATTGACTTGACAATAGTTGGCTCCGGCGCTCCGCCCACCACCGTCCTTTGGAATGATGGGAACATGGATTTTGACCGCACAGGCTTATCGGCTGGCGGTTACAGTGTCACCTTGACGAGTGCTGAAGGCTGCATTTTTGAAACAGGATTTGAAGTGATTTCCTTGAACAGCTTTTCGGTAACAGGCCAGGTAACAGATATTACTTGCCTCGGCCAGGCAGATGGCAGCATTGATTTGACCGTAAATGTGCCAACCTTCGTTGTTATTTGGAGCGATGGAAGCATTGATCTTGACCGAACCAACTTGGCCGCTGGTGCTTACACCGTGAACGTAGGCAGTGTTGAGGGATGTGTTTTTGAAGCAACTTTTGTAGTGGATTCATCCAATGCTGTATCGGTTTCAGCGGAGGTAAATAGTGTGTTCTGTTCAGGCGATAGCGATGGGAGTATTCACTTGACGCTTATCAATTCGAGCAGTGGCGTAGCTGGCGTAAACTGGAGCGATGGGAGCATTGGATTTGACCTCACTGGTCTGTCAGCGGGGGAGTACAGTGTGTCTGTGACGACTGTGGAGGGCTGTTTGTTTATCGAAAACTTCATTCTGGCAGCACAATTTTCAAGCCCATTACCCGTCATCGCTAACCAGAATGGGAATGAGTTTATCTTAGAAGTGAACGGCGTATTCGCCAGTTATCAATGGTATAGAAATGGCGTTGCCATTCAAGGAGCAAACAGCAGCAACTACAATGTATTTGAAGGCGGTATTTTGGAGGGGGATTACACGGTTGAAGTAACCGACGGCAATGGCTGCTCGGGCATTTCCAATAGCATTTACGTTTCATGGAATTCAGCAATAAGCATCCCTGAACTTCAAGCAGTTCAAATACGCCCCAATCCATTCAGTCAGCAGCTCCAATTGGAGTTGACCATAAATGAACCTGTTGCCCTGCAACTGTTTCTGAAAGACTTGGAGGGCAAGGTGGTTTTCTTTAAGCAAATGAATGCTACATTCAGTGGCAGCCACTCGTTTGATTTTGGGCATTTACCGAGCGGCTCTTATTTTTTAATCTTAAAAAACGAGCGAGAAGAATGGGTTGAGGAGGTCATAAAACTTTAGCTCGAATAAAATGGTAAGTCATAGTTATTTCTGATTTCATTTCTCAAAAACTAAACCTGAATGCCATTTGACACAACAGGTTGCTTACCTTTGCGCCCCGAAAAAAGAATCGGTGTTAAAACCACGGATTTAAGGGTTATCATGGCATTAGCCGCAATCCGCAATCCGCAATCCGCAATCTAAAATGTTATCAGCCGCCAATATTTTCATAAAATACGGAGACCGTACCCTGCTCGACCGAGTCAGTTTTACCATAGGTGAGAAGGAACGCATTGGCCTCGTTGGCCGGAATGGGGCAGGAAAGTCAACGCTTCTCAAAGTCATAGCTGGCAACATAAGGCCGGACGACGGCAATATCCAGCGCCCTACGGCCTCCACGCTGGGCTTTTTGCACCAGGACATGAGCATCCCAAAAGGCAAGACCGTGATGGAGGAGGCAATGACGGCTTTTGATGAAACCAAGCGAATTGAAAAGCGCCTCGCCGAAATCCACAAGGAACTGGAGGTGCGCACTGATTACGAGAGCGATGCCTACATGGATTTGCTCACCGAAATGAGCGACCTCGACCACCATTTCCATCTGTTGGATGGGGTGAATACCCAGGGCGAGGCCGAGAAGATTTTAAAGGGACTTGGTTTCAAACAAAGTGACTTTACACGCCTCACCGATGAGTTCAGTGGTGGCTGGCAGATGCGTATCGAGTTAGCAAAGATGCTGCTACAGCGCCCCGACTTCCTACTCTTGGATGAGCCTACCAACCACCTCGACATTGAATCCATTATTTGGTTGGAAGAGTTCTTGCAGAATTACGAAGGATCGGTCGTCGTCATTTCGCACGATAAAACTTTCCTTGACAACGTCACCAAACGAACCATCGAAATAGAGCTGGGAAAGGTCTATGACTACAAGGCCAACTACTCGAAATACGTGGAGCTGCGTGCAGAGCGCCGAGAGAAAATGTCTGCCGCCGCCAACAACCAGCAAAAGGTGATTGACCAGATGGAAAAGACCATCAGCCGTTTTATGGCCAAGGCCAACAAGACCACCATGGCGCAGTCCATGCAAAAAAAGTTGGACAAGATTGACCGCATCGAGGTGGATGAAGTGGACACAAGTACGATGAACATTCACTGGCCAGATTGCCCACGCAGCGGGGTCATTGTGGCCGAAGTAAAGGACTTGTCGAAAAGTTACGGCAGCCTGAACGTGCTGAACCATGTGGATTTGACCCTTGAGCGGGGCCAGCGGGTAGCGTTTGTGGGCCAAAACGGCATGGGCAAGACAACTTTGGCGAAAATGATCGTGAACCACCTGCAACCCACTTCGGGCGAGGTAAAAATTGGCCACAATGTTCATATCGGCTACTATGCCCAAAACCAAGCAGAGGAATTGAATCCAAAAATAACCCTGCTGGAGACGATGGAAAACCACTCGCCGCCTGAAATGCGGACGAAGCTGCGCAATGTCCTTGGTTCCTTCCTTTTTAGTGGTGAAGACCAGGACAAGAAGGTATCCGTGCTATCGGGTGGTGAACGGGCAAGGCTGGCAATGGCCTGCTTGCTGCTGCGCCCCATCAACTTTTTGGTATTGGACGAGCCTACCAACCACTTGGACATGTTGTCGAAGGAGGTGCTGAAAGCGGCCATTAATGAATTTGAAGGCACTTTGCTCGTCGTTTCCCACGACCGTGATTTCATGGCAGAAATGACTACGACCACCGTAGAGTTCAGGGATAAAAAACTGCACACCTACCTTGGGGACGTAAACTATTTCCTTGAAAAACGGAAGTTGGACAATATGAGGGATGTCGAATTGGCAACCAAATCCTCTACTGTCGTTGCGCAGCAAAAAGCCCTAAACAATGACGAGCGAAAAGCCATGCAGCGAACCATTGCCACTGCTGAGAAAAAAGTAGAACAGTTGGAAGCCAAAATCTCAGACATTGAAAGCCGGATGGCGTTGTCCGATTTTTACCAAAGGCCCGATAGCCAAAAGGTGCTGGACGAATATGCTAAGTTGAAAGCTGAACTGGACGGAGCTATGATGGAATGGATGGAGGCGCAGGAGGCACTGGGGTAGGGGATGATTTAAAATACGTACTAACTCAATCGGTATTTCTACTGAAAATCAAGCGATTAGGTGTAAAGTCAGGCTTGAAGTGTATCTTTGGCCCCGTTGGAAATGATTCCACAATTTCTTTTAGGTAACAAGTTTTTCGGGAAGACATTTTTTACCTCCTTTTACCCGCCATTAGTTCATTACAAGCGAATCGGTCACGTATCACCAGAACAATACCAATTGGTATGTTTTGATTCCCAATCGTAGGCTTGAGGGTAAAACCGTTTTTTTGAAACCGGCTTTACGTTAGAACACCCAGTATTCATTTATTGGCTTTGGCCAACGAAAAAGCCCGGCGGGGAAACCTTCCGGGCTTTTGAAATTTAAGGTCTGCGATTAGAATCAAGCCGAGAAAGAAGTGCCACAACCACAGGTAGAAGAGGCGTTGGGGTTATTGAAGGAGAAACCCCGGTTGCCAAGCCCTTCCACCCAGTCAATTTCCATCCCCAATAAATAGATGGCATGTGCCTTTTCCATTAGGATGCGCAAGCCGCCCACCTCAAACTCATCATCGTTGTCTTTTTTGGCATCAAACCCTAACACATAAGAAAAACCGGAGCACCCACCACCTTTTACCCCAATGCGGAGGCCGTGGTCGTTGGGGATATTTTGGCTTTCCATGATGGAATGTAACTGTTCAATGGCGCCATTTGTAAGGTTGATGGGCAGTGCCGCAGTGGTCGTTGACATATTTTTAAATTTTTTGTCCACAAAATTAGGGAAAAATGACAAATATTCGCTCAAAACAAGCCAGAAGGTTGAATGGTTGCGCCAAGGAAAATGATTTTTCAAATTCAGGGATTCGAGTAGCTTTGCGCCCCCAAAAAATCGGGGCCTTGTTTCCAAAGGCCATTCAAGCGTTAAGAACGAAAAACAAACACCATGTCAAACTGGTTGATAGCCCTACTTGAGATTATTAAAATTACGGTTCCAGCGTTGGTCGTTTACTTCACGGTGCATCACCTGATGAAGACCTACCTCGATAAACAGTACCAGCTAAGGGTATTGGAATTCAAGCAGAATCAAAGTGGCACCACTATCCCTTCAAGGTTGCAAGCTTATGAAAGACTTTCGCTTTTTTGTGAAAGGATTGCTGTGCCCAGCCTGATGTTGCGGCTCCGGGAGGAGGAACAGACAAATGCAGCACTTCGCATGGCCATGCTGATAACCATTCAGCAGGAGTTTGAATACAATATCACACAACAAGTTTACGTGAGTGAGCAACTTTGGCAAATCATCAAAATTGCCAGGGACAACACCGTGCTCGACATAAATGGATTGTACGAACAAGTGGATCCAAGGGGCTCTTCAAAGGAGCTTGCCGGGGTACTTTTATCTCAGTCTGAGAGCCAATCGGCCAACTCGCTCAACACCGCCTTATCTGCCATCAAGAAGGAGGCCTCATTGTTGATGTAAATACCCGTTCATAACTTGCTGATTATCAATGGGCGGGTTTTTAAATATTTGATTATCAGATAGTTATGTTATTTATAAGCTATCTCTTTGATTTTGAGCCGTTTATGATTTTGCAGCTTTTTCTGGTCATTTTTTTTCAAAAAAAATGAAAAAAAAAATCGAAAATAGCGTGGCTGTATTGATGGAATTTACACACCTTTGCACCTCTCCAATCAAAGACGCATGACGGTGTTTTTTATAAAAGATCGTAATTGCTTCCAAGTGCCCAGAGCATTCACTTAGAGTCACTTCCTGATTTACTGATACTATTTTTGCCCGAAAAGGACGGGAACTGAAACCTTAATTTTTAACTTCCAACATATTTGGAGAATGGTAAAGGATTGCGTAAAGGTATGGGATAGTTGTCTGCACGTCATACGAAGGAACGTGAACGGACAGAGTTTCAAGACTTGGTTTGAGCCTATTCGACCCATCCGACTTGAAAACAATGCACTTACAATACAAGTGCCCAACAAGTTTTTTTATGAATGGTTAGAGGAGCATTATGTCTCGCTGTTGAAAATGTCCATCCGCAAGGAGCTTGGCGACAAAGGTCGTTTGGAGTACCAGATTCTTTCACCCGGTATGCGCCAATCAAGGAGTGAGGATGCCACGAAGTCCCCTGAAACGAATGTGACCACCCATGTCGCCCCGGCAAACAATATCAGCCCCGGCAGCATTGATACGACAAGCATCAAGAACCCATTTGTAATACCCGGTATCAAAAAACTAAAGATTGAATCACAACTCAATCCAAACTACACGTTTGGTACCTTTATAGAAGGCGACTGCAATCGCTTGGCCCGTTCTGCTGGCCATGCAGTAGCCAAAAAGCCCGGTGGCACGGCTTTTAACCCCTTGGTGATTTTTGGCGATGTGGGCTTGGGCAAAACGCATCTTGCCCACGCCGTTGGCAACGAAGTGCTCAGACTGCACGAAGGCAAGTCGGTCTTGTATGTTTCTTCAGAAAAATTCACGGGCCAAATCATTGACTCCATCAAGAACAACGCCGTCAACGATTTTGTGAACTTCTACCAAATGGTGGACGTGCTCATCGTGGACGACATCCAGTTCTTGGCCAACAAACAGAAGACCCAGGAGATTTTCTTCCACATCTTCAATCAGTTGCACCAAGGCGGCAAACAAATCATCCTTACATCCGACCGACCGCCGAAAGATTTGGACGGTATGGAGGAGCGCCTGATTTCCCGTTTCAAATGGGGGCTTTCTGCTGACCTCCAAGTGCCTGACTTCGAGACGAGGGTAGCCATCCTGGAGTCCAAGATGAACCGGGAAGGCGTTGAGCTTCCCAACAGTGTGGTGGAGTTCATCTGTTACCACATCCAGAACAACATCCGTGAGCTGGAAGGTGTGCTGGTCTCGGTCATCGCACAATCGTCGCTCAACCGCCGGGAGATTGACGTTGACTTGGCGAAAGAGGTGGTTAAAAATTTTGTCACCCAAATCAATAAGGAAATCACATTGGAGTTCATCAAGAACCTGGTGGCCGACCATTTTGATTTGCCCGTGGACAAACTCGGTGGCAAGACCCGTAAGCGCCAAATCGTAATTGCAAGGCAGCTATCAATGTACCTCGCCAAAAACCTAACGGACAAATCCTTGAAAAATATAGGTGAAATGTTTGGCGGGCGAGACCACAGCACTGTCATCTATTCCATCAAGACCGTACAAGACTTGATGGAGACTGACCTCGTTTTCAAGGATACCGTTGCTGAACTGGAGAAAAAAATTCGTTTGACGCTGAACGAAAAGTAGTTGAGCGGGGTTTTTCCATCGTGCCAAAAATAATTCAAAAAATTTAATCTGAGATTTGGTTTTTTGAAAAGGGGGCGTACCTTTGCACCCGCTTCGGCAAAACCCACAGGTGAGATGGGTGAGTGGCTGAAACCAACAGTTTGCTAAACTGTCGTACTGGGAAACTGGTACCCCGGGTTCGAATCCCGGTCTCACCGCCTTCTAAAGAGTTGGCAGTCAACAATCGGCAGTTTGCAGTCAGTACAAATTAACGTTTGCAACTACTGTAAACTACCAACTTAAATGGGGTGTAGCGCAGTCCGGTTAGCGCATCCCGAAGGGTCGGGAGGGCCACAGGGTTCTCCCAAGCCAAGAAAAAAAAAGTACGGGGTGTAGCGCAGTCCGGTTAGCGCATCCCGAAGGGTCGGGAGAGCCACAGGGTTCTCCCAAGCCAAGAAAAAAAAGTACG
>JALHQW010000018.1:0-6769 GCA_022841745.1 Saprospiraceae bacterium | reverse complement strand
AAAAAAAGTACGGGGTGTAGCGCAGTCCGGTTAGCGCATCCCGAAGGGTCGGGAGAGCCACAGGGTTCTCCCAAGCCAAGAAAAAAAAGTACGGGGTGTAGCGCAGTCCGGTTAGCGCACCTGCTTTGGGAGCAGGGGGCCTCAGGTTCGAATCCTGATACCCCGACACTTATTCAAATAGGAGTTGCATGCAAATGCAGCTCCTTTTTTGTTTCACGAATCTTGAATTGTGTCATGCCTTATGTTTACATCCTCTATTCAAAGTCTTTGGACAAATACTATGTTGGATCAACTGACAAAGCGGTTGAAGAACGATTAGCCAAGCACTTGACCAACCATAATGGGTTTACAGCTAAAGCAAAAGATTGGGATATAGTTTACACGCAGCAATACCTGACCTTGAGCGAGGCGAGGAAGAAGGAGATGGCGATAAAAAGTGCGAAAAGCCGAAAGGTGATATTGGCACTTGTGGAAAAATACAGGAAAGGGTAGTCCGGTTAGCGCATCCCGACCTTGGGTCGGGAGGGCCTCAGGTTCGAATCCTGATACCCCGACACTTATTCAAATAGGAGTTGCATGCAAATGCAGCTCCTTTTTTGTTTCACGAATCTTGAATTGTGTCATGCCTTATGTTTACATCCTCTATTCAAAGTCTTTGGACAAATACTATGTTGGATCAACTGACAAAGCGGTTGAAGAACGATTAGCCAAGCACTTGACCAACCATAATGGGTTTACAGCTAAAGCAAAAGATTGGGATATAGTTTACACGCAGCAATACCTGACCTTGAGCGAGGCGAGGAAGAAGGAGATGGCGATAAAAAGTGCGAAAAGCCGAAAGGTGATATTGGCACTTGTGGAAAAATACAGGAAAGGGTAGTCCGGTTAGCGCATCCCGACCTTGGGTCGGGAGGGCCTCAGGTTCGAATCCTGATACCCCGACTTATTGATTGTCAAGGAGTTATGCAGTATTGCATAACTCCTTTTTTATTTCTGGTATAAGCTATGGCGTAACCAAATTGAAAAGCTACTTTATTTCAACTCAGTCGACTTCCTTTCCTTTAAACCTATTTTTCGACAACTGTTGTTACTTTTTCATTGTCCGTTGAGAAACCATGGAAGTTTCCCCCGTCCTTGTCGCCATGAATAAGAGGATAGCTAGAAAAGCATACAGGGTCAAGCCTGCTCAAAACCCATCCCCATCCAAAAGGTTGCCCAGATTGCCGAGCGGGCCGCCTTGCTCACGCTGCCTTCCAGCACCCCCGTAGCGGATAATGCGGTCGGCCAAGCGACTGATGGGGAGTGACTGGATCCAAACCTTGCCTGGCCCCCGAAGCGTAGCAAAGAACAACCCTTCGCCACCGAAGATGGTGTTTTTCACGCCACCCACGAACTCGATGTCAAAGTCAACGGACTGGGTGTATGCCACGACGCAGCCTGTATCAATCTTGAGTATGTCGCCAACGCCCAGCGTTTTTTCAACGACCATACCGCCTGCGTGAACGAAGGCCATGCCATCGCCCTCCAATTTTTGCATGATGAATCCCTCGCCGCCAAACAAGCCAGTGCCAAGCTTGCGCTGGAATTCAATGCCTACCACAACCCCTTTTGCGGCGCATAAGAAAGCGTCTTTTTGGCAAATCACCTTGCCGCCCAAATTGCTAAGGTCGAGCGCAAGGATTTTTCCGGAATAGGGTGCTGCAAAGCTGACCCGTTTCTTGCCCAACCCAACATTGGTAAAAGCCGTCATGAACAAGCTTTCACCTGTGAGTATGCGTTTTCCTGCACTGAGCAGTTTTCCAAACAAGCCAGTTTGCTGCTGTGAGCCATCGCCAAATATGGTTTGCATGGTGACATCGGCATCCATCATCATAAAGCTGCCGCTTTCGGCGATGACTGATTCCTGGGGATCCAATTCAATCTCGACGAACTGCATCTCTTCGCCGTAGAGCTTGTAATCAATCTCGTGATTTGACATGGTAAATTAGTTGTTTTAATTGGTTCAAACACTCCGCAAATATGCCAAATCGAGGGCTTTTCGCTTGTTATTTTATACGAAAGATAGATTATTGGTAGCCGAAATTTAGAATTGGGAAATGGCTAGGAAAGCGAATCGGCCTTTCAAAGGAGAAGGGTTGGAACTAAGTAGGGCACACCAATTTTTGTACTAATTCGCATTTACAAATCTTTTACGAATTATTTATTGGCAAATCGTTGGTTTTTCGGGTTTCATCCTCAAGTTTGTGGCGAACATCTATTGGTGAGCCGCAGTAGTAACAAGTTGTTTTCCTTAGCAAAAAAATAAGCTATGCGTGTTCTAATATTAGTGGTTTCGGTGCTTGGTTTCGCATTGGCTAATGCCCAACAGAGTATTCTTAGGGAAAGCCTCAAGGTCAAGAGTGTTGTCTTGGGGAAAGACGTTGAATATTGCATTTATCTGCCTACAGGCTATGATGCCACTAATCGCCGCTACCCTGTGCTTTACCTGTTGCACGGCTACAGTGATGATGAAACTGGCTGGACGCAGTTTGGCGAAGCTCAGCACATTTCAGATAAGGCCATCGCCGAAGGTGAGTCCACCCCAATGATTATCGTCATGCCCGATGCGGGAGTTTCTTGGTATATCAACAGTTACGACGGCAAGGTGAAATACGAGGACTTTTTCATCAAAGAGCTGATTCCGCATATTGACGCTGGATTCAGAACCCGACCAACCAGGGAGTTTAGAGCAGTAGCTGGGCTTTCGATGGGCGGGCATGGCAGCTTTTTGATGGCCACCCGCCACCCAGACCTCTTTTCAGCCTGTGCACCACTTAGTGGGGCATTTTGGACGGAAGGGGAGGTAGTCAAAACGCCAGATGATGTTTGGGCCAATTACTTTGCTGACCTTTATGGGAAGGACTTAAAAGCGGCAGACCGGCTAACTCCGCACATGAAATCTTACAGCGGCATCGAAATTGTAAAGAGCGGGAATGTGGATGAACTTAAAAAAGTCAAATACTATATTGACTGCGGCGATGACGATTTTTTGATTGAGGGTAATATGGCGCTACATCTTGAAATGAAAAAGAAGGAAATTCCCCACGAGTTCCGGGTAAGGGACGGGGTGCATGATTGGACTTACTGGCGCACTGCCCTGCCTGATGTGCTGAAATTCATAAGCCAGAGTTTCCATCGGTAATCCGGTTACTTCATTGGCCGCTATTCAATTAAAACTTTATTCACCAACCGTTTATAATTATGAAAAAAAATCTATTTCTCGTTTTCTGTCTGATGGTAGCCCTCTATGCTTGCGGCGTAAAATCGGCCTCTAAGGTGTCATCTGGTGACCTTGCATCTGGCAAAACGCTCTACATGGAAAAATGCGGCAAGTGCCATCCAGCATTTGATGTCAAGTCCAAATCAGTTGAGCGTTGGAACCAGGTTTTGGCACCAATGATTACGGACAAGGCCAAGCTGAATGAGGCCGACGGCAAGCTTGTGGAAGCTTATGTTTGGAATGAACTCGGAGTGAAGAAATAACATTTTCAAGCACGTTCCGTAAAAGGTTCAAGTGGCATTTAGCTGCTTGAGCCTTTTTTGTTAACCTAGCTGGTAATTCTTATTGCAAAATGCAAAAGAAAAATGCCTTGAAAGTTCCAAGTTTGCAATTTCGACCTAATTTCAGCCCCGATTTTGAAAAACCTCAATTTCCCATTTAAGCATACCTTGAAATATTATGATTTTAGGCATTTTGAAAGAAGACAGCACCGACAACCGGGTGTCTGTTATCCCTGAAACGGCAGCGGCCCTGTTGAAGCTTGGTGTTAAGGAAGTACATTTTGAGGCAGGTGCTGGCGAGCGGGCAGGCTATCGTGACGCAGACTACGCTGCGCAAGGCGCCCAAGTCTCCACGGAGTCCGACGTGCTTGCCAAAGCTGACCTGATCGTCAAAATCAATCCACTTACAGGTTCACAAACCAGCCAACTCAAGGCTGGTCAAATGATCCTTGGCCAATATAACCCACTGACCAACCGGGAAGTGACAACGCCGTTATTGGCTGGAAAAATCACTGCATTCAGCTTGGATATGCTTCCCCGCACTACCCGTGCCCAAGCCGCTGATGTGCTTTCAAGTATGGCGACTGTGGCAGGCTACAAGGCAGTCCTGTTGGCAGCTACAGAATTCACTGGATTTTTCCCCATGTTTATGACGGCTGCTGGCACCATCAAGCCTGCCAAAGTGCTCATATTGGGTGCAGGGGTAGCCGGCCTTCAAGCTATTGCCACTGCAAAGCGGCTTGGCGCAGTCGTGGAGGCTTTTGACGTTAGGACAGCGGCCAAGGAAGAGGTGCTTAGCCTCGGTGCCAAATTTGTGGATGTGGAGGGTGCCCAGGAAAGCGCAGCTGCCGGGGGATATGCCATTGAGCAATCTGATGAGTTCAAGCAACGACAGGCCGATGCCGTCCACAAGCACGCCAGCATGGCCGATGTGGTGATTTGTACGGCGCAGATTCCGGGTCGGCAGGCGCCCGTTTTGCTCCGCAAAGCAACTGTGGAAGCCATGAAACCCGGTTCGGTTGTCATTGATCTGGCAGCCAGCTCCGGTGGAAACTGCGAGGTAACAGAGAACGGCAAGACCCTCATTTATAATGGTGTAAAGATTATCGGCAACTCAAGCCTGCCAGCCTCTGTGCCAAGGGATGCCAGTGCGATGTTCAGCAAAAACGTGTTGAACTTCCTCAAAATACTTTCACCCAAAGGCGAAGTAGTGCTCAATTTCGAGGACGACATCGTACAAGGCACTTGTATCACACACCAAGGCGAGGTCATCAGCCCAAGGCTGAAAAGCCTCATGGCCATTGCTTAATCCTTCAATCCTTCAATCCTTCAATCCTTCAATCCTTTCAAATGGATGCATTAGCCAGTTTTTTTCTAGAAAACCAGCACATGGTCTATATCGTGGTGCTGTCAATATTTTTAGGCATTGAGGTGATTTCCAACGTGCCTGCCATCCTTCACACGCCCTTGATGTCAGGTGCGAATGCGATTCACGGCGTGGTCATTATTGGGGCCATCATCGTCATGGGCCATGCAAAAAGCGACGACTACCTGGCACTAACCTTGGGCTTTTTGGCCGTGGTGCTTGGCACCCTGAACGTGGTCGGTGGCTTTGTCGTCACAAATCGCATGCTTGAAATGTTTAAAAAGAAAAAGTGATTCGTGATTGGTGATTCGTGACTCGTGATTCCATGCCCGACTTACAGGTTTAGAATGACGAGTTACGAATCACCAATCACCAATCACGAATCACGGAACAATGACTTCTTTTCTCCTTGAACTTTCCTACCTCATTGGCTCCATCACTTTTGTGGTGGGTTTAAAAAAACTGAGCCACCCCGAATCAGCTCGGCAGGGCAACCTGTTGGCGGCAGCTGGCATGGGGCTTGCCATTTTGGGCACTATTCTTTTCCATGAGCACAATGGAGCGCGCATCGGCAATATTGGCTGGATAGTGCTGGCTGTTACCCTTGGTACGGTCGTCGGCTGGATGGCGGCCATGCGGGTGAAAATGACTGCCATGCCGCAGATGGTCTCACTCTTCAATGGGATGGGCGGTGCCTGTGCTGCCATTATTTCCATTGTAGAATACCATTCCCATCCTGACGGCGATGCGATGTACCTGTTAGTGGTTTTCCTAGGCCTCATTATCGGTAGTGTGTCGTTCAGCGGCAGTATGATTGCATTTGGCAAATTGGATGAAAAAATCAAGGACTTTTCTGCCAAATGGCTCACGGTTTTCAATTTGCTGCTATTAGGCGTCATCATTGGAGTATTGGTGATTGCAGTCACCTCGCCAACCACCTTTGGGCCATCGGTACTTTGGATTTTGTTGGTTTTAAGCCTTTTGTATGGCGTGCTCTTCGTCATGCCAATCGGCGGGGCGGACATGCCAGTGGTCATCTCCCTGCTCAATTCCCTAACGGGCATGGCAGCTGCTTTTGGCGGCTTCTTGTACCACAATCAGGTCATGCTCACAGGTGGTATTTTGGTGGGATCTGCGGGTACCATCCTCACGGTACTGATGTGTAAGGCAATGAACCGCTCCTTGCTGAACGTGATCATCGGCTCGTTTGGTGGTGGTGGAACATCGGCTGGTTTGGCCGCTGGAGACCAAGTAGTGAAGGAAATCAATCTTACCGATGCCGCCATACTTTGTTCCTATGCCAACAAAGTGTGCATTGTGCCAGGCTATGGTTTGGCCGTTGCGCAAGCGCAACATATCTGCCATGATTTAGAAAAACAGTTGGAGGCAAAGGGCGTTGAGGTGTATTATGCCATCCACCCCGTGGCAGGCCGTATGCCCGGCCACATGAACGTCCTGTTGGCAGAGGCCGATGTGCCTTATCCAAAACTCGTTGAAATGGAAGACGCCAATGGCATGATGAACAGTACGGACGTGGTCATCGTGGTTGGTGCCAACGATGTGGTGAACCCCAGTGCTAAAGACGATCCCGGCAGCCCAATTTTCGGCATGCCTGTCATCGAAGTTTGGGACGCCAAAAACATCATCGTCATGAAGCGGAGCATGCGTTCAGGCTATGCCGGTATCGAGAACCCGCTGTTCTTCCATAACAAAACCAAAATGCTTTTTGGCGATGCTAAAGAGACCTTGCAGAAACTGGTAGGTGAAGTTAAAATGACTTAAATATGTCGCTGTATCGCCGTTAGGCGGGACTACTTGAAGGGGCGGCAAATTGATTTTTTGCCTCAGCAAAAAATCAATTTG
>JALHQW010000017.1:35390-135519 GCA_022841745.1 Saprospiraceae bacterium | reverse complement strand
CATCAAAACGAAAAAGGAAAAAATAGACTTTTCACGAATACAAAAGCATCCTGAAATCCCGGAGCTTTCGTACCGCATCGCTGCCTGATGTGTTACTTTATTTTAAAACCGTTCCTAAGCAACTCGGCAGTCTAATGAGAGGAAAACCAAAAATAGGACGTCGTGATCCATTGTAGCAGTTGTGCGCCAACAACAGCGGCCAGTAATTTAAAAACAACCAACGGAAAACGGTCTTTGGACTTGGTGCCAAAGACTGTTTTACATTGTCAGCAAGCTTAAGCCGTCAATCCTTATCTTTGCCTAATTGCACAGTTTATGATTGACAAAGCACCACTCGAACTCAATGAAGGCTTCCGCTATGCCCTTGATGTTTTGGAAAAAACAAGGCAAAGCCTTTTCCTGACCGGGAAGGCAGGTACGGGCAAGAGTACACTTTTGCAGTTGTTCAGGGGTACTACCCGGAAGAAGACCGTAGTGCTGGCACCCACGGGCATAGCAGCCTTAAATGTCCAAGGGCAAACCATCCATTCGTTTTTTGGCTTCCCCCCCCGGCTGCTTCAGGCCAAGGATATTTCAAAGAGCTTTACCAAAAAGTGGTTCAACCGAATCGAGGTTATGGTCATTGATGAAATCAGCATGGTGAGGGCCGACATGCTGGATGCGATTGACCGTTCCTTGCGTTTGAACCGTGACAGTCCGCTCCCATTTGGGGGTGTTCAGATGGCGTTCATCGGCGATTTGTTCCAATTGCCGCCCGTGGTGGCCAACGAGGAGGAGCGCCGCCACCTCGAAATGACTTACGACACCCCTTATTTCTTTTCGGCCCACGTGCTGCGGGATTTTGTTTATGAAAAAATGGAGCTTCGCAAAGTTTATCGGCAGGAAGAGCGCCATTTCCTCCGGCTGCTGGAGGCAGTGAGGCATAATGCAGCAGATTGGGAGGATTTAGAGGACCTAAACCAACGCTACCTGCCCGATTTCGAGGCTGCCCCTTCCTTCATAACATTGGCAACCCGCAATGAAAAAGTCAATCGGATCAATTCCATAGAACTGACTCGGCTGGAAGGCGTGGAAGAATCCTTCTTGGCTAAAATCCAGGGTGAATTCGACCCAAAGCAATACCCAACGGAAATGGAATTGAGGCTGAAGGTGGGTGCACAGGTCATGTTCATCAAAAACGACGTGGATGGCAACTACGTGAACGGCACTATTGGCAAAGTAACCAATTTTGACGAGGAAGGCATCAAGGTATATACCGATGAACGGGGCACCCCAAAAGTCATTACTGTTTTACCTTCCAAATGGGAAATTATCCGATACCGCCCCGGCAAAGAAAATCCCGATGAAATTGAAGCTGAGGTTGTTGGCATATTTGAGCAGTATCCTTTGAGGCTGGCTTGGGCGGTGACCATTCACAAATCCCAGGGAAAAACTTTTGACAAGGTTATAATTGACATGGATTTGGGAGCGTTTGAATTCGGTCAGACCTATGTCGCCTTGAGTCGATGTCGTACGCTTGAGGGAATCGTGCTGAAAAAGCAGTTAAAGCCGAGCGATATCATGACCGACGAACGGGTTGTTGATTATTTTGAAAGATATTTCTGAACGGAAAGCCAGCTTACGTCCAAACCATTTACAGTTTTATGAAAATCATTCTAAGGCAGTCCTTTTTAGTAGCCATGCTATTTTTGATTCCCGTGTTTGGCGAATCAGCAGTAGCTAAACACACCACTCCCAGCAGAACTAGTAACACAGTACAAGATGCTTCAAACAAGCAGGACTTCAAACAAAAATGGGTAAACTTCAAAAAAAACATTGGCGAGAAAAGGAAAATGCTAAAGGAGCGGGGTTACAAATTGTTGAAATTTTTCTCCATATCCATGCCCACTGGTAAGTTGATGACCAGCTTGGTATTATTGCTATTGTCAATCATACTTTTGGCTATTGGTGGAGTGACCAAGTATGGGCTGATATTTGGGATACTTGGATCTGCGGCAATCATAGGTGCCTTGATCGCCTTCTTGCTGTGGATGGCTGAACGTTCGAAGAATGCATCAACCCGAAATTAAGCATCGGGCAGTTCACTTTCTTTTTTGCGGTTTTTGTACCACACAAACCCAATGGTTGCAACAAGCAGGTATGGCATTGCCAACATGTAGAGTATACCAGTGTTCAGGCCATTTCCAGCAGTTCCACCGTTCTTCAGGTTGCTTTCAGCCCCCATTTTGCACATAGGGCATTGAGCTTCGACTGTTGGTAGTGCCATTATAGCCACCAAAAAAACTAAAGCGATTCTTGCTACCAATTTTTTCATGCGGTGCATTATTTAGAAATAATTTGGGGGGAAAGTGTCAATGGGAAATATTTTGAAATCCCCCAAAACAACCTCCTTTTAAAATATCAGTTGTCAATTATAATACGGCTTTATCATCAGATACAGAATGGGGCCGGTCACGGCGACGTAGAGCCAAAGCCAATACACCCACCTTGCCATTTTCCGATGTCTAGCGAACTGCCCTGTGAACGCCCTTATATACGTAAACAGGATGAACGGGAAAATGACAGCAGCAAGGATGATATGCGAAATTAGCAAGAAAAAATAAACCGGACGTATCCATCCCTCACCACCAAATTTGGTATCGGCATTGGTAGTATGGTAGATGACATACCCTAGCAGAAAAAGAACTGAGGTAATTACTGCAGCCGTCATTGCTTTTTCATGCTTTTCTGGCTGTTTGTTTTTGATGAAATACAAGCCAGCCACCAAAATCACAGCCGTCAAGGCATTCATTGCAGAATAGACAGCTGGCAAAAAACTAAAATCAACGCTTGTCTCGAAATGAATTCGGTGCATCAAACTAACCAGCAAAAGGACAACTGCCGTGATAACCCATGCAATGCGGTTTAGCTTTTTCTCCAAAACCAAGTCAGATTGTTTTATACTCATGCTATGATTTTTTTTGCAAAAAACAGGTCAACGCCGCTTTTGTTTAGGGACGACCTTTGCGACATGCTCAATCATGCGCCCCATCTGTTGGTTGCTATTGATGTCGTATAGTTTCCTTATTTGAAGACTGGTATCAGCCATGGCAACCCCATTTTCTCCATTGGGCAAATGATAGACCTCCGTTGAAAGTCGCTTCCATTCCTCTTGGGAGGTGCCCAACAAATACCACTGATCATGATCTTCGATTCCAAGTTCCTTCGCAGTTTGGAGCAAATTCTTTGAAGAATCCCTAACTAAAAAGGATAGGAAAATAATATCATCCGAATCGTCAAAGCTTTGATGAACTTGTGCAATTCTGTCGGTTAGCGGTTTAGCCTTTGACAGGTCACCGGGCAAGAAATTCACGATAGTCACCTTGCCGTGTAAACCTTTTGGCGTAATGGCCTGGTTCTGCTGATTCATCAAATTGAACCCATCTACCTTGCCTAAGTTTTCCAATTCTGCCTTTGCGGTCCTGGAATGCGCACGGCCTTTGTATAAATAGTACACAGAGCCAATCGGCAGTATAAAAAGCACGGCAAAAACCACCGCACGCCAGAATTTATTGGCCGGTTTAACTTCTTCGATATTGTCCATTTTATGCTTGCAATTCACTCTTTAGCTTAGGGCCGATATTCCACAATACCCTAAATCTGAGAGAGGAGATAAAAATGATGTTTTCTCTCCCATCCCAACTAAACAGTTAGGTTAAAATGAAAAAGGCGAGAACCGTTGCGGTCTCGCCTTTTTGACTTTTAAATCAGGATCTTAGCCGTCAGTTCGTCATAATCGAGACTGCCTGTGGCGGGTTTTTTATTGACCTCCTCCATGTCCTTCTGCTCAATTTGGTTACGCCTTGCACCCCAAGAGGCACCTTCTTGAAAAAAGGCAATGATAGCCCAAACCAACAGCAACATCGGCAACAAGACGCTCCAGCGCAAAGCTTGAACCTCGTGCCCCATGTGCATGAAGTTGTAAATGATAAAATAGGCTTTGTAAACACTGAAGGCGACCATGATAAACATGTAAATATAGTGCATGAATCCTTTGAATTCAACTCCTGGGATTAGATAGCCTTTGGCCAACAAGGCGATCAACACTTCAATGAACGTAATGGCTCCGAGTAGTTTCAAGCCCTTCACTACCAGTTTTTTCTGGTCATCATAACTCATGTGAGCATCCATATCTTCGAAATTTTAAATTCTTTTTTGTTGAATAATTAGGATTAAAGGAGATAGAACACCAAGAAAACGAAGACCCAAACAAGGTCCACGAAGTGCCAATAAAGGCCGATTTTCTCCACCATCTCATAGTTGTTGTTCCTACGGGCATAGAGTCCACTTGCTGCGTTTATCATGACCATCGTTAAGAAAATAACTCCGGAGAATACGTGGAATCCGTGGAATCCAGTGATGAAAAAGAAAAGCGCACCAAAAGCCTTTGGGCCGAAACCTTCCTTCTGAACGCTACCGCCAGCGGTCTTGTAGGCAGCATGTTCATATTGATGGGTACTATGGTTAATGGTAATCAAATAGGGTTTGCCAGCCACGATAGCTTCTCCTGCCATTGATTTGCCACTGTGAGTTGATTTCACAAAATACCGATTGTCTTCAATATCGGCAGCACCTTTTGGCAAATAATAGGTGGACTTTGCACCATGAATATCAGCCTCAGTCTTGGTATAACCTTGAGCTACCAATTCCTGCTCGCTTAGGTACTGACCATCTTCCAAATGTGTTGAGAATGGATTTGTGAAGATGGAGACCCCTTCTTCTTTGATCATGGTGGTCCACTCCCATGCTTGGCAACCAAGGAATGTGGCTCCACCGAGAATGGTCAGAAACATCCATAGTACCACCCCACTTTTGTTGTTGCGATGACCTTCTTGAACGGCACGCACCATTGTCACAGAACTGGCAATGAGCACGAAGGTCATAAAAGTCACGAAAACAAGCGGCCAAGGTGTGTCGCCGTGGTAAAACGGAACTTTGTTGAAAACAAAATCGGCCACGGGCCACGTATCGCTGCTAAAGCGCAGCGCCCCATAGGCGATTAGGAATCCCGAAAAAGTAAAAGCATCCGTTACCAGGAAATACCACATCATCAGCTTGCCGTAGCTTGCTTTGAACGGTTCTTTACCACCAGACCAGAGTTCCTGCTCTGTTTCGTGGCCATGCTCTAAAACTGCTGTAGAAGCCATATTGTTAAAAATTGCTGGATTGTTTGATGGTTGAATTGTTGGATTGTTAAATTGCTTACTAGCCAAGATGTTGTAAAGTTCGAACGAGCAACGTAACAATTTGACAATTCAACAATTTAACTACCTTTCAGCGATACAATGTCAAGAATACGAACAAATAAACCCAAAGGAAATCTACAAAATGCCAATAGGTCAAAGTCATTTCAAATCTGAGTATGCGTTTGGGCGTCGGCTTGAACTTTAACCCAAAAGCATGGATAAGGGCGACCGTTAGGGTGGCCAAGCCTCCGACGACGTGGGCGGCATGGAACCAAGTAATCATGTAAACAAAATCGCCCGAGGGGTTTATCGTAAACGGAACCCCTGAAGCGGCTAAGTCCTGCCATCCAAAATACTGAAATACAAAGAACAACATAGCCAACACGTAGGTCAACAGCAACAATCCTTTGTATTGCACCTCTTTTTCCTTTTTGAAGGCGGAATAGGCCAAATGCAGGGTCAGGCTGCTAAGGAGGATTACCACCGTGCTGACCTTAAATATATTCGGCAAACTAAACTCCAACCAATTGCCTGCCGATTGGCGAACGACATAGGCACTTGTCAGGGATGCGAACATCATCAAGATGGAGCCGCAACCTACCCAAACCGCAAATTTATGCGGATGGATTTTGTTCCTACCTACACTTTCATTTATGCTCAAATCCATTTTCAGATTTTGTCAATCCACAAGGCAGTCAATGCCAGTGGTAAATAAAAAAATGAGAAAAACATTAGTTGCAGGGCCGCTTTCCGGTCGTTCTTATGATAAAGGTTCCATCCAAACCAAGCATATACCAAGGCTAAAATGGTTACTACTACGCCAGATATTACACCAGTCACAGCAGTAAAATAAGGCATTAAACCGACTGGTATAAGGCAAAGTGCATAAAACACAGCTTGTAGCCCAATATTCCTGTCTTGTTTTCCATCCTTATCAACGACAAATTTGAAACCTGCTTTTTGATAGTCCTCAAAGCCAAGCCAACTGATTGCTCCGAAATGAGGGAACTGCCAAAAAAACTGCAGCATGAACAATGACAATGCCAACGAAGTCAGTTCTCCTTGAAACGCAACACATCCAATCAGCATCGGCAAGGCGCCCGGCAAGGCGCCCACTGCAATGGCCGAGGGCGAAATCCGCTTCATGGGCGTGTACAGGAAGGCATAGCTCAATAGGGCAATCACTCCAAAAAAAGAAGCCCAAGGATTGAATGTTGCCAGCAACATCAAGCCAACAATGCTAAGAATGCCAGCAGCCAAAACTGCATCTGAAACAGTCATTCTACCAGTAGCCAAGGGGCGGTTGGCGGTACGCTTCATCAATTTGTCAAAGTCCCTTTCGAGTACTTGGTTCAGCGCATTCGCTGCACCTGCCACACAAAAACCGCCTAAGGAAAGAATCAACACTTCTAGCCAATTCACATCCCCGGTTGCTGCTATCAAGTATGCCATGATGGCCGAGTAAACGACTGTCAATGACAGCTTGAACTTTACCAACTCACCATAGTCTCTCGCCTTTTGAGAAACCAATCTCAGGGGAGTTGAAGTTGCTGCCTTCGTTTTATAATCCACTTAATCGTTTGTTAATCAAGTTATTATTAAAGAAACTACCAAAAATCACGAACAAGTCTTAATTGTTCGTTCACCATCTCTCATTGGCTTAATGGTCTTCAGTTTCACCATCTCTCATTGGCTCCACTTGATTTATCACTTCTTCGCCATTCTTACCATAATCATAGGCCCAACGGTGAACTGTTGGCAATTTGCCTGGCCAGTTACCGTGTCCAGCATTTATGGGTGTTGTCCACTCAAGGGTGGAGGCGCCCCAAGGATTTTTAGTCGTAACTTTTTTGCCTTTCCAGATGCTGTAAAAGAAGTTCACGAACATCAACACTTGGAAACCGAAAGTAACAATTGCAGCAATCGTGATGAACTGGTTCATTTCAGAGAAATGACTGAATGTGTCAAAATTGCTGAATTGATAATAACGGCGTGGTACACCTGCCATGCCAAGATAGTGCATTGGCCAGAAGATGGCATAAGCCCCTATCAATGTACCCCAGAAGTGAAGTTTACCCATCGTCTCATTCATGTAGCGCCCAAACATTTTTGGATACCAGTGGTAAACCCCAGCGAACATGCCAAAGAATGCTGCAACCCCCATTACAATGTGGAAGTGAGCTACAACAAAATAGGTGTCGTGCATCTGGATGTCTATGGCAGAGTTTCCTAGGAAAATGCCAGTCAAACCACCTGATATGAACATGGATACGAAGCCTATTGCAAACATGGATGCAGCATTGTATCGTAAGTTCGATTTGTAAATGGTAGTAATCCAGTTAAATACTTTTACCGCTGAAGGTACTGCAATGATGAGCGTGAAGATGACGAAGAAGTTGGAAATGAATGGGTTAACACCTGACATGAACATGTGGTGCGCCCAAACAATAAACGAAAGGAACCCAATGGCTAAGATGGAATAAACCATCGCCTTGTATCCGAAAATGGGTTTGCGGCAGTGAACTGATAACACTTCCGAAGTAAGTCCCATCGCTGGTAAAATGATAATATAAACCTCAGGGTGACCCAAGAACCAGAACAAGTGCTGGTACAGAATCGGGCTACCTCCAACGTGCTCAAGCTGTTGGCCACCGATAAAAATCTCGCTCAAGTAAAAACTGGTACCTAAACTCCTGTCAGCCATAAGTAGCAAGAAGCCGGAAACCAATACCGGAAAAGAAAGAAGGCCGAGGATGGCAGTTACAAAGAATGCCCAAATCGTTAAAGGCATACGCCACATGCTCATGCCCTTTGTGCGAAGGTTAAGGACAGTGGTAACATAATTGATACCCCCCAAACCTACCGAAATCACAAACAAAACAAGGCTAATTATCCAAAGCGTCATACCTGCGCCAGAACCATCCGAGGCTTGTTCCAATGCACTCAACGGAGGATATGCAACCCAGCCACCAGAGAATGGCCCTGTGCTAAGGAACAAGGAGTAGAACATAACGATACTGGCCATGAAGAAGAACCAGTAGGACATCATGTTCAACAGTGGGGATGCCATGTCACGTGCTCCCAATTGCAAGGGTATCAGCAAGTTACTGAAAGTACCGCTTAAGCCTGCTGTCAGTACAAAGAAAACGATGATAGTACCGTGCATGGTCACCAATGCGTAATAGAACTCTGGCGCTAATTTGCCAATGCCAGTCTCTGCATTTACTTCTATCCATTTGCCGAGCAATGGTCGAAGCCATGTCAGGCTCTCTTCTGGAAAACCTAATTGTAGTCGGAAAATAATCGACATCCCAGCGCCTATCAAGGCCCAAATCATACCCGTAATCAAAAACTGGCGGGCAATGATTTTGTGATCCATGCTGAAGATGTACTTCATGATGAAGCCCGACTTGTACTTGTCACCATGTTCATGCTCATGGAAATGGTCATCGAAACCATATTGCTCGATCAGCTGGTCCTCACGGTCTTGAACAGTAGTCGTTAAGTTAGCCATATTTCGATTTTTTTTCTTTTGAGTTAGTGGTTCTTATTGGGTCAAAATCTGGAATTCGGTACGGCGGTTCTTGGCCTTTCCTTCATCGGTATCATTCGAATCAACGGGTTTGGTTGCTCCATAGCCCTTTGTCCTCATTCTACCGGCGGCAACACCTTTTCCAGCCAAATAATTAAAGACTGCCCTTGATCTTTCTTGTGAAAGTGTCATATTGCTAGCATCATCCCCATCGCTATCCGTGTGGCTCGAAACTTCGATGGTCATGTTTGGATACTTGTTAAGTACAGCAGTAAGGTTGTCCAATTCGTATTTGGATTTGTCGTCCAATTCCGCTGAACCTGTTTTGTAATAAACATAGTCCAGTCGGATGATTTTTTCTTCCGGTTTTGTGGCAGAAAGCGCCTTATCAACAGCCGTATCGAAATCTTGTTTACGCTTGCGTACCTCTATATCAAGGACTTCATCTTTTCTTGGGTCAAAATCTTTGCCCCTTACACTTGATAAGTAGAAAGACTGCTGTTCTTTTGCCCATTTCTCATATTCTTCTTCCGAAACAATCTTGACGATTTTTTTCATAGAAAAATGCCCTTTTCCGCATAGCTCCGCACAGGCAAGTTCATACTCGAAAGTTTTCCAAAGCGGCGGGCTTTTGGGATCCTCTGGATCAGACGGTTGCTGGTACTCTGGGTACTTGCTGAGTTGCTGGCGATATTCCTCTGTCGTTTTGGTGGGTGTGAAAACGAAATAGGTTGGCATGCCGGGAACAGCATCCATCTTCACCCTGAAATGGGGAAGATCAAAGTTGTGGAGTACATCCAAAGCCGTGATTCGAACCCTGACTTTCTTTCCAACCGGCAGAACAAGGTCTGCAGGCATGAAGTCGTCCAAGTTCTTATCATCCGTCCAATCTTGACCCAATGGGTTTTCGCCAGACTTCAATAACTTGAAATTGCGAGCACCCAGCTTGCCATCGGCACCAGGATAGCGAAGATGCCACAGGAATTGCTGGCCAGTAGCCTCAATCTCAATATGTTCTTCACCGTCGGCAACATCGGCCATTACTTCATTCCAGGCAACAAGGCCTCGTACCACAAGGAAGCACATGACCACAGCCGGAATTGCCGTCCAAATAATCTCCAATTTGGTATCGTGTGGCATGAAATCGGCTACCCCACCTTTGCGCCCCTTGTACTTATAGGAAAACCAGAAAAGTGCGATATGGGTTACCACGAATACAATGCCCGTAAAGAACAAGGTAATATTGAAGGCACTGTCTAGTGTATTGCCATGGGCGGACGCCGATTCGTGAGGCCCATAACCCAGCATCCAGTTTTTATAATGCCAAGCTGACCAAACAGTTAGTATCATGAAGCCGATTAAGAACAGCAACATGAAGTTGGCTGACCGCTTGTTCGACTCAAATTGAACCGTTTCCTCCCCCCTTATCTTGGCAGCCAGTTCGGTCACCTTTCCAATTTGGATGATGACGATGACAATCAATACCAAGCAGGCTATTATGATTAGTCCAGTACTCATTTATGAACGAATTAATGAATTTTCAAAATTAGGTTTACTTGCCACAATATCAGTTTCAAAGAAATGGCCTATTCGTATGGCTGAACCTCGTGATGCAAGCTCTCTTCCATATATGGGTCGTTCTTTGGAAGAAGCGACGCTTTTGAAAGTTGATTGAACACGAAATACAGGAAGAAGGCCAAGAACCCAACAAACACACCTAACTCAATAAGGCCAGGTATCGTGAAACCATCCACAAATGAAGCAGCATGCTCAGTGGCATGACCTGCTGCACCATGCCCATGTCCCATAGCTTCTTCTGCATTGATGAGCACACCTGGTTTGATCATGTAGAAATAGTCGAACCAGTGGCCAAAGAAAACAACCGCTGATGTGAAGAACAGGGTACCCATCCTGCGCTTGGTGGTATTGCGCATCAGGATGAGGAACGGGAGCACAAAATTGATGACCAAGTTGCCAAAGAACAGCACCGGATATTCCGATTTGCGCTCGTAGTAGTAGATCGTTTCTTCACCAACGTTGCTATACCAAATAAGCATGTACTGAGAAAACCAGCAATAAGTCCAGAAAATAGTGAAAGCAAACATGAATTTTCCAAGGTCGTGCAAGTGCTCCTTGGTTACTACCTCCATATAGCCTTTCGACTTTAAGTAGATAACAAGCATAATAGTGAGCGAACATGCTGCCAACCACCAGCTTGCCATGCTGTACCAAGCGAACAAGGTACTGTACCAATGCGCATCAACTGACATCACCCATTGCCAAATCATAGCGGGGCCTGTGAAAGCAGCGATGGGAAGGAATATAGCAGCATACTTCCTCAGTTCCCTGTGGTACTTGAAGTTTGTTACTTGATCACCATCAATATCTTCCTGTAGAGAAAGCTGGCGGAATTTTCTTGCAAAGAATATCCAAGTCCCTACAATTATAAGGGTTCCAAACAGGTACCAGTACTTATTGAGGAATCCTGACTTTCCTTTCAGGATTTCGTCAGCGGCTACAGCTTCCTCATCTGCCCAATGGTAGAGGTGGTTAAAGTGCAGGAAAACTGCTATCCCTATCAATAGCATTATGACAAGCCCGGGCACTAAAAACTGGGAGAATGCTTCCCAAATCCTTTTGAAAACCACATACCATCCTGCATAAGCAACCGTAAAGGCTGCAATTACGAAGGTTATCATAAATGCCATTCCCGTGAAGAATACGGCATTGTGAAGGAAGTTCGACCAAAAACGGGCATGATAGCCACCCGAGGCAATTTGTGACGGTTCAAAAATGAAGCTTAGTATGAGGCATAGCACCCCAAGCCCCATCATGGCCATCAAAAAATTCTTTTGCTTAGTTTCAAACGTAAACTGCTTCATGCTTGCAGAAATTAATAGTTGCTGGCAGAGGCCAGTGAATTTTTAGTATCAAGGTTGAATCAATGACCACCTGACGTCGAGTGTCCTCCAGCATCATCGTGGGAATGATCGCCACCAGTTGGCGGGGTCTTTCCGTCGTTGGGCATTGGAGAAGGTGGTGGTGTCGGAGTAGGCTTCGGTACGAGCGCTTCCGGCACGCCATATTCAGATACGAGGGTATTGGCCTTTGAATCGTACTTGGCCTTCCTCGCCGTAGCTTGCAAGGAGCGGATATAATGGATCACTTGCCAACGCTCCTCAAAAGATAGTTTATCTGCGTAAGCACCCATGGCATTCTTTCCATAAACTATACCATGATAAAACCTTCCGTTGGAGGAAAATACAAATAAACTATCAACAAGATTAGCTGGTTGGGCTGGGTATTTGCCGCCATTGTCTCGCACCAAATATCCACCACCATCACCCTTTTCGCCGTGGCAAATACCACAATAGATATTGTAAAGCTCTTTGCCCTTGGCAAGGCCACCCTCCGTTATTGGGAAAGGATTGTACCTGATTTGTTGGGTGGCAAGTGTCCTTCCCTCTTCCGAGTCAGGATAAGCGTAGGGTACATGCCCATTGGCAGTATAAGCGATGCCACCAGTCTTCATCCTGTTCATGGTACTAATAACGGCATCTTCAGCAGAGCCATATACCCCATTGTAATTGGCCATGCCAGCGTAACCACGAGGGATAGTACCATTCACAGGCAAACGAGGCTGGGATAGCTCCCTTCTTGACACCACGCTATGCTCATCAAATGAATGGAAGCTGTAGTTGGTCAATACGTTGGCTTCATAGGCTACTGAGTGAGCCATATCTGGTATCATCTCACTGCCCGTTGATTCGCCCCCTGCTTGCTGGCATCCAAAAATGCCGAACAGCATAGCGCAAGAAGCAGTTATTATCAGAAAATGTTGCTTGAATTTCATCTTCAAAATTTCAGCTTGAATATGCTTTAGCATACTGTCATATAGATGAGCAGTATTGCTTGATTAGTTCTTTTCAGATTGTCTTCGTATGCACTTCTTCGGCACCAGTGGCACTGAAGAAACCTTTCAACTTGTCCATATCTGCTTCGTCCATTCCATTGGTTTGGAAGGCAATGCAGAACTTGTCATCGGTAATACGGTCGTCAAGGATTGGGTTGTTTACCCCGAAGCCTAACCCACAGATGATGTAGAAAACCACAACCATCCCGATAGCACAAAAAAGGACCGTCATCTCAAAAGTAATGGGAATGAATGCTGGCAATGACCAATAAGGCTTTCCACCAAATAGGGTCGGCCAATCACCATCAAACATGAGGCTACCGCCAAATATCCAAGAGATTCCAATAAGTGCGGTGAGTGTGCCCGTCATGCCAAAGATGAAACCCACGACGTGCAGCCTTGACTCCTCTAATTCCAAGACAGTGTCCATACCGTGAATTGGGAATGGTGAGTACACATCCATTATATCAAGGTGCTGCTTCTTGGCTTTCTTGATGGCGCTCATGAGCACCTCTTCATCGTTGTAAAGCCCAAACAGAACTTCTTTATGTTGACCTTTCATTGAATTGCTTATTTTAGTAAAATCCCGTTTATCAATGGTTTAGTGGTGGTGCTTTTCGTCTCCATCGTTGTGAACATCGGCCTCTTCCTCATCATGGCGATGATGGTGGTGTGGTTGAGCATCCGGCCCAAGGTATTGGTCACCGTACTGCTTCAGGATGGCCTTTACTTCTGCGGTGGCAACAACAGGGGCTACCCTTGCAAAAATGAGGTACAGCGTAAAGAACAAGCCAAAGGTGCCGAGATAGATCCCTATTTCAACCCAACTTGGCCAGTAATAACTCCAGCTTGATGGTAGGTAATCACGTGCCAGCGTCGTTGCGATGATAACGAAGCGCTCAAACCACATACCGATGTTTACGAAGATGGAGATAAAGAAAGTCCACCAGATATTCCTACGGATTTTCTTGGACCAAAATACTTGGGGTGCCAAGAGGTTGCAACCCATCATACCGATATAAGACCAGTAGTAAGGGCCAAGTACCCTGTTGTAGAAAGCAAACTGCTCGTAAACGTAGCCAGAGTACCAAGCCACGAACAACTCAATCAAATAGGCGGAGCCTACCATCGTACCAGTCACGAGAATCACCTTATTCATGCTCTCGATGTGGTTGGTGGTGATATAGCCTTCCAAGCTGAAGCACTTGCGGGTAATGACCATCAGGGTCTGTACCATTGCGAAGCCCGAAAAGATGGCACCCGCAACGAAGTATGGCGGGAAGATGGTGGTATGCCAGCCTGGAATCACGGAGGTGGCGAAGTCAAAACTTACGATGGTGTGTACAGAAAGTACCAGTGGCGTTGAAATACCTGCCAAAATCAAGGAAAGGTATTCGTGACGCTGCCAGTGCTTTGCCTTGCCCGTCCAACCCATGGACATGAAAGCATAGATTTTCTTGCGGACGCCTTTGGCACGATCACGAACCGTGGCAAGGTCAGGCACGAGGCCTGTGTACCAGAAAAGCAAGGATACCGTGAAATACGTCGAGATGGCGAACAAGTCCCAAAGCAGCGGTGAGTTGAAGTTCACCCAAAGCGGCCCCCTTGTATTGGGGTAAGGGAACATGAAGAAGTCGAACCACGGACGGCCCGTGTGCGTAGCAGGGAAAATACCTGCGCACATTACCGCAAAAATGGTCATGGCCTCTGCTGCTCGGTTCACGCCCGTCCTCCACCGCTGGCGGAAGAGCAAAAGGATGGCAGAAATCAGCGTACCTGCGTGGCCGATACCGATCCACCAAACGAAGTTGGTGATGTCGTAGGCCCAGCCAATGGTACGGTTGGCGTTCCATGCTCCGATACCGAAGTAGAAAGTCCAACACAGGGAGAACAACCCATAGCCGAGTGTTATCACCGACAACGTGAAGGCGACAATCCACATCATATTGGGTGCCTTTTCGGTTGGCCCAATCAAATCTTCCGTGATTTGGTGGTAATTCTTGTGGCCTTCAATCAGCGGCTCACGAATTCTTGATACTGCTGCGCTCATATTTTATCAATTTCATGAACTCAAAACTTGAGTTCAGTCAGCTACTTTTTTGATTAAAAAATTTTAGCTCAACAAAGCCTCATCTTTGTTCGTCACTTTCACCGTGTACTGTACCGCTGGCCTCACGTTCACCTCTTCCAGAACGACATAGTTCATCTCGCTCTTGAAACGTTTTGCTATCTCCGAGTTCTCGTCGTTGGTGTCCCCAAATACGATGGCACCGGTTGGGCAGGCGGTCTGGCAAGCGGATTTCACATCGCCATCCCTTAGCGCACGGCCTTCCTTCTTGGCAGTCAATTTGCCCTCCTGGATGCGTTGTACGCAGAAGCTGCACTTCTCCATTACCCCACGTACCCGCACGGTCACATCTGGGTTGAGTACCATCCTGGTCAGGTTGTCGCCATAGAAAGGCACTTCACCATCGTAAGGTACGAAAGGCTCAGGCCCCCACTCGTTGGCTGGGAAAAGGTCGGCAGTGGTATAGTCCATCCAGTTGAAGCGGCGTACTTTGTAAGGGCAGTTGTTGGCACAGTAACGAGTACCGATGCAACGGTTATAGGCCATTTGGTTGAGGCCCTCCGAACTATGGTTGGTGGCAGATACTGGGCAAACGTTCTCACAAGGAGCATTGTCGCAGTGCTGGCACATCATCGGCTGATAAACGACGTTAGGGTTCTCATAGTCACCAAAGAAATAGCGGTCAATGCGCATCCACGTCATTTCGTGGTGGCGGAAAACTTCGTTTTTACCAACGACTGGTACGTTGTTTTCAGAAACACAGGCTACCTGACAGGCACCACAACCCGTACAGGAGTTGAGGTCAATGTGCAGACCCCATTTGTGGCTTTGACTGAACTTTTCGGCAACGTGTTGGTCGTATGGGTAAAGTGTTTTTTGATTCAAGTACTCATGGTGTGAACGACGCTGAAGAAGGCCTTTGCGTTCGCCTTCAGCAGGCTTATCATTGTCCATGTACTTGGCCAAGTCGCTCAAGTTCGACCGCTCAATGACCGAACGGTTTACCAAGGAACCTTGGAAGCCTTTGCCAATGGTCATCAAGGCGATTTCATCAACGTTCACATTGCCTTCATGTCCTTCTGCCTTACCAGTTACACCCATTGTGTGGTGGTACTGCACACTGACGAACTTGGAAGCACCGAGGTTTTCGGAAACTTTGTCCACCGTAGCGAAATACTGGGTATTGCCATCGGCATCAATGCTGCACCATGGGTAAACGTTTGCTCCAACATTGCGGCCTGCCGCACCTGAAACTTTGCGGCCATAGCCCAAAGCAACGCTAACACAATCTTTCTTTTGGCCAAACTGACGCACACAAGTCAGTTGTTGCTCTTGGCCATTTACCGTCAGCTTGACGGTATCTGCCTCTTTATATGCTTCTTTGCTGTTGAACCCTTTAAACGGCCCTACCCCATCGAAACGGCGGTTGCCATCGAACTCGATTGGGATTTGTAGGTAGTTCTCCCAAACGCAACGGGTCACAGGGTCTGGCATTTCTTGCAGCCAAGGGTTGTCTGCGTATTGGCCACCTCCAATGTTCACTGTTTCAAAGAAGGCTATTTCAAGGCCGTCTGCTGCTGGCTTGGTAATTTTACCGGCGGCAGCGTTCACATCGCCAGCCCAAGCGAACTCAGGGGATGTCTCAGTTGGTGTTTCAAAAATCCCATCATGCAGCACTTGATCCCAGAATCCCTGGAACGTGGCATAACTGTTTTGACGGGTGAACATATTGGTCTGCCAATTGGCATTCAGGTATTCGTAGTAGGGCTGATCCGCATTCGGGTTAATGTTCGTGCTGCCAGCCCAACGAAGGAGTGTCTCTTCAGCTTGGCGGGTTTTGAACAATGGCGAAATGGTTGGCTGCGTCAGGCTGTAGTGGCCAACTTTTGGCTCGGCATCGCCCCATGACTCAAGCCAATGGTGGTTCGGTGCGATGTAATCGCAAAGCGCCGTTGTCTCGTCGGGTGTTCCGCTGAACGAAACCTTGGTCTTGACTTTTGCAAATGCCTCAGCAAATGCAGCATTGTTTGGCAGGTCAAAAGCTGGGTTTGCCCCCCAAACGATCACCGTACCAACTGTACCGGCAGCCATTTCCTTGACCAAACCTTGGATATCGGAATCAATGCCTTGGCGCTGTAGGCTGGCATTGGCAAAGGTCATGGTATTGCCCCAGCTATCGAGCATATTGTTGATGGCATTCACCAACACCTGCTCGCCTGTGTTATTAGAACCACTCACCACAATGCACTTGCCTGGGTTAGCAGCCAATTGGTCTGCCAATTTGGTAAGTGCTGCGGCAGCTTTTTCATTAACTTTTGGTGCTGAAACAGCAGTGCCACCAGTTTTTGCGGCAATCGCATTGTGAAGGGTCGCAATGGCAGCACCCATTTCCGAAGGACGAACCAATATGCGGTGGTCGGCATTGGAACCCGTGAGGGACATGCCGCTCTCCACTTGGATGTGGCGGGACATCTTGGCGTCTTTTATGCTTTCGATGCGGCGTCCGGCAGCATACTGGCGGGAATATTCGATAGGGCTTATCCAAGTGCCAAGGAAGTCGGCACCAAAGCTCACAATCGTGCTGGCCTTGTCGAACATGAAATTCGGGATTGCTTTTTTTCCAAAGCACTGGTCGTTGGCCGCGAGCATGGCAGCGGAGGAAACGGGGTCGTAGGTCACAACCGTTGCACCCGGATATTTTGCAAGGAACTCACCCAACGCTTTTTTGGAAGTCGGGCTGAGGATGGTGTTAGTCACTACTCGGATATTTCCAGTGGCTATTTTACCGCCTACCTCTTTATCGAGGTCTTCCCAGCTTATCCTCGACCATTTGCCACCATCACTCTTCATGGGCGTTTGGTAGCGATGGGTATCGTAAAGGCTGAGCACACTGGCTTGCACCCTTGCATTTGTACCACCTTTGGTCACCGATGATAAAACATTGCCTTCCACCTTGATGGGGCGGCCCTCTCTTGTTTTCACTAATACGGGGCAATAGTCGCCACCATTCACAAATGAGGAAGCATAATAGGTGGCAACCCCTGGCACGATGGTATCAGGCTTAACCACATAGGGCATAGCCTTCTTAACCGGAATATCGCAGCTGGCAGCCAAGGTAGCTGCACCTACGCTGAAACCGAGGTATTTCAAAAAATCACGACGGGACGCCCCCAGGTTCAGGGCCTCTTCATGGGCTAAAGCTGGTGAGTCGCTGAACTCACGCTGAAGGGTCTCCATGAAAATTGGGTCTTGCTCTAGATGCTCAACACCTGCCCAGATTTCCGTATTATTGATTTGATTTTTCATCTTTTATTTAAAAATGCTAAGATTTTTCGTTGAACCTAAACTAGCTTTTTCTTGGTTTGAATCAGCATTTCAATTCATTTATGCACTGACTGCCAACCCGAGCCAACGGGACAAGACCTGCCCACTGACGAACTGTTGACTTGTCAATAGTGGCATTTCTGACACTCCGTACCGCCGATGTCTTCCACGGTAACCTTGCTACGCTTGTTGTCCTTGATTTGCTCGTGGTACATTTCGTAGTAGTTGTCGTAGTACTTGTTGTCGGCGAATTTTACTTCGGTTTGTCGGTGGCAGTTGATACACCAGCCCATCGAGAGCGGTGAATATTGCTTCACAACATCCATTTCCTCTACTTTCCCATGGCAGTTTTGGCATGCTACCTTGCCCACTGTTACGTGTTGGGCATGGTTGAAATAGACGTGATCGGGCAGGTTGTGGATGCGAACCCACTCGATAGGGCCTTGGATCTTGTCGTCACCGGATTCCTTGTCCGTGAGGGAAGCGACAATGCCATCCCATTGGCTGGCGAGTAATGCCTCGCCTTCCCCATCCATTTTGCCCTTTTCAGTGATATAGTTTTCAGAAATCCAGCCTTTGTAGAGGGCTTCGATTTCTTTATCTGTCATTTTATCATAGTTCTTGATAAGGGTGTCGCCCTTGGGGTCGTAGCCGATGGAAGCATAGATCTTCGTCAACTCAGCTGTACCATACTCGGAACCAACCTTGATGGCCTTGTGGCAATTCATACAAGTGTTCGCAGCTGGAATAACGCTCTGCTTGCTGCGGCGGGCGCCATCGTGGCAGTAGTTGCAGTCAATTTTGTGCACGCCAGCGTGGAGGGTGTGGCTGAACTTGATGGGTTGCTCTGGCTGGTAGCCTTGCTGACGACCCAGATTGATGGCATTTCTTACTGTGAAATAGCCTCCAAATACGATAAGTGCAAAGATGGCAAAGCTAACCATGCCCTTGCTCGTAAGGATTTCAGCCAAGGTCTTGCGAGGCGGTGCTTCTGCGCCCAGTTCCTTGACGGCAGCCATATGGTTCAGGTTGCTAATAATCCTGGCAAGGATAAATGCGAGCAAGGCCAGAATGACAAAAAGAAAAACATATAGAAGCGAGTTGTTCCCTTGACCTCCAGACGAGGCAGTATCACCCCCAAGATCTGTAGGTGGTGGTGGAGGTGCGTCTCCTGGGCAATTCCCAGCCGCCGTACAATTGATATATCCTAAGATATTTACAATGTCAGCATCTGTTAATTCCGGGAAGCTGGTCATCAACCCTTTGTTGAACTCATTGAAAATGGCTACAGCGCGAGGGTGACCTTTGCTGACCATCGCTTGGGAATTGCGAATCCAGCTGTACAGCGCTACATCGTCGCCCCAACGCTCTTGGGCACCACCGAGCGCAGGTCCCGTCATCTTGGTCTTCATGTCCTTGTTGTGGCAGGAAGCGCACTTGTTCTTGAACAGGGTTTTGCCTGCTTCGATAGCAGCTTGGTCTTGCCCGAACAATGAAGTGAGGGAAATCGAAAAAAGAAGAACTAAAATACTGTTAGTCAGTCTGTTGTATATCATCTTTGCAAGGTGGTTATCTTCAAAACTTTACAAAAACATGACTTTCATTTCTAAAGTCGGCGCAAAGATAAATGCACAACCATTTTTTTATCAAGATTTTAAAATTGCTTATGTTATTTAGATAGTTTCTAAATTCACAGCTAAGTTCCACATTAGTATATATGGCAAAAACAATTCGAAGAACTTTATTCTGGCTGGTTGCTGCGGCAATAATCCATGGCGGATGCACCAACAAAGGGGATTCCGCACATGCTCCACAAGGGCAAATATTTGAGTTGCTGCCTGCCTCGGAAACAGGCATTAATTTCACCCAAACCATCCAAGAAGAATATCGCTACAATTGGTCAATGGACCCGAACATCTTCAATGGTGGGGGCGTAGCGGTTTTAGACATCAACAACGATGGGCTGCAAGATCTTTTTTTTACCTCCCGGCTTCAACCTTGCAAGTTGTATCTAAACAAAGGCAGCCTGAAATTCGAAGATATTTCCGAATCTTCCGGTGTTGACAAGTTCATCGGCATCAAAACCGGGGTTAGCGTGGTGGACATAAACGCCGATGGTTGGATGGATGTCTATGTCTGCCGTACCTTCCTCGAACCGATTCCTGAACGCAGGAACCTGCTTTTCATCAATCAAAAAAACAACACTTTTAAAGAGGAGGCTGCCCAGTATGGCCTCAACGACCTCTCCCCTACCCAACATGCCCATTTTTTCGATTACGACCTGGATGGCGACCTTGACTGCTACCTCCTCAATCATCCCATTACCTATAACCAAATCAACAATATTGATTTCCAGCCTACCCCAACTTCCCCCCGTGCAGGTATGAGGCCACCCTTGGACGAATTCGAAAGCGATAAGTTGCTCCACAATGAAGGGGGAAAGTTTGTGGACGTTAGCAAACAAGCGGGCATCCACAACAGGGCGTGGGGCCTTAGCGTCATGAGTTCCGACCTCAATGCCGATGGCTACCCTGACCTTTACATCGCCAATGACTTCATCATGCCTGATTTTACCTATATAAATAATGGTGATGGCACCTTTACCGACCGCAACCAGGAGCTTTTCCATCATACCTCCAATCACACCATGGGCATTGAAATCGCTGACCTGACCAACGATGGCCTTTGTGAAATCATGGGCCTAGATATGCTTGGAGAAAACTGGCAGCGCCGCCACAAACAAATGACCACGATGCAGTTGGAACGGTACAAACAGCTTAAGCGGCAGGGCTACGGTGACCAGCAGATGAGAAATGTGATGCAGTTGGCGCTAGCTCCCCAAAACACGCAAACCGCAATTCATAATCCACAATTCAGCGAAATAGGTTGCCTTTCAGGCATGTTCGCCACCGAGTGGGGTTGGGCACCGCTCGCCGCCGATTTTGACAACGACGGCTGGAAAGACCTTTTCATCACAAACGGCGTTCGTCGGGATTTGAACGATATAGACTTTTTTGCCTACACCGCCGATAGCATCAATAGCACGGGTGGCGTCAGCCAAACGAGGTTCAAGACTTGGGAGGCATTTTCAAATCTGATGCCTTCCAAAAAAATCAGGAATAGGATGTACCGAAACCAAGGCACCCTTCAAATGGAAGACGTGACCGACGATTGGGGATTTGCCACCCCAACCTGGAGCAATGGTGCCGCCTACGCCGACCTCGACAACGACGGCGACCTCGACCTCGTGGTTCACAATGTGGAGGACCCACCTTTTATATACAGGAACAAGACAAGTGAAAACGGAAAGAATTGGCTCCAGATAAAACTGAAAGGTACGGCCCAGAATCCAACTGGAACAGGTGCCAAGGTTTGGGTCAAGGCAGGTGAGGAAACTTATTTCAGTGAAATTTCCCCGACCCACGGCTTCTATAGTTCGGTAGAGCCGATTTTCCAAGTGGGACTTGGCGAAAAAAAGAAGGCAGATGAAATTAGGGTGGAATGGCTTGGCGGCAAACACCAGATTTTATCGCAAGTAAATGGTAATCAGCGGCTTGTGATTGATATTGCGCAAGCAAAACAAGGTAGGTTGCCAATTGAAGCATTGGGTGTCCCCCAATTTTTAGAGGCAATGCCAGCCCAAAATGCCCCAAGTTTTATCCACCATGAAAACGACTACGAAGACTTCAACTCCGAACGACTCCTCCCCCACCGTTTCTCCAACCTGGGTCCATGCCTATCGGTTGGCGATGTGAATGGCGATGGCATGGATGATTTCTTCGTGGGCGGGGCAAAAGGTCAGGCAGGTGCTATTTTCGTGCAAAGTTCAAACGGCAGTTTTTCAAAAACCAAGCAAACCGCACTTGAATCAACTGCCAATTTTGAGGACACAGGGAGCCTATTTTTTGATGCCGACGGCGACAAAGACCTTGACCTCTACGTGGTAAGTGGAGGGAACGAGGCTGCTGCTGGCGATGCCAGTTACCAAGACCGACTTTATTTAAACGATGGCAAAGGCAATTTCATCCTTAATGAATCCGCTTTGCCAAAAGAGACTTCCAGTGGCAAAGCCATTGCAGCCCATGATTTTGATGAAGATGGCGACCTCGACCTCTTCGTTGGCGGTCGGGTCGTGCCGGGAAGCTTTCCTTCTCCCCCGGAAAGCTTTGTTTTGAAAAACGAAGGGGGAAAATTCACGAATGTAACCGACCAAGTACTGCCAAGTTTCAAGCAAATCGGCATGGTCACCGACCTTGACTTCGCTGACTTGGATGGTGACCAAAAGCCCGAACTCATCGTTGCAGGAGAATGGATGCCTATTAAAATTTACAATATAGGCGTTTCAAAGAGCGATTCCCCAATCCGCAATCCTTTGTCATTCCCGAAGGGAACCTCAATCCCCAAATCGAATGGTTGGTGGAACTCCCTTGCCATTAGCGACTTGGACGGCGACGGCGACAACGACATCGTGGCGGGCAACCTCGGCCTGAACACACGCTTTCGCCAACCCATGAAGCTTTACGCCAAGGATTTCGATGCCAATGGGAGCCTTGACCCTATCATCTGCATCCAGGAAGAAGGCCGCTACTTGCCCGTGCCTACGAGGGATAATTTGCTGAAGCAGCTGCCTTTTTTAAAGAAGAAATTTGTGCGCAATACCCCCTATTCCAAGGCATCCATCGAGCAGGTTTTCTCTCTCGCAGAGTTAGAGGCAGCACAGTTGCTGACCACTGAAATTCTGGCTACCACCTGGTTTGAAAACAAGGGTAAGGGAACTTGGGAAGCCCATCCCCTACCTGACGAGGCGCAGATTTCGCCCGTTCATGCCATTCAAACTGGCGATTTTAATGGCGATGGCAAAATGGACCTGGTTCTAGCTGGCAACGATAGCGGGTTCGACGTTGAAACTGGCCCTGTGAACACTTCCCCCGGCTACCTGCTTGCAGGCGATGGAAAGGGTGGCTTCAAGGCAATAAGTCCCTCAAAATCAGGCTTTTGGGCCACGGAAGAAGTTCGGAACATACAGCCAATTGGATTGAAAAATGGACAACAAAAGGCTTTCATCATTGCCAATAACAATGGAAGCTTGCAATTGCTTTTATTGAAAAAACAAGTGAAATGAAATTAACGAATTGGATCCTTGCCGTTTTGTTTGCCTTGTTTGCCGTCGTCCAGTACAACGACCTAGATCCCTGGCTTTGGATATTGATGTATGGCTATGTGGCGGTCGTGTGCGGTTTCGCTGCGCTTGGCAAATGGAACAACTACGTCATTTTGGCTGGTTTGGCAGTTAGCCTGACTTGGGGAGTACTACTTGTCCCTGAGTTTGTAAAATGGCTAAAAATGGGACTCCCAAATATTGCAGGGCAGATGAAAGCTGAGTCCCCCCATATTGAATTTACGAGGGAGTTCCTTGGGCTTGCCATCTGCGTGGCAACGCTTGCTTGGCAATTTTGGTTATCAAAAAGAAAACGGTGAGAATTTTTTAAATGGTTTGCGTTTTTGAATGGAATTTTACGCCATGATTCTAAGATCTGAACAATTGGTAAAACGGTACGGGGAGCGAACGGTCGCCAAAGGTGTCTCTATTGAAGTGAACCAAGGCGAAATCGTCGGGCTGCTCGGCCCAAATGGGGCTGGCAAGACCACCACTTTTTACATGGTGGTTGGCTTTATTAAGCCCAATGACGGGCATGTTTATTTGGAAAACGAGGAGATAACGCATTTGCCAATGTACAAACGGGCCAGGCTTGGCATTGGCTACTTACCCCAAGAACCATCCGTTTTTCGCAAGCTCACTGTAGAGGACAATATCAAAGCGGTACTTGAAATGATGGACCTCAAACCTGCGGTTCAGCGTGAACGTTGCGAAGCCCTGCTCGATGAATTTGGCCTAAACAAGGTACGCAAGAACCATGGCGACACCCTCTCTGGCGGGGAGCGCCGCCGCACGGAGATTGCAAGGGCATTGGCCAGTAACCCTAGCTTTATCCTGCTGGATGAGCCTTTTGCCGGCATTGACCCCATTGCCGTGGAAGACATTCAAAACATCGTTTTTAAATTGAAAGCCCGAAATATCGGCATCCTCATCACCGACCACAACGTGCAAGAGACCCTATCCATCACCGACCGTGCTTACCTCATGTATGATGGTGCAATTTTGAAGGCTGGTAACGCCGAAGAATTGGCAGCCGATGAACAGGTACGGAGATTGTACTTGGGAATGAACTTTGAGTTGAAGCGGAAGGTGATGGAATAATGAACAAGGTAACACTTTGTCCTTGGTCGTAAGGTTTCTGGGTTCAAAGCATGTCCCGATTTCTCGGGATGCCAAAGGGGTTTTTTGCTGGAACCAATCGAGAAACAATTTCAACTATCATGAATACAAGGGCAGAACAATTCTGCAAGATTAAAGCATTGTCAAGGGAAATATTGGACGTAGATGCAATGCAGAAAAAAATTTCTGGAAATGACGATGTTGAAAAGGCTATGGCCAGGCAGTTCCAGTTCAAGAAGAACATTTTGATGAAAGAACTACTTGCTGTGCTAATCCAATCTGATTTTGGCATTGGTGTTTTCGATGACTTCATTACGCACACAATGTCCTATCTCAAGTCATCTGAAAAGCCTGTGACCGTTTCAAATGATTTAAAACAAAGCATTTCAAATTTAGAAATCACGTTGTCTTAACTTCATGCAACCTTTTTTAATTGAAATGCTTCTATTTCATGTCAAACCTAACTCAAAAATGAATTTTATGAAAAAAGCAATTTTCTCTGCAATCTTCATTTTTGCCGCTTTCTGCGGTGCGTTTTCACAGGAGAAACCCGTCAAGTTCGCAGTCACTGTTAGTACGGATTCCATCCTGATGGACAATTATTTCGAGGTCAAGTTTGTGCTGGAAAACGCCGATGGCCAGAACTTCGAAGCACCTGATTTCCATGAGCATTTCAATGTGGTCAGTGGCCCGAACTTCAGCACCAGCATGAGCATGGTCAACGGTGATGTGACCCAAAGCATGACCATCACCTACTACCTCGAACCGAAAGAAATCGGCAACTACTACATCATGCCCGCCAGCGTGAAGGCAAAAGGTCAAGTGCTGGAAACTGCCCCGCTGGAGGTGATGGTAGTGCCCAATCCAGACGGCATCAAGCAATCGTTGCCAAAGAATGGGATGCAAAACTTCCAGTTCCATTTCGGAGAGAATCCTTTCGATTTTGATCTTTCCTTTCCCAACCTGAACGAGTTTCCGCAGTTCAGCTTCCCGGAACCAAGACAAGAAAGGGAACCTCAACAACCACGTGAAGAGGAAAAACAACCTGCAAAAAAGAAGCGGAAAACGACTCGAATTTAATAAAAAAAGCCCGTCCAAGTTTGGACGGGCTTTTTTAGTCTACACCAAGAATACGGAAAGCAAGGCAAATGTCGGCAATTCAAGAACCTCGGTGCCTTGTCATTGCCGCAAGCAAACTGCAACGTCACGTGTGAATGTACCGTTGTGCCTTGCTATCGTGACGGCGCAGTTTGCCTGCGGCAATGACAAACGGGCCTTGCCATCGCGACGTCGCAGTTTGCCTGCGGCAATGACAAACGGGGCACATTCAAAAGTTACTCCCCATAATACGTCGCCAATACCGGGCAAGTTGTCACCCTATCCTTGTAATAACCCGTTGACTTATAGGCTTTTGCCCATTCCCTGAAATAGGACATTTCCTTGTCCAATAAAAAAGCACCTTGCTTGTCCCAATCGAGCGAATGCATTTCATCCTCCTCGGCTTGGGTCAATTTGTAGCTCAGGGATTGGTGCCAGGCCCTAAGGTAATCCACTTTAGCATGAACCTCTTTCTCCTTGGTGGACGCTTTTGCCTTGTCAAAGTATTCGAAAGCCCGATTTGCACCATAATAAATGTCCTTCATTTCTTTTGACGTGGGCTGGTAGCTGTAGTTGAACCAACGCTCCATTTCGTTCTCCATCACTGAATTCCCATAGCTGAACATCATCCAAGTCTTGCCTACATAGCTGCAATTAAGCCAAGCGGTACCAAGCATGAAGTAATTGTTGGTCAACTTGCTGGGGTTGGACTTTGCTTCATTCTCCAAATCAATCAGCCGTTTCACAAACTCGGCTTTGGAAGCTGGGAATACACCCCGTTTCAAGCTGTCCCTTGAAACTGTAAATGGGTCTGAAACGAGGTGGTACCTGAACTCGTACTTCGTTTTCCAAAAATCCTTGTCCACTTTTTCAAAGGCCGAAACCGCAGCTGGCAAATCGTTTTTTCTAAACGAGATAGTGCCACGCAGGTCGAGCAAGGCGTTGCGGGAAGGCAGTGGCGCAGCTGTCAGGTAGCGTTCGAAGGCTGTCTTGTCTTTCTTTTCCAGTAAGGCCAAAATATTGTCAATGTCTTTTTCCGTGGCTGTCCAATCCAAGAAACGGATGAGTTCGTAATAGGCCGTTCCGTAATCGTTGCGTTGGAAAGTTGGCAATTCGAGGGAATGGTTATGGAGGAAAAATGCCGTCAATAGGTCGCCCTTTTGCTGGTACTCTTGGCTCAAGATTAAAGTTATGACCCAAAAATCCCGGTCGCCCCGTCGGTATTTATCCTTGATTTTGCCTAATTTCCCAAGCAGTTCGGCCAATTCGGCTTTTACTTCTGGCCTAGTGATGTCCGATTTGTTCATCAACATCAAAAGCTGTTCCGTGGCTTGTTGCTCCGTAACCTGAGGGGTTGCTTTTATAGAAATGGATTGCAAGTATTTCTCCGCATCCTTCCCTTTTTTTTCCATCAAAAACAAGTGACCAACAAGCAGGTTGGCGAGGTCACCAGAAAGTGCCCCGCCCTTTTGCGAAGCAACACCGACTACGAACTGCCGAACCTGGGCCAAATACTGCCCATCTTTTTGCTTGTTCAGCTTCCGGTATTCTGCCCATTGGTCCGTGCTCCATTCCCATTTTTCATCCATATTTTCTTCTGGGTAAAAAGCCGTTCCCATGCCAGTCACTTCGTCGGTCAGCAGCCAATCTTCCAGCTTGTTGGTTTCACGCACCAAGAGCAACGGAAGCAGTGGACAATTGACATCCAGCGATTGTATTTCTTCGATTTGCGACAAAGCCCTGCCCGGATTGCGAAGCGCCGCCAAGGCCATGACCATCGCCTTTTCTTCATTGTTCTTGCAGTAGGCCAACGACCTGATGGCTAGGTCTTTTTTGAAATGCTGGTAACAGTAAATCCGCTTTTCTGGACAATCCCTAAATGACAGCGCCAGCAAATAATTTGCCTCCAGCGAGTCCTCCACAATGGCTGCTCGGTGGAAAGTCGCCCAAGCGGAAAGAGCGTCTTTTTTATCTGCCCTAAAATGCTCGGCATAAAGCTGTTCAAAGCGCTCCGCATTGGAATCATAGCGGCTCATCACGAGCAATTGGTAGGCATAGCGACGCTTAAGGAAAGGGTCTTTTACCAACTTGAACTGCTTGTTCATTTTGGATTTCACGTCCTTTTTGCCCCGCTCCGATTCTGACATGACCTTCTCGGAATCTGTGGCCCAATAATCAGCCCACGGGTCAGTAGATTCGAGCGAGGAAAATTGTTCATATCCCTTGGCTAAAAGCAGGTAGTCCAGAGCTGCTCTTTTCTCTTTTTTCATCAAAAACTGAAAAAAAGCATTGCCGCTAAAACGTTGGGAATTTACGCCATTGGCATCAACGCCTTCCGACACGGCATTCAACAGGTCGTCATAGGGCGTATCGTAAAGCACGGCCCGTACTTCCGAAGCAGTGACTCCACTGCCGGCATAAGCGGCCCATGCTTCGCAATTGCGTTTGCGATCGCCGCCCTTTTTGTCGTTTTCATAGCTGTTGAGCCATTCAGCAGAATAGAAAAAGGCCGAGTACTCGTCCCCAATAACGTATGGGTTCAGCAACGCCACCCGGTAATCTTCACCGATATAGCTGATGCCACAAGCATTGGCAAAAGGCAATGGGAGTAACAATCCCAGAAAAACAATCATTAGAATTTTGCTCATTGTTTTCAAATCATTTTGGATGTACGGATTAAAGGTTGATAGCAGTCACCTCCGGACATCAATTTCAAATTCGACAATTGTTAAGTCGTCCAGCACCCACTTCCCCAATAGGTTCCCCTTTAGGGGTCAGGGGTAGGGTCAGGGGCAGGGGTTCAGCGGCCAAATTTTTTACAGATTTCATGCACATGGTATTCACGGATTCTGGAAGGGTTCCAGTCAAAAAATGAGATGTTCTTTACAGCCTTGATTTTTGAAAGCTGCCCAGCGAGGGCAGCCACCTCTTCAGGCGAGGCTTCGTCGAGGCGGACGAGGTCGCCCTGCCGCATATAGGCATTGGCGAAAACAGTGTCCTGTGTGAAACGGTACTTGCCTTCGGAAACAGGGGCGAACAGCGGGTTGCCCTTTACGTCTTTTTCGGAAAGCCCTGCCGCTAATCCCTTGAACTGGTTTTCATGGAACAACGCCCCCCAACTGAACAATGGCAATGCAGCTTCCAACGCCAAGGGATATTCCCCGTTTTTCAAATAGCCGTTCACCAACGCTTCGTCAAATACCGCATCACGGGTGGCAAAGTCTTTCGGAGCCGCCATATTGTAGCACATCAGCGTGCCACGGTCAGCGGGCGGAATGCCGGCCTGCTCCCTGTCTCTGAATTGGTGCAAGCGCACGGTGCAGGAGATGGCCATGCCGGGATTGGCTTTTTTCATCGCTTTCAAAAACTTGAAATAGCGGTCACGGGTCTTCGGAGTCCAATCGCAGTCGAGCTGTATTTCATTGATACGGTTCTGGAACTGGGTATAGGGCATCAAGCTGTCGGGCAAGTACCAAACAGAAGGTTCCTCCGCTCGTTCATAATTATTGCCCCAGTCGGCGGTTTGGTAGGAAAGGTCAACATTGTACCCAGCAATCTTCCGGCTGATTTGCGCAGCCAAAGTATCGGCATTGATGTTTTTCTCGAATACCCTGTTGACCAGGTAAATGGTCGGAATCACCTGATAATCGCCTATATGGGCAACAACCTGATTGAAGGAACCATTGTAATTGTTGCCTAAGTCCAATTTCCCAACAGGTACTGGCATTTCGAGGGTCGGGCTCCAGTCCACGTCGAAATAGCGCAGGTAAAGCCGCTTTAAACCTAGTGAATCGGCCAGTGCCTTTTCCGCCTTATCGAAGGAAAGCGAGGTTTTCCAATAGTAAAAACTGCAGCCCGACGGGGTCTTCACGGTTTCCTTTTTGCGCAGCAAACTGGCAGAAAGCAGCACCGTCAAACCAAGGACAACAGCAAGTAGCAAAGCCTTTTTCATGATGGAATTGAATGAATGAAAGATAGGGCAAATCTATGCCGCTAAAATTGGTTGTGGTAGGCAGATTTATTAAACGTAGCTGTTGGACAACAAGGTGTGGGAAGTATTCGAGCAGTCGTATTGGCAGAAATCATTTCAAGATACCTTGCACGCCCGGTGGCTTAATCAATTTCGATATTTCTACGGCGAGTTTCACCACTGTATCCACCTGGGTAGCTTGCACGATGAGCGATTTTTCAAGAATATAATCCAAGAAATGGCGAGCCTCTTTGGTATCGAACTTCATGGTATATTCAAAATAAAGTCCAAGGTCTTCCAAGGGCATGCAATGGGTGAACACATACTTGTCCTTCCAGAGGTCATAGTAAATGATGAAACGGGGACGAGGAAACACGTTGTTGAACAGGGTCAGGAACAAGGGCGATTCCAGCAAATGCTCGTTCTCGAACATGAAGGCATTGGCCTCGTAGGCAGGATAGTAGAGCATTTGGGCATTGATACCCGCATTGGTCAGTGCATAGCCCATCTGGTTCAACTTGTAGGAAAGCACACCAACGGGAACGTTCCTAGTGGAAAATTCAGTCATCGGCAACCAATGCTGCTGCCGCAAATCGAAAAACTGCACATCCTCCTGCTTGCCTATCCGCAATTTATAATCGAAGCGTGGAAAACCGGGAACGAAATAGCCGGGGTAGTAGAATTGGAACCCAAGGTCCCTGCCAAACTGGATTTCTTCCAACATGGTATAAATCCCAAGGCTATGGCTCGCATAGTCGTGGTCATAGATTCCCTTTATGCTGGCAAGGCTGTTGTCACCGAGGTCAAAATAGCTGAAAGCCACCAACTTGTCGCCGTCATAAACGCTCACCTCGAAAGTGTCGAAAATATTGCGCTGCTGCCCGTCCAGTAAGCTGTCGAGGATGCTGGCAGACAGCATTCCCTTGAAGTTCAGCTTGTATTTCTGGAACAAGGCCTCTTTCTCCTCGTCTATCACGCCATGCTTCACCACGGTCTTGAAACGTTGGCGGTTCTGGAGCAGGTTTTTTTGGAGGCTTTTCCTGAATTGATAACCCTCTAAGGGCAAGCGCAGCCAAATTGGGGAGAACAGGCTTTCCTCAAAAAACAAAAAGTGGCAGGTGAAAACACTCAAGCCCATCCTGTACCAGCCCTTGGCCAGCAGGTCGTCCAATTCGCCTCCACTTAAAGATTCTGGAAATTGTTTTTCTGTGAACATTGAATGAGTTGGCGGTTCTGGAAACTCCAACTAATTTTGTCGGGCTGGCCAAAATAGCTTTGCCACTGCAATTATCTATCTTTATGAATAAGCAAACCATCGCTTGCGCCATTTTTTTATCCACATTCGTCAACTTGTCGGTTGGACAACAAACCACTGCACTGGAGCAACGTCAACTTTCGCCAAGCCAGTTGTTCGTAAAACACCTAGGCCAGTACGAAGCATTCAAGAGTTTGGTCATCCGTTTTGAGGTGGCGTGGGATGAAATTGACGCCCAGAGTATGGCCGATTTGAAAGCTGTGCTGGGCAAAATGGTGGCCGAGTACAATGGCCTCTCTTACCCAACCACAGAAGATGAGGGCAAGCTTTTGGAACGAGCCACCATGAAAGTGATGGTCTATGAGGAATTGAATAAGCTTCCCATTTCAGTAACCGACACTGCCCTAGGCCCCAAGGTAGAGCGGGTGCTTGAACAGTTCAGGCAGTATCAAGGGTTATTGGAGGCCGATATTTTGGCACATCAAAAAGCCTTGGAACATTAACCAAAACCTACCAACCATCAGCACCTACCAACTAGCACTCGAATACCTTTATTCCCAATTGCCGATGTTCCAACGCATTGGGCCAGCTGCTTTTAAGAAGGACCTGACCAATACGTTGGCAATTAGCGAGCACCTCGGCCAGCCGCAGCACCGGTTTCCGAGCATCCATATTGCAGGCACAAATGGAAAGGGCAGCACGGCGCACATGTTGTCCGCCATATTCACGGCGGCTGGGTTCAAAACGGGCCTTTACACCTCCCCGCATTACCGGGACTTCCGGGAGCGCATCAAAATCAATGGGGAACTCATACCCAAGCGGTTTGTGGTGGATTTTGTAAAGGAACACAAGGACTTTGCGGAGCAACTCAAGCCCTCCTTTTTTGAATGGACGGTCGGCCTGGCATTCGACTATTTTGCGAAGCAAAAAGTAGAGATTGCCATCATCGAAACGGGCTTGGGCGGGCGGCTCGATAGCACAAACGTCATCACCCCATTGCTGAGCATCATCACCAATATCAGCTTCGACCACCAGAACATGCTCGGCGACACCCTGCCATTGATTGCTGGCGAAAAAGCGGGCATCATCAAGCCGGGAGTGCCCGTGGTCGTTGGGGAGACCCACCCAGAAACAGCGTCGGTTTTCATCGAAAAAGCCAAGCAGGAGGGCAGCCCCATCGTTTTTGCAGACCAGCATTTTGAGGCGAAGCCGACCAAAAAGGAGGTGGCGCATATTGTTTACGATGTTTTAATGGATGGCAGTTTGCGTTATAAGCAGTTGGCACTGAACCACCTGGGCGATTACCAACGCCAAAACCTTTGCACCATACTGCAAGCGATGGAAATTCTTCCCCCCTTAGTTGCGAGGCGAATACAAGCGGAGCAAATGGAGGCTGCTATCCGAACGGGCCTCCGTGATTTGAAGCAACTGTCCAATTTCATGGGACGCTGGGAGTTCATCAGCGAATCGCCAAGGGTGCTATGCGACAGCGCCCACAACGAGGATGGCATCAAAAAAGCAATGGACGGTCTTGCTAAAATCCCTTATGAAACGCTGCATTTCGTCTTTGGCACGGTGAACGATAAATCGCCCGACAAGGTGCTTTCGATGCTGCCGAAGGAGGCCACCTACTATTTTGCCAAAGCCGATATCCCTCGTGGCTTTGATGCGATGCAATTGTTGGAGGCAGCAAAACCACATGGTTTGTACGGCAAAGCATACACTTCTGTGCGAAGGGCCTTGGCTGCCGCCAAACGCACGGCCAAGCCCAATGACCTTGTCTTCGTAGGAGGCAGTATCTTCGTGGTCGCTGAGGTGATTTGAGCAGTTGGCCGACAGAGGTTTCCGATTCAATATTGATTAATTGGGGCTATTCCTACCTTCGTATATGATATTGATGAACACAATTGAAATCTACCGCAGCCATCTTCGAGAGGAGGGGTTATACAACCCCGTCGTTCCGGAACGACGGGGTTGTATAACCCCTCCTCTCGAAGATGACTGCTCAGTTGATTAAACCGAATTTTGATTTAAAATTTGGTAGCCTGTATTTGTTTCATTCCATTTTATGTTTAAAAAGCTCGTTTTAATGCTAATCCTGCTTCCAACCCTGCTCATTGCGCAGCAACGGGCATGTGTGTTCGTGGATTGGTCGAAGCATTTCGGTGGCACCAAAAACGATGCTGCCAACGATTTCCAGCGAACGGCAGATGGGGGCTTCATCGTGGCGGGCTATTCCCGCTCTGCCGACGAAGACCTGACCGATAACAAGGGGGCCGCCGATTACTGGGTGATAAAATTGGATTCGCTGGGCGTTTTGGAATGGCAGCGCAATTATGGCGGAGCGGAAATTGATATTGCAACAGCCATAGTGGCCACACCCGATGGTGGCTATGTGGTGGCTGGCGGCACAACCTCGTTTGATGGCAATGTTTTCGGGAGCCACGGCCTTGAAGATGCTTGGGTACTCAAGTTGGATGGCGTGGGCAATATTGTTTGGACGAAATGCTATGGCGGCTCCCTCAACGAAAGGGCAGAAAGTATTCAACCAACAAGCGATGGAGGCTTCATCTTGTCTGGCTACAGCGAATCGGGCGATGGCGACCTTGCAGGCAACAACGGGGAGTTTGATTACTGGGTGTTCAAAATAGCGGCGAATGGCAACTTGCAATGGCAGCGCAACCTCGGTGGCACTAAGGCAGATTTCGCTTTCGATGCCATACAGACCCAGGACGGCGGCTTCCTCGTCGCAGGTTCCTCCATTTCAGATGATGGGGACGTAGGAGGAAGCAATGGTTTTTATGATTATTGGTTAACTAAATTGGGACCTTCCGGGAACTTGGTTTGGCAAAAGAACTTTGGAGGTGCGGGCGAAGAAAGGGCATACAGCATTGCCTTGGACGCTGCGGGAGCCTATGTCCTTGGCACTTCCAATTCCGCCGATTTCGACGTGCCCGGCAATTATGGCAGCGACGATATTTGGGTCATAAAAGTTGACCTTTCGGGTAATTTGATGTGGAGCAAAAACTTTGGCGGCAGCTTTGAGGAACGTGGGCTGGGCCTTTTTCCGAAGGTTTCGGGCGGTGTTTTGGTGGGGGGCTATTCGTCCTCCAACAATATTGACCTTCAGGGCAACTATGGCAGTAAGGACGGCTGGCTGCTCAACCTTGACGAAAATGGCCAAATCATTTGGGAACGAAACTTCGGTGGCTCCAATGACGACCGGCTCTATGCGGTCATGGAACTGGCAGAAGGTGGCTATGCCTGTGCAGGGTTTTCTGTGTCCAGTGATTTCGACCTTGATGGGAATTATGGTCAGCAAGATGCCTGGGTCATCAAACTCACACAAGACTCTTTCAAAATCAGCCTCGGCAACGACACGCTGCTCTGTGCGGGGCAAGGCGTGATATTGGATGCCGATGTGGCCAATGTCACCTACCTATGGTCTGATGGCTCGGAGGCTGAGGTGCTGCTGGTCTCCAGCCCCGGCGAATATTGGCTCGAAGTTGACAAAGAAGGCTGCAAGGCAAGGGATAGCGTCTTGGTGGAATACGTTTCGGAAGTGCCCGTTTCCCTCGGCAATGATACGATTTTATGCGAAGGCCAAACGCTGCTGCTTGACCCCGGCATTCCTGATGCAATGGTTTTTTGGAAAAATGGCAGCACAGACCCGACTTTCTTGGTTTCCCTGCCTGGGAGCTATTGGGCGGAAGTGAGCAAAGCCGGCTGCGAGTACCGTGATACGATTCAAGTTGATTTTACCTCCGTTCCCTTCGACCTCGGCGACGACATTGCCCTTTGCCAAGGGGAAACCAGAATACTCGAAATCCAACTTGACAATGCAATATACCAATGGCAAGATGGTTCGAGCTCATCAGCTTTTTCGGTCACTGCCCCAGGATTGGTTTGGTTGAAAGTGACACAGGGCGCCTGCAACAGGACCGATTCACTTCAAGTTGCGATACAAGATGGCCCAACCGACCCATTCCCTGGCTTTGGTTTCATCTGTGAAGGTGAAGGTGTTTGGTTCAATGTAAAGTATGATGGCGGCAGCTATTTATGGCAGGACGGCTCCACACTGCACAATTTCAAAGCGGTTCGTCCGGGTACTTACAGCGTATCCGTCACTGTAGGCAACTGCATTTTTGAAGATGCGATTGAACTGTTCCCTTGCGAGCAATGCCTGTACCTGCCCAATGTTTTCAGCCCCAATGGCGATGGCATCAACGACGAGTTCAGGGGATTCCCCGGTTGCGAAGTCCAGGCATTTGAGTTGCAGGTGTATGACCGCTGGGGCAACCAGGTCTTTCAAGCCAAGTCGCCCGACTTGGGTTGGGAAGGAGAATTTGGCGGACGAAAAGCCCCTACGGGTGCTTATGCCTTTCGGGTTGAGTTTGATTACCTGGATGGGGCGGTGATGAAACATCAAATCAGGACTGGCACCGTCACCCTGTTGCGGTAGCAAAAAAAAAGCAGCACCCAAACCAAATTGGATGCCGCTTTGAAATTCATTAAACTCAGTGTATTAACGTACTGCGGTCAATTTCACTTTGAGGTCGAACTCATCGTAGATGGTCTTGTCGCCAAGGCCGTCGAAGAAGCTGCCCGAGCCGTAGCGGACGTCAAACTCAGAACGGTCTAGCTTGATATCACCGGTTGCAACGATTTTGCCGCCTGCCTCTTCCTTCAAGTTTGCGTCGAACTTCACTTCCTTGGTCGTGTTCTTGATGGTCAGGTTGCCAACGATTTTGTATTCGCCCGGCTTGCCACGTGGAATCACTTTCGTAATCACGTATTTTGCAGAGGGGAAATTGGCAGTGCCAAAAAAGTCGTCAGACTTCAAGTGTCCTTCCAACTTGCCAGCCATATCGCCTTGAAGGTCAAGGCACTTGATGGTGGTCATGTCAATTTCAAAAGTGCCGCCATTGAAAAAGCCTTTTTCGTTGTAGGTCAAAGCGCCGGATTTGATGTTGACCACACCATTGTGTTGGCCAGTCACTTTATAGCCTGTCCATTGAACACTGCTATTGAGTGTGTCCACCCGCATGGTTGTACCAGCGTTGAAAGCCGTGAAAGATAGCCCAACGAAAGCGACCATCAAGGTCATGAAAGCAAAAGCGGAAAATGTACTTTTCATAGAAAATGATAAAAGTTAAAATGGTGAAAGAATTTGTGTGTAGGTACACGGAAAGCAGAAACGTACCTGACAGGCTTTCGTTGAGTATTTTTTCTTAAATAAACCTTAAATTCATTCCTCCCTCAGTTTATCGAGCAGCTGATTCAGTTGATGGGCCTCTTCGACGCTCATTTTTCTGGCCAAACTTCGGTTCATCACATCCATTTCATGGCTGGCTTCGTCCAACAATCGAAGCCCATCTTCTGAGATCAACACCTCTGCCCTTCTGTTGTCCTCGTTGCATTTGGCCTTGATAACTAAGTTCTTGGCAATCAACTTGTCAACCAGCCTCGATGCGTTGGATGATTTGTCAATCATCCTTTCTGTCAGGGTCTTGATGCTACCGGGATTTGGCTGCATTCCCCGCAAGATTCTAAGGATATTGAACTGTTGTGGTGAAATGCCAAATTGTTTGAGCATCTTGGCACTTCTCGTCCCAATCCAGGATGCGGTAAAAAGGATGTTTACGTGAGCCTTGGCGTATTCGTCGGTAAAACGCTTCTGTTTGATTTCGTCTTCAATTCTCATACACACTTAATTGGATATCAAGCAAGAGGTAGTAAATAGCAAAGGTAAACCCACAAGACAAAAAAATGACAATATTGCGGCTTGAAAGTATGAACACAACAAATACTTGCTAATTCTGGTATGAATTTTACAAACGCAAGCCAAAAAACCTTACCATTTCACCATTGCCATTTTCAATATGAGCCTTTCCGGTACTGAGCTTGTTTTCTGGGCCTTAATTTTCGTGGTATTTTATGCCTACCTTGGGTATGGCATCTTGCTGTGGGTTTTGGTGAAAATAAAACGGCTGTTTTCCAATAACCCACCCTACAGCACATTGGATAGCCAACTGCCGGGCGTGGTATTCATCGTTGCCGCCTACAATGAAGAAGATTATATCGTTGAAAAAATAAAGAACTGCCTCGCCTTTGACTACCCCGAAGACAAAATTGAATTTTGGTTTGTCACCGACGGCTCCAACGATAACACCCCCAAGCAAGTAGAGAACTACCCTACCCTTCCCGGCCAAACCATCCGACTTTTCCATAGTCCTGAACGCAAAGGCAAAATCGCCGCCGTGGAACGTGTTATGGCTTTTGTGAAAGCCCCCATCACCATTTTCACCGATGCCAATACCGACGTAAACCCAATGGCCATCCGCAACATCGTCCGGCACTATGCCGACCCCAATGTGGGAGCCGTAGCTGGTGAAAAGCGCATCGCCCTTGGCGAAAAGGACGACGCATCCGGCGCTGGCGAGGGCATTTACTGGAAATACGAGTCCCTGCTTAAAAAATGGGACTCCGAACTGTACTCCGCCATCGGCGCAGCGGGCGAGTTGTTTTCCATCCGCACCGAGCAGTACCGGCATGTGGCACAGGACACGCTCATCGAAGACTTTGTGATGACGATGGGCATTGCCATGCGGGGCTACAAAATCGTTTACGAACCCGATGCTTATGCCGTGGAATCGTCCAGTGCGTCGATTGCAGAGGAACTCAAACGTAAAATCCGCATCGCCGCAGGTGCATTGCAAGCCGTTTGGCGCTTGCGCAGCCTGCTCAATCCTTTCAAATACGGCCTCCTCAGCTTTCAGTATCTCTCCCACCGGGTACTTCGTTGGACGCTGGCACCCCTCGCCTTGCCCACCATTTTCATCCTAAATATTTGGCTGGCAATGGGCGGTTCCATGCTTTACAAAGCCTTTCTTATTGGCCAAATCTTGTTCTACGCCTTCGCCATCCTCGGCTACATCTTTGAGCGCAAGCAATTGAAAATCAAGGCGTTCTTCGTTCCCTACTACTTCTGTGTGATGAATTACGCCATGTACCGGGGCTTCTTCCGGCTCGTGGGCGGACGGCAGTCGGTGGTGTGGGAGAAGGCGAAACGGGCAGTGTGAGTCTCTTTTCAATTTGAACATATTTAAAGTTAACAGCAGTCACCAATGAGAGTAGGGGTTATCAAACCCCGGCGTTCAAGGACACCGGGGTTTGATAACCCCTACTCTCTTTGGTGACTGCTGTTGGCATATTTTATCTTTTAATGCCAAATGCGACAATCTACCAAGTTTACTACAACTTGGCTTTGGCCTTCCATCCGCCTATCTTTTCTTTTATTTTATTACAAACAATATCTTGGGGAAACATTGCCTGAGTAAGTTAATTAAAAATTACAGCACTATTTTGCTACAACTTTGTAGAAATAAACTAAATTTGTTGCTCGTTTTGAACTCAAATGATTGACAGATTATGAAAAAGCAAGACGTTCACCGCAAGCACAACTACCCCGACGCCGACCTCCACTTTCAGGTCATGGAGCGACTGCGCTATGCCCACCGTGACCTCGCCCAATTCGAACAATACAGCTACGGCATGGACAAGCTGGTGAAGCTGAAGACCATCGCCGACCGCTTCCGTGACCTCCCAGACGACGACGAACTCGTGGGCGACCAAATGCTACTTTCCGAAAAGAAATACAAAGCCAGCGACAACCTCCAAGCCGCCATCCGCAGCCTGATGACCCGTGTGGCTCTCAAGTTCAACAACCGCACGGGCCGCTACCGCAAGTTCGGGGCAGGCAAGCTCGGCGACATGACCGACGCACAGCTCATCTTCTGTGCCCGCCGGGTGGTGCGGGTAGCTCGCCAGCAGCTAGACTTCTTAGATGATGTAGGCGTGAACGAGCGCATCCTTGGCCGCATAAGCGATGCCTGCCTAGCCTTCGAGAATGCCGTGAACCTGCAACAGGACAAGGTCGCCGACCGTGACATCGGCGTGGAGCGCCGTGTGGAACTCGGCAACGAACTCTACGAAGAACTCGTGGTGCTTTGCAATATCGGCAAGGACATCTGGGACAACAAGGACAAGGCGAAATACGAGAACTACTGCCTATATGAGAGCAACAATGACCAGAAGGTGGCGAGGAAGGTGAAGTTGGCGGGGGCGGGTGTGCAAACAACCGTATAATCTCTGTATTTTTGTCAAAAATCAAGAACATGCAAAACTGGAAAGACTATATCGTTTCCGACCCAGAGGTGCTAAGGGGCAAACCCACCATCAAAGGCACAAGGCTTTCGGTTGAGTTCCTGTTGGAGCGCCTATCGGATGGGTGGTCGGAGGAAATGTTGTTGGAGAATTTTCCGAGATTGACGAAGGAGGATTTGACTGCTGTACGAGAAATACTATCTGTACGAGCGCAATAATGACCAGAAGGTGGTGAGGAAGGCGAGGTTGGCGGTGGAGAGGGTTGGCGGCAAATTTGAATTAAAGAAAAATAGTAAATTTTGGTATTGCTTGCTTTAAAATGTACATTATTTTCCATTAATTTTATCCCAAAACAAAGCTATACCTCCAATAATAAAAATTGCTCCCACTACTATTACCCATATTGAGGCAACAATAGTTTGCAACCAAGCTAAACCTGGTATAGCACAAATAATTCCCAACATAACTAAACATCCTCCTACAGGTGAACTACCCTCTCCATTTGGTTTTTCAGTGGCTTTAGATACTATCCATCCTAATGCAAATAATATTATTCCAGCTATTAAAGCTTTCCCAGAAAACCCTAATGGTGGAAGACCGATATTCTCATCACCAGAATAATACCGTCCTCTTGATTCACGATATTGAGCAAAAATTGGGTTTATACTTAAACACACAAAACAGAAAATCAATATTTGAGTTACAATATTTTTCATTTGCAAAGTTATTTCGCTCGATGTGTAGAATGAAATCATGCACAAGGCTTTACCTCAGCCTGTTTCTTTACCCTCTTGAAATAATCGATTATTTCCTCCTTGGTCATCTTCGCCAATTTCTCGCTCAACTTTTCTCGTTGTTGACGCATGTATTTCACTGCATCAAACTGCTTTTGTTCTTCAATCGTCTTCATATTTTTCAAATTCTCTTGGTGAACGGATTTCCAATTGCTTGTAACCATTTTTGATATTGATGGCATTGTAGCCTCGTATTCGTTGAACATTTACGATATGCTTGAAATTCCAGCTTATCAAAAAATCAGCCCTGTTAATAGTTGCCAAAGCAATATGCAAGCAATCAGCAAAACTTGTCTGACCAACCACCTTTTCAGCAATATATTCAGTGGCAAGTTCAATTGCTTCTTCCGTGGTTTCAATGAATTCTGTACTTTCAACCTTGATTTTTCTTACAAATTCTCTGACTTTTTCAGGAGCATTTGTCAATTCGTCCTGCGTTACGGTTGAGAAAAGCACAATAAATTCATCATTATTGAGCCTTTCAAATAATGGCAAAGTATATTCAGCAAACTCCTCGTCAAAGAGTCCTCCAAAAACAGAAGTATCTATGTAGATTCTTTGCCTCATTGTACAAAACTACAAACTATTTGGTGTGTCAGAAATCAGCAACTGGATTTAATTCAACATCTCATACACCCCCGCAATCCCCTGCCCGCCCCCAACACAAGCCGTCACCATCCCATACTTCTGCTTCCTCCTGCGCATTTCGTTGAAGAGTTGTGTCGAGAGCTTCGCCCCCGTGCATCCTAACGGATGGCCAAGCGCCACTGCCCCACCGTTCACGTTTACGATGTCGGGGTTGAGGCCAGCCTCTTGTATCACGGCGAGGGCCTGCACGGCAAATGCCTCGTTCAGTTCTATCTGGTCAATATCGTTCAGCGTCAGTCCGCCTTGCGCCAGCGCCTTCGGGATGGCAGCCACCGGGCCGATGCCCATGTAGAGCGGCTCAACGCCTGCCACGGCACAGGAAACCAATCGAGCGATGGGCGTCAGGTTCAGTTGTTTTACCAAATCGCCGCTCATCACCAGCACGAAGGCCGCCCCGTCAGAGGTCTGCGAGGAATTGCCCGCCGTGACCACGCCGCCGTTCTTGAAGGCAGGTTTCAGTTTGGAAAGGCCCTCTAGGCTCGTATCCGCCCGCACGCCTTCGTCGGTGTCGATGAGGAAGGACTTTTCCACCCGCTTGTTGTCCTGCACGAAGACCTCCGTCACGTTCACTGGCACGATTTCATCCTTGAACTTGCCCTCGGCAATGGCTGCCGCTGCTTTTTGGTGGGAACGCACGGAGAACTCGTCGCCCATCTCACGGGTGATGCCCCATTTGGCGGCCACGGCTTCGGCGGTATTGCCCATGCCCGTCACGTATTCCGGCGTGGAAATGGCCACTTGGTAGCTCGGTGCCAGTTTGTAGCCCGTCATCGGAATCATGCTCATGCTCTCCGCTCCGCCAGCGATATAGCACTGACCCATCCCCGACCTGATTTTTGCGGTAGCGATGGCGATGGTCTCCAAGCCAGAGGCGCAGTAGCGGTTCACGGTCATGCCCGGCACCGTCTTGCCCAGCGCCCGCACTGAGATTTGCCGACCAACCTGCAAGCCCTGCTCCCCTTCTGGGTTGGCGCAGCCAACGATGAGGTCGTCCACGAGGGCCGGGTCGAGTTCAGGAGTTTGCGCCAACAGGTATTTGATGACGTCCACCGCTAAGTCATCGGAGCGGTAGTTGCGGAAGCCGCCTTTTTTGGCTTTGCCAACAGCGGAACGGTATGCTTTTACGATATATGCGTCTTGCATGATTTTCGATTTTTTTATTCTGAAAAATGACGTGGTGTGCGTCCTTTTTGTCATTGCCGAAGGCAATCTGCGACGTCATGTGTGATGTCACGTTTGACGTCGCAGTTTGCCTTCGGCAATGACAAAAGCGACATGGACAAAAGCGACTTAATTTCTGAGCGGTTTATTATTCGTCAACATGTACTGAATCCGCTCCTGCGTCTTCTGCTCCCCGCACAAGCTCATAAACGCCTCCCTTTCCAAATCCAACAAGTATTGCTCGCTCACTTGCTGCACCCCGGTCAGGTCGCCGCCACAGAGCACGAAGGCGATTTTCTTCGCAATCTTGATGTCGTGGTCGCTGGCATAGCCACCGAGCTTCAGTTCGTTGGCAGCCACGTAGAGTGCTGCCAAGCCACCACGACCCAATACAGTAACATCTTGGCGTTGAAGCGGTTGCACGTAGTTGTCCGCAAGTTCGAGCACTTTTTGTTTTGCTTCCGCAATGTTTCGCTGGCCATTCAGCACCACTTGGTCTTTGTTGCGGAGCAAATAACCATGCTTGAACGCCTCGCTGGCCGAAGTCGCCACAGAAGCCAAGGCAATGGCCTTGAACTTCTCCACCAGTGTTGGAATCTGCACATCGCCCTCGAAGAACGAATCGCTGGCCCGTACGGCGAATTCCTTGGTGCCAGCCCCACCGGGCAGCAGGCCAACGCCCACTTCCACGAGGCCGATATAGCTTTCAGCTGCACAAACCGCGGCGTCGCAGTGCATGATGGTCTCGCAAGCCCCGCCAAAGACATAGCCTTGCGTGGCGGCCACCACCGGGATGCCTGAATAGCGGCAGCGCATTACTGTATCCTGGAAGAATTTCACGGCCATGTTCAGTTGGTCCCACTCTTGTTCGTAGGCCATCATGGCCACCATCATCAAGTTGGCGCCGACGGAGAAGTTCTTGGCGTTGTTGCCAAGCACAAGGCCCTTCCATTCGCCCTCCTCTGCAATGCGGATGGCGTCGTTGATACCCCGTAATACACCCTCGCCCATCGTATTGGCTTTGCTCTGGTATTCGAGGCAAAGCACGCCGTCGCCGATGTCGTGGAGGGTCGCTTCGGGGTTTTGATAGACGGGCTTTTTGTCCCGGTAATTGTCCAGAATAATGAAGCTCTCCGTGCCGGGAACTTCCTTATAGCCTTTGGATTTTACACTATAGTAGTATTGCTTGCCACCTTCCCGTTTGTAAAACGCCTCAATGCCAGCGTCCAACATCTCCTTTACCCACGGGGCAATCTGCTCGCCCTGTGCCTCGGCCTTTGCGACAGCATCACGAACCCCGACGGCATCCCAATATTGGAACGGCCCCAAGTCCCAAGCGAAGCCCGCCCGCAGCGCATCGTCAATGGAATACAACTCGTTGGCAATTTCGGGGATACGGTTGGAAACGTAGGCAAATAGGCCGAGCAACGAGCGGCGAACTAGCTCCCCGCCCTTGTCCTCAGCGTTGAAAACGGCTTTTACCCGCTTTTCGAGGTCGTCTATCTGCTTCGCAACGGCGAGAACAGGCAAGCCCGGCTTCGGCGTTTTTTCATACTCAAGCGTCTCAAGGTTTAATGCTAAAATGATGGGCTTGCCCTTCTCATCTTTCTCGTTGGTCTTTTTATAAAAACCTTGGCCGGTCTTGTTGCCGAGGTAGTTGTTTTCCAATAAAAACTTAAGGTATGCCGGGATTTCAAAAGCCCCGGCTTGTTCGTCGTTGGGGCAGTTGTCCTTGATACCTTGGATGACTTTAGCCGCTGTGTCGTGCCCCACGAGGTCGCCAAGGCGGAAAGTGCCCGTGTTAGGGCGGCCAATGGCAGGGCCAGTCAGCGCATCTACTTCGGAAATGTTCAGTCCGATTTGGGTAGCGAGTTGGTAGATCTTGGCCATGGCATAGACCCCAACCCTGTTGGCGATGAACGCCGGGGTGTCCTTGGCGAGCACTGTTTGTTTGCCCAAAAATACATCGCCGTAGTGCATGAAAAAGTCCACGATGTCACGGCGGGTTTCTTTCGTTGGAATGATTTCCAACAGGCGCATGTAGCGGGGCGGGTTGAAAAAGTGCGTTCCGCAAAAATGCTCCCGGAAGTCCTCGCTGCGGCCATCGAGCATGAGGTGAATGGGGATACCTGAGGTATTGGAGGTGACAAGCGTTCCCTTTTTGCGGTATTGGTCCACCTTTTCGAACACCTGCTTCTTAATGTCCAAACGCTCGACCACCACCTCGATTACCCAATCGCAGTCTTTGATTTTGGGAATATCGTCGTCGAAATTGCCTGTGGTGATACGACTGGCGAATGCAGCATCATATAAAGGTGCAGGCTTCGATTTGATGGATGCTGCCAAGGCATTGTCAGCGACGCTGTTGCGTAGTTTTTTGTCAGCGACCGGGATTCCGGCGGCGTCTTTTGGAACGATGTCGAGCAGCAGGACTTGCAAGCCGACGTTGGCGAAATGGCAAGCGATGCCCGAACCCATAACACCTGAGCCGAGAACGGCCACTTTGGATATTCTTCTCATTTTTTTCGGTAAACGGTGGACGATAGACGGTTGACGGTGGGCAAGTCGTTGTCTGCAAGGGCCTGCTCCACTCAAACGGAAACCTTCCTTATGTTAGCTTTGATAACCTGAGTAAAAATCAGCGAATTTTCGCTGGAAACGCAAAAATACAAACGCCCGGGAATAAACAAAGTTGCGGGGCAGGTTTTAGCAAAATTCCTGCTCCAAGCAGGAAAATAAAGGATTCATCTTGACCCATATTATGGAGTAAAATCCTGTTGGAGTTTAGAACCTATGCAGGGTGAATCCACCCCAAAACAACTTTTTAAACCCAAAATCTTAGTATTTTCACTGTGTAATTCATTGAGTTTTAAATAAAAGCAATAACTTTCGGCCCGAATCGGCACTAATCCTCCCTACCGTGTCGTTTTCGAGACTTACACAGAACAGACATTACGTGAAAAACTAAACTTCGTTTTATGTTCCAGACCCTTCTGTTTTTGCAGGACGTGGATATGCCTGCCACCACTACCGAATCCCAATCATTGGTAAGTTTATTGTTCTCCGGCGGTTGGATTGGTGTGACCATTGTACTTATCCAACTCATTCAATCCGTTTTTGCCCTCTATATCTTCATCGAGCGGTATTTGTCCATCAAGAAAGCTGGCGAGATTGACCAGCATTTCATGAACAATATCCGGGCAAACGTTTCTTCAGGCAATATCCAGGCTGCTCGTGCGCTTTGCCAAAGCACCGACACGCCCGTTGCAAGGATGGTTGAAAAAGGCCTCGCCCGCATCGGAAAGCCGCTGAACGATATTGACGCAGCCATAGAGAACGTGGGCAACCTCGAAATCTTCAAACTGGAAAAGAACCTTGGAACACTGGCCGGTATTTCTGGCTCGGCCCCGATGCTTGGCTTCTTGGGCACGGTGACGGGTATGATTGTTTCCTTCCAGCAAATGGCGACCGCTACCAATGTAACGCCACAAGTGCTGGCTGGAGGTATCTATCAAGCCCTCATCACGACTGCGGTGGGCCTTGTGGTGGGTATCTTCTCCTATATCGGTTACAACTACCTCGTGGGCAAGGTGGACAAAGTGGTCTATCAAATGGAGCGCTTTACCACGGAGTTCATGGACTTGTTGCAGGAGCCGACGGCTTGAGCAAGTAAAAAGTTTAAAGTAAAAAGTAAAAAGTGGGGGCCCGAATGTTCTGGCAATCACTGCATTTATTTTTTACTTTTTCCTTTCACCTTTTTCCTTACAGAACAATGGGCCTAAAAAAAAGAAACAAGGTTGGCGCTGAGTTCAGCTATGCTTCGATGACGGACATCATCTTCCTGCTGCTGATTTTCTTCGTGTTGACCAGCAATTTCGTCCAAATTTCGGACTTCAAGTTGCCGGAGTCGGACAGCAAGACGGTGGCCCCTACCTCCGCAGTGGTGGAGGTGAACCCGGAGGGTGAGATTCTGTGGGACAAGCAAGTGGTTTCGCCTTCTGCCTTGAAAGCGGCCATTGCCCGCAAGAAAAAGGAAATGGGCGACCCCAAAGACTTCACCCTGACCATCGCCGCCGACCAAGAGGCACCGTTCGATAATTTGACGGATGTCATCAAAGTGGCAGGTGAATTGCGCATTAAGGCCATCTTGGCGACTGCACCGAAGACCGAGGGTTGACTTATGTGCTTCAACTTTTGACTTTATCCTTTTTACTTTTTACTTGAACCTAAATGGGACTTAAGAAAAAGAACAAAATCAGTACAGAGTTCAGCTCCGCCTCCATGACGGACATGATATTCCTGTTGCTAATTTTCTTTATGCTGACCTCCGGCTTGGTGGCCCCAAACTCGTTGAACCTAAAATTGCCGGGTTCTTCCAACGCCAAGGTTGAGATTGACAACAAGACGGACGAGGTCGCCATCAGCAAGTCTGGCAATTATTTCATCAATGGCAAGCGTATTTCGTCTTCAGATTTGGAGGAGTCCTTAGAACGGAAAGCAAAATCTGCTTCCGACAAACTCGACATCATCATAGCACCAGAAGCAGGCACCGCTGTCAAGCATGTCGCTTTTGTCATGGACATCGCCATGCGGTTTGAAATCAATGCGATTTTGGCAGCAGAAAAAAAGTGAGGTATAGAGGTATGAGGTATGGAGGTATGCGACGCAGCGGCTGAAACATACCTCCCTACTGCTCAAAATGTTAATTATTTTCAAACTCCTGTGTATTCCCCTAAATATTGGCATCGTTCTATCGTTATCAATTTGAAAACCATCAACTCAATCTTTTGTCATGGAAGATTTATCAAGAACAGAAAAAGGCAATCGGCAGAAGGGTATCATTTTTAGCGTTGTGTTCCACACGCTTGTGCTGATACTTGCCGCATTGTATGGCTTTACTTTCCAGAACCCACCGCCCGAAGCTGCGGGTGTTTTGGTGAACCTTGGCATACCCGATGTAGGTCAGGGCGAAGAGAACGCCCCCGAAGCTGCACCAGCTGAAGCTGAAGCTGAACCTGAGGCTGAACCAGAACCAGTTGAGGAGGAAAAGCCAGAACCTGTAAAGGAAGAGCCGAAAAAGCCTGAAAAAGAAAAACCCACAAAGACGGAGCCGAAAAAAGACGTTGTGAAAACCGAAGACCCTGAGGCTGCCGCCATCAAAAAGAAAAAAGAAGAAGAAAAACGCAAGGCTGACGCCGAAGCCCGTGAAAAAGCGGCTGCAGAAGCCAAGGCAAAAGCAGAAGCTAAAGCCAAGGCCGACGCTGAGGCCAAAAAAAGGGCCGAGGAACAAGCAAAGCGTGATGCCCTTAAAGACTTGGGCAAGCCCTCGAAAGGTGGTGGTAGTGGCGGTGGCAAAGGCGACACTGGTAAGCCTGGCAATCAAGGCGACCCTGACGGTGGAGATTCCGACATACTTAAAGGTAAGACCACTGGATCAGGCGTAGTAGAAGGGTTCGGTGGCCGCGGGTTCAAAAGCCCAGGCAAGCCCAATGATGATTCCCAAGAAACTGGCACCGTGGCCATCAGGGTCTGCATTGACAAAAATGGGAATGTTACTAGTGCAGAATACACCCAGAAAGGCTCTTCCACCACAAGTTCAAGGCTGAAATCCATCGCCACTGCGAATGCAAAGAAATATAAATTCGATGCTGGTGGTCCTGACAGCCAATGTGGGACGATTACCTACACCTTTAAAGTAAAATAAGGAAATTAAGAAATTGAGAAATTGGTGAGCGGTATAATTTCCAAATTTCCTAAAGACGCAATCCAATACCTTTTTCAAAAAGGGCGCAGTGCTGAAAGGCTTGTGCCCTTTTGCTTTTTTATTATGTCTAAAAACTTCCAAAATCAAAAATTGTAATGCCAATCAGTTGGCCAATCGCCAAAAAAACACCACCATTGCCTCAGTTTTCACCAAAATCTACAACAGATATGAAAAATCTTACGCTTGCGATTTGTTTTTTGCTCACCAGCTTGTCCGCTTCTGCCCAGGAAATCTGGATAGAGGCAGCCCTAAAAGGCGGCTTTGGCGCTTCTTTTCTATTGAATAAGAATATCTTCGACGACGATACCCATGCCTACCAAGTGGCTTCTGGGTACAATTATGGCGGTAAGTTTGCCGTGAACTTCGGGCCGTACAATGGCGTCTCGCTGGAAGGCTTGCTTTCAAAGGGAGGCGCTAAATGGCAATACGACAACGAGTTATTGGGCAATGACCTTATAAACGAAGTCGAATGGAAGAGCATTGATGCATTGGTTTTGTTTCGGCACATCAACAACCGGGTGTATTTTGAATTGGGCCCAAAATACTCCATCGTCCGTTCGGTGAACCAAACGGTTCTCAGTGAGGATTTAGAGGACGTTGCCGATATGTATGAGAAGAACTATATCTCCGGCGTCTTGGGCTTTGGTGGTTATATCACCGGTACCGAAACGTTCTCGCTGGGCCTCGGCCTCCGCTTCCACTATGGCCTCACCGATTTCGTGAATGGCGATGGCCAAAAAGCAGGCTTTCCTAACCCTGTGCGTTTCATACCCTATGAATCTGATGCGGTGACTCGTCCTGCCCTGGCCGAATTCATGATTGAGTTCAATTTCGGCATCGGCCACTGGGCGCAGTCGGCTTGTAGCGATAGGATGCGCTTTCATCGGTCTGGGCGATAAAGGAGAATCGTTCTTTCTTTGAATAAGAAAAGGCTGCTGCACCATTGATGCAGCAGCCTTTTCTTATTCAAAGAAATTGTCAATGCTCAATCAACCTTGGTCATTTGTAATGCTTTGGTCTGTTGGCCATTTACATACAGGGTAAGAAAATAGCTCCCACTCGGCACTTGTGCATCAAAAGCAATATTTTTAGTGCCTTTGTCCACTGACCTCGTCCATATACTTTGTCCTGCCGAATTGACTACTTGCAAAAATGCCTTGTCGGTCCAGGAAGGCAAATTGAAGCTGATATTGGTGCTGCTGGAAAATACCGTTGGGCTTACCTTCAGGTTTACATCGGTAGGCTCCAACCAGTCAGTGTTGCTGGTACCAGGTGGGTAAAGCACGACATCCAAGGTTGTCAATACGCCATTTTCGAGGGTCACTTCCACCATTTTTGGAGAGAAGCCATTCTTGAAGTAGGTGACTTCAAAAGTACCTGCCAGCTTCTGGCCCGTTTTATAATCGCCTAAGAGGCCAGTACTGGTCTCTGTTTGCGGTTCACCGCTATCCACGAAAACGGAAACTCCGCTAATAGGTTGTCCAGTAAGGCCATTAGTAACCTTTCCTTCTAACCAGGCAGCCCGTACATAGGTAGGAGTAAGCACGAACATTTTACCAGTACCAACAGCAAACGCAACGGGTATGTTCGTGGCTATCAAATTGCCGGATGGAAAATAAGGATACACCCCCCAACAGCCATTGTAACCGCCACCTGCCTGTTCTGGGTAAGTATCGTAAAGGCCAACCTGTACAAGATTGGAAGGGTTGGTCACGTCCACGATGCTGACGCCGTCGGTGTACCAGCTGGTGATGGCGTAGTTGTTCAAGATATGAGTGTTGTGGGGCACGGAACCAGAGCCAGGTGTACACTGAAAGCGATCCAATTCTTTGATATTGGCAGGGTCTGTAACATCAAAGCATGCCAGGGTAGAGCCATCCACTTCATCTGTCGTGAGCGCATATTTGCGGTCGTCCGTTGGCCAAGTGTTGTGGGTGAAGGCATTAGGAGTCTGAACGGCGCCGAGGATAACCGGGTTGGACTTGTCGCTCATATCCACAATGGACATTTGGCCGGCATAGATATGACCTCCATACAAGATATCGTTGTCCACAAAGCCGTCGTGGATATAGCCCATTGCTTGGAACTCCCCTACAAACTTGGGGTTGAAAGGGTCTTCGTTCAAATCACAAACCAAGGCACCTCCAGTACCACTTACCCCTGCGCCTGAGCCATATAGGTAGAGGAACCCTTTTGTCTCATCCACATGCAGGGCATGTACATTGGTGATTTCGCCAGCGATGGGGCCATCGCCATTATAGACATTAACGGGCAAATTGGTTGAAGGCAAGGGGCTGAGGTCAATCACTTGAACTGGGCCGCCCTCCGTAGTGGCATAAGCATAGTGCTGGTAGGTCTTTACCTCTTTCCAAAGGTTGTCAGGGCCAGGTATTTGGGTAATTTGAACGGGGTTTTCCGGGTCAGTCACGTCCACAATGATGAGGCCGAGTTGGCCACCAAGCAGTGCATATTCTCTGCCATTCTGGACATAACCCCAGACATTACCGAGCGTCTGCCCGGGAATTTCCATGACCGAACGAAGGGCAATGTTGTAATCCTGTGCTTGACAAAATAGACTGACAAGCAAGGCAATGGTACAAGTAAAGGTTTTAAATTTCATAACAGGTTTTAAATTTAAAATGTTGGTCAGAATTCGATGGATAAATTCACACTGTAATTAATCATTCGAGGGCAAAAGTAGCGGATTTACTTCGCCAATTATGTCGGGAAAAAACGAATTGAACTCTTCATTGAAATCTTGGTAATAAATTGTCAGGTTCTCAACAGCGTTTTCGAAGAAATGGGGCGCACTGCTCCGCAATTTCACCCTTGAAAAAGTGAACCGCAGCCCGTCCTCCGTGCCGTAGCGAACCAACCAGTCATCGGCAACCATCCTTGGCAATCGGTCGTGCAGCATGGTCGGCATGATGTCCAAATGCCGAAGCAGCACCTCATAAACACCCCTCGCAAATTCCGGTAAAGTCAGCGAGGAGTAACGACCCCAGTTTTGTGCCAACAAGAAATCATGGAAAACGTCAAGAATGACCGGGGCATACTTGCCATGGCTGGCGTGCAATCGCCTTGCACCTTGCTTAACCATCGGGTGCTTATCGGTGAAACTGTCAATTTGCCGGTGCATCGCTACGCCTTTCTTTATATCGGGTGGTAGGTTGGCCACCGCCTTATTGTCGATAAAATCAGCAAGGAAGTTGCCCACCATCAGGTGCTCGTCTTGGCCGGAAAGGTATAGGTGGGCGAGGAAGTTCATGTTGGTAACTGGTAACTGGTGATTCGTGAAGGTAGGAATATGCGGCGTTTAGTTGTAGGGCTGGATTTGATATATTTTACCAACTCTCCAAATATTGAATTAGTGGGCATTCTGCCTGGATTTGAGGATATTGAAATAAACCATTTTTCTTGCAGCACCAATTTTTGATAATTGTCAACCAAATGACGTGAGTTTCCAACGAATCACGAATCACGAATCACCTATCACCACTAAATCAATTGATTGGCAAACAAAAACAGCACAAGGAAGATCCAAAGCGCATCCAAGTAATGCCAATAAATGGACAATAAGCGCAAACGTAACCTTTTTTCGGGGTCGCTGAAATAGATCAATACCGTAACTGGGTCAATCATTTGTTTTTTGGATTTCCACAGGAACAAGCCCAAAAAAGGCAGCCCAGCCAAAACGTGCGCAAAGTGCAGGCCGGAAAGCATGTACAGGTAGCTCGCAGCATTGCTGGATGCCAAGAAAACATTGTTACCAAACAATTGGCTCCATGCGGCCAATTGCAGGCCAAGGAATAAGAAAGTAAGGCCTATGGTCGCCATCAAGCAACTTTGGTAGGTCTTTGTTTGGTCGTTCAGGTACGCTTTCTTGGCCAGCTTCATGGCGTAGCTGCTCCCCAAGAGAATAATTGTGTTAAACGCAAACAACCAAGGTATCTTGACAGCTTCCTCGCCATTGGTGACACGGGTATAGATGAACGCTGCCGCTGTACCTAAAAACAAGGCGGTGATGGCCATCAGCAGCAGTACCAGCATGACGTTGTAAGGGTGGAATGCGAAATTGTTATACTCGCTGTAAACAGGTGCGGGTGGCTTGCTATTCATGCTGTTGCGAATTTATGGTCACGAATGTCGTTGATATTCTCGTAAATGGAAACCAAATTACGCCTGTTTAACAGCCCAAACTGCACTTGGTTTTGGCGAAAAGCAGGGCGTTTACTTACCTTCGCCTTTGAAACAAACATTTTTCTATGAAAAACTGCCGTGCCTGTCAAAAGTCCATGCCTCTGGAGGCGAGGTTTTGCCCGTACTGCGGCACGCCCGTCATCGTGGAGACGTTGGACTGCCCCGAATGTGGCACCGAAAACGAGCTATCGGCAGAAAGCTGCATCAATTGCCACCACATATTTGCCAAGCAAAAAAAGGAAAGCCCAAAGGAAAACCCAAAGGCCATATTGGAAGATCTTTTTGAGAATTCCCGCACCGAGAACCTTGAACAGGCAATCGCCGACCGTTTCAGCTTAGCCTTCGAGCGGCGTTTGAAAGAGGAAGTAAGCCCTTCCTTGCACGGCAAATACATTGACCGATTCTACAAAAGCGACTTCCGCAACAGTGTGGATTTTCGGGTAAAACAACTGGCGGAACAAGCCTTGCGTAATCCCGACGACGCCAACCGCTTCAATTTCGCATCGCCTGCCTTGGAGGAGCTGATTGATTATTTCGTTATCCGCCATTGCTCCGATTTGAACGAGGTGTTTTTCGATGAAAAAATCCTGAAATACCAAGGACGAAGCGTCGAGAAAATCAACCTCGGCGAAATGCTGCTCGACTACCTTGACTTCGACGCAGAGGGCGAGTCCGTTTTCATGGACTTCGTCACCATGCCCGCCCATAAACTGAAGAACGCCGCTACCAATTACCTATTTCCCGAAAAAGGCGAGACCATTTTCTTCATCTGCGACCTATCCATGTTCAACAACTGCAAGGACGGCTTCTCCATGACACGTGATTGCATCTATTGGAAAATGCCCTTCGAGAAAAAACAGCGGGTTTACTACAAAAACTTGGAAGAAATAAAGCGACAGGAAGATTGGATTGTCATCAACGGCATTTTTTTCAATGCCAATAAGTCGTTGAACCTCAAACTGTTGCGCTTGTTGAAAAAGCTACGGGAGCTTTATGGGAAGAAGTAGTTTAACAAGCCCATATTTGTTTTTGAGGTTAATTGTAGCCGCCAAATTTATTTGGCTGGCTGAACGGATCAACACATAATGAGCCAGCCAAACAAGTTTGGCGGCTACGCTTTCTCCAACGTAAACCCAAACGTTGACCCCATACCCGGCGTACTCCGCACCGTAATGGTCTGCTTGTGTGCTTCCACGATATGCTTTACGATGGAAAGCCCCAGCCCAGAGCCGCCCTGCTCCCGTGAGCGGCTTTTGTCCACCCGGTAAAAACGGTCGAAAAGGCGCTTGTGGTGGTCGGGCGAGATGCCAATTCCTGTGTCAGCCACTTCCACGAGGATGATCTTGTCCATGTCATAAAAGCTCACCTTGGTATTGCCACCTTCCTTGCCGTATTTGAGGGAATTATTGACAAGGTTCGTCAGCACTTGCCGGACATAGTCACGGTCGGCCTTTACGAGGTAGCTTTCGTCAGCCCCAGCTTTGAACTGCAAACGGATATTGCGCCCTTTGGCCTTAATTTCCAGCCCGTCGAACACTTCCTCCGTCAGTTTTTTGATGTCAAATGGCCGAATGTCAAGAATCAGTTCGCCAGATTCGAGACGGGAGATGGACTCCAAATCCTCCACAATGGTGCTCAGGCGTTCCACGTTTTTGGCGGCTCTTTTTAGGTAATTCTTGTTGATGGTCTCGTCTTCCATGCCCCCATCGAGCAGGGTTTCCAGATAGCCTTGAATATTGAAGATGGGCGTTTTTAGTTCATGTGAAATATCGCCGAGGAAACGGCGACGGTACTCTTGCCAGGTTTTCAGTTGCTTGGCCTCTTTTTCCTCATTTGCCGCCCATTTCTCCATTTCCTTTTCCACCTCATCAAGGATATTGCTGGACATATCAAAATTGTCCTTTTTTTGATTGGATTGGAGCTTGCGGCTGTGGATATTCTTGTAGATGACCTTGACCTTGCGAAGGATGAATTTTTTCAAAAAATACCTGAAAATGAAGTAGGTGGAGATAAAGGAGGCGAAAGGTACCACGAAGAGCAGGAGTGTGGCAGAAGAGGCACCATGGTACAATTTGGCCATTAAACTGAGCGAAACCACCACCAGGGAAGAGAAAAAAGCGGCGGCCAATGCCATGCCGTTGGGCGTAGGGTTCTTTAGGTTGATAATGGGGCGAGGCAATACCTGCATGTCAGCACCATTTACCCTGGCACCTTGTTCAGAATTCGAAGCGGTATCCGATTCCCTTGATAGTTTTGATAAAATCATCGCCCAATTTTTCCCGCAATTTACGGATATAAACATCAATTGTTCTATCCCCGACAATCACCTCGCTTCCCCAAATCTTATCGTATATCTCATTGCGGGTAAATACCCTACCCGGTTTTGAGGCCAAGAGGTTCAGCAATTCAAATTCTTTCTTCGCCAATTCGACTTCTACCCCACCCTTCGTCACCCGGTAGCTTTCACGATCAATGGTCAAATCGCCGATGACCGTCCTATGATTGTTGGTGCTTTCTTCTGTTTTGAGGTTGCGGCGCAACAGGGCCTTGACCCGGCTCATCAGCACCTTCGGCTTAATGGGCTTGGTGATATAGTCGTCACCCCCAAAATCAAGGGCTGCAATTTGCGAATAGTCTTCCTCTTTGGCGGTCAGGAATGCGATGAGAGTATCGTCGAAACTGGGTGTGCTCCGCAATTGGCGGCAAAGCTCGATGCCGTCCATTTGGGGCATCATAATGTCAAGGATGATGAGGTCAGGGCTCATTTGCTGGGCAGACTTCAACCCCTCTTCACCGTTGTTGGCGGTCTGGACGGTGAAACCCTCCTTGCGGAGGTTGTACGATAGTATTTCCAAAATATCCGGCTCGTCGTCCACAACCAATATCTTCTTGCCATCCATAGGCCAATGATGATTTGCGATTTCGGATTTACGATTTCGGATTGGGCACTGCCCAAATGTCAAATCTAGATGCGGAAATCGAAATCTAAGTTTATCTAGCAATAGCATTTCCAAGGAATCTCTGGAAACTGGTGCAAAATTAGCCCAATGAGCAGGATTCCAATATTAAGAAATTGTGAACTAATGACTTTGCGTGCGTTTTACCCCAAATGAAGGGGCAATAATTAGGTTCACCGCTCCCATTTGTCCATATTGACCATCGGTCTTGGATAGGCAGAACCCAAGGTTATGGGCAACGCATGAACCTCTTCTGGCCGGTGTACTTTTGCACCAGGGATATCGCCTAATTCAGTGAGCCAATACCGCACATAATCGCCGTGCGGGTCATATTGCCGGGCCTGGCTGAGTATGTTGAAATAGCGATCTTCCCGTGGGTCGTTGCCCACGCCGGCGATATAATTCCAATTGCCCCAATTGCTGGCCGTGTCATAGTCAATGAGCACGCTCTCGAAGTACTCGGCGCCCATTTGCCAGTTCACTTTAAGGTCGTTAACGAGGAAGCTGGCCACGTTCTGACGGCCCCTGTTCGACATGAAGCCCGTCAGTTTCAGTTCCCGCATATTTGCATCAATAAAAGGTACGCCCGTGCGCCCGTCCATCCATACCTGCAATAGCTGGCGGTCGTTGCGCAAGCGCCGGTTCGGCTCTTCCCTAAGGCCGCCCTTCAAAAATAAATTGTTGCCATGCTTCTTGGCCATGAGTCGGAAGAAATCCCGCCAAAGCAGTTCAAAGAAAATCCAATAAGTACTTTTGTTCTCGCCCCGTTGGTGTTCGTAAGCTTTTAGTTCGTGGTAAATCATCTTAGGTGAAAGGCACCCTTGCGCCAACCAAGCAGAAAACTTGGTGGAGTAATTGGCCCCCAATAGCTCGTTCCTCGTATCGAAATAACTACTGGCCGCCTTGCTTTCCCAAAGGAATTGCCGAAGGCGCTCCAGCCCCGCTGTTTCTCCGCCCTTAAAGTCGAGCACGGCACGTTTGTCCACCTCGAATGGGGTGTGCCCTAGTTCTTCTATGGTCGGCAGGGTGCCTATGTCGAGGTCGAAATCAAACGCTGGTAGGCTTTCGGGCGTGGGCAGGCACTGGCGCACGGGTACCACTCGCTCCACCTCCTTTCGGAACTGCGTGAACACTTCTGGCGTGTGCGTGATGGGGAAAGGTAGGTCGGCTGTGTAGTAAAGCAATTTGCCACGGGAATAGCGGATTTCCTGGCCAACCGTCCATAGGCGCTGTTCTAAAACGTCCTGTATTTGCAGTTCCTCCTGCGTACGTTCCCGATTGCAGAAGACCCAGCTTGTCTTGAACTTCCGGGCCAATTGGAAAAGCTCATCCTCTGGTTTTCCAACACGCACCACCAAGTCGCTGCCGAGCTTGCGCAGGTTGCGGCGCAGGTCTTCCACGCTTTCCAGCAGGAACTTCGCCCGGAATTTCCCCGTCTTAGGAAACCCAAATTGACGGGTCTTACCCAAGAACATGCGTTCATCGAAAACATACACTGGAATGACCTTCTCGCAGTGCAGGAGTGCCTCCGTCATGGCTTCGTTGTCGTGAAGCCGGAGGTCTTGCCGAAACCAAACTATGCCTATGCGATTATTCATTTGAAAGAAATTTCTCGATTGCGGAGTTTTCGATTGCGGAGTTTTCGAATGCGGATTGCGGGACAAGCATAATCAATATGGCATTGCATCAAATCATTGCTTTTGAATGCGTGCGTTGTTTTCACCGCAGGTGAAAAACATAAAAAACCATAAAAAACCAGCGTCCCTCTGCCTCAAAAAAAACCAAGCCATCATCCCTTTAAACGCAATCCGTCGTTGCTTTTCACCGCAGGTGAAAACCAAAAAAAATCATAAAAATCAGCGTCCCTCTGTCTCAAAAAAAACCAAGCCATCATCCATCCAAACACCCTCAGTTCCCCACCGCCAGTTCAAAAATTATATTGAACGAAAACACTGCCAGCCTAACAATCGAAGCCTGACCTAGTTTTGAAAAAGCTTAGGAAAACGATTCGATTATATTTGCACCCGCAAATCCAAATCATGACAACAGGCCTCTACCCTGAATTCATACCTACTTTCTACGCCCGTTTCCCAATGGGCCCCATCGCCGATTGGATGATGGACGAGGCATTGGCCAACGGCTATTTCAGGAACGGGTCGGAGTTTTGCAGCATCTACGCAAGGTACCTCGGAAACCGTTGGGCCTCTTGCCTCCCGCTCCGATTGGCCATCCACGGTTTCCAGTTCAAGAAAAGGCACCGCAAACTCCTGAAGAACAACAGCGAACGGTTCAGGTTCGAGGTGAAGCCGTTTGAGCACAATGAAGAAAAAGAGGCGCTCTGGCAACGCTACAAGACCAATGTGCACCAATGGGGCAACGTCTCCCAACTCGAATTCCACCTGCTGCGGGGCAAGCCCGCCACCAATTACCGCATGCACGACCTCTGCGTCTTTGACCAAGGCAAGTTAGTCGCATTCTCCATTTTTGATTTGGGAAAAAAAAGCCTCGCTTCCCTCGAAGCCGCCTACGACCCCGACTACGCCAATTACAGCCTCGGCTTCTACACCATGCTGCTCGAAATCCAGTTTTGCATGGACAATGGATTCGACCACTACTACCCCGGTTTTTTGCCCAAGGACGTGCCCATGTTCAATTACAAACTCCGCCCCGGCGGCATGGCGTTCTACCGGCTTCGCACCAAGGAATGGCATCCCATCGAAGAATTGGAAGAAACCGACTGGATGATGGATGAAATGATGGGGCAATTGGGCCTACTAAAGCAAGTCTTGTCCACCCAAGGCATTAACGGCATCGAAGGCTATACGTTAGGCACCTCTTTTGCTTCGCAACAACCGAGACTCGGCAGCTTCAACATTCACCTCATCGTGCCCTTGAGTCTCAGCGGACAAGTCCGGCTGTTTTTTATCACTTGGGACGCCGTCACCAGCCAATTCCTGCTGTTTGAAGGCACCAACCTCTCCCCTGCGCTTGCCCTCGATACGCCCAAGCCCGTACACCATTACCTGAGCGTCCAGCAGCAAAGCTTTTTGGGGCAGTTCCTAAGAGCTGGGGATCTGTTGACGCTGATCAGGAGGCTGTTGGCTTGATGCCAAGCCTTCAAGGTGCAGCGTTGGCTAAAAAATTGACTATCGTAATTGAAGTGACTGCGCTGTCGAAGCGGATTTCGGCAGTACGAACGGAGCCATAAACCGTACTGCCGAAGTCCTTTTTCGATGGTAATGCTTGACGGCAACTTAGGGGTTCTCAACAGGTTATCATCGGCTAAAAAATTGACTATCGTAACTGTAGAGACTGCGCTGTCGAAGAGGACTTCGACAGTACGAACGGAGCCACAAGCCGTACTGCCGAAGTCCTCTTCGGCAGCCTAGCGATTAACAACCTACTGTACTTCTAAAACCCAATAACTTTCAACAAGGCCACATTCGCCGCCACCCAAAGTTTCGTCCCGACAGCCTGGCGATTGCAACCCTACTATGCCTTACTAAGCCCAATCAATTTCTCCAAAATCGCAATCGCCGCTTCCGCTAGCTTCGTCCCAGGCCCGAAGACGGCTGTCACGCCGTTTTCATACAAAAACGCATAGTCCTGCTGCGGCACCACCCCGCCAACGACCACGAGGATATCGCACCGACCCAAACGCTCCAACTCGGCGATGGTCTGCGGCACGAGGGTGCGGTGGCCAGCGGCCAGGCTGCTGATGCCGAGCACGTGCACGTCGTTCTCGGCGGCTTGGCGGGCGGCCTCGGCGGGGGTTTGGAAAAGGGGGCCAATGTCCACGTCGAAGCCGAGGTCGGCGAAGCCGGTGGCGACGATTTTGGCACCCCGGTCGTGGCCGTCCTGGCCCAGCTTGGCGACGAGGATGCGGGGTCTGCGACCGTCCATTTCTGCAAACTCGTTGGCCATCTGTCGGGCCTTTGCGAAGCGCTCGTCCATCTTGATTTCTTTTGAATAAACACCTGAAACACTGCGGGTCGTGGGCGTGTAGCGACCAAAGGCACGTTCCATCGTATCGCTGATTTCCCCCAAGGTGGCTCGCTGTCTTGCGGCTTCCACGGCGAGCGAAAGGAGGTTTGCACTTTCGCCAGAGGGGGTATTAGCGCCAGCATAAACAGCCTCCAATGCCGCCTGCACCGCCGTCTCGTTCCTCGTGGCTTTGATGCTGCGCAAACGGGCGACCTGCTCCTCCCGCACGGCAGCGTTGTCCACTTTCAGGATGTCGAGCGGGGCCTCGGTCTCTACCTGGAACACGTTCATGCCGACGATTTGGTCAATGCCCGCATCAATCCTCGCCTGCTTTTTGGCGGCAGCCTCCTCGATGCGCAGCTTGGGCAGCCCCGCTTCGATGGCCTTGGCCATGCCGCCCAGCGCCTCTACTTCTTCGATGAGCGCCCATGCTTTTTCGCAAAGCTGTTCCGTCAAATACTCCACATAGTAGCTGCCCGCCCAAGGGTCCACCACCTTCGTTATATTCGTTTCATTTTGGATAAACAACTGCGTGTCCCGTGCAATCTTGGCGCTGAAATCGGTGGGCAGGGCGATGGCCTCGTCCAAGGCATTGGTGTGCAGTGATTGGGTGCCGCCCAAGGCCGCCGCCATGGCTTCAATGGCCGTGCGGGCCACGTTGTTGAAGGGGTCTTGCTCCGTCAGGCTCCAGCCGCTGGTCTGGCAATGGGTGCGCAGTGCCAAGGATTTTTCGTCTTTTGGGTTGAACTGCTCCACGATTTTGGCCCAGAGCAGCCGCCCCGCCCGCAGCTTGGCGATTTCCATGAAATGGTTCATGCCGATAGCCCAGAAGAAGGAGAGCCGTGGGGCGAAATCGTCAATGTCCAATCCGGCGGCGATGCCAATACGGAGGTACTCCAGCCCATCCGCCAGGGTGTAAGCCAACTCGATATCGGCAGGGCCGCCCGCCTCGTGGATATGGTAGCCGCTGATGCTGATGCTGTTGAACTTGGGCATCCGGGTAGCAGTATATTTGAAAATATCGCCGACGATACGCATACTGGCCGCTGGCGGATAAATGAAGGTATTGCGCACCATGAACTCCTTGAGGATGTCGTTCTGGATGGTGCCGCTCAACTGCTCCGGCGCCACGCCCTGCTCCTCCGCCGCCACGATGTAGAAGGCCAGCACGGGTATCACCGCCCCGTTCATGGTCATGGACACGGACATCTCGCCGAGCGGAATCTGGTCGAAGAGGATTTTCATGTCCTCCACCGAGTCAATGGCCACGCCCGCCATGCCCACGTCGCCGGGCACCCGTGGGTGGTCGCTGTCGTAGCCCCGATGCGTAGCCAAATCGAAGGCCACGGAAAGTCCCTTTTGCCCTTGTGCGAGGTTGCGGCGGTAGAAAGCGTTGCTGTCCTTCGCCGTGCTGAAACCTGCGTACTGCCTGACCGTCCAGGGGCGGGTCAGGTACATGGTGGCGTACGGCCCGCCGAGGAAAGGGGCGATGCCCGCCACAAAGCGCTGGTGGTCGAGGGCTTTTGGCTCGAAATGGATAGGGATTTCGATGCCCTCAGGGGATTGCGGATTGTGGATTGCGGATTGCGGAACTAGTCCCGAAACCTCGGGATTGGGGGCTGCCGACTGCGGACTGTGGACTTCGATAGGTTCGGGCATGTGGTAGAATTTGGGGCAAAGTTGGGGAAAAAAATGGAGAATTGCCTAAGTGCCAACGCCTTGCGGAAAGCCCTCTTTTCGGAAAGCTAATGGTGGTGCTGGTGTAGCCACAAGGCGCAAGCTTCAGCGTGGTGAGGCCCATTCAAAGCTTAGAAATGGTTTAAAAAACCGCTATAGGGTTTTCTTATTTTAGAAAAAGCATATACCTTCACGCCCGTACTCAACAACCAAGCGCATGACGCCCTCAAACCTCCCATTCATCTCAGCACCAGACCTTCCAAGTTTTAAAAACTTGGAAAATCTCCGCATGTCCCCCAAAACCTCATGCCCCTAAACAAAAAACTACTCTCCGAGCGGGACATCTGCACCAAGTACATCACCCCCGCCCTCGAAGCCGCTGGCTGGAGCAAGCACACCCAGCTCTTCGAAGAAGTCTCCTATACCGACGGTAAAATCTACGTGCGGGGCAAACTCGCCGCACGGGGCAAGGGCAAGCGGGCCGATTATATCCTCTACTACAAGCCGAACATCCCCATCGCCATTAACGAGGCGAAGGACAACAACCACTCCGTGCGGGCAGGCATCCAACAAGCACTGGAGTATGCACGGATACTGGACATCCCCTGCGTGTTCAGCAGCAACGGGGATTGGTTTTTGTTTCATGACCGGAGCGTGGGCACCTCCCTGGGCACAGGTTTACTAAACTTTGAAAGTTTAGTAAACCTTGACCCCGATGCCATCGAACAAGAACTCCCCCTCGACCAATTCCCCAGCCCCGCCGACCTCTGGGAGCGCTACAAACGCTACAAAGGCATCGCCACCACCGAAGAAGAACGCATTGCCGCACAGAACTACTACACCGACGGAAGCGGCAGGCATCCCCGTTACTACCAGCAAATCGCCATCAACCGGACGGTGGAGGCCATCGCCAAGGGGCAGCAGCGGCTCATGCTCGTCATGGCCACGGGCACCGGCAAGACCTATACCGCCTTCCAAATCGTCTGGCGGCTCTGGAAATCCGGCGTCAAAAAGCGCATCCTCTTCCTGGCCGACCGCAACGCCCTCATCAGCCAAACCAAGCGGGGCGATTTCAAGCATTTTGGCGAACAAATGACCGTCGTCAAAAACGGCAAAGTGGACAAAGCCTACGAGATTTACCTCGCCCTCTACCAGGGCCTCACCGTAGATGCCCCATCGTACACCGGAACCCCAGTTCCGGTGGGAACGTACACCGGAACCCCAGTTCCGGTGGGAACGTACACCGGAACCCCAGTTCCGGTGGGAACGTACACCGGAACCCCAGTTCCGGTGGAAAGAACAATTATTGACGCCGGAACTGGGGTTCCGGCCTACGTTGAGCCCCAATCCTTGTTCCAACAGTTCAGCGCTGACTTTTTTGATTTAATCGTCATAGACGAGTGCCACCGAGACAGCGCCACCGCCGACAGCGCATGGCGCACCATCCTCGACTACTTCACCGGGGCCAGCCAACTTGGCCTCACCGCCACCCCCAAGGAAACCCACGACGCCAGCAACTACGACTACTTCGGCGAACCCGTCTATACCTACTCCCTGAGGCAGGGCATCAACGACGGCTTCCTCGCCCCGTACCGCACTGTGCGCATCGGCCTGAGCGTGGACCTCGAAGGCTGGCGGCCCGAAAAGGACAAGACTGACAAGGATGGCAACCCCTATTTTTTTGTCATTGCCGTAGGCAAACCGCAACGTCGTGTGTGTGCCGCTTTTGTCATTGCCGAAGGCAAACTGCAACATCACGAGGGCAAGTCATATTGGACAAAACACATGACGTCGCAGGTGGCCTACGGCCATGACAAACGTGGCGTTAACACGACGTCGCAGATTGCCTACGGCAATGACAAAAAAGGGGAAAAGGACATAGACCACGCCGAGCGGATGCGCAGCGCCCTCACCTCCCGTGTACTCGGGACCGACCTCGTAGCCCTCAACTATAAATACGTGATGCAAATCACGGACGACAACGACGAAGGCTACCGCTGTTTGTCATTCCCGAAGGGAATCTCGAACCCGGAGGAGCGCTACCCCGTCATTGCCACCACCAGCGAGCTAATGACGACTGGGGTGGTTGCCCAGACCTGCCAGGTCATCGTGCTGGATGCCAATATCGCCAGCATGACCAAGTTCAAGCAAATCATCGGCAGGGGCACCCGCATCAACGAGGAGTATGGCAAAATGCGCTTTTTGTCATCCCCGAAGGGAACTTACGTGACCGACCTCTTTGCTGACCCCGCCTTCGATGGCGACCCGATTGTGCCCGCAAGGACCTACCACGAGGACGAAGACCTGTCCACCGTCATTGACGAGGAACAGGAAGCCCTAGAGGATGTACCCGTGATAGACGAAGAGACTGGAACCGCCCTCGAAATACTGCCGCCCAAAACAAAGGACTTCTTTGGCGAACCGTCCGCCAAGGCGGACTACGCCCAAAAAGTATATGTAAACGGCGTGGACGTGACCGTGCTCATAAGCCGGGAACTCCATTTCGACAACGACGGCAAACCCGTCACCACCAGCCTGAAAGACCATGCCCGCCAACTGCTGACCGGGCAATACGCCTCGCTCGATGCTTTCCTCAGCAGATGGAACAGCGCCGAGCGCAAACAGGCCCTCTTGGAAGAACTGGCAGAACAGGGCATCCCCGTTGAAATTTTGCGCAGTGCCGTGGATACAGCATTGTCATTCCCGGAGGGAATCTGCCACGTGGCTTACGACCAGCCACCCCTTACACGCCGGGAGAGGGCGTTGATCATGAAAAAGCGGGACTACTTTACCAAATACGGCAAACAATCCCGCCGGGTGCTCGAAGCACTGCTTGACAAATACGCTGACGAAGGCATCGAAAACCTCGAATCCCTCGACGTGCTGAAAGTGCGACCCTTGACTGAATTCGGTACTCAAAAGGAGATTATTACTGAGTTTGGCGGGAAGGAGCGGTTTTTGGCGGCGGTCAGGGAGTTGGAGGGGGAGATTTATCGAGTGGAGTGAATGATAATTCCTTAATTTTATTCATCTTATGAACCCAATTAATTTTCAAAAAGTGTTTTCTAAATTGAGTCATATCTTGGCACTGTCCCAAGATAATAAGTATGACGAAATAGTTCAAAATATTATCTTATACTCATTAGTGCAAAAACCAAATGCAGATTGTAAAAACGAACATCATGTTTCGAAAAATATAGAATCCGTATACGGCATTACTATTAGATTGAACTCCATTTTGTCAAACATAGATAAGTTGATTGATAAAAAATATTTGATAAAGAATCAAAACTCTAAAGTGTTAAATGTAAGTAATGAGAAAAGTAAATTAATTTTAGAAAGGATTGAAGAGTCGAATAAGACAGAAGAAGAAGTTAAAGACGATTGGTTTTCTGAAGAAATATTTCTACATCCAGAGATTTCGGAATTAAAAGTTGAAATTTGGAATTCACTAAAGTCATATTTGTCAATGGTATTTGAACAGCATGGGGTTCAAACGACTCTAATTTTGAAACCTAACGCAAAAATCACTGAGGGAGAACAAAAAAGCCTTCAAGCAATTGCAGATGAAGCATTGAGGAAGAACAACAATATAATTTCAGAAGATTTGTTTTTCCCAATAGTTAATAATTTCATCTTAAATGCTAATGAATTACGTGCAAATTATATCGCACAATTGGCTGATGCAACCTTTACAAGTTTTGCAATTACTAACGATTCTGATACCAACGGTTTTTTAAACTATAAGTTTAATGATTTAGCTTTGTTTCTTGATACGAATTTTATTTTTGGACTTTTAAATTTACACAGGAATTCAGAAGATTCTTCAGCAATTGAAATACTTAAAGAAGCAAAGCAAAGCAGGCTTAAATTTAAGTTGTTATATCACCCATTAACTCTCTCTGAATTCAGAAGGTCATTCGATGCAAGGTCATTCATTCTGAAAAGCACAAAATGGACTAAAGAGACAAGTAGAGTTGCCTGTTTAATTGAAGAGTTAAGTCCTTTGGAAATGCTCTATCATAGACAGAATATAGAAAATCAAATCGATGCCAAGATATTTCTTGAAAAATATGAGCATGTTGACCTTATTTTAAACGATTTAGGCCTATCAGAATATATATCAAACGTAGTTAGTCTTAGTGACCATGTTGAAATTGAAGAGGATATAGAGGAGTATCAAAAATTCTATGAAAAATCACCTCATCGCAAGCCAAAATCATTTCTACAATTCCAACATGATATTACAGTATTAAGGGAGGTTAGGTCTTTGAATAGGAAAAAATCAAAATTTTTAGATTGTAATGCTTTCTTTTTAAGTTCAGATTACATATTGGCAAAATTTGAAAAAATTTACTATAAGAAGAGCTGGGAAGTTGCATTTGTATTAAGCCCTAGTGTTTTTCTTCAAATAATTAGGCCTTTTGTAGAAAACAATTATGAAACGAACAAACGTTTTATTGAAACCTTTTCAATTCCCGATTTTAGATCGTTTGAAATTGATTATTCTGGGACTCGCTCAAAGGCATTACAAATAATCAATGATAATTTTCACGGTGCTTCATTTGAAACAAAAGTTAAAATTGTTAGAGACCAAGTTTTGTTGGGCAGGCTAAATGCGGCAACGGATGACTATGAGAAGCAAGTCGAAATAATAGAAAATCAAATCACTATTGAAAACCAAATTTTAGCAACTCAAAACAAAGAAATTAATGAGAAACTATCAAGATTAAATCAAGAACATGAAAGGCAATTAGACGATTTGGAAAAGCAAAAAAATCATGAAAAATTGCAATTACTTGAACAACGAAGGGTAGTTGAAGAGGAGTTAGACCTTTCTAAACAGGTAAAAAGTAGGATAGAGTACAATGCTGAACAGTTTTCCGAAATTTACAAAGGTGAGAAAGAGAAGTCAGAGAAATTAACAAAAGAAATTAATCTTCTAAAAAAAGAAAAACGACAACAATTTGAAGAAAGTGAGCTTAAAAAATGGAGAACAAATGCATGGATAAGATTTGGGTTAGCACTTGTAGTCCTATTTGCTATCTTATTACATTGTCTTTTAAAAAACGACTGGAATGTTCAAAGTATCTGGGAAGACTTAAAGGTGGATTGGATTTTGAGCCTAATTTTAGGAGTTAGTTGGGGTGTTGTGACTTTTTTTATCAGTAAAGACCTTTGGGAAAAATACCATAATTATTCAATAATCGTGAATTACATCAAGCTCAAAATTGATCCAAAAATTCCTGAGGATATTAAAGATATATGAGAGTGAAAATTTAACCCAGTTGTTTAGAGTATGCCAGTTATCACAAGTATATCTAAGCAGACATAAAGCCACTTAGCTATTGCAGGTACGCAACTTTTCTGACTCAGAATTTATTCATTTTTTACCTTTTTTTTAAACTAAAATCACAATGAAAAAGAATTTCACTTTGCTCAGTTTTTTGTCGCTTACATTACTCTTTTCTGGGTGCATGCGAACCCGATACATCACTGAAAAGTACATCAAGAACAATATTGAACAACATGTTGAAGGAAAGCACAGTAACATCAGGACGTACTCAATTTTCAGAGGGGCTTCATACGGAGGAGGTTCGTATTTAGAACTGACTGGCTACAAATACGATTCTAAAAAGGGACTCGTGATAGGGGCTGACAAGTATTACCAAGCAAGGCAAAAATTCAAAGGAGACCAAACTGTGGTGGCTGAATATACTTATATCACCCTGACTCTGCCCCAATGCAAGTCAATTTTGGACAATTACAAGATTCTATTGGACAAAATCAAAAAAGAAAAAGTGCTAACCAGTGAGGAGGTTTATCACGACTTCACCGTTTCCGAAGACTTATTCATTAGCTATCGTAAGTCCAAAGGAACCTCGTCAATCCAGTATATTAATTTGTGGGTAAAAGGTGAGAAATACCTTCTTTCTACTGGCACATTGATGCAGAAATTGGAGAAATTTATGAGTTATTGATTGATAGTACGTGTTCAAGTTAAGGCTGAATCCCATCTATCATCTTGTAACCCCCCGTTTCAACGGGGGGATGCCACAACCCATAAACCCCATCTAACATCTATTCAGAACATCACATCCCGCTGATGCGGATGTCCTGTAAAGAAGATAGATGTGAGTCAGGGTATCGCCCAGCCCCGCCGTTGAAACGGCGGGTTACAAGATGATAGATGGGCCATTATCTTTGCGCTTGATTTCCAAAACAACTACAACTTAATACAGACGACAAACCACTTATGCCCAACCTTTCCTCCCTCATCAAATCCATCCGAGACATCATGCGGGAAGACCGTGGCCTCTCCGGCGATGGCCAGCGCATCGAGCAATTGGCTTGGATGCTCTTCCTGAAAATCATGGACGACAAGGACCAGGAGCAGGAAATCCTGCACGATGACTACGTGTCGCCCGTGCCGACGGAGTTCCAGTGGCGCAACTGGGCGGCCAATTCGGAGGGCATCACCGGGGATGAGTTGCAGCAGTTCATTGACCAGCGGCTGTTCCCGGCGCTGCGAGACTTGCCAGCGCACGACCCCCGCTCGTTCATGGTGCGGGAGGTGTTCGAGGGCAACAACAACTATAGGTAGAGCGGCACCAACCTGCATTCTCCCTTTTTGTCATTGCCAAAGGCAATCTGCGACATCATGTGTTTTGTCCCGTCCTGACTTGCCCTCGTGACGTTGCGGGTTGCCTACGGCAATGACAAAGCGACACACAGCGGGGCGTAAACCACAGCGGCACTTATGATGTCACAGAGTCTGCCGAAATTTCGGAGTTGCCTATCGGGAAACCTCATCCTCCACGACGTGGAACTGCCGAACATCACCTACCGGGAGGCCCTCGACAAGCCCCTGAGCGAGTACCGCCAGCATGACCGGGTGGACGTCATCCTCGCCAATCCGCCCTTCGGTGGCACGGTGGCCAATAGCAACGAGGAGAATTTCCCGCTGAACTACCGCACCAAGGAGAGCGCCGACCTCTTCCTCGTGATGATGATGCACCTGCTGAAAGACGGTGGTCGAGCGGCCATCGTCCTGCCCGACGGCTCGCTGACGGGCGAGGGCGTGAAGGCCCGCATCCGGGAGAAGTGGCTGACGGACTGCAAGCTGCACACCATCATCCGCCTGCCCAATTCGGTGTTTTCGCCGTATGCGACCGTTGCGACGAACCTGCTGTTTTTCGAGTAGGGGCAGCCCACGAAGGAGATTTGGTACTACGAGCACCGCCTGCCCGAAGGACAGAAATCGTACAGCAAGACGAAGCCCATCCGCCGGGAGGAGTTCCGCCCCATCGAGGCATGGTGGCACGACCGCCAGGAGACGGAGCAGGCTTGGCGGGTGGACATCGAGACCATCCGGCAGCGGGGCTTCGACCTCGACATCAAAAACCCGAACCGGGCCGTGGAGGAGGCCGGGCATTCGAGTGCGGAGTTGTTGGGGATGTTGGGGCAGAGCTTCGAGCGGAGCATGGGGTTGTTGCGGGCGCTGGAGGCGGAGTTGTGAGTTTTTTTCTTTTCTTTGCTTTGGTTTTTTCCTATTCATTTTTTGAAGTTCCGACGCCTTTTTGTCATTGCCGTAGGCAAACTGCGACGTCATGTGTGTGCGTCACGGTTCACGTCCCGCTGTGCGTCGCTTTGTCATTGCCGCAGGCAAACTGCGACAACATGTGTGTTGTCCCGTCGTGACTTGCCCTCGTGGCGTTGCGGGTTGCCTACGGCAATGACAAAAGGACGCACAGCGGGGCGTAAACCACGGCGGCCCTCATGGCGTTGCGGTTTGCCTATGGCAATGACAAAAGCGAAAGGGAGCGAATAGAAAAAGAGCAAGAGCTACAAACTAAGAAAATATTAAACCGAACTACTATGGCAAAAACTTACAACTTTTGGGTGTACCTAACGACCAATCCAAGGAAAACGGTTTTGTATGCTGGCATGACCAATAACTTGACCCGGAGATTGGTGGAACATTATCAAAACAGGGGAAACAAGGACAGTTTTGCAGGCAAATACTATTGCTTCAATTTGGTTTGGTTTGAATGGCATCAATATGTTTACAATGCCATCGGCAAAGAGAAGCTGCTAAAGGAAATGACAAGAGAGCAAAAAGAAGCTTTGATTGCAGAGATAAATCCGACTTGGCGTTTTCTAAATGAAGACATTTGCGGGATGTGGCCGCCAAATGCGGAATTGCTGGAGGTACTTGGCAAAGAAGAAGCTGAGGGTGAGGTTTAGCAGTCCCTTTTGTCATCTCGACCATAGGTCGAGACCAGCGACGTCATGTGTGCAAGCCGCTTTGTCATTGCCGTAGGCAAACTGCGACGTCATGTGTGCAAGCCGCTTTGTCATTGCCGTAGGCAAACTGCGACGTCATGTGTGTTGTCCCGACGTGACGTTGCCCTTATGACGTTGCCCTCATGACGTTGCCCTCGTGGCGTTGCGGTTTGCCTACGGCAATGACAAAAAGGACGCACAGCGGGGCGTAAACCACGGCAGCCCTCATGCCCCGGCGACTACCCGATGGTGACGATGGCCGAGGAGCGGAAAACGCACAACGAATACCAATTCGATGCGAAGGCGATTGTCATTCCGATGGTTTTTGGTTCGGGTCATGGCAAGGCGAGTATCAATCGCATACATTACCAAGAAGGGAAATTTGCAGTAGGCACCATCCTTTGCGCAGTGATTCCGAAAGACCATGATGTATTGGAGCTGTTGTTCCTTTACTATTACTGCGATGTTTTCAAGGAAGAACTTTTCGTGCCGCTGATGCGGGGCATGGCAAATGTGACCTTGCCCTTGAAGGCGCTGGAGGAGCTGGAGATTCCTTTGCCGCCGATTGATTTTCAGCGAAAATGGGTCGCCAAATTCGAGCATATTTCAGCGAAGCAAACCGAACTCCGCTCCGAACTCACCCACCCACAAACCCTCCTCACCCGCCTGCGTCAGTCCATCCTGCAAGAAGCCGTGCAGGGCCAACTGACGGCGAAATGGCGGCAAGCCACCCCCCACCAAGAACCCGCCTCGGAACTGCTGCGCCGCATCCAAGCCGAGAAAGCGGCCACAGGCAAAAAGGAAAAGCCGCTGCCGCCCGTGAAAGCGGAGGAGATGCCGTTTGAGTTGCCGGAGGGGTGGTTGTGGTGTAACATGATGGAAGTGTCTTCGCAAATTACTGATGGCGAACATTTAACTCCACAGAAAACTGCGAGTGGTAAAATGTTACTCTCTGCTAAAAACGTTAGGGATGGATTTATTGACTATAACAATGTTGATTTTTGCAGTGAAGCTGATTACATAAAGTCCATAAAGCGATGTAACCCAGAAAAAGGAGATGTAATGATTGTAAGTGTTGGCGCAACAATTGGGAGGTCTTCTATTGTTGATGGCGAGCATGAATTTGTGATAGTAAGAAGTGTAGCTTTAATAAAACCACTAATAGTAAGTGGTAATTTTTTGAGGGAATGTTCAGAAATGTGTGTCAAGTCAATTCGGTTAAGAAATAATTACCCAGTCTCAAAGGTCCTTCCCGCAGCGTTTTCCACATTTCAATGGCCCGGCGCAAAAAGCCTCCCCTCTCATAAACGCAAACGCTGGTTCATAGTCTCCACCAAAGGGGCACGCAGACTTGAACCGCAAATATGCCTATCTCCGACAGACATAAGCATGGCAACCTGCCTCCTTTTCCAAAGCTACAATTCGCCTTCTACAAAACGCCGCCAGCAATCATTCAGAAATCTCATCCCATAGCTAGCCATTCCCCCTCAATACCGCCAACTCTTCAAACTAAGACGGGACTGTATTGTAAGTCGTTTTCAAAACGACCTCAAATATTTATCAACGAAAAGGCGCTAAGGCGCAAGGATACAGGTTGACTATAATTCTCAACCATTGCGTCTTGCGTCTTAGCGCCCTGCGTTAGACTTATTGCGCCTTTGGCGCAATAAGTTACTTAAACAACAGCTATTCAATAGACTTTTAAATTAGCCTTTTCTGGTTGCTCCTGCTTACCTGACGAGCAAGACGGCAGCACTGATATTGGTGCCGTCCTCACCTATCAATCGAGCAAAATAGATACCCGAATGTAGGTTGCCTGCGTCAAAATTGACGGTGTTGGTGGTGTTTTTATCTACCGGGCCATCAAATAGGTTGGCCACCTGCTTCCCATTTATGTCAACGACAATCAACTTGGCATTGGTAGCAAAGTTTGCCGAAAAATCAACCACCGTCGTTGAACTGAACGGGTTGGGCTTTAACGACAAGTAGTAGGGGTCATGCATTTGGGATTGCCATTCGGTATTGCCTCCCCGGTCTGCGATATTGCCGTTTTGCAGGGCAGCATAGGCCGAACAGGTCGTATTGCAATGGCCAAGGCAATCATCGTGTCCGCTTTCGGTAAGGTGCGTACCCACTGCTTTTGAGCTGACACAGATTGGTTGCTGATTGGCTGGATTCCCGCTCGGCCGGTGGCAAACCCATACTTTCGGATTAGCACCAGTGGTGCAAAGCGGGTTGATGACACTTACATTCACGGTATTCGTTTCGGTGCATCCATGTATATCCGTTACCGTCACCATGAAAGTGTAGATGGCACATGCCTCGGTCTGGAAGTCGGCGCAAAAACTGGGGGTAGCAGTACCCTCGCCTGTAAAATAGCCGGCTGGTACTTCAGCGGGGGCATCCCAAGCGTAGGTATATGGGGCATGCCCACCGGAACCTACTGCGGTCAATGTGGCACAGGTCGGCCCGCCGCCATAGCCTAAGACAATATTGGCATTTGTCCCGAGGGCGCATGTTTTCAGCGGGCTGGTGCCGAGTGCATTGATGCTCACCACCAGGTCTGGGTCACGTGTTACCTCGAACGTACACTCGCTCATGTTGCCACATTCATCGGTGGCGGTAACAGTTACAATGGTGGTAGTTCCTTTTTCAAAAACTGAACCGGAGGGAGGGTCTGATACGATAGCAACGCTACCGCATACGTCGCTGGCAATGGCCTCCCAGGAAGCTGTTTCGACGCATTCAGGCAGGTGTATGTTTTCGGGACACGTCAATGACGGGTCAGTTGTGTCTTCGATCGTGAAAGTAGCAATCGTGCTAGCGGAATTGCCGGAAGGGTCGGCGTAGGTGAATACCACCGTCTCGGAACCAGTTGCCCCACAGCCGCTGGAAAATCCGTCGCTGCCATTGGACCAACTGCCCCCACATGCGTCAGCGGCCGTGGCGCCGCCCCTGGTATTGAGCCAGTTATTGTAGGCAGCTACATTGCCACTGCCGTCACATTCCACGGTCATGTCACTGGCAGGGTTGGTGATTGTCGGGTCAGTCACATCACGGATGGTGACGGTAGCGTTGCAGGTGCTTACCCATCCAAGTGCATCCGTCACGGTGAGGGTCACCATATTTCCGCCGACATCACTGCAATTGAAGCTGCTTGGGCTGACGGACCAAGAACCAAACCCGCAGTCCCAAGTAGAACCAAAGTCCACGCTTGCAGGTGTTATGCTGGCATTTCCAGCAGGATTCAAGTCAACAATGATGTTTTTGCAAATGGCCTGCGGCCGCTCGCATGGGCATCCATCCTGTAGGTAAGCCCGGGTGCCATCCCGGTAAACCGCCATCCTTGCCAATTGCTGGGGTGAAAAAATGGTCCGGCACCGTTTGTCGGCGTAGGACATGATATTGTCAATGTCAGGGGTATAGGATACTCCACATTCATCCGTGCCGTTTCCGGTATAGGCACAACTGGGGAAATTATTGGCGGTAGAGGATAAGTTCGGGTCGGCATCTGTATCACAGAGTAGGTCGCCGTCAACATTGCAATCATAGCAGCCGTCCATGGCGTTGCGGGTCACGCTTTCCGGTTGCATTCCGTCAAAAGTTTCATGCGTGTGGTATAAGCCATAGTAGTGGCCCAGTTCATGCACCATGGTGCTGTTGTTGTCCGCACAACTGTTTGCCATTACGATATAATCCACAGGCAGCTTCCATGGGAACCTCGCCCAGCCACAAGCGCCATCGGGGTCGTTCACGAAGTAGATATTGATGACATTGGCGACGTTGAATGCCGCCGACATGGCATCTCCGGCTACGTCGGGGTCTTCTGTACCGTTGCCCAGCACGTAGTACTCCGTGCTGTTGTGGTACACTTCCGGGTTGCACTCCACAAACTCGATATCAACGTCAGCAAAGTAGGGGTTGACGAAATCCTCAAATTCTTCTCGAATGTCAGCGACAGAAACCCCACCTGAGCCATCGTCCATCCGTACAATATGGAGTTGAATCGCCACCTGCTGTGGCACGGCTCGGTTGCCACCGCCACTTAGGTAGTACTCCATGCGGTTCTTTAAAGCGGCCCTATCAACGCTTTTCTCGTAGTCAATCTCAGCTTGCCCAGCATTCGACCTGCACTCCCTTGAGAGGGTAGGTGCTTGAACAGTTGTTGAGGAAAGATTGGTTTGAGGGGTTGATTTTTGTGCCCAGGAAATGTTGGCAGAGAAGCAACAAAGGGCTGTCATGAGTAAAAAATGTCCGGTTTTCATTACGGTAAGGATTTAGAATGCACACAAACCTGTTCATCGAGGTTTGAGTCATCGGTTAGTGATTTAATCAACTTGTTGAAAATAGGGCGGTGTGGAAGGGTTCTGGTGTGTCTAACAGCTGAACAAGCGGAGATCCCTATCAGGCTTCTGGCAAAGCGAAGGTAAATGTATCTATTGTTTTTGCATTCATAGTATATTTCAAAATAAAATAGGGAGTTATCTTCTAAAAATGAAATTTGCTTGTTTTAAAAGGCGGCGTTTTATTCGTGCAAATGGCAATTCGAAAGGTAGGGTTATCAATCTCACCTTTATCGGAACTGGCGGGTTTGATAACCCGCCCGCTCGTTTCAGGGCAAAGTCCAAGGTACTTCCCAGTTATGCTGGTTCACAATCCCCGCTGGCGCACCACCTGTCTTGTCAATTGACAAACGCCCCTGCTCGTTGCAAGCTGGGCTTGTATTCGGGCAAAGGTTGCAATTTCTGGCCGCCGTAAACTGCAATTTATGACCTATACCCGGCGGCCATTGGCCGCAAACGAGCAATGCCCGTATCCAGCAGCCCCCGCTGGGATTTAGGAACTGAATTTCAACCCCTGATTTGCATTAGTCCTTTACTTGTATGTACTTCAAAGGTTATGTGGATATGTGGTAAAGATGTGGAAGACTTGGCACAATGGAGGATTAATATGACATCTCAAAAGGGCCGCTCGAACCGTAGGCAACCCCAGGATTTTCCTGGCCCTTTTGGGGTGTCATCTTAGTCCGGGCCAGCGGCTTGTTAGCTTAAATACTCCACTACCCAAAACGGAAATGCTGGCACATCCCGATAGCTTTAGAGAAGAAATAGCGGGGAACCTCCCTGAAACCTCACGAACCACCGCAATAATCAGCCAGTTTAAAAAAAATGCCGGGCATATCTTATATGGAGATGCCCAGCACCTGTTTTTTATTTAAATCATTTTTCAACCACCAACCGCTGTGTCAGCCGCTGCCCTACGGAAGTGGCATGAACGAAGTAGATACCGTTCATGAAATGGGCTTCCATCAAGTCAAGGCTTACCAACTGCTGCCCTTCTTCCATTTGCTGCCGCCAAACCAATTTACCCAACTGGTCATAAATCGCAAGTTCCGTAGCACCTGCCATACCGTGCAGGTAGATGCTGACTTCGTTGTTACTTGGATTCGGGAACACTTCAATTCCAGGATGGTCGGCAAAGGTGGAAGCGTTGCCAGGGGTATTCATGTTCTGGGCACAGGAGGTGCAAGGGCCAATGTTGTCGCCGTGGTTGTAATGGACGCTTAGGGCATTTTTGTTGATGCAATTTGTCGAACCAGCGTGGCAGACTTTGATTTTGTTCTCCCCGCACTTCCATGCATTGCTGTAACTCGCATAATTCAGCAACTGGCTGCAATCGGGGATGCCGTCATGGATGTTGTCAACGCTATCATCACCACCGGGACAGACATCGTGGCAATCGGCCACACCATCGCAGTCGCTGTCGGTATCGGCCACGCCGCAGCCGCATTGGCCGGGGGCGGTCTTGTTTGCGTCGAGTGGGCAGCCATCGTTGCAGTCCGCCGTGCCGTCGCCGTCGGTGTCAGCGTCGGCTACGCCGCAGCCGCAGATGCCGGGGGCAGTCTTATTTGGGTCGAGTGGGCAGCCATCGTTGCAGTCCGCCGTGCCGTCGCCGTCGGTGTCAGCGTCGGCTACGCCGCAGCCGCAGATGCCGGGGGCAGTCTTATTTGGGTCGAGTGGGCAGCCGTCGTTGCAGTCCGCCGTGCCGTCGCCGTCGGTATCGGTATCAGCTACGCCGCAGCCGCAGATGCCGGGGGCAGTCTTATCTGGGTCGAGTGGGCAGCCGTCGTTGCAGTCCGCCGTGCCGTCGCCGTCGGTGTCAGTGTCAGCTACGCCGCAGCCACAGACGCCGGGGGCAGATTTGTTTACATCGTTCGGGCAGCCGTCACAGACATCGCCATAACCGTCATTGTCAATATCTGCTTGATTGGCATTGGGAGTGGAAGGGCAGTTGTCTTCATTGTCGCAAATGCCGTCGGAGTCAGTATCGGTGCATGGTGACACGACCGAAATAATAAACGCTGTAGGAGTATAGCTGGTGTTGATAATAAGCCCGCTGACAGGCGGTATGTTCACCGTGGCAAACTCCCCTACATGGCTGCCATAAGTCATCACCATGAAGGTTTGCCCTGCCAATGGAGTGAAGCCCCATTGTACGTTTAGCGTGGCATCGGTGAGGGTAGCGACATCGCTAACCGCTATCCAGTCGTAGCCAGTACCTTGCCCGGTACCTGAAATTCCACAACTGTAAGTGCCTGTGCCGAGGTTTACTGGACCCGTGAAGGTGAACTTGCCAGGGTTGGTGGTATATATCGGGGGACCGGGGGAGAGGTAGCCGGTGTTGGTCAAAGTGCCGGATTGGACAATTGTGCTCTCCCCTTGGATTGTGCCACCGTTGTCCATAGTAGCGCCGAAGTTATTGATGATCGTGCCAAAATTAATAATGTTACTGTAATATGGGTGGTAATTAATAAGCGTACCATTGTTGGTTATGGTAGCACTGGGGTAATTGTAAATTTGGCCTGCATAATTATTAATGTAGTTGTTGTTAATCAGCATGCCGTGGTTGTTAATGTTCCCTGGATAATGAATAATGATGAAGGCGTTATTTTCCAGTGTGTTTCCTACCTCATTTACGAGCCATCCTGTAATATTTATCGAGCCATAAAGATGCATGGTGGCACCGGTGTAATTAAACACAGAACCCCCGATATTCATGGTGGCATCATTATTATTATTCAGTGTAGCACCGGGTTGATTTTGAATAGAACCACTATTCAGGGTGCCGCCTGCGTTATTATTCAGGATACCACCAGGTTCATTTATAATCCAGTGTTTATTGTCCAATAAGCCGCCGGAGTTAATGTTCAGCGTGCCGCTGTTCGTCAAGCTTTGAAAGTTTGTAAGGAGGGCGCCAGTGTTAATCTCCAAGTAATTTTTATTGTCAAAAGAACCTCCACCGTTTACGGACAAGTTACTGTTGTTGATTACCGTACCAAAGTTGGTAAGGATGCTGAAGGTGCTTATGGTGAGGTCGCCATTGTTGGTCAAAGTGAAGCCGGAGTTAATGGACAGGGTCATAAACCACTGTAGGACGAATTGACTGCCTGCGTTAAGCGATTGATTTACGTCCATCGCCGCCGAACCATTTATGCTTATAACGTCTCCGGCAAGTAGCGGATTGGGGGGGATGCCATTGGCGTCCCAGTTCCCCGCTATGCTCCAGTTGCCGGAGCCAGTGAAGCTGTAGGTGGTGGCTAATACCTTGTTGCTGAAAAGTAGTAGGATGACTAGTGTCAGATAAGCCGCCAACGTGGCAAAAAGGTTTTTTGTTGAAATTTGTACCATGCTTTTCATTGCGCTTAATTTTGAAGGTGAAAAACACCAATGTGGTGTGCGCAACTGCCAACAACATCGCAAAGGTGGGCAAACTGAAAGTGGACAAACGCTGCACGTCCAAGCGGGAATGAGCATTTCCCGCTCAAAAATGCCAATTCGTTCAACGTTAAGCTTCCATACAAAACGGCGTCACAGCATGGTTTGTTCTACAAGATTTGGTGATTTATATCAATGTCCAAAATTAAAAGTAAGTGTTCGTCAATTGCGTAGCAGTAGGATTTTATGATGTGATTTAATTGTAAAAGAATTCTTATTAAATTCATATGTGCCTCTAAGTCGTTTTTGAGGCAGTATCATACGTCCAATCGCAAACGAGTCTACAAAATTATTTCACGCAACGCCGCAACGAGCGCAGCGAAATATTTTGATCGTTGCGCTCGTTGCGGCGTTGCGTGAAATAATAATTGGCGGGCGTTTTGAAAAAATGACTCGGAACCGAAAAGATAATTGGAACAAGTCAGGAGATATGTTCCAGCAGGTAAGGCGCTCGCCTCACCAATCCGTTCAACACAGTTTCCACTACAAATCCAATAGCAAGAGCGCTTTGGGGTTGATGCGGCCCAGCCAACTATCGTGCGAGCGGGTATCGCCGCTTAGGTCGCCGTTGCCGTCCACTTTGAGCCGGTATTCGTCGAGGGCGATGATGGCGTTCGGGTCGTCTTTTTTGTAGCCCTTCAAGTGGTAAGTACGGGCAGTGGCATCCCAAGTGCCGCTCACATATTCCTTTGCGGTCATGCCGATTTTGTCTTCGTAATAGCTGACGCTAAAGGCGTCGTTCTTGTCGTACTGCACAAACTTCCAGTTGAAATAGCCCGTCACCTTATTGCCAGTGCTGTGCTCCAGGTGCAGGTCAAATTCAAAGATGTATTCGTTGCCGAGGCGGGTCCAGGTGCCATAGTATAGATGGGTCTGGCCAATAGCGCCAGCAGCAAGCAGAACGGTAAGAAGAATGGTAGCAAGGATTGTCTTCATAGCGGTTATAACTGTGCTGCGCAGGGTATTAATTACTGTCGGCATTTGCCATTCGACAGGGGAAGGCTTTTGGCCATTTCAAATACCGGACTTAGTTCTTGCAAGTAAAAGACTATCCCATGCATCGTTCTGCGACAAACAACGAAATGCGTAAGGCATTGAAAGTTAGCTGGTTACGATTTTCGTTGTTAGGAGTTTGCAACTTGTAAGGCTACGCAGGAGCAATTTTGAAGGCATTTTTTCAATCAAAGTCAGCAATTTCAGTCAAGAAATAACTGCTGCATTTGCAGTGCCGAGCCTTGCAAGTTACAAACTTCTAAGAACTTGATTCACAAATAGCTCATTTTCAGTATTTTACGAATCAAGTTGTTTCTCGCACGACGGCAAATTTGCTGTCCTTTACTTGCAAGAACATCAAGGAATTGTGCCAGTACCTAACCTTACTGGCAATTCCCAAAATCTCTACCTTCACCCAGCGGTCGCATGGTCTTCCTAAAATATAAACGCTCGTTCAATTCCGATAGCTATCGGAACCTACTTGATCCTAATATCAGCCAATCTCCGACAGACGTAAGCGTGGGCAACGTGCCTCATTCCCCAAAGCGATAATTCGTCAAATACAAAATGATGTCAGCAATCATTCTAAAAACTCATCCCATCGCAAGCCATTCATTAACCCTCCCCCTCAATACCGCCAACTCTTCAAATCCGCCCCCTGCGGCGCACTCAACTCCATTCTGTGAAGGATTTTCGGGACGTATAGGGTATTGTAGCGAAGCCGGCTGATGTAGTTGGGGTTTTGGTGGTCACCGTTCCAGCAATGCTCGGCCCGGTCGCCGTAGTCCACTTCGCCGTGGTAGTAAGGCAGGCGGGTGCTTTCGAGGAACTCCTCGGCCAGGTACACGGCGTTGTTGAGGTAGAAATTGTCCATGTCGCCGCAGTAGAGGTGGATTTTGCCGGTGAGTTGCTGCCCGATTTTGTCCCAGTCCCGTTTCATGATATAGGCCAGGTCGTAGTTTTCCCGCCAGTAGCTGGCTATTTTCGGGTCAATTTCCCCGGTGAGCTTGTCCCAGAGCCGGGCCGGATAGCCGTCGGGGCCAGTGGGCGAATAGACGGCCTCCCAGATGTCCCATTGGTCGCCGGAGCGGGAGCGGTCGCCGAGGGCCAGTTCCCGGTGGTTCATGTCCACGATATGCGCCGAGAGCTGGCCTAAGTAATTGCGGTGGCCGGGGCGAGGGGTTTTCCGAAAGGGGCCTTCCTCGTAGTAGGCGTTTTTATGCTCGTAAATATTCATGGTCATATAAGCCCGAAAATCAATGGGGTCGGGGCAGGCGGCGAAGCAACCATTGTACTCATTGGGATAAAAAACCTGGGCAGCTAATGCTTCCCAGCCACCCGTGGAGCCGCCGTACAGGAAGCGTGCCCAGCCCTGGCCGATGCCCCGGAACTGTTTTTCGATGAAAGGGATGAGTTCGTAAGTGATGGCATCGCCATAGGGGCCGAGGTTGGCACTGTTCACGGCATAGCTATCGTCGTAATAAGGGTTGGCGTGCTGGATTTCGATGATGAGGAAACGAGGAAAGGTATCGCTCACCCAGGTCTGGTAAAAACGGTAAGCCTCCTCCTGTTGGATGCGGTTGTAGCCGCTGAGGTGGAAACGCTCGCTGTAATCGGGTTTCAGGTTGGGGTCGGGCGGGTCGGTGCGGAAGCCATCAAAATCGGATGGGAAATGACCGTGGTTTATCATGAGGGGGTAACGTGCCTCCGGGTGCTCATCATAGCCGTGCGGCAGCAGCACGTGGGCGCCGAGGTACATGTCCCTGCCCCAGAATTTGCTCAACCGCTCGCTCCGCAGCTTGATGTGCTTGATGTATTTCGTGTCTTTTGGCTCTTCAACTGGCGGAACTTTTTCCGTGAGTTGGAGGGTGAATACATTGCCTTCCGTTGGGTCAATTTTCACCTGAACGGGAAGGCTATACAGGTTGCCCGGTTCGTTGTTGTACGATTGCCCGGCGGCCCAACTGGCAGGTAAATCAACGGTATGCCCATTGGCGAGCCGATAGGTGTCGTAGCGGTGCAAGAGCGCCTGTGCCCAATAGGTGCCCGCTGGAAGCTGCCGCAAGCTGTGGACGGGGTAACCAAAAGCAGTGGCGTCCACCGTGACGGGTTTGCCGGGTTGCCAGTCTTTCACGTTCATCCCGAAGACCTGTCCGGTGGCAGTGGCGTCCATCACCTGTCGGCGAGGTTCTGGTTCATTCTTAGTGGAAATGAACAACAACAAGCGCCCTTGAAGCGGGCTGCTTTCCAGGTTTTTTGAAAACGACACGGTAAAACTGGCGCTTTTTTGAGCAAAGCTAAAATTCAGGCAGCCAGCAAGGATTAGGCAAAGGGTAAGCAATTTTTTCATGACGGATATTTGGGGGTAAAGTAAAACAGTTTTTTGGTTTTCCTAGAAATCTTGTCTGCCCGCTGGCGCAGTCCCTTCCTTTCCCCTCAAAGAACCGTTATAGACAGTTAAAGTAGGTTTACGATTTTAGATTTACGACTTACGATTGGACACCTACTTGAATTTCAATCAATTGTATTAAAATTCAAATCTAAACTAATTTCAATGAACTACTTAGCATATACAAATAAATTATAGTATCCAAACCGAACCCAACTAAAAAACCAATCCATTTCCCATTCCTCTTTTGCTTTATGACTATGCAATCTATTTCAGAAGTTGGGGTTTTCAGTTGCAGATAGCTACCCTTTTCATACCAAATAAGCGATTTAAATGATTCCTCTGCTGTTGTTTGCTCAATCACCTGAAGGAATTGTCCTTCCTTGTGTTGCCCATTCTTAAAGTAAATTTGCATTTTAGTATTCGTAGGTAAATTAAATACATCATCGCCGGGAATTTCCAAGCGTGGAAATTTTTTGGAATCCGAAGATGCACCTATTTTAGTGCCGATTACAAAACATCCTGATGAAAAAATAATGAATTGGCTCAATACAAGGAAATAAATGAGTTTTTTTATCTTTTTCATTTTTAAACTCTAAATTTGATTAAACATGTGAACAGGCGCAGTTACCGCCATTACCAATCACACCCCTCATAAGTATTTAAATCAAAATCCTTGTCGAGTACACTGAGGAACATAAAAGATAACCCAATCACGGTTTGCCCGCCCCGGCATAGCGGTTGGTGCTTTGTTTCAAAACGATGGGGGAGCTGCCTGTCCCCTAAAATTCGCCCTAGTTGGCTTTGGGGAATAATGGGCCATACTTCAATACCTGGAATGGGCCGTTCCACCTGCCTGGTCTTGGAAAATGCAGTGGTTTGCAATAACGAATAGGCGGCTTGCGATGGGAATTTTACGCTGCCAGCAGGGTATTTCATGCGAATGGAATCAACGGCGGACGCTGGAGGTGCTAGTGCAACTGTGTCTTGCTGGTTTTGACCCAATGAAAGCAAAGGATAAACCAATAGGAAAAGGATAGGATATAGTTGCTTTTTCATCGGTGTAGGAAAAGGATTCGCAAACAGTAAATTTGGTTCAATTTGAGCCAAGGCATGCAGGAAAGCAATGACTTATGTTATGGTTGAAGTAATTTCACAGTATTCGTTTCCGGCTGCGAAACAAGCATTTGCCAACCCGTCTATTTTTCCGTGAAATCAACCTACCTTTGGCCAAATCACTTCCATAGCAAACAATCAAAACAGGATGAGCAATAAGTCAACAACGCTAATTTTTTTGCTGGTATCCCTTGGCGCAATAGCGCACGGGCAAGCCGGAAAAACCTTCACCGCCGCAGATTATGACAAGGCGGTAGCCAAATTAAATTTCAACGCCAGTAAGTTGGTGGACAACGACATCCGGCCCAGGTGGGCTTCGGACGCCAAGGTTTGGTACAAATCAACAGTAGCAGGCGAGACCAATTATGTTTTGTTCGACCCATCCAACGGAAAGCGGATAACGGCTCCCAGTGAAAAAGAACTGTTCGAAAAAGCGGGCATCCCTGGCGAGACGAAAAAAACAACTGGGAATGAAGTGTTGTCGCCGGATGGCAAGTATGCGGCTTTCATCCGTGATTGGAACCTTTGGGTGAAGGAAATAGCGACCGGAAAGGAGCGCGCACTGACCTCCGATGGCATCAAGGATTTTGGCTATGCCACCGACAATGCTGGCTGGACGCACAGTGACAGGGCTATATTGAGTTGGTCGCCCGATTCAAAGCGGATTGCCACTTTCCAGCAAGACCAACAGCATGTCAGTGATATGTATCTGGTGAAAACAACGGTGGGTGCCCCGGAAGTGGAGCAATGGAAATACCCCCTGCCGGGCGATTCAGACATCATCCGCATTTACCGGGTCATCCTTGATGTGGAAAACGGGAAAACGGTGCGCCTGAAAATGGGCTCCGATGCGAGGCGAGGCACGCTTTGCGACGATATTTCCTGCGAGGGCGGCTTCGACGATGTGGCTTGGAGCGACGACAGCAGGCACCTGGTGTTTGTGTCCACGAGCCGTGACCATAAACAGGCAAACGTGCGAATGGCCAACTGCGAGACTGGGGAGGTGCGGGATATTTTTGAAGAAAAAGTTGCCACGCAATACGAGTCGGGCCAAGGCACCATCAACTGGAAGTATTTTTCGAAGACCAATGAAATCATCTGGTATTCGGAGCGAAGCGATTGGGGGCATTTGTATATGTATGATGCAACATCTGGGTTGCTAAAATACCAAATCACCTCCGGCAATTTCGTGGTAAGGGAAGTTCCCAAAGTGGATGAAAAAAACCGGGTCATCTATTTCATCGGTGGCGGCAGGGAGGCCAATGCCAATCCATATTACCGCTATGCCTACCGGGTGGATTTTAGCGGTAAAAACCTGACCTTGCTGACCCCGGCCTTGGGCGACCACAGCGTCCAGATTTCTCCCGATGGCAAATACCTGCTCGATTCCTATTCGCAACCTGATGTCCCGCCCGTTCATGAAGTACGGGACACAAAGGGAAAACTGATATCCACTTTGGCGAGTACCGATGTGTCGAGGCTGAAGGCTACCGGCTGGAAACCGCCAATGCCTTTCACGGTCAAGTCTGCGGATAAGCATTGGGATTTGTACGGCTTGATGTACACGCCGCCAGCCATGAATCCCAATGAGAAGTATCCGGTGATTGTTTACATCTATCCTGGCCCACAAGGGGGCAGCGTCGGTTCCTGGGGTTTCCAAGCAGCTCGTGGCGACAATATGGCGTTGGCGGAATTGGGCTTCGTGGTGGTACAGTTGGAAGGCAGTTGCAACCCAAACCGGTCGAAGTCCTTCCATGATGCCTGCTATGGCAATATGGGCGATAACACCCTGCCCGACCAAGTGGCTGGCCTACAGCAATTGGCGGAGCGATACCCTTATCTTGACCTGGGCAAAGTGGGCATCTGGGGCCACTCCGGCGGCGGATTTGCCTCCGCAGCTGCCATGTTCAAATACCCGGATTTCTTCAAAGTTGGCATTGCGGAATCCGGTAATCATGACAACCGCAACTATGAGGACGACTGGGGCGAACGCTATATCGGCTTAGAGACCAAGGACGCCAATAGTATCTCAAATTACGAGCAGCAGGCCAATCAAGTGCATGCAAAAAACCTGAAAGGTAAATTACTGCTGGTCCACGGTGGAATGGATGACAATGTGCCGCCCTACAGTACTTACCTTGTTGCTGATGCTTTAATCAAGGAAAACAAGGATTATGATTTCATCTTGCTCCCAAATGCCAGGCACGGCTACGGCAAAGATGGCTTTTACATCATGCGCAGGCGCTGGGATTATTTCGTGCAGCATTTAATGGGTGCTACACCGCCGAAGGAGTACCAGGTTAAGATGGATATTAAGCCATAAAAAGGGGTATATCGTTATGATGATTTGAGCTTGTACCTAAACGTATTAGATGCAGGATATCCTAAGGGTCTGCATAGAATAACGATAGCCCCTCGGAGGGGCTATTGTTATTCTATGATATGTTTTACTTTTTTAGCCTAGCCGTAATACATTGAAGTTTAGCTCCATAAAAGCAACTACTTTCTGATTAAAAGAAGAATTATTTTGTTTTGTTAAACATATATCGAGCAATTTTCCAATTACCGTCTGCTTTTTCAAATACAAACAACTCTCTGTTCTCTTCAGGTACTGTTTCGTTTGTGGCACGAATCAAGGTTGTTCCCTTTGAACTGGTTGTAGCAAATGCAAAATCTCCTTCAACTAAAATCTCATCAATGAAGAATTCAATGTTTAATTGAATCTGGGAAAAAATGAATTCATAAGATTTCAGAATATTCTCCAACCCTATAGCTGATGGAGCTCCTGAAGGCATAAATATTCCATCCTTGGCATAAAGGCTTTGTGCAAGTTTTGCATCTGAAGTATTGAGCGATTTTTTGTATTCACTCAATAGGCTTTCGATTTTTCCTTTTTCTAATTTTTCCATGACATCTTTGTCTTGTGGTTGATTAATTGATTGTGATTCATTTTGGTTAAAGTCGCAGGAAATGATAAACAAAACTGCTACTATAACCGTTAATAATCGTTTCATTTTAAAATGATTGGTGATAAATTGCTGAAATTAATTTCAATGCAAAGATGGGGCATTGTGTGATTGAGTGCCCCTAAAGCAGTTTAAGAAAGAACCTTAATGTATCTTAAGATTTAGCTAATCTCTTTCGAATGGTACTGAGAAATTCGGGGGTAACTCCAAGAAAGGAAGCAATTTGAACATTGGAAATTCGATTGAAAAAGTAGGGATACCGCTCAACAAAATCCAAATACCTTTCTTCTGCCGTTGAGCTAATGTTTTGTAAAACTCTTCTTTGATAACTGATGAGCGCATTTTCAGTAAATACCCTAAAAATTCGGTTGAACTTTGGGAAATCTACAAACAACCTGAGCTGATCTTCTTTCTTGATTTGAAGGATAACAGAATTTTCAATTGCCTCAATGTTCAATTGACTTGGTAGTTCGGAATGGAAACTTCCTATATCCCCTATCCACCAATTTTCCACTGCAAATTGTAAATTATGCTCTTTGCCGTTTTCATCTAATTTGTACATCCTAAAGCAACCTTCAACAACAAATGAATTGTACTTACATACATCTCCTTCCTGAAGTATGAACTGCCTTCTTCTAATTTTACGCTCTTTAAAAACCGATGCTAAAAAAGCTATTTCTTGTTCTTCTAAAGGCAAGAATTTTGAAAAATAATGTACAATTGGTTCTATATTCATTTTTCTTTTGGTTACCTTGAACATCGGATTGCCGCATTGCATATTTTATGTAGCCGACTATCCAAAACACGCAATAGGCCAGTAAACATGCCCTAAGTAATCCAAACCCATTCTTCATTGAAGTTTTGGCTTCGCCAAAAATGAAATTGCAAACGTAGTTGAAAAAATTTAAATTTCCAACCTGTCCAGAGGGCTTCCCGTTTTACGAATTCCCTTTTTGGCAATCCCGACAAAATCGGGACAAGTTGTGGTGTAAATTTCTGTCTTTCTGCTGTTTTCATGCCCAAAAGGTCTTGAATATACCGCAAGTCAGCTCCTTTTTACAATACTCCACCTCAGCTCCTTCCAAAAGACTAAAATCACTGCGTCATTTACTTTGATAACGACATTGGGAATGAGTGAAGGGGCACTGTCAGCGATACGATTGCTCAAAGCAATCACATCGCTATCCGCCTTTCTGACCCACTAAAAACATACTTTATCACGCTTGTCCTATGTCGTTATCAAACTCTTGTCCTAAGTTGGACTTTTTTCCTTTTTTTGCGGAGTAAACAACCCATCTCCTCCTTGGTGACAGGGCGCAGTTGGCACAAATCGGAACGCGTTGCAATGAACGAAAAAGATTGGCATGTGATAGAGGTGCCGGCCCTTGAACCGGAGCTAAAAACCCAACTGGCGGAAGGATTGGGCACTGCGGAGGTACAAGCCCGCAAAGACCGTTTCGGGCTAAACGAATTGCAAGAAAGAGCGGGCACTTCACCTTTAAAATTGCTGGTTTCCCAATTCACCAACACGATGGTGCTGATACTGATAGCAGCAGCTGTCATTTCGGGCCTTCTGGGCAAGGTCACCGAGACAGTGGCCATTGGGTCTATCGTCGTGCTTTTCGCCTTGCTTGGTTTCCTGCAAGAATACCGGGCGGAAAGGGCGATGGCGGCCCTCAAACGGCTGTCGGTCCCGTTGGTGCGGGTGCGCCGCAATGGAAAGCTGCAAGAGTTGTCGGCCAAGGAACTGGTGCCTGGCGATGTGGTACTGTTGGAGGAAGGCAACGCCGTTCCTGCCGATTTGCGCATCGTGGAGAGCGTGAACCTGCGCATACAAGAGGCCGCCCTGACGGGCGAGTCGGAGCCGGTGGAGAAGCATTCCAATGCATTGCAAGAAGTCAATATGCCATTGGGCGACCGCCTCAACATGGCCTATCTTGGCACCGTGGTGACGTATGGTAGGGGCACAGCCGTGGTGGTCGGCACCGGCATGGCTACCGAATTGGGCAAGATAGCCACCCTCTTGCAAACGGTGACGACGGGGATGACCCCGCTCCAGCACCGGCTCGAAAAAGTGGGGGTACTATTAGCGATAGGCGGCGTTGCCGTGGCCGCATTGGTCATGGCAATTGGCCTGCTCAATGGCGAGGCCCTCGATGATATGTTCCTCACAGCTGTTTCCGTCGCAGTGGCCGTAGTGCCAGAAGGCTTGCCAGCCGTGGTCACGGTTACCTTGGCGCTGGGTGCCCAGCGCATGTTCCGCCGCCGTGCCCTCATCCGCAAATTGCCCGCTGTGGAGACCTTGGGTTCAGTGACCACCATCTGTTCTGACAAGACCGGCACCCTCACGGAAAACCGCATGACTGTCACCATCATTGACGTGGCAGGGCAGCACCTAGCCCTACAGGATCTGGATAACTCGGAACCAATCGTGCCGAACCTCACCGACGAGTTCTTGGAGACCCAGCCAGTTGAAATCGGGTTGACCATGGCCGCTGGAGCCTTGTGCAACGACGCCTCCCTCCAGCCCGACCCGGAAACTGGCCGCTACCTGCCCCTTGGCGACCCCACCGAAGGGGCATTACTGGTGGCAGCTTCACTGGTTCACCTTCAAAAATCCGAACTCGAAACCGCCATGCCAAGGATCGGTGAGTTGCCTTTTGATGCCGTCAGGAAACGGATGACAACGGTTCACCAACTTCCCGAATCACCAAAGGGCTTGCCACCGTCGCTCCGGGCGCTGGCGGACTCCCCCAGCCGTTTTGTGGCCTTCACGAAAGGGGCCGTGGATGGGCTGCTTCCCCTTTGCAACCGCATCTGGCTCAACGGTGCGGCCATTGACATGGACGAGTACTGGCTAAAACGCATTGAGGCTGCCAATGAAAAAATGGCCCAAAATGGCATGAGGGTCTTGGGCATGGCCCTTCACTGGCAGGACGATGCAACGCCACTGGAAGCTGACCTCGTTTTCATCGGCCTTACGGGCATGATAGACCCACCCCGGCACGAAGTAAAAAAAGCGGTGGCCACCTGCAAAACTGCAGGTATCCGGCCAGTCATGATTACTGGCGACCACCCCCTTACCGCCCGTTTCATCGCCCACGACCTTGGCATCACCGACAATTTCCGGGTAAAGACCGGGAACGACCTGAACCAGATGACCCCGGAAGAACTGGCCAAAGTGGTGCGGGAGGTTTCCGTTTATGCGCGGGTGACGCCAGAACACAAACTGCTCATCGTGGAGGCATTACAGGCACAGGGGCAGGTGGTGGCCATGACCGGTGATGGCGTCAACGATTCGCCTGCCCTTCGCAAATCAGATATTGGCATCGCCATGGGCATCACCGGCACCGACGTGTCGAAGGAAGCGGCTGACATGGTCCTGCTCGATGATAATTTCGCCACCATCGTGGCTGCCGTTGAGGAGGGGCGATCCATCTACGACAATATCCGCCGCTTTGTCAAGTTCTCCATTGCAGGCAATATCGGCAAGGTGGTGGTGATGCTATTGGCACCATTAGCTGGCATTCCAGTTGCATTGCTCCCACTACAATTGCTTTGGCTCAACCTGCTCACCGATGGGCTCCTCGGCCTGGGCCTTGGCCTGGAACCCGCCGAAAAAGGTACCATGAAAAAACCTCCCCGTTCCCCAGCAGAAGGCATTTTCAGCGGTGGAATGGGCATCCACGTCGTATGGGTGGGACTGTTCATCGGGCTTATGGCGCTTGGCGCTGGGCTTTTGTACCACGACCCCGCCAATTCCAGTGACAGGCGCTGGCAAACGATTTTCTTTACCACCCTGGCCTTCATGCAAATCGGTCAGGCACTGGCATCCCGTTCCTCGCAAGAGTCGCTGTTCACCATGGGACTGTTCTCCAATCCCGTATTGTTTGGCCTTGTGCTATTTACCATCGGCTTGCAACTTGGGGTCGTTTACTTGCCATTCCTTGACGGGTTTTTCCAAGTTGTTGCTCTGCAAAAAGAAGAACTATTGCTTTGTATTGGATTGGGCCTTGCCACATTTTTGGTCATAGAATTGGAGAAAATTTGGTTGCGTAAAAAGGAGGAAAGGCGGCAGTAATTATGCTGTAACGACTAAATACTCATTTCCATCAATTTGGTGGAGTTTTCATCGTTGTTCGACGCATAAAAAGGGGCACGCACCCAACAAATTCGCCCTTCAAGGAAGCCTTTCCTGCAATTTGCCTCGACATTTTCATTTTTAAATGAAGATAAACAAGGAAATTGTGAAATTGGCGTCCAATTCACGTTTCCAAAAGAAACTAAACCAAAATTTTATGAAACTAACCGGTCTATCAAAATTGCTTCTCATCCTGCTCATCGTTGGTGCAGTGGGCTTTCTCATCCTGAAATTTGCACCTGGCCTTAAGCCCGGTGAGTCCAAGCAACTGGAGAGCATCGAACTCAGTGAGGACGACGTGAACAACGTCATCACTACGGCGGAAATGGCCTTACCAAGCACCATCGCTTCCAGCAAAGTGGCCAGCAAGCCACTGACCCGCATCGGCGGCTATGCCTGGAACGCACAATCGGGCATCATCGTGGCAAATGGTGGCCCCAAGACGACCGAAGGCTCCACGATGGAGCAGAACGGTGTCAACCTCGAAATCGTGCGACAAGACTGGCTGACGGAGCTTCGCAACCTCCAGATGAAGTTCGTCGAGCAGTTCGACGGCGGGGCAGCCCACCCGAAGGAGGGCGTTTTTGCGGTGATGATCATGGGCGATGGTGCGCCGTTTTACATCAGTTCCACCCAGCAGGCGCTCAACGATAAATACGGTGAGGGCAAATACAACCTGCAAGTGATGGGCTGCCTCGGCCTCAGCTTTGGCGAGGACAAGCTCATCGGCCCCCCGAAATGGAAGATGGACCCACAGACCATGCGTGGTTCACTTATCTCGGCGGTAATGGGCGACGGCGATTGGGTTACGACGGTGAACTACGCTTTTGCAAACGGCATCAAGGTGAATCCCGACCCCAGCACCTACGACGCCGATGCGGTCAATTTCTACCCCTCGGCCAACGACGATTATATCGAATCGGCCAAGGAGCTGATCAAGTCCCAGAAAGAGGGCTGGACCATCCCGCTCAAGGAGGTGAAGAACGGCAAGCTGACCGGCAAGACCATTGACAAAAAAATGGACGGCTGCGCCACCTGGACACCCGGCGACAAGATGGTATTCGATGCCTTAAGCGGTTTCACCGACATCGTTTCCACCAAGGAGTTCAACAACCAGATGGCTGTGACGCTTATCGGTGTAAAAGAATGGGCGGCTAAGAACCCCGACATCGTGACCAATATCCTCAAGGCCAGCTTCACGGCTTCCAATCAAATGAAGCAGTACGACCCTTGGCGTCGCAGGGCTGCCGAGGCCGTTGCCGCTACCTATGAAATGGAGGACGCCGACTATTGGTACAATATGTTCAAGGGCCAAAAAGGCGAGAAAGGGGGCATCAGCTACAACATGGGCGGCTCACGGGTTTTCAACCTCGCCGATGCACAGCAGTACTATGGCCTTTCCGACAATATCAACCGCTACAAAGCAGTCTATGACCAGGTGTCGAGGTATTTGACGGAACTGAACCCGGCAGGCTTTATGCAAAACGTGAAGCGGGTTGTCCCTTTCGAGGAGGCAGTCAACCTTAGCTATGTAACAGGCGTAAAGGGCATTGACGAAGGAGCCGCCTATACACCCGATTATACCGAGAAGGCAAAGACTCTGCTTGCCTCCGGCGAGTGGCAAATCAACTTCAATACTGGCCGTGCCACCATCCGCCCCGAGGCAGAGGACGTGCTCACCCAGATTTACAACCTGTTGGTTCAAGCCGAGGACTCCAAGCTGGAAATCGTTGGTTATACCGATAACGTGGGCAGCCCCAGCGACAATATTGCCCTCTCCCGTGCCCGTGCCGAGGCCGTCAAGACCTTCTTGATGCAAAAAGGCATACCCGGCACCCGCTTCCAAAAAGTGGAAGGCAAGGGCCAGGAAGACCCCGTCGCTGACAACAAGACCGAGTCGGGGCGGGCACGTAATCGTAGGGTGGTAGTATCGTTGTTGAAATAGAGCGTGATTGGTGATTCGTGATTCGTAGGGCGCAGGAACTTGCGAGTCACGAATCACGAATCACCAATTACCAATTACGACATGGAGATCAAAAAATGGTTCAAGCCCTTCGAGGCATTGCAAGGCAACCAGCGGCTCATCATCATTGCTTGTTGGGTGGTACTGCTACTGGCTTGGTGGTTCATCGGCACAGCTGGTGAAAAAAGCCTATTGCCCCCACCGGGCAAGGTAATGGAAGGCATGCAAAGCCTTTGGAACGAAGGGCTTGTTTCGCATATCGCCAGTTCGCTGGGGCTTTGCCTACAAGCCACGCTGATTTCCATTGTGATTTCACTGGCCATTGCTTACCTATCGCCAGTACCGTTCATGAAGCCGGTGGCCAATTTCCTAAGCCAGTTGCGCTATCTGCCGCTTACGGGCATTACATTCTACTTGGCCATGGTGGTTTCCGATGCCCGAACCATGCAGGTTTGGGTGCTGGTGGTATTCATGAGCCTTTATTTCATCACTTCGCTTTTAGGCGTCATTCGTGACATCCCACAAGAAGAGATTGACCATGCCCGTTCACTTGGTTGCAGCCGTTGGGAGGTGCTCATGGAAGTGGTGATTAAAGGCCGCCTTGACTATGTGATTGAAGTGCTGCGCCAAAACCTCGCCATCACCTGGATGATGCTCGTCACCGTGGAGTCCATCCTCGTGGCAGCGGGCGGCCTCGGTGTTTTGATAAAAAACAGCGACCGTTTCATGAACCACGGGCGCATCCTGGCGCTGCAAATCGTCATCCTATTGGTCGGCCTCGGCATTGACCAATTTTTGAATTATATGCGGAAAGTGCTGTTTCGGTATTCTAGAATTTAGAAGGATTGGAGGATTGAAGTATTGAAGAGGGGCGCTGGGGGAAGGAGGTAAGAGAGAAAGGAAACAAATTAATTGACAAAAACACATACTTTGGAGAAACCAATTTTTAAAACAAAAGAGGAATTTATAGCTTGGTTTCAAAAAAAGACGAAGCAATTTGCGATTGACATCATCCGGTTTTGCAGGACTTTTCCGCCGGACCAGTCTGCACGAGTGATTTCTTACCAGATCATCAAAGCGGCTACCTCTGTGGCAGCCAATTACCGGGCAGCTTGTCGAGGAAGGTCGAAAGCCGAGTTTTTTACCAAAATTTGCACAGTAGTTGAAGAAGCCGATGAATCCGTATTTTGGCTTGAAATGATTGAAGGAGCCACATTCAATATTGATACAATTGAATTAAAGCGTTTACAACATGAAGCAGACGAAATCCTGGCCATCTCCTCCAAAGCCAAAGGAACATCAGGAGGAAAGTCAACCTGACTCCCCTCTTCAATCCTTCAATCCTTCAATCCTTCAATCCTTCAATCCTTCAATCCTTCAATCCTTCAACAATGCCTAAACCACATTACGAAACGAAATCCCCCGTCCTTAAAGTAGAAAACCTGAGCGTGTCTTATGATGGCAAGACCATCATCAAGGACATCAACTTTACGGAATTCGATACCGTGCGGGATGGCAAGGAACAAGGCCAGACGATTGCATTTGTGGGAAGGTCGGGTCGGGGCAAGTCCACCTTGTTCAGGGCGTTATCGGGGTTGGAAGTGCCAACCACGGGCAGTGTGATGGTGGCCGACTATTCCAATTTCAAGGGTAACGGCGACGACATCCCCTTGAAACCCGTCCATGAGGGCGACGTGGGCTTTGTTGACCAAAAATACACGCTCTTCCGGCACAAGACCGTGATGCAGGCACTGCATTTTGCCATGCGGAAAAGCAAGGAATCGGTGAAGGAAAAAGAAGAGAAGATCGCCGCTGCCCTCGCCACTTGGGGCCTTGAAAACGTGAAGAACCAGTACCCGAACGAACTCTCCGGCGGGCAGCGACAGCGCACTGCCATCTTGGAACAACTGCTCAGTTCTGGCACTTTCATCATACTCGATGAGCCGTTCAGCGGCCTTGACGTGGGCAATATCGAAAGCGTGAAGCGGGCCTTCAGCTTGATTTGCAGCAGCCATGAACTAAACACCATCCTGTTCAGCACCCACGATATAGAATTGGCCATTGAACTCGCCGACTCCATCCACGTCATCGGCTACCCTACCCTTCCCGGTGGCGGCCATGCCACGCACGGCACTATTTTGAAAAATTTCGATTTAAAGGAAATGGGCCTAGCCTGGTCCGGCGAGCTAAACGGCGACCACTTAGAACTGGCGAAAGAGATAAAGGCGGTGATGTTGGCTTCTTGAACAGAGGGTGAGAAAGGTGAGAAAGGTGAGAGGGGTAGAAGAACTATACGTTTTGAATCTCCCAAAACTCGATTTCGACATCCTGTTTGAAAATCCCTTCCAAAAACCACTATCTTCGACCATTCTTTTACCTTGAAATTTTCGACTATGAAAAGATTGTTGTTCTCCACTTTAGTCGCCTGCCTGGCGGCTCTAAATCCTGCTTTTACGCAGACCTTTTCCATTTCGCCAGAAAAGCCTTTGGGCGGCGAACAAATCACCGTGACCTATGACCCAAAGGGCGGCCCGCTCAATGGGTTGGGTGTGGATGCTGTGGCTTATGTTTTTACTGCTGATTTGGTCGAGCCTATGGCCTTTGACCTTGTTTTTGACCAAAGCTATACTACCACATTGGCCTTGCCCAAAACGGCCAAGCTCGTGTTTTTTGCATTTGAAAACATGGATGCGGAAAAATTCGATGACAATGGTGGCAAAGGCTACCTGAACTTGGTCTATAATGCCGACCGTGCCACACCCGTCACGGACGCACTCGGCTTGAAGGCTGGACTGTACAACAAGCAGTATGCCCGAACAAGCGGCATCAAGCCTGATAGCGAGCTAGCCATCAACCTCGCAAAGCAGGAATTAGCAGCGAACCCTGCTGCGCTCAATGACCCAAGTTTTGCAAGCGCAGTGGCTACCCTGGCCAAAAAGCAGGATGACGCTGCGCTGATTGCTACTTGCAAAACCCATATCACGAAACTCACAGGAAATAAAAAAGCAACGGACAAAGACTATCGAATAGCCTACACTATTGCCACCGACCTCAAGGAAGAGGACCTGGCGAAAAAACTGAAGGCTGAAGGCACTGAAAAATTTGCCAATGGTTTTTTTGCGAGGGTGAAATATACAGATGCGTTTAAGGCAGCAAAAACTGCGGAGGAAAAGGCGAATATCCACACAACGGCGAAATCCAAATTGGTAAAGGAACCATTTACCGAACAGGTAATGCTGGGCTGGGTCCAAAACATCGCCATGCTTTATGGCGAAGCTGGCGATTGGGTCAATTTTGAGAAATACTTTAGCCAAATTCTCGACCGCAGTCGTCAGGCCAGTGTTTTGAACAGCCTTGCTTGGGACCTCTCCGGCGAAAGCATCGAGGGCGAGCCGAAGGATGCCAAAAAAGGGCTGGAACTGGCTGCACAGTGCGTGGCCCTGGTTGAAAAGGAAATAGTAGACTTGAAATCTTGCCCTCCTAACTACTCCAAGAAAAAGTGGAAAAAGAACAACCAAATGAACTTGGGCAGCTATGGTGATACCTATGCCCTGCTTTTGTACAAAAATGGCGACTATAAAAAAGCACTTGAGTGGCAAACCTTGGCTTGCGAACAGGCTGAATTCGCCAATGCCGAGTTGAACGAACGCTATGCTGCCTATTTTGAAAAAATCAACGACGCTAAATCCACCGAAAAGCTGTTGGCCGATTTTATTGCCAAAGGCACCGCCAGCAGCAAAATGGGAGAACAGCACAAGCGCCTTTTCATGGCCAACAATACCCTCGAATCGGCTTATGAAAAATATGTGGCCAGCTTGGAAAAAGAAGCCAAAGCCAAAAAGCACGAAGCATTGGTAAAAACCATGATAAACGATGCCGCCCCTAGTTTCACCCTGCGCAACCTGAAAGGCGAGGAAGTGAGCTTAGAGAGCATGAAGGGCAAGGTGCTGGTGCTCGACTTCTGGGCGACCTGGTGCGGCCCCTGCAAGGCTTCTTTCCCCGCCATGCAGATGGCAGTTGACAAATTCGCAGACCGGAAAGATGTGGCCTTCCTGTTCATTGACACTTGGGAAAACGGCGACAACAAAGAGAAGCAGGCTGGCGATTTCATTGCCTCCAAGTCCTACACCTTCAACGTGTTGATGGACAACAGCAATGAAGTGGTGGGCAAGTTCGGAGTATCAGGCATCCCCACCAAGTTCATCGTGGATGGCAATGGCAAGATTCGCTTCAAAAGCGTCGGTTTTAGTGGCAACGACAAGGAACTGCTGGAAGAGCTTTCCTCGATGATAGAACTGGCTGGCAGTTCGTCAACGCCCTGATTCAAACCATTCCGCAAGTAAAGTTGCTTAAGGCAATCAATAAAGGGATGAATGTCAATCATTTATGGCATTCATCCCTTTTTCATTTACAATATACCACCATACAGCCTACCTCCCCACAACCAATTCACTCCCTGATTGTTAGGCTGCGTTTCTAATCAAAAAGAATTCGCATGAAGTCCTATTTAATAGCAGGTGGCTCGTCCGGCATCGGCTTGGCCTTGGTGAAAAAACTAAGCGAAGTCGGCCATCAGGTATTGGTTGTTTCCCGCACGGGCGATAGTTTGGAGGGCCTCCCCGGCGTCAGCCATTTAGCCAAGAACCTTGTCTCCGATGACCTCATGGAAGCGGAACTACCCGCCACGCTCGATGGTGTGGTCTATTGCCCCGGCAGCATCAACCTCAAGCCGTTTAGGTCCTTGAGGCCAGAAGCGTTCACCGAGGATTTCCAAATCAATGTGCTGGGAGCAGTTAAAGTCTTGCAAGCGGCACAAAAAGCCATGAAAGCTGCAGAAAGCCCCGCCGTTGTGCTTTTCAGCACGGTGGCAGTAGGCCAAGGGATGCCTTTCCATGCCTCCATTGCGGCAGCAAAAGGAGCAGTTGAGGGACTTACAAGGTCGCTTGCCGCTGAGTGGGCACCCGCCATCCGGGTGAACTGCATCGCCCCCTCACTAACCGATACACCGCTGGCTGCCCGCCTGCTCAGTTCCGATGAAAAAAAGGAGGCCGCAGGTGCCCGTCACCCACTCAAGCGAGTTGGCACTGCCGAGGAAGCCGCCGCCCTCGCCCAGTTCCTCCTCAGCGAAAACAGTGGGTGGATTACGGGGCAGGTCATCGGTATGGATGGGGGTATGTCGTCATTGAAAATTACTTAATTGCTTGATTGTTGAATTATTAAATTGCTTAATTGCTAGCAACCCCAACAATTCAACAATTCCAACAATAATAACAATTCAACCATGTTCGGACTATTCAAAAAAGACCCTGCTAAGCAGTTGCGGCAGCAATATGAAAAACTGCTCGAAGAGGCCCGTGACCTCCAGCGCAAGGGCGACATCAAGGGCTTTGCCCAGAAATCGGCGGAAGCCGATGAAATCGCCAAGCAATTGGAAGCCCTTGCTGGTAACTGACGTCCCAACGCCGTATGCCATCCATCGTCCATCGTCCACCGATAAACGTCGTTTGGTTCAAGCGAGACTTGCGCCTACGTGACCACGAGCCGTTGTTGCTGGCGCAAAAGTCGGGGCTGCCAACCCTGTTGATCTACATTTTCGAGCCTTCCGTTATGGCTGCTCCGCAATATGACGTGCGGCATTGGCGCTTCGTGCAGCAGTCGCTGGTGGACATGAACCGGCAACTGCAGCCATTTGGGGCATCTGTTGTCTCGTTCCATTCGGAAGTGGTGTCAGTTCTTGAAAACTTGGTGGCGCAATTTCAAATCCAAACCATTTTTTCCTACCGGGAAACAGGGCTAAAAATCACGTATGACCGTGACAAGGCCGTAACCAGTTTTTGCGCAGCAAACCAAATCAACTGGCAGGAGTGCGAATGCAATGCCGTGCAGCGTGGCCTTCGCAGCCGTAAGCATTGGCGGGAGCATTGGTATGGGTTCATGGCCTCGCCACAGCACCGGGTGGACTGGCCGAAATGGCTGGCCGTTCCAACAACAGACTTTCCAAGTCTTCAAGACTTGGAAAGTCTCAGCTTTCCCCCCAACCCTAATTTCCAACCTGGAGGCGAGACCTATGCCCACAGCTACTTGAAGTCCTTCCTCAACGACCGAATACGCCATTACGCCAAGTCCATCTCAAAGCCACAGGATAGCCGCAGGGGTTGCAGCCGATTGTCGCCGTACCTAGCTTGGGGCAACCTGAGCATCCGTCAGGTATGGCAAGCTGCGGCGCTATCACATGAGCAGCACGGCTGGAAGTTCCAGCACGCTGCGTTTCAATCGAGGTTGCGATGGCAGGCGCATTTCATCCAAAAATTCGAGAGCGAAGACCGGATGGAATTCGAGAACGTCAACCGGGGCTACGATTCACTTGAAAAAAATCAAGACCCAAAGCTGCTGGAAACTTGGATGCAGGGTCGCACGGGCTTCCCAATCGTGGATGCCTGCATGCGCTGCCTCCTTGCCACGGGTTGGGTCAATTTCCGAATGCGGGCCATGCTCGCCTCTTTTCTAACGCACCTGCTATGGCAGCCTTGGCAACCCGGTGCCGCGTGGCTGGCCAAGCTCTTCCTCGACTTCGAGCCAGGCATCCATTACCCACAATGGCAGATGCAGGCGGGCGTCACGGGTATCAATACCGTGCGGATTTACAACCCCGTAAAGCAAGGACAGGACAACGACCCGCAGGGTATTTTCGTAAAAACTTGGGTGCCTGAGCTGGGCCAAGTGCCAGCAAACCTCATACACGAGCCTTGGAAAATGTCGGCAATGGAGCAGCAGCTCTATGGCGTTGAAATGGGCAAGGACTACCCTATCCCGATTGTTGAATTAAAAGTAGCGCATCGCCATGCCCGTGAAAAACTCTGGGGCATGCGCTCCGACTTGGCTGTTCGGCAAGAAAATGACCGCATCCTTGGCCGCCATACCGTGCCGGACAGGGAGGCTTGGGCGGGAACTACGGGGTAAGCCTTATTGCTGCCCGTTTCTTCGACGCTGCCTGAAAACGAATAACCCTACTATAACCACCACGGCTGCGATTATATAACCCCAAATAGGCAGTCCATGACTATGACGGTGTCCCTGTGCCTTCCCTACCTGAAAACTCAGCGTTGCCCAATTGGATTCGTGGGTAAGTCCTGGCTCCTCCGATGGGACTAATCGAATAGTGCGCAGGTACCAGATGCCCTCGTGCCCGATGGGCAAAGTGACAAGGCCATTTGAATCGGTACGGAGTTGGGTAGTGCCGTGCGAATGCGATTCACCCGAAGCATGGCTATGGCCGTGGCCGTCCGAATTGGACCCCGCATACACGAGTTGGTTGGTGAGTGGTTGTCCGTTCCAAAGCAGCTTGACGGCCAGCGACTCACCTACCTTCAGGTCATAAGGATTAGCTTCTGGTACAAATTCGATGGGGTATCCAAGCACTGTATTCCAGTCTTCCGACTTGATATCGCCCACTTGGAAAATAGCCTTTACATGCTTTGAGTACTTCTCCACGGCATCCTGCCCCATGGCGTTGTTCTGTTTGCGCCAATCGAGCATGTCAACAACACCGTCGTGTTCGAGGTATTCATTGAACTCTTTGGCTGCGAGCTTGATATCCTTCGGAAAAGTCGAAAGTCCAGCGACCCACGTGCCAGGCTGTCCTGTTTGAAAATCAAGGATGGTCACATTGTCTTTCTCCGACCATTGCATGGTATCGGGATGGGTACGGTTGCCGAGGCCAACCAGGCTCATGTCCTTCATGCGGTGTCGGCCAACGGTGTTGTCGCTTTCTTCAAATGTGCCGTTGAAAACCTGAAGCTTTGCGGGGGCATTGGGCTTCAATCGGTAATCGTCTAATTTGAGGAACAAGTCGTGGCTGCTGCAAAGCAGGAGAATGATAAGGAGTGGTAAGAGTTTTTTCATAATTCAAAACATTTGAGCAATGGTAAGCGATTGTTCGCAATTTTAAAAGCCAAGCCCTATTTTTGCAAAGAAAAAACAATTAACAATGGATATCATCTGCATTGACGACCAATTCACGCCGGAACAAATCGCCGAAATCCCAAACCGACCCATCAAAGATAAAATGTACTCCGTCCGGGACGTGGTAAAATCTGCCAATGGCATCGGCCTGCTCCTCAACGAAATCGAGAACCCGCATACAGGCTGGACGGTGCGCAACGGCATGAAGTTCACTTTCGAACCCAATTTCAATATTCGCCGATTCGCCGACTTGAACCACATGCCCTTGAGCTATGAAATGGTGAAGGATGTGGTAAAGGTTGGGGCATAAAAAAAGTGCAAGGGGCTGGCACGCCAGACCGCCTTGCACCTGAATATTGTGGCGATTTTTTGCTAATGAAAGGGGACTATTATTCCACTACAACTTTCCTTACAGCCGTCCCGGTAGCTGTTTTCACGGTCAGCAGGTATATACCTGATTGAACATTTTCAAGCGCAAGTTTTTGGGTATGGCCTCCACTGGTAAGGCCAGTTTGCACTGTTGGCATGACTTGTTTGCCTGACAAATCCCAAAGGCTCATTTCCACCTCAGCAGCTTCTTTCACAGAAAGTTCCACCATCAAATATTCCGAAGCTGGGTTCGGGAATATCTCCAATTGCTCGATTTCAATCGTGTTATTGGTGTTGCTGATAAGCTCAAGCGGGAAGGTTGTACCATCCGGCAAAGTCACCCAAATTCCAAAGCCTGGCTGTCCAGCACCTGGCGTTAAGAAGCCAGAAGCAAAAACAACAGCTGCTCCACCAGCGAGACCCGTCAACGGGGCCGTATAGGAGGCTACTATGGTATTGGGTTGGCCAGCAGGGGTTATATCCAAGATATATTCGCTTGCTGGTACAGAGATGTAATCCGTCACATCGCCATAGGATGCACCACTTACAATCGTAGCAACATTCCGGGCAATCACGTCCACCGCAGGGGCATCTGTTGAACCATGGTTAACGATGAAATCAACGTTGCCAGCCTCGGTTGCAGCTTCCCTTGTGTTTTCAACAACATTGAGGGTAAAAGGAGTAGCAACGCTACCCACCAGACCCGATGCAATCACGACATAGCTGCCATCAATTTCGAATTTGGGCAAGAAAAGCGCAACGGCATCGCCTGCATCGTCACTTGGTGAAGGTGCAACTGCGACGGCAATAGACCTACCAGCGGTCAAGTCCAGGTATTCCGTAGCCGTACGGTACTCAAAATTTGAGATGGCTTTTACCCCATCAATATAAATATCAACCGTTGGGCTGGCCGAGTTGTGGATGATTTGCACACGGGCCGTGTTCTGTACGGCAGGAAGTTCGAGCACAGTGCCGTTCGGCAATGCAGCAAACAATCCGAAAGCTGGTTGGCCAGTGGCTGGTGCCAAAAAGCCAGAAGCAAAGACAACAGCAGCGCCACCGCCCAATGTGGATACAGGCGCACTGTAAGACGCAAGAATTTCTCCCGCTATTCCTGCCAGCGTTATATCCAGTGTGTAATCACCTGCTGGTACGCTGATATAATTCGTTACGTCGCCATAGCTGGCATTGCTCACGATCGTGGCCACGCCACGTGCGATCACGTCCACCGCAGGTGCATCCGTCGAGCCGTGGTTTACGATGAAATCAACGTTATCGGCCTGTGTAGCGGCTTCCCTTGTGTTTTCTACCACGTTTAGGGTAAATGGCGTAGTTGGGTCGCCTACCAAACCAGAAGCTATGACGGCATAGGTACCATCAATATCGAAATTCGCTGGGAACGTGGCGATGATGTCGGCAGGGGATGTGCTCGGCGATGGCGCTACGCCAATGCTCAAGGTCGTGCCAGCAGGCACGTCCACATAAGGTGTGGCCGTGCGGTAAGCAAAGTTCGTCAGGAACGGCGCACCGTTCACCCAGATGTCAACCGTCGGGTTGGCGGCGTTGTGGATGATCTGCACACGGGCCGTGTTCTGTACGGCAGGAAGTTCGAGCACAGTGCCGTTCGGCAGTGCGGCGAAGAGGCCAAACGCTGGCTGGCCAGCAGCAGGGGCCAGGAAGCCAGAGGCGAACACAACGGCTGCACCGCCACCCAAGCCGCTCAACGGCGCAGTGTAGGAAGCAACGATTTCGCTGTTCTGCCCTGCGGGCGTGATGTCGAGGGTATAGTCGGCGGCAGGTACGGTGATGTAAGGGGTCACGTCGCCGTAGGCAGCACCACTTACGATGGTGGCAACGCCACGGGCGATCACGTCAACCGCCGGGGCGTCCGTTGAACCATGGTTCACGATGAGGTCAACCGTGCCAGCGGCAAGGGCAGCCTCACGGGTGTCAGCTACGACGTTCAAGGTAAAAGGCGTGGTTGCACTGCCGACAAGGCCGGAAGCCAAAACCACATAGCTGCCGTTCGGTGCGAAGTTCGCTGGGAACGTGGCGATGATGTCGGCAGGGGATGTGCTCGGCGATGGCGCTACGCCAATGCTCAAGGTCGTGCCAGCAGGCACGTCCACATAAGGTGTGGCCGTGCGGTAAGCAAA
>JALHQW010000017.1:34943-35380 GCA_022841745.1 Saprospiraceae bacterium | reverse complement strand
TTCGCTGGGAACGTGGCGATGATGTCGGCAGGGGATGTGCTCGGCGATGGCGCTACGCCAATGCTCAAGGTCGTGCCAGCAGGCACGTCCACATAAGGTGTGGCCGTGCGGTAAGCAAAGTTCGTCAGGAACGGCGCACCGTTCACCCAGATGTCAACCGTCGGGTTGGCGGCGTTGTGGATGATCTGCACACGGGCCGTGTTCTGTACGGCAGGAAGTTCGAGCACAGTGCCGTTCGGCAGTGCGGCGAAGAGGCCAAACGCTGGCTGGCCAGCAGCAGGGGCCAGGAAGCCAGAGGCGAACACAACGGCTGCACCGCCACCCAAGCCGCTCAACGGCGCAGTGTAGGAAGCAACGATTTCGCTGTTCTGCCCTGCGGGCGTGATGTCGAGGGTATAGTCGGCGGCAGGTACGGTGATGTAAGGGGTCACGTCGCC
>JALHQW010000017.1:0-34933 GCA_022841745.1 Saprospiraceae bacterium | reverse complement strand
CCACCCAAGCCGCTCAACGGCGCAGTGTAGGAAGCAACGATTTCGCTGTTCTGCCCTGCGGGCGTGATGTCGAGGGTATAGTCGGCGGCAGGTACGGTGATGTAAGGGGTCACGTCGCCGTAGGCAGCACCACTTACGATGGTGGCAACGCCACGGGCGATCACGTCAACCGCCGGGGCGTCCGTTGAACCATGGTTCACGATGAGGTCAACCGTGCCAGCGGCAAGGGCAGCCTCACGGGTGTCAGCTACGACGTTCAAGGTAAAAGGCGTGGTTGCACTGCCGACAAGGCCGGAAGCCAAAACCACATAGCTGCCGTTCGGTGCGAAGTTCGCTGGGAACGTGGCAATGATGTCGGCAGGGGATGTGCTCGGCGATGGCGCTACGCCAATGCTCAAGGTCGTGCCAGCAGGCACGTCCACATAGGGCGTCGCCGTGCGGTAGGCAAAGTTCGTCAGGAACGGCGCACCGTTCACCCAGATGTCAACCGTCGGGTTGGCGGCGTTGTGGATGATCTGCACACGGGCAGTGTTCTGTACGGCAGGAAGTTCGAGCACGGTGCCGTTCGGCAGTGCGGCGAACAGGCCAAACGCTGGCTGGCCAGCAGCCGGGGCCAAGAAGCCGGAAGCGAATACAACGGCCGCACCACCACCCAAGCCGCTCAACGGCGCAGTGTAGGAAGCAACGATTTCGCTGTTCTGCCCTGCGGGCGTGATGTCGAGGGTATAGTCGGCGGCAGGTACGGTGATGTAAGGGGTCACGTCGCCGTAGGCAGCACCACTTACGATGGTGGCAACGCCACGGGCGATAACGTCCACCGCTAGGGCGTCCGTGGAGCCGTGGTTCACGATTAGGTCAACATCAGTAGATGTTGCAGCCTCGCGGGCATTGGCCACTAAATTCAAAGTGAATGGCGTGGTTGCATTTCCAACAATACCAGACGCAATGGCCACATAAGTGCCTCCAGCGTCCAACGTCACCGGGAAATTGGCAATGATGTCGCTAGGGTCATCACTTGGGGAAGGCGCAACACCAATATCAAGCAATACACCCGCTGGAACATCCACATAAGGCGTGGCGGTGCGATACTGGAAATTGGTGAGGAAAGGTTGCCCATTGACCCAAATATCAACAGTTGGGGTGGGCGAATTGTGGATGATCTGCAGGCGGGCAGTCTGCGCCCAGCCCGCACATGCCACAAAAAGGCATGCGAGCAAAACTGTAAGTCTTTTCATCACATTTTTTTGGTTAGAAACCCTTGGGCTTGAGCCGCCTTTAGGCCGATTGTTTAGACGGAATCAGCCACACTTCAGTAGCCGATTACCATTTACTTTATGTGCGTCTTTGGGTGAAATGGTTGTTTGTCTCTTTGTAATATTTTTAAAAAAGCCCCATTAATTTAATTAAGGGGCAACAACTCAAAATGGAAAAAAAGAATAAAAAAAGTGGCACCTGTTCAGCGGTGCCACGACAGATAATTATCACCTAATAACTTGGAAACGAGTAGTCTGAATTTCTTTGCCGGCTTGAATGCGAAGGAAATAAGTGCCATTTTGAAGGCCTTTCAATTCCAATTGCATGGTTTGGTTGCCAGCCGATTGAATGCCCATGTCACGTACGTGTACGGTTTGGCCATTAACATTTACTACGCTCAAGAGGACATCGGCTTCATCCGTGTTCTCGATACTAATATTGAGGATATCAGCAGTTGGGTTTGGATATACCGTGGCTTTGCTGCTTGAAGTATTGACAGCAGAACGATTGGCGCTGCCACCGCCACCGTTGAGATTGGTCGCTGGACGCAGCGGGAAAGTGCCTCCATTGTCCAAGGCTACCCAAGGCTCGAAGCCTGGGTTACCACCACCGAGGAAACCACTTGCGAACACCACGGCTGTACGGCCTTTCCAGAAACTGAAATCAGCATCATAGCTGGCTACAATGGTCGAGTTGTTGTTGCCGGGTGTCACATCCAATTCATAACTGGCGGCTGGTACGTTGAGGTAGCCAGAAAATTCGCCAAAGGAGACATTGTCGAAGAGGACACTATTGCCTGTTTTGATGTCCACTTCAGGTGCGTCAGGTGAACCATGGAAGAAAAGAAGGCCCACGTTGCCTGGTGCATCTGCCATTTCCTGTCCCATGTCAAATATTTCAAGGTCGAAGCCAGGATTGCCACCTACGATACCGTTGGCCACAACAACGTATTTTTTGCCAGCCATCAAGTTGAGGTCATAGCTGACCAACGCATCGCTGGCCATCATGCTGTTGCCAAGGGCAACGCCGAGGTTCAGGTTCACACCAGCCGGTACGTCCACATAGGGCGTGGCGGTGCGGAAAGCGAAATCATCGAGGAACTTGCTGCCATTTACCCAAAGGTCAACGGTAGGTGTGGGTGAGTTGTGGATGATTTGGACACGGGCTGTGCTGCCACCGCCGCCGCCAGTTCCACCACCACCTCCAGTCGTGACGGATTTGAGGGGGAAAGTACCGCCATTGTCGAGGGCGACCCAAGGCTCGAAGCCGGGCTGATCACCACCCAAGAAGCCACTTGCAAACACGACTGCCGTGCGGCCTTTCCAAAAGCTGAAATCAGCATTGTAGCTGGCCACGATGGTCGAGTTGTTGTTGCCAGGCGTTACGTCCAACTGATAGCTGGCCGCTGGCACGTTGAGGTAGCCGGAGAATTCGCCAAAAGAAACATTGTCGTAAAGCACGTTGCCACCCGTAGTGATGTCAACCTCTGGTGCATCGGGCGAGCCATGGAAAAAGGCAATTCCTACGTTGCCTGGAGCATTGGAGGTTTCAGCCCCCATATCGTAGGCAAACAAGTTGAAGGGCTGTGTACCGCCCACCACGCCGGCAGCGACGACTACATAGGTGCGGTTGGCTTGGAAGGTGACTGGGAAGGTCGCAATTGCATCCGCAGATGAGGTGCTGTTTGCCAAGGCAACTCCAATTGGGATTTGCATATTGGCAGGAACATCAATATAAGGTGTTGCCGTACGGAATGCGAAATTGTCAAGCAATTTAGAAGTGCCTGCGTAAATGTCAACGGTCGGAGTCGGAGAATTGTGGATAATCTGCACACGGGCCGTTTGTGCCATCGCAAAACAAACCATGAAAAAGCCAAGGAGGGTTGCTGATAGTTTTTTCATAACATTTTTTTGATTGGAAACCCGAAGCTTGGGATGCCCCCCGGATTTCGGTTAGATAATTAGGTTTACAGTCAAGTGGATATGTGCAGGAAGGTTACAGATGGTTGCCTGACTGTTTAATTTTTCTTAAAAAAAACCTAAACAAAACTACTGTATCAAAAACCATTTCAAGAATCTTCTGTTCGATAGGCAACCTTTTAGGCGATGCACGCACATGGGTTTTTCATTAAGAAAATGTTGTGGCAATGTCAGATGAATTTCTTGTAAAAGGCTGTTTAAGGGAAGAACCCCGGCACCAGCAAACCTTGTATGACAAATACAAAGTCGAGATGTTCATGCTGTGTCTGCGTTATTCGAAAAACCGAGCGGAGGCTGAGGATTTCCTACAGGATGGCTTTATGCAGGTGTTCAGGGATTTGCACCAATTCGACCTAGAAAAAGGCTCTTTACAGGGCTGGGTCCGCAAGGTGATATTGAACAAGGTTCTACAACAACTGCGCAAGAAAAAATTGCAGTTCGCACCTGCTGATGTCAGCGACTATGCGAACATGCTTCCCGTGCAAGGCGAGAACATTCTCTCCATGCTTTCTGCCAAGGAAATCACCCAGTTGATTCAAGAATTGCCGGAAGGTTACAAAGCCGTGTTCAACCTCTACATGGTGGAGGGCTACTCTCACCAAGAGATAGCAGACACGTTCAGTATTTCGGTCAATACCTCCAAGACGCAGTTGCACAAAGCTAGGCTGGCATTACAGCAAAAAATCATAGATTTGGTTTCAGCTTAAAAAAAATGAGCAACGAGGATAAAAACACATCGGATTTACGGCGGCTTTTGCAAGAAAAATTGGCCCAGAGCGAAGCGGCTGGAGACGGCTGGAACGTCCCATCCGGAAAAGTTTGGTCGGGCGTATCAGAAGAGTTGACTGCCAGTAAACAGGTATTGAAAGATACCCGCAGGTCCTTGTGGCCTTGGGTTGCCATTGGCTTGTTGGTTGTGGCATTGATTGTTAGGGAATGCACTCACATCCAAGCAGTAGGCAGGATGGAAGAGGAGATGATGAAAATCCAACAAGATTGCGAGGAAAAACAAAGCAAAAGGAATGATAATCGTTCGAATGACAACAGCGAAATAGCAGCTTTGGCGATGGGCGCTGCACCTATAGTATTCCACGAGGCTCCTCAACAAGCCGCTACTCCCAATAAGCCATACAATTCCTCCCTAAATAATTTCGGGTCACCTCAAAATTTACAAGCGCAGCCAAATTTGTTTTCTGATGAAACAAATATTGAGCAACTTTTAACTTCTGGTACAATGGAGGAGATACGGGATAATCAACCCCAATTGCAGTCAGCTCAACTAATGAATGCTCCAAGTTTGCTACAAAATCCTCGGCTGTCATTCCTTGCCAATCGTAATGAACAGCCCCATTTGCCCAACAATTTGGGAATACCTGTTTTAAGAAAAAAAGGATTGGGCTTGGTGGCAAGCCTTCATGCTGGTCTTGCACTAACTGGCAACCACTTGACGGGGGAGAAACCCAATATTATCAGTGACCAAAAAGCACTATTTTCCTGGCAATCTGGCGTTGGCCTTGAAGCCGTCATCAATCGCAATTGGTCGGTACTAACGGGACTGAACTACAATATCTCCCGAATAGAAACGGATTACAGTTTAGCAGTACCTTTTACGCACAATGGCGAATTCCAGCACGATGATGGCAATTACGATAACCAGTACAACCATTCCCTTCCCTCCTCGCTCGGTGAATACCCGCTTCAAATGGTACTTTCCCGTGCCAGCGACGCCACTATCCACGAAGGGGAAGTGATGGATATAGATTTGCGAATCCGTCAAAAAACACAGCTGTTCAGCCTGCCCTTACAGCTTCGCTATGGGTTTGGAAAAAACAATTGGCAAATGGGCATTCGTGCCGGGGGTATTGCCAACCATATATTGGATGTTGAATCGGAAACACCTGATTTGAATCCCTTGCATTCCGCCATCCACCAGCGGAAAACCTTCGTCGGTGCCCCAGCTGTTACCGACCTCGAAAAATGGACATTTGACTATGCTATTGGCCTCGACATGCGCTACCGGATTTCCTCCAGAATTGCCCTGTCCATGTCCACAGGTTACCAAAGGGGCTTTACGCCCGTTTACCAAGACGACGCAGTAAAGAACTACTTCCAAGCTGTCAACTTAGGGGTTGGCTTCCACTATTGGCTGCGCTAAACATTATGACCAATGGCCTGTTTAGGAGCCAAATATTCATTGAATGAGTTTCCTTACTGCCGAATGGCGAAAACTGGCGTTAGCCAACTACGAAGTAAGTCCCGACCTACTCAAGCCCTATTTGCCGCATGGCACCGAATTGGATAATTGGAACGGGCGTTGCTACGCCAGCCTCGTTGGTTTTATGTTCAAAAAAGTGCGGCTGCTGGGCATTCACATTCCATATCATACCGAATTCGAAGAAGTGAACCTGCGTTTTTACGTCCGCCACAAATCCAAGGGCGAGTGGCGGCGGGGCGTAGTGTTCATCAGTGAACTGGTGCCGAAATGGGCCATCGCTTTTGTAGCTAACACCATCTATAAGGAGCATTACGAAGCCGTGCCCATGCGCCATGGCTGGCGCAACGACGGGGCATTACAAACCATTGAGTACGACTGGAAAAAACAAGGGCGCTGGCACTCCTTCCACTTGGATGCTGCCACGCAGCCTATGCCAATGCCACCCGGCAGCGAGGCGGAATTCATCACGGAACACTACTGGGGCTATGCCAAATACTCAGATTTACAGACCAACGAGTACCAGGTTACGCATCCTCGCTGGGAGGTCTATGAAGTGAAAAACCACAGGATTGACGTGGATTTTGCGAAGTTGTATGGTGCTGGTTTTGCGGAGCTTAATCAATTGAAACCTACCTCGGTGATGCTGGCTGAAGGTTCGGGAATTACGGTAGAGCCTAAACGGAGGATTGGATAAAATTTGTTGTGACACGGAAAATCTAACTGCCAACTTTAAATAAAGGCAATGGATATCTATCAATCAGGGAATAAGCCATTTCTTGTCCCGACACATAAGCTCCTTCCACATTCCCCATCCCAAACCCATCGCCGCCAAAGAGCAGCGGGGCAACCGTTGCAGCTTCGAAATACGTTGAAGGATACCGCTCATAAGCCAAGCTGTACCGCCACCGATGAATTTGCCAATCCAGCACTTTGGCAGGCTGGATGAACTCGGCCATCACTTCCAGCATTAATGCGCCCGCAGCTTGCAAATCGCTATCCAAGTGTTTTTGGCTAAATTCCGGTGACCCATGAATGGTAACGGACGGATGTTTTGAAATGCCTTTTTTGAAATTATCGGCCAACCAGCTGACCACTGCCCCATTGATTTGCAGCCCGCCGGGAGCGGGGATGGAAGACGGGACATCGAGTGTGGCCAAAACGGCCAGGCAGGGATGGTAATTGATTTGGGTCAGCGGGTTATCTGTGAAACGGATGCCATTGTTTTCCAGCAATTCCAAGGCTTGTGGAGCAGGGATGGTTACCAGCAGCGCCGATGCCAAATAACTATCTGAGTCATCGGTCGTCACCTTCCATGCATCGCCTTCCGCTTCGATTTTTACTACTTTTTTTTCTTTGAGCACTGTGCAGTTTTCGGCCAGCAGCTTTGGTACGGCATTCATTCCTTGGCTGCCCACCCAACGTGGATACTTGTTATCAGCGATGGCGGGCCACCATTCTTTTGCGATGCCTTGTTCGACTGCAACGTTCACAAATCTTTGAAAATCAGGCGTTTTGGCGGAAAAGAATTGGGCACCGTGGTCGAATACCGCCTCACCTGCACGACGGGTAGCCATACGCCCTCCTACTCCCCTACCCTTGTCGAGTACAATCGTGGGAATATTGGCGGCGGACAAACGTTGCGCAGCAGATAGCCCGGCTATGCCTGCGCCGATGATAAGAATTGGATGGTCTCCTACCATAAATGATGGGTTTTTTACGCTATCAAAATGAGAAGGGTATTCAGAATCGAGTTCCTAAAACAGTTATTTTATTCTTTGAAAAACTTCGTAAAAAGATTTGAGGCTTATTGTCAAATTTCCCTGAAAATTATGGTTCGAATTTATCAAAGCCTTTGCTTACTTATCATTCTCACTTCTCAATTTTCTTAAATTCTTGCAAACCCAAATAAAATCCAACACCAAATAATATCGTTATCAATCCTGCAAAATAAGGGATGAACTCAGTCATTTTGTTAAATTTAAAATTTTTAAGTAGATACCGAACCCAAGGATTGATGGAACCCAAAGACCGATGAACAACGCAGCTTCTTTTTCACCTCGAAACCATAAAAATTCTGAAAAAATAAGGGAAAGAAATGCTGAAGTAAATAGTAACTTGTCCGTTACCGTAAATTTTTTGAACATGATTTAATTTTTAAAAATGAAAAAACTATAGGGCAAGTAAACCTTAATTCAAAACAGGTTGACTCATTTATTGAGGAAAGAAGAATACATCCAGACCAACTTTTCCTGTGCTCGAATATAATCGCTCATCAGGGCATTGGTCCCTTCGTCTCCAGCATCGTTTGTCAATAGCAGCAACTCCCGCTGAAGAATTATAATTGTCTGAAAGCAAGCCAAAATATTGGCAACCGCCTCATATCCATCACTTACTTGATTGCTCTCTGCAATTTTTGAAGCCTTTCGGTAATCCGAATAATTATGCAATGGGTTATGCCCAAGTGTGAGTATCCTTTCAGCTACTTCATCAATCTTCAACAACAAATCATTGTATAATTCTTCAAATTTCAAATGAAGTTCAAAAAATTTCTCTCCTTTGATGTGCCAATGATACCCTCTGGTGTTTTGGTAGAAAATGGAGTAATTAGCCAGAAGGATGTTCAGTTTTTCGGCCAAATTTTCAGCCTTACCACTGTTTAAACCGATTGCATTTAACGTTTGCATTTTCACGTTTAAAAACGATGATTTTAAAAATTGGTGCACTTTCTTAATTCGTCTGCCTAACATTCCTGCTATTTTAAAGTTTATAAAAACATGAAAATACTCCTCACAGGTGCCAACGGCTATATCGGCCAAAGACTGCTTCCCGTATTGCTCGAACAAGGACACACCGTTTATTGCTGCGTCCGCAACCGAAAGCGGTTCGAGGGAATGACGCATGAACACCTTGAAATCATCGAGGTGGACTTCCTTGACCCAGCACCGACCACTGCATTCCCCACTGACCTTGACGTGGCGTATTTTCTCATCCATTCCATGAGTAGCAAGGGCGATTTTTCGAGCAAGGAAGCCACTACTGCCGTAAATTTTAGCAAATTGGTACAAGCTACCCAGTGCCAACAGATTATCTACCTCAGCGGCATTGTCAATGAAACAGAGCTTTCCGACCACCTGAGCAGTCGTTTTGAAGTGGAAAAAATATTGCGGAGCGGCAAAGTGCCAGTTACGGTACTTCGAGCGGGCATCATCGTCGGGTCGGGCAGCGCCTCCTTCGAAATCATCCGGGATTTGGTGGAAAAACTGCCCGTCATGATTGCCCCTAAATGGCTCAACACCTTGTGCCAGCCCATCAGCATTCGCAATGTCGTGCAGTTTTTGTCTGGCGTCATAGGTCGAACGGAAACCTACAACCAAGACTTCGACATTGGCGGCCCAGAAGTGCTGAGCTACAAACAGATGTTGTTGAAATTTGCAGAAGTGCGAAAGCTGCGCCGCTATATATGGACAGTGCCGGTGATGACGCCCAAGCTTTCCTCCTATTGGCTTTATTTCATCACTGCGACCTCTTACCACCTCGCCACCAACCTCGTGGACAGCATGAAAATCAACGTCATCTGCCGCCCCAACCAACTGCCAGTTGACCTTGGCATCCAACTAATATCCTACAAAGCAGCGGTGGAAATGGCCTTCCAACGCATCGAGCAGAACATGGTGGTGAGCAGTTGGAAGGACGCCTTCAGTTCCTTCGACACCAACCCTAAGCTGATGGATTACGTGGAGGTGCCAAAGTTCGGCTGTTTCAAGGATGAAAAAAGCCGAACCCTCTCCGGCAACGAGGCCGAGGTGCTGGAACGCATCTGGTGCATAGGCGGCAACAAAGGCTGGTACTACGGCACCTTTCTTTGGAAAATCCGGGGCCACATGGACAAGATGGCAGGCGGCGTGGGACTGCGCAGGGGCCGCACACACCCGTACGAACTAAGCCCCGGCGATGCCCTCGATTTCTGGCGGGTACTCATCGCCGACCGGGCGGGCAAGCGCCTGCTCCTATTCGCAGAGATGAAACTGCCTGGCGAGGCTTGGCTGGAGTTCCACATCACCGAAAAGGACGGTAAAGCGGTGCTGTCTCAAACGGCCACCTTCCGCCCTCGTGGGCTTTGGGGTCGGGTTTACTGGTACCTCGTGCTGCCGTTTCATTTTTTTATCTTCAATGGGATGATTGATACGTTAGTGAAGTAAAGCTGACTTGTTGAATGGATGATGATTATGGGCAAAATATCGGGGCGCAAACTAAAGTGCTAATACCTTAAAAGCGTTCTGAAAAACCTGTAAAAACTGCGCTGCCAAAGCGGACTTTGGCAGTACGAACGAGGTTTTCGACCGTACTGCCGAAGTCCACTTCGGCAGCGTGACATTTGGCAACTTATACATCAACTAATCCCGAAATCAGCAGGTAAAACCTTGCTTTGTGGTTTTCATTAAAATCCGGTGCAGTCAGAAAGTTTAAGAAGTTTGATTCACTCTTTACCGTCGTTTATCTATTTACAACTTGTACCGCATCAATTCCGCCACCGCCACCTGATAATCACGCTCCGTTTTGAGGTAGTGCAGCCATGCATTTTGGTAAAAACTCATTTCCAAAAAATACTCGATGGTCGTGATTTCGCCGAGGCGCAGGGCCTTGTCCAGCAACGCTGTATTACTAACTGAAGCAATGGCTGCACTATAATCGTTCAGTGATCTGCGCAGCGCCGCCTGCCGCTCGTACAGTTCCATAATTTCGTAAAAATGCTCGTTCAAGTGGCCCTGCAATTGCAATTCAGCAAAAAGCACTTGCGACTGCTGCGACTCCGTTCGGTATTTCTGCTCCCAAATCGGCAGCGTCACGCCAGCATGAACGCCATTGAAACGCTGCCCCAAAATGCCCTGGTAATGGTAACCCGCCTCAAACTTGGGCAGCCGCCATGCCTCCGCCAAATCCAGTTGTTTTTCGGCAATTCGCTTTTCCTGTTCCAAGGTTTGGCGAAGCGGGTCAGCGGCTTCGTATTCTTTTTCCACTACCTCAAATGACTGAATTTCAGGCAATTGTGGATAGAGGGTATCCCGAAAAACAACCGCCTCACCGCCGTTCAGCCCCACCAGTTGCGTTTGCAGTTTTTGCAGTTCGACGGAGTTCTCTGCTTGCAACTGGTTGATTTCCAATAGTTGCAGCCTCGTCTTGTTCACGTCTAAAATATTGCCGTCCCCCGTGTCCAGTTTCCTTTTAAAATCGGCGAGCAGTTTCTCCAGTCCCGCCTTTCGTTGACCATGCTGTGCCGCCAGTTTGTTGCGGTAAATCATTTCGAGGCAAAGCAGTTTCGCTTCCAACAGAACCTCCTGCCGCCGCCCTGCGATGGCTGATGTGGAAAGGGCTTCTTGCACGTCCGCCAGTTCCCGCCGTTTCTTGTAGGTCGTCGGAAAATCGAAGGGCTGCACGGCGAAAAAGTCTGTTTGGTTGCCTGCAGTTGCCGGGGAACCGAACAGGTACTGGCCCTGCACTGTCGGATTCGGCAAGGTCAGGCCAGTCTTGTATTCCAGCTTTTTGGCCTCCCAATACTGCCGGTCGGCGGCGAGGTTTTTGTTGTTTTTCTCCACCAAGGACAGTACTGTTTCGATGTTGGATTGTCCTTTTGGAATCGCCAAAACCCCTATCACGAGGAATTTGGCGAGCATTATTTTTTTCATTGTTGAAATTTAAAATTGTGAATGGGTTAGGCGACAGTCACCTTCCCCTCCAAGTACACATCCTGCACCGCATGGAGCAATTCTACGCCCTCATTGAAAGAACGTTGGAACGCCTTTCTACCCAAAATCAGGCCCGTGCCACCTGCCCGCTTGTTGATGACGGCGATGCGCACCGAGTCCGCCAAATCGGATTCGCCCTTTGATTCTCCGCCAGAATTGATTAGCCCCGCCCGGCCCATGTAGCAGTTGGCCACTTGGTAGCGGCAAAGGTCAATCGGGTGGTCGGAAGCAAGTTCGGAGTACATTTCCGGCGAACTTTTGGAGAACCCAATGGCCGTGAAACCGCCGTTCGATTCCGGCATTTTCTGTTTGATGATGTCCGCCTGAATGGTCACGCCGAGGTGGTTGGCCTGCCCCGTGATGTCGGCGGCTGTCTCGTAATTTGTTCCGTCCTTTTTGAAGCCGTTGTTGCGGGTGTAGCACCAAAGTATGGTAGCCATGCCCAGCGAGTGTGCCTCCTCGAAGGCCGCCGCCACCTCGACAATCTGGCGGTTCGAGCCTTCCGAGCCAAAATAGACGGTCGCTCCGACGGCCACCGCCCCCAAGTTCCACGCTTCTCGCACCGAGCCGAACATGATTTGCTCGTGCTTGGTCGGGTAGGTCAGCAGTTCGTTGTGGTTGATTTTCACCACGAGCGGAATTTTGTGGGCGTACTTACGGGCCACCATTCCGAGGATTCCAAAGGTCGTCGCCACGGCGTTGCAACCGCCCTCCATGGCCAGCCGGACAATGTTCTCCGGGTCGAAATACATCGGGTTCGGGGCGAAAGATGCACCCGCCGTATGCTCGATGCCCTGGTCAATTGGCAAAATGGACAGGTAGCCTGTGCCCGCCAAACGCCCGTTTCCGTACAAGGCTGCTAAGCTGCGCAACACCTGGATGCTCCGATTGCTTGGGGCAAAAACGGCGTCCACAAAACCGGGGGAGGGCAGGTGCAAGTCCGATTTTGGGATGGTCTTGCAGGCGTGGTTCAGCAAGTAATCGGCCTCGTCACCGAGGAGGTTGGTTATTGCTTGATGATTCAATTCTTTCATGTTCTTTTTGATTTTTTAAATTCAACAGGTTGATAGACTTCAAAAACACCGAGGTTTTGTCAGCAAAGGAATGACGGCAACTTGCACGGGTCCGATGATTTTTAGCAGCCCCAGCTCAATATAGCTCTGAGGTGACGAACTGTGTTCGCTGCCTCAAAACTTAGCGTTCACTTTTTCCGGTTGGTCAAATAATACACCACCGGCACCACGAAAATGTTGAGCAAAGTGGACGTGAGCAACCCTCCTAAAATGACCTTTGCCATCGGGCTTTGGATTTCGTTGCCCGGCAAATCGCCAGCTATCGCCAATGGAATCAATGCCAGCCCCGCCGTCAAAGCGGTCATTAAAATGGGCGAAAGGCGGTCAACCGAGCCTTCCAAAATCGTCTCCAGGATGGGTTTGCCCTCCTCCTGCAAACTCTGGTAGCGGGAAACGAGCAGGATGCCGTTCCTCGTCGCCACACCGAACAGCGTGATGAAGCCGATGATGGCCGGGATGCTTAAAATGCCCGAAGTGACCCAGATGCTGAACACGCCGCCAATCAAGGCCAGCGGCAAGTTCAACAGGATGATGGACGCTGTTTTCAGGCTCTTGAACTCGTTGAAAAGCAGCAAGAATATCACCAGCAGCGATAGCAGCGATGCGAAAACCAGCGTTTTGGAAGCCTCCGCCTCCGCCTCGAACTGCCCGCCGTACTCGATGCGGTAGCCTTCCGGCAACTTGATTTTTTCACCCACAACTTTCTGGATTTCCTCGACCGCTGACTTTTGGTCACGCCCCGCCACGTTCACCGAAACGACGGTCTTGCGCCCCACGTTCTCTCGGTTGATAGTGTTTGGGCCAGTAGTACTGACCACATCGGCGACATAACTCAACGGGACTTTTTTTAATGATGACTGATAAATGTTAAATGGTGAATTGCCGCCCGATTCATCATTCATCATTCTTAATTCATCATTCCTCTTAGTGTCTATCATCGTGTTTTTGATGTGCTCGATTTTGCCCCGGTTGTTTTCATCGAAGCGCAAAACGAGGTCAAAACGCTGGGTTCCTTCGTAAACCTCCGAGACTTTTTCGCCCGCAAAGGCCACGTCCACGAACTCGTTGAACTGCCCGACGGGGATACCGTAGTGGTTTAGCATTTCCCGCCGAGCCTTGATTTGGATTTGCGGGATTTCGATTTGCGGCTCTACGCCCACGTCCACGAGGCCGGGAATGTTGACGATATTGGCTTGTATTTCCTTGGAAATGGTGTAAAGTCGGTTCAAGTCTGGGCCGAAAATCTTGACGGCGATGTTCGCCCTCGTGCCGGACAGCATGTGGTCAATCCGATGCCCAATGGGCTGGCCGATGGTGATGTTCGCCCCAGAAACGTTGGCGAGTTTAGCCCGCACGTCGGCCATGAACTCGGCTCGGCTGCGTTCTTCCAAGACAAAGGGCGCATCAATTTCAGCGGCGTTCACGCCTTGGGCATGTTCATCGAGTTCAGCCCGTCCGGTGCGGCGAGTGGTGACCTGGATTTCGGGGATTTTCAATAGCTCCTCCTCTACCCTGTTGCCGATTTTATTGCTTTCCTCCAAGCTGATGCCCGGCAAACTGACCGCCGAGATGACGAGCGAGCCTTCATTGAATTCGGGCAAAAAGCTCCGCCCCAATTGCGTCAGCCCAAATATTGCGACAGCAACCAAAACCGCCGACAGCCCGATGACGAGCGTCTTGGCGTTCATAACCCGTTGTAAAACAGCTGAATAGCCGCTTTGCAAACGCTGCACAAGCCATGATTCGCCGTGCTGTTTTTGCAAGGTTTTTTCATCGGAAAGCATGAGGCTGCACAAAACGGGCGTGAGTGTGATGCTCACCACCAGCGAGGCGAACAGCGACACAATGAAAGCAATGCCGAGCGGGGCAAGCAGTTTGCCCTCCATGCCCGTCAGGAAAAACAGCGGCGCAAAGGCTACAATGATGATGAAGGTGGCGTTGATGATGCTCGTGCGGATTTCAAAAGAGGCATCGAAAACGACTTCCAAAATCCCTCGTCGCTCGTCGGGTGGCAAGGCGGCGTTTTGTTTCAGCCGTTTGAACACATTTTCCACATCAATGATGGCATCGTCCACGAGGTCGCCAATGGCGATGGCCATGCCGCCAAGCGACATGGTATTGATGCTGAAACCCAGCCATTTCAAGGTCAAAATGGCGACGATGAGCGAGACGGGGATGGCGAGCAGCGAGATGACCGTCGCCCGCCAGTTCATCAAAAACAGGAACAGGATGATGACCACGAAGGCGCTCCCTTCCAGCAGCACTTTTTGGATATTGGAAATGGAGGCGTTGATGAAATCCGCCTGCCGGAAAATCTTGGTATTGATTTGCACATCGCTTGGCATCGTTTTTTGCAGGTCGGCAATCGCTTTATCAATAGTTTCGGTCAGGGCCAGCGTGTTGGTGGCAGGCTGTTTTTGCACGGTCATGATTACGGCGGGTTTGCCCCGTAGCGAGCCGTCGCCGATTTTTGGGGCGGCCCCGATTTTCAGTTCCGCAACGTCTTCGATTTTCACCACGCCATTGGGGGTTGCCTTGATGACGGACTTTCCGAGTTCTGCCAAATCGCTCGTGCGGCCCATGCCCCGCACGATGTACTCGTTGCCGTACTCGCTCATGAAGCCGCCCGACGAATTGCCGTTGGCGCCCTCGGCAGCGTGCAGCAGTTCGGTGAGCGAGACGCCGAAAGCAGCCATTTTTTGCGGCGATGCCAAAATCTGGTACTGCTTGTATTCGCCACCGATGACCACGACCTGAGCCACGCCGCCCGTCGCCAAAAGGCTAGGACGGATAGACCAATCGGCGAGCGTCCGCAAGTCCATTTGCGAAGTCGAGTCTGCCGTCATAGAAATTAGCATGATTTCGCCCATGATGCTGGCCTGCGGGGCCATGGTCGGATTGCCCACGCCCTGCGGCAGCCGTTCGGCAACGGCGATAATTTTTTCGTTGACGATTTGCCGTGCCTTGAAGATATCGGTGTTCCACTCAAATTCAATCCAGACAATGGAAATGCCCGCCGAGGAGGACGAGCGAACCCGCCGGACGTTGGTGGCGCCGTTCACCGCCGTTTCGAGCGGGAAGGTGACGAGTTTTTCGACCTCCTCCGGGGCCATGCCATGCGCTTCGGTCAACACTACGACGGTCGGTGCGGTCAGGTCGGGGAACACGTCCACCTCCATGCGGGAGGCTACGACGGAGCCGAACACGATGAGCAAAACCGTGGCTACAATGACGAGCAGGCGGTTTTGTAGAGAGAAATGAATTATCCTATTGAGCATTTTTTATTGAATTTTCAACGCAGTCCCAAGCCGCTCGGCGGCATTGTCCCAGTTGATGATTTGAAAAAGGTTGTCCACGAATTCGCCCCGGCGGTTGCGGAATTTGAGGTAATAGGAATGTTCCCAAACATCAATCACCAACAGCGGAATGATTCCCCATTGCGTTAGTTTTTCGTGGTTTTCGCAGCCCAACACCGTCAATTTGTCGGTGTACGGCTGGTAGCCAAGAATGCCCCATCCGTTGCCATCCACGTCTTTTGAAATTTTAGCCAGCAGCGTTTTCAGTCTATCGAATGAGCCAAAATCCTTTTCAATCCGACGCAGCAACTCGCCTGAAGGGTCGGTTTTTTTGTTTGTCAAATTCGTCCAAAAAATGCTGTGTAGGATATGGGAGGAAAGGTGGAACGCCAGTTTTTTTGTCCAAAAATCCAACGTGTCGAGGCTGTTTTCGTCCAATGCCTTTTTTATCATGGACAAATCCTTGTTCGCCGCCTTCACTGCCCCGCCGTGGTGGAAAGTGTAGTGCAGGTGCAGGGTTTCCTCGTCCATGAAAGGTTCGAGGAAGGTTTCGGAATAGGGCAATGGCTGCAATGCGAAGTTGCCGTCGGCATCCGTCAGTTTGTCAATGCCGTTTTCGGCGAGGTTTTGCGAAAAAACGGAATTGTTCGGGAGCAAAGTGGCTGTGCCAAGTATAGTGGAGGTTTTGAGAAAATCGCTACGGTTCATTTTTTTTAAAAATTTAATGGATGAAAAAATGGATGAGCAAGCCCAAACCGGCGCAAACGCCAATAGTTTTGAGCATGTCCCAATGCAATTTCAGGTAAATAAAAAGGGCAACGATGGTGATGAAAACCGCCCCCCAGTCAACCGTCGTCCAATCGGGCAGCGGGAGGTGGAAGGCACCAAATTTTAAATCTTCTACTTTGCCAAAAAGCGTGTGGATACTGAACCAGACACCGAGGTTCAAAATGACTCCGACCACCGCCGCTGTGATGCCGGAGAGTGCAGCTGTCAGGTTTTTGTTGCCCCGCAGCCGCTCGATGTACGGCGCACCTGTGAAGATGAAAAAGAAAGAAGGCAGGTAAGTCACCCAAGTCACCAGCACCGAGGCCAGCATCCCCGCCACGATGGGGTCAAGTGAGCCGGCATTGCGGTACGCACCCATGAAACCCACGAACTGCACCACTTGTATGAGTGGACCAGGCGTGGTTTCCGCCATGCCGAGGCCGTCGAGCATCTCGCCGGGCGTGAGCCATCCGTAGGTTTCGACGGCTTTTTGGGAAATGTACGCCAGCACCGAGTAAGCCCCGCCAAAGGTGACAAGGGCTGATTGGCTGAAAAACAAGCCTTGTTGAGTGAAAATATTGTCCTTCCCGAAGGCGAAAAGCAGTACCGCCACTGGTAACAACCAGAGCGTCAGCCAAAATGCCGCTGTTTTCAACGTCTTAGACCAGGTGGGTTTTACGGGCTGAATAAGTCGGTCCATTAAACCATCATCAACCCCTGCCTTGTCGCCATGCCCTTTGATGACGAGGAATTTTTCCTCCCAAATTTTTCCGCCAAGCCAACCAATAAGCCCCGCAATAATGATGATAGTTGGGAAGGGGATTTTGAAAAAGAAAATCGCAACGAACGACAGTACAGCCAAGGCGACCATGACCTCGTTTTTCAACGCCTTTTTGCCAATCTTGATGACCGCTCCGACCACGATGGCCAACACCGCCGCCTTGATGCCGTAAAAAACACCCTGCACGAAGCCCACGTCTTTCCAAAGCGCATAGACGATGCTCAAAACCAGAATTGAAAGGAAGCCCGGCAGCACGAACAGCGCCCCGGCCACAATACCACCCCTCGTCTTGTGCATTAGCCAGCCTATATAGGTGACAAGCTGCTGCGCCTCTGGCCCCGGCAGCAACATACAGTAGTTGAGAGCATGCAGGAAACGGCTCTCCCCAAGCCATTTTTTCTCCTCCACTACGAGTTTGTGCATGACAGCGATTTGCCCGGCAGGCCCGCCGAAAGAATAAAGGGCGATTTGAAGCCAGACCTTGAAGGCTTCCCGAAAGGAGGGAAGTGATTGATTGTCGGCCATAATCTTCAATTTAATGCTCGTGCCCATGCGCCGGCATGGTGCCCGAAGCAGATGAAAGCTTGATTTGGTACGCCCCTGTCGTCACGACCCGCTCGCCCTCGGCGATGCCCGAATGCACCTGCACGTTGCGCCCGTCGCTGGCCCCGATTTTGAGTTCCCGCTTTTGGAAGGTCTCACCTCCTACTTGCACGTAGCAGTAAAAAACGCCCTGCTCCTCGATGAGCGCCGAAGTGGGAATGACCAATGAGGGCGACGACCCCGACTGCAAGAACACTTCCACCGCTGAGCCGGGGACGATGTTACCCACGTTGTCAATTTCGAAATGGATGGGCAAAAACGGCGAGCCAGCCGCTGCTGATTTTCCTGTGGAAACAACCCTTCCGTTCAGCTCACGGGTACTGTAAACCCGGACGCCGTCGGCGGTCTTGAAATTGGCAGCGGTAAAGGAGGCGAGCTTGGGGAAATATTTTTGGGAAACATCGGCCCGTAGCAGCAGGCGCTTGCTTTTTGAAATGGTGGCCAATGGCTGCCCAGCTTGTACGAAGGCCCCGTTTTCCACCAAAACGTTTTTCAGAAAACCGCCAATGGGTGCTGCCACGCTTTGTTTGTTCTGCCCAAAGCTGCGGGACACCTTGGCATTGGCAAGCTGCGCTTGGGCGTTTTCGAGGCGAAGCTTTGCCTCCAAAAATTCCTTATCGGAAATGATTTTGTCCTTCGCCAGTTCGGCTGCCCGGTCGTACTGTTTTTGGGCGGTGGCCACGTCGTTTTCGGCCTGTTTCACCGCAGCACCGAGGTTGCTCTGCACGACCTCGTTGCTTTTCACTGAAAACAAGTTTGCGCCAGCACCGACCGCCGTTCCGACCACCATGTTTTTACCCAAAAACGAAACGATGCCGCTGATTTGGGCGGTCAGCACAGCTTCGTCGCCGGGGGCTGCGAGGACTTGGCCACTCGTTTTCACCACCTCTGAAAACGGTTGGATTTTCGCCGGGGCGTTGGCGAACTCGACCTTCCATGCCTGTTCCTTGAGGTAGCTGATATCAGTGCCACCGACAGCTTCGACTTCACCTTGCGCTGCCATTGCTGTTTTTTCATCGGGAAAAACGGTCACATTCTCGATGGTGATTTGGTCGGTGTAAGCAGGCGTTTTGATGTCAAAAACGAGGCTGTACGCTCCAGCTTGCTTGGGCGTCATCTGCAGCTGGAAGATGCCCGGTACTTCGGGCTTATCGGCAGTGATGGACTGTGCGATGGTCTCGCCGTTTTTCAGGGAGAGGGTCACGCTGCCCTCGCTGATGGCCTTGAAAAGGTCGCCAAGTGCCGTGAAGTGCGCCGCAAAACGGCTCTCCTGCCCTACAACGAGGGGCATGAACTCCACGAAAAGCTCTGTTTTATCCGTATATATGGTGTACGCCAATGCTTCGAGGGTTGGCTCGGCGGGCGTGATATGGTTGCCGTTTTCGTCATGGGCGTGGGCATCGCCGTGGCTGTGGCCACCATGGGCATCGTGGGAATGGGAATGACAACCGGCCAGTACAAGTGCCGCTGCCAATAATTGCAACAATAGCTTTTTCATTGAAAATGAATGGTTTGCGTAAGCAATTGAAAATGCGAAAAACCCCTTGTTGCGGAGCAACAAAGGCATTCAGTCTTGATAAATGGATTGAAAAAAAACGGAAAGGCTATGCCTTGGGTGGCTGCCAGATGTCGTGGAGGTAGGAAGTGGAATGCCACCTGCCCGTCAGCGGGTTCAACGGCATTTTATCAAAATTTGGCCTTGAAAGGGTCAAGGATTCGGATTGATGCGGGAGCAGGAAGAGCGGCTGGAGCATAGTGCCCTGCTGGTCGTCATGGTGGCTGAACGGCAGGTTTTCGTGCTCGTGGTGGTCGGCCTCATGGTGCTCATGGTCGGAATAGTGCAACTTGAGGTAACCGCCGATGCCGAGCCGCTCTTGGTGACAGACAACGTGGTGAACGAAATGGTGAACGAACTCCCCCATTTTTACCAAGGTGCGGATGCCCTGGCTGGTCGGCGAGGCCGTTGCCAGTAGGAGCATTGCCAAGGATATGGAAAGGAGTTTTTTCATTGATGGTGCAAAGGTAGTTGATTTTGTTTTTTTTCAATATGGCTTTGTTTGCTTTGGCAGGATTGTATTCACCTTCTTTCACTCAACACGGAAATACCCTGCTTTCTAAAAACCATTTCCACCTTCCTGCATTATACTCCTCGTCGAATAAAATCGTCATTTCTCAACCAAAAAAATGTCATCAGCCATTATCATAGGTGCCGGGATTGCTGGATTGGCAACTGCTTTGCGGTTGCGGGCAGCAGGGATGGAGGTAACTGTTTTTGAGGCAAACGACTACCCTGGCGGTAAGCTCCATGCTTTCGAATTGGGCGGCTACCGCTTCGATGCTGGGCCTTCTTTGTTTACTATGCCCGAATTGGTGACGGAGCTGTTCGGACTGCTTGGTGAGCGACCTGCCGATTCTTTTCAGTATCACCGCAAGGATTCAGTTTGCAATTATTTTTGGGAGGACGGCGCCCGCTTCACCGTCAATGCCGACCGGGAGGTTTTTGCAAAGGAAGCGGCAGCCAAGTTTGGCGTTGATGCTGCGTCCTTGCTGGATTATTTGAAAAATGGCCAACGGAAATACGACCTTACCGCCCCGCTTTTTTTAGAAAAATCGCTGCACAAAATTGGCACCTACCTATCCGTGGACACGGTCAAGGCCCTTGCGCAAATGTCGAAGATGGACATTGGCACCAGCCTCCATTCCCTCAACGAAGCGGCCATCGGCGAGCCGCACCTTGTCCAATTGTTCAACCGATATGCCACCTACAACGGCTCGTCGCCCTACCGCACACCGGGCATCATGAGCATGATTCCGCACCTCGAACTGCACCTAGGCACCTATTTCCCGAAAGGCGGCATGCACAGCATCACCACCAGCCTGTATGAGCTGGCATTGCGGCAAGGTGTTCAGTTTCATTTTGGTCAAAAAGTGGAGCAGATATTGGTCAAAAACCGCCGTGCAGTTGGCATCCAAACGGCTGAAAATCAATATTTTGCGGATGCGATAGTTTCGAACATGGACGTTTTTTCTACTTATAAAAAACTGCTGCCTGAACAGCCCCACCCAGCGCGAACCCTACGCCAGGAGCGCTCCAGTTCTGCGGTGATTTTCTACTGGGGCATCCGTGGAAACTTCCCCGAATTGGACTTGCACAATATCCTTTTCAGCGGCGATTACCGAACGGAGTTTGCGCATTTGTTCGAACATGAAACCCTGTTCAACGACCCTACTGTTTACCTCAACATCACCAGCAAGGAAGCCCCAAGCGATGCACCAACGGGCTGTGAAAACTGGTTCGTGATGATAAACGCTCCCGGCGACTATGGGCAGGACTGGGAGGCACTGGTGGCGCAAGCCCGCCACGACATCCTCGCCAAAGTGAACCGCCTGTTGGGCACCGACCTGGCTCCGCTCATCGAAGTAGAAGATGTACTTACGCCGCCGCTGATTGAGCAGCGGACGAGCAGCTACCGAGGCGCACTGTACGGCGCAGCGAGCAATTCCAAGTTTGCGGCTTTCTTGCGCCACCCCAATTTTTCCAATAAAATCAAGCAACTCTACTACTGCGGCGGCTCCGTGCATCCGGGTGGTGGCATTCCGTTATGCCTGCTTTCTGCCAAGATTACGGCAGGTTTAATCATCGCTGAGTCATGAACTATGCATTAGTTTTCCCACCTCAATTCGGGAAAATACAAGTTTCCGTTTTCGCCATTTGGTTGGTCACCATTTCTGGCATGATTGGTATTTGGCTTGGCCAGGACGACTGGTTTTTGCCCAAAACACCGTTCAACCTATTGCTCGGACTGGGTTTGCTCTATTGGAATTTTCCAATGAAAAATGGTTGGCGTAGCCTGTTGATTTGGTCGCTGGTTTATCTCATCGGCATGGGCGTGGAAGTCGTGGGCGTGAACACGAGCCTGCTTTTCGGAACCTATCAGTACGGCGAAAACCTCGGTTTTAAACTGTTTGGCGTACCCTTGCTGATTGGCATCAACTGGGTGGTGCTGACCTTTCTGACAGCCACTATTTGCAAGCGTTTTATCCGGCACAAATGGTTGGCCCCGTTTTGCGGAGCGATACTGATGGTTGCGCTCGATTTCTTCATCGAACCTATCGCACCGGTCTTTGATTTCTGGCATTGGGAGGCTGGCCGTGCCCCAATCCGAAACTTCGTGGATTGGTTCTTGGTCTCCTTCATCTTGCAGGTACTTGCGCAAAAAGACTTGCCAGAGGGAAAGAATCCGCTCCCATTGCACCATTTTGCCTCACAAGCTGTATTTTTCGCTTTTTTCTATGCAATCTACCAATTTTGATATCGCCATTATCGGGGCAGGAGCGGCGGGCCTCCACCTTGCACTCGCCATGCGGGACGAGCCGTTTTTCCAGCAAAAGCGAATTCTAATCCTTGAAAAATCGGCGAAAGACCAAAACGACCGCACTTTTTGTTTTTGGGAAAAAGCGGATGGGAAATGGGATAAATTGCTGCGCCAAAGCTGGTCGCAGGGCGATTTTTTTTCAAAAGAAAAAGCTATACCGCTTTCGCTGCCACCATACCGTTACAAAATGCTCCGGGGGATTGATTTCTATGATTTTGCGAAGCGGGAAATCATGGCCAGCCCCATGTTCCAATGGGAAAACGAAGACGTGCAGTCGGTTGAAAATGGCGCCCCAATTCGCATTAACGCCAATAAACACAGCTACACTGCGGACTATGTCTTCGATAGCCGCATCCCAGCAGATTTTACCGAAAAAAAAGACAAATACACCCGCATCCTACAGCATTTCAAAGGATGGGTCATCCGCACCCCCGATGACCGTTTCGACCCCAGCCGATTCACCATGATGGACTTTCGGCTGCTTTGGCCAGATGCAACGAGTTTTACTTATGTATTGCCCTTCAGCAAAAGGGAGGCTTTGGTGGAGTTCACGCTGTTCACGCCCGAACTGCTGAACAATGGCGACTACGACCGCATGTTGCACCGCTATGTCAGTGATATATTGAAACTCCAAGATTTCGACATCGTGGAGCAGGAACAAGGTGTGATTCCGATGAGCGATTTTCCTTTTGAAAAATATTCGCAGGGCAAGCATATCCGCATCGGTACAGCTGGGGGCTGGGTGAAGCCTTCCACGGGTTATTCTTTCAAGAACTGCGAGCGAAATTCGAGGAAAATCGTGGAGAACCTGAAGGCGGGCAGGCCAGCGAATAAGGGCCTAATTCCACATAAATTCCGCTTCTACGATGCCTTGTTCCTCGATGTCCTGAACCGCCAGAACCACTTGGGGCCAAAACTTTTTGAAACCATGTATGCCAAATATCCGGTGCAAAAAATCTTCGCCTACCTCGACGACCAAACGAGCTTTGCCGAGGATTTGGGCATCATGGTGGGCTTCCCTTGGCCCCCGTTTCTCCGCTCATTGGTCAACCACGTAACCCGCTGATGGAAAAATTGACCCAATGCCTCGCCTGCAATTCCGGTAACCACCAGCCCTTCGTGCAGACCCCGGCCATGATGCACGAGCACCTGCCCACAAAATACAATTTCGACCGTTGCGAAGACTGCGGCCTAGTGTTCCTGACCCCCCGTGTGCCGGAGGCGGAACTGGGCCAGTTTTACACTGCCGCTTACCTGCCCTACCGGGTGGAGGAGGCTTGGGGCAAATATGCTTCCTTCGTGAAACAAGACCAGCGAAACATTGACCAAGCAAGGGTGAATCAGGTGAAAAAGCACCATGACCTGACCGCCCAGAGCCGCATACTCGATGTCGGCTGCGGCAAGCCGAGTTTTTTGGCCTGCTTGCGCAACGATACGCCTGCCCAACTCATTGGCCTTGATTTCAGCGATGAAGGCTGGATAAACGAGCCGGAAACCTACAAGGGCATTGACCTTCGAAAAGGCGAAGTGGCCGACCTGCATGGCGAGCCACCCGTGGACGTCATCACGATGTGGCATTACCTGGAGCACGATTACCGCCCCCAGCAGCACCTTCAGCAATTGCTCGACATTGCCCACCCCGGTACCCGGCTCATCGTGGAGGTGCCCAATTTTGACAGCTATACCCGCCGTAAATTCGGGCAGCACTGGGCGGGCTACCATACACCCCGGCATACGGCGCTTTATTCCCCCAATAACCTAGCATTGTTGATGAAAAACAGCGGCTGGCAAGTGGAGCAGGTAATCACTTACGGCACCCTCGACCCCTATACGCTGCATTGGATGAGCCAAATGGAACAGCAGCGAATTGACTGGTCGGCTTCGATGGAACCAAGGTTCGTGGGTTATGTGGCGGGAATGGTGCTGAATGCGCCGATTTATAAGCTGCAAAAATGGTTTTCGATGGGGTTTTTGACAGTGGTGGCGAGGCCGGGTTGATTTTACGTGGCGTTTTGGCTGCGGGGATGGTATTATCCGGCTGAGAAGGAGGTGTGAGCTGCTTCGTGATAAACTTAAGGACATATTTCACAATCAGCAGAAATTTGCCTTTTTGCTCTTTGGGAAGTCTGTTACCTTTGGTTGTGAATTCTCGCTGTGGAGTAGCGGCAATTGCATTAAAATTGGGTCAATTGCCACATTGGGTAGCGGGTATAAACAAGTTATGGGCGATTATAAACAGACTAATCATCAAAAAAATATGAGACAATTCACTTTACTTTTATTGACACTTTTTTTAGTACAGGTCTTTGCCCAAGACAAATCACTGACCAACAGAATTAAAGAAGTAGAAAACAATTTGATCCCTTTTGTTCCTGTAAAGGGTTTTGAGGGTTGGAATATTTTGGAGCGAATGGAGTATTATAAGGTGCCTGGCGTAAGCATTGCCGTTATCAAAGATTATAAAATTGATTGGGCAAAAGGTTATGGTTTTGCCGACACGCTTCAAAAAACGCCCGTAACAACGGAGACTATGTTTTCAGCAGGTTCTATCAGTAAATTTGTCATGGCTGTTACGGCACTGAAAATGGTAGAAAACGGACAAATAGAACTTGAAAAGCCTATAAATAACTACCTAACTTCTTGGAAAATCACAGAAAATGATTTTACTAAAAAGACACCTGTTACATTGAGAATGTTGTTAAGCCATTCCGCAGGCACTTCTCAGTCTTCGTATTTTGGTTTTACACCGTCACAGCCTTTACCAACAATCGTAGAAATTTTAAGTGGTGCAAAAATTTCAGAAACAAGACCAGTAGTTGTAAACAGCCAGCCCAACGAAGAATTCCGTTATTCGGGTGGTGGAAGTATGATTGCGCAAATGGCTTTAATGGACGTTTCAAAACAAAGTTTTTCTACTTTATCTCAACAAATCCTTTTTGACAAGCTTGGAATGGAAAACTCAACTTTTGAACAACCAATTCCAGCAAAGTTTGCAATACAAAGCGCTTGGGCCTACTCTTCTGCATCTTGGTTCAAAGGAATGCCTTATGTTTATCCACAACAAGCTGCAGCGGGACTTTACACCACACCAACAGACCTTGCAAAGTTTTTTGTTGATGTGCAGAAATCCTACATGGGCAAAGGAAAAATACTCAGCCAAACCACAACTAAAAAAATGCTAGCGCCTCAACAAAATGTTTCTGATGGTTCGTACAAAGAGCAAATTGGAATTGGCCCATTTCTAATTCAGCGAACCGACAACACAGACCCAAATGGCGTTTATTTTGAATTTACGGGAGTAAATGCAGGCTTTTTGGCTTATGGAATAGGAAGTGTTACCAACGGAAATGGTGTAATCATAATGCTCAATTCTGGTGATGATGTAAATGGCTTAGGTAAAGAAATAAGAAGAGCAGTTGCAAAAGTTTATAATTGGACTAATTTTTTACCTACCGAAATACAACCTGTTAGTTTGTCAGATACTGCCTTAGATAAATTTGTAGGACGATACAGAATGGCAACTGATGAAGTGCTTTACCTGCGAAAAGAGAAAAACTATTTAGTTGAAAACATCAATGAAGGCAATGACATCTATTGTTTTCCAATTTCAAAAGACACAATAGTCTTTACCGATTATAACATAAAAGGCTTTTTTGTAAGAGATGATAAGGGTGAAGTAATAGGACTTCAAAATATTTATCAAGAAAAGCCAATGCCTAAAATGAAAGACGATGAATTTTCACCAAGTGAATATTTAAAAATGGAGCGGTACGATGAAGCAAAAAAAGCTTTTGGAGCAATGAAAATGAACGAATATCAGATTACTTATTTGGCATATGATTTAATGAATAAAAAGCCTTTGAATATAGCCGCTGTAAAAACTATTTTAGATTTAGCAATTGAACAGCATCCAAATTCCTCAATTGTTTACAGTCGTTGGGGTGATTATTACATAAAATTGAATGACAAGCCTAATGCAATTAAGAGTTATCAAAAAGCAATAGAGCTTGACCCAAATGACGAACAAACAAAGGATACTCTTGAAAATCTGAGAAAATAACGGCACGCAACAGGCGTTTGGCAAAAAAGCGGGTTAAGTGCTTAAATGAAGCTTTGTGCTTCGTATTAAGTTCAGTGCTGGCAGACAATTTAGTGCTTCGAAATCCGCTTCTTCGCCAAGCGCCAAAACGCTATAAGTAGGCAGCCAAAACGGCTTCCCCGCCCCAAGTCCCCACCGAGCGATAAGGCTGAAACCGCACGAACATTTCCTCTTTGTACCAATCCAATTGACGGGTTTTCTGGATGGCCACCTGGTGTTCAGGGCTATTGTAGGCGAAGTTTTTTAGGGCTTCCATGTTTTCCCAAAGGCTGAAAGTGGCCATCTGTACCAATGGCGCCTCACCGATTCCTTTGGTATAAATTAGCCCTTTGCAGCCTTGTTGGATGGGCCGCTGCGATATGGGTACGTATCGCCAAAACTTGACCAGTTTGCTGGGGCGGATGGTGGCACGGGTGATGACAGCGATAAGCGGGTTGGCCTCATCTAAATCGGTAGAGGGAGTGAATGGATTGCCACCCGACCAAAGGCCCTTGGCTTGGCGGGTTTTCATGAAAATCGTCCATTGCTCACTGGTGTGCGCCCGATAACGCTGGTAAATTTCCGACTTGCTGAAAAACCGCTCGGCTGCCTGCTCGTTTTCCCAAATACCGAGCATAGCATAGACTCCCCAGTCGGGCAGTGGATTGAAGCCAAGCTCCCTTCCACTGCCCATAAGTTTGTAGAAATTCAGGCCGGGTGATTTGCTGATATGTGGATGGGCAAACTGCATTTGCCCGAAGGCCCATATTTTATCCAACAAATTGGAGAAACGGAATAAGGTCAGTGTCGTGATTGAACTCGTCATGCAGGTAACCGGATTTGGGGCAATACTACTCCCAATATTCACAATCAGGACTGCAATACTTCCGTGACGTTCGAATTTGACGAGAGGTTCAAGTACTGCAAGAATTCGTTTTTCTTGGCTTCCTTCATGAAATTGCCACCGTAGTAGGCAGTCACCGTGCTACTGTTTACATCCTGTACGCCCCTTGAAGACACGCAGAGGTGGTGGGCATCTATGACAATGGCAACATCGTCCGTTCCCAATATATCGCAAAGTTCTTGCGCTATCTGCATTGTGAGGCGCTCTTGCACCTGCGGCCTTTTCGCAAAATACTGCACAATGCGGTTAATCTTTGACAGTCCGATTACGCTGCCATTGGAGATATAAGCAACATGCGCCTTGCCAATGATGGGCACAAAATGGTGCTCGCAGTTGGAATAAAAAGTGATGTCCTTTTCAACCAACATTTCAGCGTAACCATATTTGTTTTCAAATAGCGCTACACTGGGTCTGTTCTTTGGGTTCAATCCACTGAAAATCTCCTGCACGTACATTTTGGCAACTCGCTTGGGTGTACCACGGAGGCTATCGTCAGTTAAATCGAGTCCCATTGTCTCCATGATTTCACGAAAATGGTGCTCGATTTTGGCCATTTTTTCTTCGTCCGAAAGTTCAAAAGCATCGGGGCGCATGGGCGTGGCCAAAGAGGTCATGATGTGGTCGTCCCCAATGTCATCGTCGGTCAAAAGGAGGTTTTTCTGAAAAGAGTTTTTTGAATTACGCATGATGCAAGGTTGATTGTATGATGAAAGAAGTTGGAAACCAAACCAGCTCTGGCGTTTTTTGTTTAACGATTTTTAAAATAAAGTTCCACACAAGACGATTTCAACTATTCTCAGGGGTAGTGCGCTTTTTAACTGATGAAAACGGTAGGATTTTCAAAATTGGCTGGCCCCTTTCGAGAGACGGGGTTATCAAACCCCGTTGTTCTGGAACAACGGGGTTTGATAACCCCGCCTCTCGAAAGGGGCCTACATCAGTCAAAAAATCTCAGCACCTTCTCAGGCTTATCCGTACAATCGTAAAAATTTACATGAATCAAAACTTCCTCGCCATAGACTACGGTGCCAAGCTCGCAGGCACCACTGCCACCTGCTTTGTACAAAACAATGAACTACAGTTATCGCAATCCGCCAAAAAACAGGACGCCGACGCTTGGTTGCGAAGCATCATTGCAGCGCAGCAGCCAAGTGCCGTGTTCATGGATGCACCGCTCAGCTTGCCCAGTGTTTACAGGGGCGTTGGCTCGGACTACCATTATCGAGCCTGCGACAGGGCGGTGGGGGCCATGTCACCCATGTTCCTTGGTGGACTGACGGCACGGGCCATGCAGTTGCGGGCAGCTTTCCCAGAATTGCCATTTTACGAAGCATACCCCGCCCACCATGTCCGCCTGCTTTTTGCTGGTGCAACGGGTTACAAGACCGACCTCGACCTTTTTTTGGAAAAACTAACGGAACGGCTCCCCTACCCTTTTGAGAAGTACCCCGAAAACTGGCACCAAGTGGATGCGGCGTTGGCTTGGCTGACGGGTTGGCGGCATGGGCGGGCAGAAGGAATTGCATTTGGTGAGGTAGGAGAGGGGGTGATTTGGGTTTAAGCCTCCCCACTTGTTAGACAGTTTTCGCTACTGATTGCCTTTCCAAATTCTTAACTTCATCTCCTCCAACTTCCAATTTTTTGTCAATGCTTGAATGGAAATCCCCAATTTTTAAGCCTCAACGAACAAGTTTTATCTCTTTTTTCACTTTGTTCAAAAAAAAATGAAAATTCCTTAAACAAAAAAAAAGCTGTTTTGTCTGGTATCTCAAATTCAACGGGTGAAGATTCTAAAGTTCAACGAAGGTTGATTTCCAAAGACTCACCTGAACAAACAAGGAGATGACCAACGCATTAGACATAGATGGTAAACATAGAAAAGTGCAAATAATGACTTGTTTGATTGCACTTCTCGGATTGTTGGTACCAAATTCATTGGTAGAGCATGCGTTGCCGATCTTTGGGTTTTTACTCATACTATTGGGAGTACCACATGGTGCGGGTGACTATATGCTCTCAAAGCAATTGGCGAAATTATCCGGCACCGTTTTTAGCCCCTTCAAGTATCTACTAGGTTATTTACTTTCAATGGTTGCCTATATCGCAATATGGGCGTTTGAACCAATTATAGCATTCGGAACTTTCATTCTGTTATCAGCTTATCATTTCGGTCAAAGTAATTGGGCTAATATCCGTTTTCCTTCAAAGCTGGTTCAGGTTACTATAATGCTCAATTGGGGGTTGCTCATCATTGGCGTACCAGTTTTACTGCACTTCGACCAAGCCGGGATAATTATTTCAGAGATGAAAGTCGGAGAATTTCATTTATCTGCCATGACACGTGCAGTCTCTGTTTTTCTATTGATTTTTACCAACATCGGTATAATCATTCATTTAAATCACGCCCAGATTTTATCCTCAAAAGAATTCAAGCAAGAAATAGGCAAAATTTTACTGCTCTCCATGCTCTTTTTCACCACACCGTTGTTGGTTGGGTTTGGGGTCTATTTCGTACTATGGCATTCGTTTGAGGCAATGCACCACCAAGTTTCACTACTAAAAACAACAAAGCCGGGCTATCGAATGAGTGACTATCTTATTCAGTCGCTGCCTTTGACACTGGTATCTTTCGCAGGGCTTGGGATGCTCCTATATTTCTTCGGTGATACCTTTAATAAGGGCCAAAATATGGGTGCTTTATTTCTTTTTATTGCAGTCATTACTGTACCTCATGCATTTCTGATGGAATGGCTTTACCGGGTACGAAAACCGTTGATTGCAATACCATTTAACGTGGGCAACACAAGTGAACAGCCAACGTGAACAACATGGAATCAATGACTTGATTTATTCATAGTTTTTCTAACCAATTAAAAGTGTTCTTATGGAAATGTTTTCAAGTTTTCAAACCATTATGCTCACCGTATTGCAACCGGGCGACTACGTGGGCTTTACTTTCTTCATCGGCTCCATGGCAATGATGGCCGCCTCCGTCTTCTTTTTCATCGAGATGTGGAATCAAGATGGTAAGTGGCGCACCTCTATGCTAGTATCGGGCCTCATTACGTTTATCGCAGCGGTGCACTACTTCTATATGCGTGATTTTTGGGCCACCAACGGCACCTCGCCAACCGAATTTCGCTATATAGACTGGATTTTGACCGTGCCGCTCATGTGCGTCGAATTCTACCTCATCCTAAAGGCGTTCGGCGCCAAGCAGTCCCTACTTTGGAAAATGATTTTCTACTCCCTCTGGATGCTGGTGGCAGGCTACCTCGGTGAGACGGTCTTCCGTGACAATTCGCCAATTTGGGGCATTATTTCCACGATTGGTTATGTCGGAATCCTTTACGAGGTATGGTTGGGCAGTGCCAAAAAATTGGCCAACAACTCAAATGACCCAGCCCTTCAATCGGCTTTCAGTGCCCTTGGTTGGTTTGTGCTGGTCGGATGGGCCATTTACCCCATCGGCTACATGGCCATTGAAGGCTCTGGCTGGCTGAGCGGCGTGCTCAATCCAAAAAGCTTGGACATCATCTACAATATTGGTGATGCCATCAACAAAATTGGATTTGGCTTGGTGATTTATTCGCTGGCGGTATCCAAAAAATCAGCTGTTGCTTGAATTTATTGCTGAAAATTGAAGTTCTCAAGAAAGGAAAATGTCCACATGCGTGCATGTGGACATTTTTTGTTAATTGTTGAAAACTACGGAAAAGTGCAACAGTCCATTTCTTCATCTTTTAGGGGCGCTAGCCCCGGCCCTGTTTGTAGAAAATTTATGCAATTATCCCAAAAGGGCGTAGCCCTGGCCCGGTGGACGAACCACAAATCGAATCGTGCCGGGGCTACGCCCCTCTGCAAGAACCGAAAACCAAGCCTACAAACAGGGCCGGTGCTAACGCCCCTGATTAGTAGCTGTCAAGCATGTTGTTTTTCCGTAGTTTTCAATAATTGACTTTTTTCAATTACAATGGTTCGTGAAGTTTTAGTGTTTTAGGGGGTTAAGGTTGTAAGCCAATAACTGTTTTTTGAAATAGTTGGTTGCTTTTTCGGAACTGGGGCCACGAAGCGATTTTACCCGGTAACCGACTGAAATGATTACATCCAAATTGTAATAAATGACCTCATAGTTCTTGCCATCCGAGGCAGTTGTTCGGAATTTCCGAACAACTGAATCCTCCACCAATTCACCCTCTTCAAAACATGCTTGATATGCTCGCTAATGTTCGACTTTGAAGACTGGAACAATTCCACCAGGTCAGCTTGGGAGAGCCATACAGTATCCTGCTCCAAGCGAACTTGGATTTTCAATTGCCCGTCATCGGATTGATAAAGCAAAAATTCACCATTCTTTTTTTCCGGCACCATCTGTTGAGGGTTTATTTTTTCGGGAAAACCCTTCTTACCTGTCCTGATATCCCGTATTTTTAGGATGGGCGAAATTAGCCTTTTTAGCCAAAATGGATGTTTTCTACCTTGTCAAGCACAGCCCTACCGCTTGCTAATTTTATTATTGGAAATCCCCCGCTGCCTATCGCATTTATGCCTGCCTTCGGCAAAATTCCGCTTCGCAACGTGCTTGGTAACACGCCCTTGCACCCGCTTTCGCCACATCCGAAAACTGCTGGGCTTCATCTCACGCCGCATGATTTCGATGACTTGTTGCTCGCTGACGCCAAACTGTGCTTCAATAGCATCGAACGGCGTTCGGTCTTCCCAGGCCATGCCGATGATGCGGTCTATGTCCAACTCATCCATCTGCAATTGTTTCATAATCAATTATTTTCGCTTGAATGCACGGTAAACTATACCCAAGCCAACCACTACCATACCTGCAATAGCTGCCACCTCCACTATCCCATCTTGTTCGCTGATATTGGCCATGCGCTTTGAGTAAATGCCGAACAGCGCCCAAACAATGACCAAGGCAAAAGCGAAATCACGGCGCTTCAACAAAGCCAAAATGCCCACGATAACTGCTGCTGCAATGACTACCACCGTCCAAAATTGAGGGTCACCAGGTTCGCCGTTCCAGCCGAGATTAGAGAGGAAGATGCTCGCATTGGCGATGGTGGCAACGGTTATCCAGCCCAAGTAAACGCTGAAAGGCAGCCGAACGAGCCAACGCTCAGCAGTAGAGGTCGTTGTACCAACTTCATTTATGCGAATATAAATAGCTACAAGGCTGCCTAAAATGACGAGCATGATGAGCATGGACAGCCCGATTTGTAAGTGGTGGAAGGCCAGTAGCCAGCCCACATTGGCAGCGCAAGAGAGCACGAATAGCCAGCCGATTTTTTCCAAAAAAATGGGGGCGGGCTTGTTGAAAAAACGGACTTGGTAAATGGCGAAGCCAATCAACAACAGGTAAATGATGCCCCAAATGGAAAAAGTGAAACCTGCTGGCGTAAAAAGCGTGGGGAACATGTCCGAAACTTCAGCGGGATTGCGCCCGGCAATGGGCAGGGCATTGGCGAGGTAGTTGGTGACGAGCACGGCTACCAGCGCCAACAGGTTGAGAACGGGCATCAGTTTTTTCATTTTTAAATCATTTTAAAAAGTAGGTAATGGGATATTTTAACTGCCCCAGCCCCATTCGAGAGGCGGGGTTATCAAACCCCGCTGTTCCGGGACAGCGGGGTTTGATAACCCCGCCTCCCGAATGGGGCTGGGAAATTTTGAAGACCCTTTCGTTTTCGTCAGTCAAAAATATGACCCCCGAAAAAGTGGAATGAATTAAGTCCAAAATTGTTTTGAGTTTTTGGGCAGCTTTGCGGCGAAGTAAAACAACTTTTATGAAAAACAGCTTTTACCTCCTTTCATTGTTGGCGCTGCTCTCAGCCTGTGCCGCCTCCAAAAAATCGCAGGGCGACAAAGACCTACTCCAACTCCGTGGCTACATGGCGGGTAGCTTCAACTCTGCCGCCCAAGCTGCCCGTGACACCAATTATTTCGATATCACACTGCACATGTACCCGATTTGGCCACAGCGGGAAGGCATTTGGCTCTATGTGGAGCAAGCTGTGACCGCCAATCAAGCAAAGCCCTACCGCCAACGGGTCTATAAATTGGAAAAACGGGACGCTCAGACCTTCGTCAGCTACGTCTATACCATCAAGGCTGAAAAGGAATATGTGAACGCCTGGAAAACACCCGAAAAATTGGAGGCATTGCCCCTTGATGGCATCGAACTCAAGGCTGGCTGTGAGGTCGTTTTGAAAAAGGATGGACAGCTTTACAGCGGGGCCACGGGCGACAAAACCTGTCCCAGCGAACTACGAGGTGCCAAGTACGCTAATTCGATAGTGACCATTCACCCCGATAAAATCGTCAGCTGGGACCAAGGCTTCAACGCTGAGGGCAAGCAAGTTTGGGGGGCTACCTTGGGCGGTTACGAATTTTTAAAATTGAAATGAGCAAACTGCTTTTCATTGCCGCCCAAACAATTCCCGCACTGCTTGTAAGTTCAATCGGTGCGCCTCAACTACGCCCATCGTTTTTTGGGTTTTTTCCTCCACACACTGCTCGATGACGAGGTGCGGCTTAACCTTCATCTTGCTCAGCTCCTTCGCAAAGCGCTGATAATCAATATCCCCCTTGTCGAAGGTCTCGCTCCAGACGCCGCCTACCGACTGCCGCAGGTGCAGTTCCACGATGCGCTTGCCGTACATTTTCAGCACATCAAACACGGCGGCTTCGGAGTTCTGGCTGCCACGGAATACCCAGTGCGTGTCATAGCAAAAGGACACGTTCTTCGGCGAGGTATTCTGGAACATGTGGTGGAACTCCCTGGCCCCGGCCAGCATCTCCGTGTCGTGGGTGTGGTAGGCCAGGGTGATGCCACGGCGGCGAAGTTCTGCCCCCAGTTGGTCAAGGTTCTTGGCCTGTTCCCGAATCTCGGTGTCAGATTTAGCCTCCGTACCGCCCCATTTGATAGGGCTTGGGTTGGTCACAAAAATGCGAACGCCAAAATCCTTCAGATGGTCGGCGATTTCCAGCACGGTGGCGATGGACAGGTCGGCCTCGCTCGGCTTGTGCAGGTTGCTGTTCACATAGACCGAGGGCACCGGAATACCGTGTTGCTTTAGCAAGGGCATGAGCCGCTTGGCGTAGGCAAAATCGGGCAGCCCGAACTCGATGGCAGGGATGCCCGTCTCCTTGAACTGTGCCAGGTTGGCCTCCGGGTTTTCCGTCCACGATTTCTTGCCCTCCCGCCATGCAAAGGTGTCCCAATTGTAGGTGTTGCAACTGATAGGCAAGTCGCTGCCACCTTGACCGCTGCCTGAAGCGGAAAGGATGGGGACGAACGGGATGGCCGCCATCTTGCCCAGAAAATTTCTCCTTGATTTGGTATTTTCCATTTGCATCATTTTTTCAATACTGTCCAGAAATCGGCAGCCAGGCCAGCCAACGCATAAAAGTATTTTGCCGCAAAATACAGGCTTCACCGAAATTTTCAAGTCCCGATTTATTGAAAGCAAAAGCAGCGAACTGAACCGAAACGGGTCATGCTTGTTCGAAGCAGAAACTTTTTAGGTAAAATTGCTAAGCCACCATCACATGAAAAAATCCGACCTGCCTACCAAAATCTGCCCCTTCTGTCAACGCCCCTTTGCCTGGCGAAAAAAATGGGAACGTTGCTGGGAGGAAGTGAAGTATTGCAGCGAACGGTGTAGGCGTGGCAAGAAATCAGAAAGTGAATTAAGTTCGCCTCCAATACATCAAGTTAAATTATGGCAAATAACTGACATTTCGACTATTTCCGCTGCCGTTTTCCAGAATTGGTTAAACTAGCGGGATGAAAGTAGAACTGGTAGAGGACATACCTCTGTTAATTGCAAAATTCGAAGAAGCCGGGT